>CAWJAA010000001.1:0-19590 GCA_963840615.1 Terriglobia bacterium
CCCAATGGCAGAACTTCCAAACCCAGGCCCAGACCTGGCGCGAAGCCGCCGTAAAACCCGCCATGCCCGAGGCGGCTCATGAGCATCAGGTGCTCGCCGAATACGCTTTCAAGGAGAAAGACACCGACAAGGCCATCAAAGAATACATGGCCGCCCTCGATATTTTCCCTACCTGGCCCGAAGGACAGTTCAATCTGGCGACGCTTGCCGGGGAACGCAAGTTCTACGAACTGGCCATCCTGCACATGAAGGAGTACGTGCAGCTCGCGCCGGAAGCGACCGACGCCCAGGTCGCTCACGACAGCATCATCATCTGGCGCGACAAGGTTGCTACCCTGTTCCCCGCCGACAACTCGACCGAACCACAAGAGCCGACAAAGCGGCCCGCAAGAGGCGCGCTGTTCAACGCCGCCGCAAGATCGAAGTAAACACCGCCAACAACCATTCGCAGGCAGGACGGGCCTCCGCCCGTCCCAGCCTCCGACCCCGCCGCAGCCTCTTCCGAAAAACAGATCCGGCGTTTCCTCCCGCCTCCTTACTTTGCGAGCTTCGCGGCTTTCTTTCACACCCTTTGCGTTCAATAGCTCTTACCAACCGGCCGCCCGCAAACCGGCTCGTCGACACAAAGGCCTCATTCCGACGGACGAATCTGCTGTCCCTACCAGTGGCATGTAACCTCATGAAACATAAGCAGATTAATCCTCAATACAAAATCCGGCTTGACAACCACCCGCTCATATTTCTACAATTAGCACTCGTTGTACCTGAGTGCTAGCAAGCGACTCTCATAACCAGCAATCCACACCATTCCAAATTGGAACCTAGGAACGAAAGGAGTTTGCAACCATATGGCGAAATTTACCCCGCTGCATGACCGCATCCTGGTCCGTCGCGTGGAAGAAGCCGACACCACCCGCGGCGGGATCATCATCCCCGACTCCGCGAAAGATAAACCGCAGGAGGGAGAAGTCATCTCCGCCGGCAAAGGCAAGTCAACGACGAAGGCAAGGTGTTCCCCCTGGCTGTCAAAGAAGGCGACCGCGTTCTGTTCGGCAAGTATTCCGGCACCGAGATCAAGATTGATGGCGAAGACTTCGTCATCATGCGCGAGGAAGAAGTCCTCGGCATCCTCAGCGGCGTCCACGGCCAAGAAAGAGACCGCCGGAATCGGAAGAAAGTCGCTGACGTCATGGTCCCTTCAGACGTCAGCCTGAGCGAGGGCGTAAGCTCGACGACCTGAGACCTCGACGCCTGACCACCTGACATTCCGCAGGCACGCCTGCAACAAAATTACGAATTAGGAGACAAACAAATTATGGCAAAGCAAATTGTTCACGGAGAAGAGTCCCGCCAGGCGATTCTCCGCGGCGTCAACCTGTCTGGCCGACGCTGTGAAGGTCACGCTCGGCCCCAAGGGCCGCAACGTTGTCATCGAAAAGAAATTCGGTTCGCCGACCATCACCAAGGACGGCGTCACCGTCGCCAAGGAAATCGAACTGAAGGACGGCCTCGAGAACATGGGCGCCCAGATGGTCCGCGAAGTCGCTTCCAAGACCTCGGACGTCGCCGGCGACGGCACCACCACCGCCACCGTTCTCGCCCAGGCCATCTACCGCGAAGGCGTCAAGACCGTCGCCGCCGGCGCCAATCCGATGGCCATGAAGCGCGGCATCGAGAAGGCCGTCACCGCCATCTGCGGCAGCCTCGACAAGGAAGGCAACCGCAAGAAGGGCGAACTCGACAAGTTCTCCAAGCCCGTCACGGGCGAACATGATCGCCCAGGTCGGCACCATCTCGGCCAACAACGACGAGACCATCGGCAAGATCATCGCCGAAGCGATGAAGAAGGTCGGCAAGGACGGCGTCATCACCGTCGAAGAGTCCAAGACGCTCGAGACCCAGCTGGAAGTCGTCGAAGGCATGCAGTTCGATCGCGGCTATCTCTCTCCGTACTTCGTCACCGATCCGGAGCGCATGGAAGCGATCATCGAGAACGCCTACATCCTGATCCACGAAAAGAAGATCAGCTCGATGAAGGACCTGCTTCCCGCTGCTCGAGCAGATCGCCAAGAGCGGCAAGCCGCTGCTGATCATCGCCGAGGACGTGGAAGGCGAAGCGCTCGCCACTCTGGTCGTCAACAAGCTGCGTGGCACGCTGCAAGTCTCGGCCGTCAAGGCTCCTGGCTTCGGCGATCGCCGCAAGGCCATGCTGCAGGACATCGCCATCCTCACCGGTGGCAAGGCCATCACCGAAGATCTGGGCATCAAGCTGGAGAACGTCCAGATGAGCCGACCTCGGCCAGGCCAAGAAGATCACCATCGACAAGGACAACACCACCATCGTCGAAGGCAAGGGCAAGCACTGCCGAGATCGAAGGCCGCGTGAAGGAAATTCGCAGCCAGATCGACAAGACCACCAGCGACTACGACCGCGAGAAGCTGCAGGAGCGGTTGGCGAAGCTGGTCGGCGGCGTGGCCGTCATTAAAGTCGGCGCCGCGACCGAAACCGAAATGAAGGAAAAGAAAGCCCGCGTCGAAGACGCCATGCACGCCACCCGCGCGGCCGTGGAAGAAGGCATTGTCCCCGGCGGCGGCGTTGCTCTGGCACGCTGCGTCCCCGCACTCGACAAGCTGAAGCTGGAAGGCGACGAGCAGATCGGTGTCAACATCGTGAAGCGCGCCATCGAAGAGCCGCTGCGCCAGATCGCCGAGAACGCCGGCGAAGAAGGCGCAGTCGTCCTCGGCAAGATCAACGACTCCAAGGACAACAACTTCGGCTACAACGCCCAGACCGGCGAGTACGAGGACCTGGTGAAGGCCGGCGTGCTCGACCCGACCAAGGTCGTGCGCACCGCTCTGACCGAACGCCGGCTCCATCGCCTCCCTGATGCTCACCACCGAAGCTCTGGTGTGCGGAGATCCCGGAAGAGAAGAAGGGCGCTCCCATGGCCGGCGGCCACGGCGGCGGCATGGGAGACATGTACTAAGTAACTGCGCTTGGCGGGGCGTCTGAGCCCCGTCGCAGTCATCCTGAGCGAGGCGCGTAGTTTGCGCCGAGTCGCAGGATCTGCCGTCAACTGTCCGTAACATCGGAGTGCCCCATTTCTCGCGTAGTTTGCGAGAAGTGGGGCTTTTATTTTGTCCAAATCATGGTAGAAGGGGGTCTCCCACCGCAACTTACGCAGGCACAGCCGCCCCGGCTCTCCCCCGAGCGAGGCCAGGGCTGACTGCCGGCATTCACCCTCGGGAGGCCGAAACATGTGGATCGGTTTAATCGGCGCGACTGGGATGGAGTGCGTGAACTGATCACGGCTCGATGCCCGGCTCAACGTCGCCGACCGCTTTGGCGGCAAGTTTGCCGACGCACCTTATTTCTTCAACTACAACAGCTGACCTCGGCTTGGAGACTGGCCGTCGGCGAATTGGACGGTGAACCGCTGTTGTTTATTCTGCAACGCGGTGCCGACACATGGACCTCTTATCCAGTAATTCGTATGAACGTGCTCGTCGATAAAATTGAAGGAACCGCAGACTATATTCACAGCCCATGGGTGATTCCGGCAGCCGGCTCGGTGTCGCTGGCTGGGCCGTCCTGACCGCGGCCAGGCGCACAGCAAAGGGTAGAGACATTCGGACTCTGAAAGTCTACCATTCGTTCAGTGATCCCAAGCAATACAAAGACAGTTTGTTTCGTTCCAGTTTCAGAAATTCCAGGATTGTCGGCTGGGTTTCTCAGTAGAATCGTACGGACCCTGGTGGGGACTTTCATGAACCAACATCGCGCAGTTCCCTTCTCGCGCGCGCTCGGGGCCGTGGTTTGGATCGGCCTGATCGCCGGCATACTCGATATCGGCGAGAACATCATCTACAACCACTTCCGCGGGGTCACGCCCAAGATGATTTTCCAGTACATCGCCAGCGGCCTGATCGGCATGCCGTCGTTCCAGATGGGTGGCACGTCGGTGGCGCTGGGGGTGGCCATCCACTTTGCGATTGCGCTTACCTGGACGGCGATTTTTTATGTGGCGACCCGCCGAATGGCGGTGTTGCGCGAGAGGCCCGTGGTTTCGGGCCTCGCTTACGGCGTAGTCGTATACCTCATCATGACCTTCGTGGTGCTGCCGCTGACCCGGGTGCCGCCGCTGAAACATCCGGTAACCCTGATGGGAAGAGTCAATGCGTTGCTGCCTTTGCTGTTTTGCATCGGACTGACGATTTCGCTGCTGACGCAATGGAGCGATTCGCGCGCCTAGGCGCCCCGTTCACGGGCGAGACCCCGGCGGGACGATTTCCTGCAGCCGGCAATAGGTGGCAAGTTGCCCGTAGTGCTCGCTGGAGTGCTGCAGAAAAGTGATGTAGAGCTCAGCAATATTCACGGGCAAGCTGGAAGGCTGGGTACGCAGGGCTGCCAGGGCATCGGCGGCACTTTTTTTGAAGGCAGCGAGAATGCGCGGCTTCTTCCCATAGTCGCCAACCGGCAACTCGTTGGCCGTTCCGTCCGCTTGCTTGCCCCGTGCCAACTCGGCCACGTAGTTATTCCAAAATGCCAGATGACGTAGCACGTCGCCGAAGGTCCGGACCCCGGTCACGGGCTTGAGTTCGTACTTCTCTTCCGGAAACTCCGCGGCGAGGGTTGCGATTTTTTCGTTGAGCTGTTCCCACTGCGACATCAGCGTGGTTGACAGCGTTGGCTGCTCGACGGGACTGCTTGCCATGGTTCAAATCTCCTGAATGAAAGCTGGCGGGAGCGGGCTGCATGCCCGCGTCCGGCTTGCTGCTGTGGTTATAGCGTTTCCGGAGTTCAGGATTCTTGGCGAAAATTGCGGTGGGATGCTACGAGCCTTCGTTTTCCCACATGGGGCGGACGATGATGATGGCGAGCGGCAGGTCCGAGGTCTTCCCTTCCAGTTGTGCCGGTAACAGGACTTGCAGCGTGCAGAAACCGCGATCGTCAGCCACCGCCGAGGGAAATTTCTTGTACGCGGGATTCAACGGGACAAGACTCATGACCGCGGGCTCGTCGTGATGGGATGCGACCGTTCCGCGCTTGGTAAGTTCGTCGAGCGGCACCAGGGCTTCGGGATCTTTGTCGGTCCAGCCGGGGCTGAGGATCACGAAATCGCGGTAAGGGCTGATGGCATGGTCGTCGCCGTCCTGCTGCAACTGGACGTAGCGCATGGTGTAAAGACCGGGGCGCAGCACATGATGCTGGAAGTCTTCGTGGTAGCTGAGCAGGCTGATCACCCCGAGGAAAGTCCCGGGCTTGAGGCCGGTATATGCGATGTCCACGGAACTCGCGCCAGGTTTCTGTGCGGGGATTTGCTTCTTCCACCAGAGATCGCAGATCGCAGTCGCTTTATTGGAAGCGGTGCTGAGCAGACGGATTCCCTGAGGGTTGAGTGAGTCCGACAGGTATTTCGGCAGTTCGGAGAAAGCCAGCGCTGGGGGTGGTTCCGTGATGTAGGGGTCGACCCCCCACGCGGAACCAGCCCACAGCAGCGGCAAAAATAACAGTAAGGCTCGAGCAACGGCGCGCGGCATGGTTTTGATTTTACTGCCCAACGCCGGTCAGCGGTGCGGTCTGCGGGCTGCCTCCTCCGTTGTCAGTGAATGAAACGTTCCCGCTCCGGCTGCCGGTGGCGCTGGGAGTAAAGGTCACGTTCACGGTGCAACTCGCCCCCGGCGTCAGCGAGGCCGGGCAGTTGTTGGTCTGAGCGAAGTCGCCAGGATTGGTTCCGGTAATGCTGATCTTGCTGATCTTCAGATTGCCGGAAGGAGCCACGTTGGTCACGGTGATGGTCTGCGGCTGGCTGGTAGTCCCGACCGTCTGGTTGCCGAAGTTCAGGCTGCTGGGATTCAGGCCGACCGCGGTGCCGGTCCCGCTCAAGGTGACGGTTTGCGGCGATCCCACAGCATTGTCAGTGATTGACAAGGTGCCGCTGAGCTGGCCGATGCTCTTGGGTTTGAAAGCGACGAGGATCGTACAGCTCGCCCCAACTCCAAGAGTTGCCGGGCACTTATTCGTCCTCAGGAAGTTGCCGGTAACCGCCACGCTCGTGATGCTCACCGACACCGTGCCCGTGTTGGTGACCGTTACCGTTTGCGAGGCACTGACTACCAGCACCGGAACCACGCCAAACGAGAGACTGCTGGGACTGACCGAGACTGAGGGCCCGCCGCTCGAGCCACCGCTGCCCAGCAGAATGGATGCGTTGTTGGAGGAGAGATTCGCAACCGCCAGGTCAAGAGTTCCGTCACGATTGAAATCGCCAGTAGCCATGCCTGCCGGAGCCGATCCGACACTGGTGTCCTGATGCCCCTGCAGCGTGCCGTTACCGTTCCCTAACAGAACCGAGACGGTGCCGCTGCCGGAGTTGCCGGCCGCCACATCAAGTTTGTTATCGGCATTGAAATCGCCCAGCGCGAGCGAGTCGGGCGAGGTTCCGGTGGAGAAGGTTCCTCCCACGGTGAAGGTGCCATTACCGGCCCCAAGCAGCAGAGTGACGGTGTTGTCGGTCTGGTTGGCCGTCACCAGGTCGATTTTGCCGTCGCCATTGAAGTCACCCGAAGCGATCGCCACCGGGGTCTTGCCGGTGTTGGGCTTGGCTCCGGCGGTCTTGAAGCTGCCGTCGCCCTGCCCTAACAGGACAAAGACGTTGTTATCGGCGGAGTCGGTGATGGCAAGGTCCACTTTGTTGTCGAGGTTGAAATCACCGAGCGCGATGGCCAGCGGGCCATTCCCGGTAAAGGGCGGCGTCGTGGTGTTGATAAAGGTGCCGTCCCCGTTGCCCAGCAGGACGCCGACGGCGACACCCACGCTGTAGGGATAGACCAGGTCGAGCTTTCCATCGCGATTGAAGTCGGCCACCTGAACATCGGTGGGCCAGATGGCGCTCACCAGAGCGCCCTGGGTGAAGCTGAGCGCTCCGTTGCCGAGAAGGATGCTGAGCGTATTCCCGGAGTTGTTGGCGACGACCAGATCCAGATCCCCGTCGTTATTGAAATCGCCGGCCGCTGCGGCAACCGGACCCACGGCGTTGCAGACCGAGTTCGTGGATCCGCCGGTGCAAGTCGTGGATACCAGGGTGAAGGTTCCATCTCCGTTGCCCATGAAGACCGAAGCGGTGCTGTCGCTGCTGTTCAGGACGACCAGATCCTGCTTGCCGTCTTTGTTGAAGTCTGCGGAAATGACATCCTTCGGACCTTTGCCGGTGGTGATATCGGCGCGGTTCAATGTGACTCCGGCGGCGGAAGTCGCGACCTGGAAGAATTGCGGGTTCGAGATACCGCCTCCAGGAGCGGGGGTAGTCACCGTGATGGTGCCCGTGCCGGCCGTGGCGAGGTCGCTGGCGGGGATGGTAGCGGTGAGCTGATGTCCACTGATGAAGGTGGTGGTCAGCGGCGCTCCGTTCCACTTCACGACCGACTTGGTGCCGAAGTTGGCTCCGTTCACGGTCATCTTCACACTCGCGCTGCCGGGAGCCGCGCTGCGCGGAGAGAGTGACTGCGCTTCGAACGGGAGCGGGTTGTTGGTGGAAGCGGAACCCGTACCCGTGATGTTGACCGCTTGCGGGCTGTCGCCTTCGTTGTCCCAAACGAATAATTGGGCCAGAAGGCTACCTTGGATCACCGGTGAGAAAGTGACATTAATCGTACAACTCGCGCCCGGCGACAGGCTGCTGGGACAGTTGTTGGTCTGCTGGAAGTTCAGGGTGTTGGTGTCGGCCTGTCCGCCGTTGTTGCCGGTCAGCATGATCGCGGGCAAGCTGGGCGTGGGATTGGCCAGCGTCAGTGCACTGGCACCCATATTGGTCAAGGTCACCGGTTGTGATGCGCTGACGCTGCCGATGGGCTGGCTAATGAACGTCAGACTGGCGGGGGATAGAGAAACCTGCGTCCCCATTCCGGTGAGACCGAGGATGTGCGGACTGCCACCGTCACTGCTGGTGATATTGACGGTTCCGTAACGTGTGCCGGTGGTCGTCGGCAGGAACACGGCGGTGATGGTGCAACTGCCGCCCGGATTCAGACTCGATCCGCAGTTGTTGGTCTGGGTGAAATCTCCGCTCCCCTGAATACTGGAGAGGTTGACAGCAACGGTACCGCCATTCGTGAGCGTAGCCGTCTGGGCTCCCCCGCCCATGAAGACCTGCTGCGTACCGAAGCTCAGCAGCGCGGGGTTGAGCGTAAGGTTGGTTCCGGTGGCGCTGAGGCTAATGACCTGCGGGCTGCTGGGGTCGTTATCCACCAGCGTCAGAGTCGCGGCTTTGAGGCCGGCGCTGTTCGGCGTGAAGGTAACGTTGACGGTGCAGTTGGACGGGCTCTCATTCTTGAGCGGCAAGACACCCGCGCCGCAGGTGTTGGTCTGGGTGAATTCCGAGTCGCCACTGATGGCGATGCTGGTGAACTTCAGGGTGGTGGTGGTGTTGAAGTTCCGTAGCGTGACCGTCTGCACCGGACTCGGCGTCCCCACCTGTTGTGTCTGGTAGAACTGAAGATTGTTGGTGGAGTTGGGCACGCACTGGCGTGGAGTCAGCGTCAGGGGCGCGCGTTGCGCCTGGTTAAAGTCGAACAGAGCGGGATCGCTGGCCATGTGGAAGGCTTGCGCGCCATCGCGAGCGGTGAGAGCGGGCACCCCGAACAGATCCTCGATAAAGGTCAGCACCGAGGAAGGCTCGTACTGTACATGGCTGATCGACCCCTTCAACTGCGTGTCTGGGGTGTAGGGCGAGATCACCAGCATTGGCGCACGCATGCTCAAGCCGTACTGATCGAGCACCGGCGGCGGCACGTGGTCGTACCAGCCGCCAGGATCATCCCAGGCCACGATGATGGCGGTCGGCTCGCTGGTCCAGTATTGCGAATTCATGATGGCGTTGATGGCGTTGACCGTGTAGTTCTCGCCGAAACACAGGCTGTACGGAGGATGGTCCGTGGCCTCGCCGGTCGCCATCAACCAGCTCACCTGCTGCAGATTTCCGCTCTGCACGTCGGGAATAAAATTGTTATCCACGACGTTATGACCCCACAGCGGTCCAAAACGAAGGTGGCTGATCAACTCCATTGCATTGAAGGGGATTTTGGTATCGGCATAGTAGCGCCAGGTCACGCCCGCGGACTCGAGTTCGTCCATCAATGTGGGCATGTCGATGCAGGGATATTGAGTGGTGAGATTGCCGTTGGCATCGAGCACGGCAAGTTCGTCATTGGGCGGCGAGTCGCATCCATCCGGCGCGTTGGTGATGACTCCAGCCGACTGCGCGGCGATGGAGTACAGATGGGCGGGAGTGGTGGAAGCCTTGTTGGGAGAAAAGTAATTGTCCGCCAGCGCGAAGTTCTGGGCGTATAGCCAGTAATTCGGCAACTGGTCAGGCGTTTGCTGCCCGTAGCATTCGAAGTCGCCATTCATGTTGCAGGGCTCGCCCACGTTCTGCAGGTCAAAACCGTCCATCTTTCCGTAATCGATGGCCAGGATGAAGCAGCCCCAGCCATGGCAGATATCGTGCGCCACGGCGTCGGGCATGTGCTGTAGCTGCAGAACCTGTCCGAAAGACGTCGGGCCCGAAGTGGCGCCGTTGGCGCCGGGGAAGGTTCCGAACATATTGTCAAACGACCGGTTCTCTTTGTAGATGAAGACCACGTGCTTGATGTTGCCGAGGCCGGGGATCTTGTTGACCCTGTCGAGGATGGCGGAAGATGATTCGGCCGACTGCGCCATGGCGGCCTGCAAGCCGAGACAAATCATGGCCGACCAGAGAAGGACGGCAACAGCAAGCTTACGCTGAGTATTCCGGGGCAAAAAGGTCATGCGGTCCTCTCACAACATTGAGATCAACGGCTATCCAACATCTATTGCAGAGCCTTAGGCAATGCCTGCGCCAGGCCCAGGCGTTGGGGCGCGGAACCAGCGTGCAAAGTCTTTCCTCTTTGAGGCAAAGCTTTGGTTAGGACACGCTCAGGTCGGCGCTGTAAGACCTTGGGGGAGCGAACTCACGGTGCCAGAGACCCCACCGATTGCTTGGGAGAGAAGCAATTTGGGTGCCACCGAGATGTGCAAACTCTTGATCTGTGGCGGTTTGGGGTAGATTATGCCGCCCGTTCCGCCCCTGCCCGGGCGGCCTTGGGGCAGGCAGGGACCAGCGCGGGTGCGCGTCCCTAAGCCTGGGTTCTAGCGGGCCGCCGCCTGGGTGATGCCCAGCGACCAACTCACGGCGCGAATGAAATATTCCGGCAGAATCCCTATGAAGACGGTGGCAAAAGAGGTTACGCCCAAGGCCGCCCACATGGCCGGCCCGATCCGCAGCCGGCTCGTGTCCGTAGCCTCGCGCATGAACATGGCGTTGGCGATCTTCATGTAGTAATAAAGGCCAAACAGCGCGTAGAGCACGGCCAGAGAGGCAAGAACGTAGTGGCCGCTCTCGATCAGGCTGAGGAAGATGAAGTACTTTCCGTAGAAGCCGGCGAGCGGCGGAATGCCCGCAAGCGAAAGCAGGAAGATGAGCATCAGAACCGCTTCCACGGGAGCGCGGGAGTAAAGCCCGGCGATGTCGTCAATCTCGTCCCCGATGACGTCCCGCTGGCGCAGCGATGTAATCACGGCGAACGCACCCAGGTTCATGAAGGTGTAGACCATCAGGTAAAGCAGGATTCCCTTCAATCCGTCGACGCCGGCCTGGGATGGAAAGGTCACCGAGCCGACCGCAACCACGCCCAGCAGAATGTAGCCCACGTGCGCGATGGAAGAATAGGCCAGCAGGCGCTTGGTGTTGGTCTGGGTCAAAGCGGCAAGGTTGGCCGCCGTCATGGTGATGATGGAGACAAACATCAGGAACGGCGTGTAAATCTCGTGCAGCGGGTAGAGTCCCCAGAACAGGATGCGCAGCAGCATTGCCCAGGCCGCGGCCTTGACCGCCACCGACATGAATCCGGTGACACTGGTGGGCGCGCCTTCGTAGGCATCCGGCGCCCATTGATGGAAAGGCACGGCTGCGATTTTGAAAAGCAGGCCGGTGGACGTGGCCAGCAAGGCCAGCACGGCGATCGGCTTCACCTCTGGATTTTGCACCAACTGCTGCGCCAGACGTCCCCGGATGGAGGTCAGGTTCGTGCTTCCGGTCAGCCCGTAAAACAGTGACAGGCCGTAGGCGAAGATGCCGGAGGAAAAGGCTCCCAGCAACAGGTATTTCAGCGCGGCTTCATTCGAGCGGCGGTCGGTGCGCAGGAAGCCCACCAGCACGTAGGTGGAGATGGCCATCAATTCCAAGCCGATAAAAATCAGAACGATGTCGAAGCCGGCCGCCATGCACATCATGCCGACCACGGAAAACAGCAGCAGCGCGTAAAACTCGCCGTGGTGTTCATGCTCGACTTCCAGATAGCGCGCCGACATCAGAATGGCGATCGCCGTTGCCGCAAGGAAGAGATACCAGAAGTAAAGCGTGAAGTGGTCCACCGCCATCGAGTTCAGGAATCCCGATTGCTCGTTGATGTTCTGTGCGGCGAACTGCCACTGAATCTTGATCACTCCCCCGGTGGCAAACAAAACCCCGACGAAGGCGGTGACCGCATTGGCCCACTTCCACTCGGGTGGGATCATCAGGTCAATCAGCAGGATTCCCAGCCCAAACAACGTGAGCAGAATGATGGGCAACGACAGCAGGTAATCCGTGCCGGTGAAGTATTGTCCCAGGCCCGACACTATTTGTTCTCCTTCGCTGCTGTCGAAGTTGTGGGAACCAACGCTACGTTCACCGGTGTGGAAGGCTGACGCCGAAGCGTTCACCACTCCCTTCAATCCCGGATAATCGTTAGGCCGGATGTTGTACACCAACTGGTTGACCGGCTGCTCCAGGATTTCGAAGAACGGCTTGGGATAGAGGCCAATCCAGAAAGCCATCACCAGCAGAGGTGCAAACGTCAGGATTTCCCGCGGGGTCAGATCGTGCAACTTTTCGTTCTTGGGATTGGTGACGGTTCCGAAGAACACCCGCTGGTAAAGCCAGAGCAGGTAGGCCGCCGCCAGAACCACTCCCGGCACGGCCCATGCCGCCCACTTCCAGTTCTCCATGAAGGTGCCCTGCAGGATGGTGAACTCGCCGACGAATCCGTTCAGCAGCGGCAGTCCCATCGAGGACAGGAACATGATCATGGTGATGGTGGCGTACACCGGCATGACGTTGGCGATGCCGCCGTATTCGGAGATCTCGCGGGTGTGCCGCCGTTCATAGAGGATGCCGACAATCAAGAACAGTGCGCCCGTCGAGATTCCGTGATTGATCTGCTGCAGAACCGATCCGCTCAATCCCAACGGACTCAGCGCGAAAATGCCGAGCGTGCAGAAGCCGAGGTGGCTGACCGAGGAGTACGCCACCAGCTTCTTCATGTCCTTCTGCATCAGCGACACCAGCGCGCCGTAGATGATGCCAACGATGGAGAGGAAGATCATCCAGCCGCGCACCTTGGGGTGCATCACCACACCGGGGAAAAACGGAAGCGCGAAGCGGATGAATCCGTACGTGCCCATCTTCAGCAGAACGCCGGCCAGAATGACCGAACCGGCAGTGGGCGCTTCCACGTGCGCATCCGGCAGCCAGGTGTGAAACGGGAACATCGGCACCTTGATGGCGAAACCCAGGAAGAAGGCGACAAACAACCAGATCGCGTAGTGAAACGGGATCTGCGGCGCCGTCTTGTAGAGCTCGGGGATGGCGAAGGTGAACACCCCGGTGACACCATGGTGATGGAAGTAGAGAAACAGCACCGCTAACAGCATCAGTACGGAGCCGAACAAGGTGTAGAGGAAAAACTTGATGGCGGCGTAAAGCTTGCGCGGGCCGCCCCAGATGCCGATCAGCAGGTACATCGGGACCAGCATGGCTTCCCAGAACATGAAGAACAGGAAGAAGTCGAGCGACATGAAAACGCCCAGCATGCCGGTCTGCAGGATCAGGAACCAGACGTAATATTCCTTGACGCGATTCTCGATGGCGCTCCACGACGAGAGGATCGAGATGGTGCCCAGCAGCGTGGTCAGCATGATCAGCAGAAAGGAAATGCCGTCAATGCCCAGGTAGTAGCCGGCGCCGATGGAGGGAATCCACTGGTTGGGTTGGCCCTCGATGAACTTGAAACCAGGCTCAAAACGCTGCGCCCAGAACCAGGGCACCAGCGGCAGCGAGACCAGGAAGCCGAGCAGGGCGAAGATGTTCGCAACCCAGCGGATCGCGTCCTTGTTCTCCTTGGGCATGAACAAGAGCAGCAGCGCACCCAGCAGCGGCGTGAACAGAATGATCGAGAGTATGTGACTATGCATAAAAGCGGTTCTCAGTTCCTGGTTCTCAGTTCCCGGTAATTCCCGGCCGGGGTCACGGATGCCACATGTAGTACGCCATAAAACCCACAAGTCCCACTGTCATCACCAGCGCGTACCACTGCACCAGTCCCCACTGCAGCATGCGCAGCGGGTAAGAAAACACCCGTGCCAGGATCGCTGGGCCGTTGACCAGCAGGCCGTCGATGATCCACTTGTCCCACCAATTCGAGACCGTTCCGAGGGCGCGAGTGGTCCAACCGGCGCCGTTCACCGTGCCGTCGATCACCTTGGCATCGAACCACGAGGAGGCTTCGCCCAAGCCCATGACTCCCAGGCGAACCCCCTCGATTTTGCGGCGGCCGGTGAAGACGTAGTCATAGCCCTCGTCAACGTAATACTTATTCAGAAGCGTCGTGTACACCGGCGGGGCAAAAGCGGCGATCGGCTCGGTGTAACCTTTGTCGGCGGCGCGGTACGATCGCCACGCCATGCCCAGTCCCACGAATGCGGCGCCAATCGACAAGGCCATCAAACCGTACTCCATGGGGTCGATGCGCTCTTCTTCTTCTTTGGTTGCGGCGACCATCTGGGCCGGCCGCTCCGCTTCCAGCACGCTTCCCTCGCGGGCAAACACCGGCTCCAGGAACTTACCGAAACGGTCGGAGCCGCCCAGGCTGTGCGGCAGTCCGAGCCATCCCGCAAAGATCGAAAAGAACGCCAGCACCACCAGCGGCACGGTCATCGACTTGGGCGATTCGTGGATGTGGTGCTCCACTTCGTGGCTCATGCGCGGTTTGCTGAAGAAGGTCAGCACGATCAGGCGCCCCATGTAGAACGCGGTCATGAGCGCGGTGATGAAACCGATGAACCACAGCAGCCGGTAGGCGCCGCCTTCCGACGACCAGGCCTGCCACAGGATTTCGTCCTTCGAGAAGAATCCGGCGAAGCCGGGAATCCCGGCAATGGCAAGGGTAGCGACCAGCATGGTCTTGTACGTCGTCGGGATGCGGTGGCCGAGATCTCCCATGTTGCGCATGTCCTGCTCGCCGCTCATGGCGTGAATGACCGAGCCGGAACCGAGGAACAAGAGCGCTTTGAAAAACGCGTGGGTGAAGACGTGGAACACGCCAGCGGCAAAGGCTCCCACGCCCAGGGCCAGGAACATATATCCCAACTGCGACACCGTGGAGTACGCGAGGACACGCTTGATGTCGTTCTGCACCAGGCCGATGGAGGCGGCAAAAATAGCGGTCAGCGCGCCGACGATGGCCACGGTTTTCATCGACGTGGGCGCCAGCACGAACAGAGCGTTCGAACGGGCGACCATGTACACACCCGCTGTAACCATGGTGGCGGCATGGATGAGGGCTGAGACCGGGGTGGGGCCTTCCATCGCGTCCGGCAACCAGATGTAGAGCGGGAGTTGGGCGGACTTGCCGCAGGCTCCTACGAAGAGCAGCAGCGTAGCGAGGGTGATGATGGGATCGCCGATATGAAAGTGCCCGCTGCGGGCAAGGGCCGTGACTTCGGTGAAGCGCAGTGATCCGAAGTACCACGCGATAAAAAACATTCCCAGAAGAAATCCGGCGTCGCCGATGCGGTTGACGATGAACGCCTTATTGGCCGCGTCACTGGCGGACTTGCGATGAAAGTAGAAACCGATCAGCAGGTACGAGCACAACCCCACCCCCTCCCATCCCACGAACAGCAGCACGTAGTTGTTCGCCAGGATGAGCGTGAGCATCGAGAACATGAAGAGGTTGAGATATCCGAAGAAGCGGTAGTATCCGCCCTCATGCGCCATGTAGCCCACGGAATAAATGTGGATCAGCATGCCGACGCCGGTGACGAACAGCAGCCAGATGCTGGAGAGCGGATCGAGCAGGAAGCCGGCGTCCGCGTTGAACTGCGCGGGAGGGCCGCTCTGAGTCGCGTAGTTCAGGTGGCCAGTGTCGGTGCCGAGCCAGGTGAAGAGGATGGTCTGATACGGTTTGCCCGGCGTGTCGTGGGCGTAATCGGTGTATTGCCAGACCGCGCCGCAGGCCATCACGAACGCCAGCACGACCACGCCGACGCAGACAATGTTGACCGTGGACTTCGGCGCCTTGCGGCCGAAGAAGAACATGGTCGCCGCGCCCAATGCGGGCAATAGCGGGATGAGCCAGATGTGGGATAGAAAAATCATATGACCATGTTCTTGGCTTTTAACCGTTAGCTTTTAGCCGTTAGCTTTTAGCTCTCAGCCAGATTCTTCAAAGTCGCAGCCCAGGTTCTGGCTAAAAGCTAACAGCTAAAAGCTGCCTTCCTACCACTTCAGTAAATCCACCTCGTCCATGTTGACCGTCTCCTTGTTGCGGAAGAAAGCGATCAGGATGCCCAGGCCGACGGCGGCTTCGGCGGCAGCGTCGGTGATGATAAAAATCGCAAACACTTGTCCGTGAAAATCGTAAAGTCTGGAGAAGGCAACCAGGTTCAGGTTCACGGCGTTCAAAATCAACTCAATCGACATCAGGATGATGACCACGTTGCGCCGGGTCAGCACGCCGATTACGCCCAGAATGAACAGGGCGGCCGCGACGATCAGGTAATGAATGGTGGTAATCGGGGCCATAAAAACAGCTCTTAGCTCTTAGCCTTTAGCATTTGGTATCCACAACTAAATTCTCTTCTTTGCCATCACCACCGCCCCGATGATTGCTACCAGCAGCAACAACGACGCAATCTCGAAGGCGAACATGTAATTGGTATAGAGGACCTGGGCAATCTGCTGGGTGTTCATCTCTTCCGGCAACTGGGCTATGCGATCCGGGAAAGCGAACTTGCCTTTCACAAACACAGCGATGACCAGTCCGAACAACGAGACGGCCGCGAGAATTCCTACCAGCCACTGCTTGTTGAATTGCTCTTCTCTCACCGAGCGGTCAATATTAATCAGCATGATGACGAACAGGAACAAGACCATGATGCCGCCGGCGTAAAGGATGATCTGCACGCCAGCCACAAAGGGCGCGTACAGCATCAGGTACAAGCCCGCCAACGCCAGCAGCGTCAGGATCAACGCCAGCGCCGAGTGCACGGGATTCTTGCGCGTAATCACCAGCAGCCCGCCCAGCACGGCCAGGCCCGACAGGAAATAGAAGAAAAATGTTGTGGCTACGGGCATCATAGTAATTCTTTAAGTTTTTCCCACAACTCCATTCGAAGCCCCATTACGCCGGTCGCAAACAGCACCCCTAATCCCACCGGCAACAGGATTTTCCATCCCACCTTCATTAACTGATCGAAGCGGTAACGCGGGAAGGTGCCGCGGTACCAGATATAGAGATACATGAAGCCCGCGACCTTGGCCGAGAACCAGAAGATGTCTTGAATGCGATCGCGCACCGGAGGGATGAACAGGATAATCCCGATCAACGCCAGCGCCGCGCCGAAGCCCGCCAGGCCAATGGTCTGGATGCGGAAGTAGGGATGCTTGGGCATGCGGGAGGTGCTGAAGAACGCCATGCCGGCAAGAAAGAGAAACGTCAGTCCCGGCAGCAGCGAAAAAGCTAGATCCCAGCTGTCCCCGCTCAGCCAGGCGGGAAAGGGCCGCATCCATCCCCCCAGCCAGAGCGTCACCGCGATCGAAGACACCGCGATCATGGCCGAATACTCGGCCAGAAAGAACAACGACCAGCGGAAGCCGCTGTATTCGGTGTGGAACCCGGCGGTCAATTCCGATTCGGCTTCCGGCAAATCGAAGGGAGCGCGATTGGTCTCCGCCACCATGGCGATGGCAAAGATGACGAACGCGATCAGCCCCAGCGGGAAAAATTTGAAGATGAACCAGGTGTGCTGCGCCTGCTGCGCCTTGACAATGCCGATCATGCTCAAGGTACCCACGCCATCCTGATTGAGACTGGTCATCAGAACCGCGGAGATCACGGCTAAGCCCATGGCAATTTCGTAGGAAACCATCTGCGCACTCGAACGCAAGGCGCCAATCAGAGGATAGTGCGAGTTCGATGCCCAGCCCGCCATCACGATCCCCAGCACGCTGAGCGAGGAGACACCCAGCATAAACAGGATGCCGATATTCATGTCGGTCACGGCGTGCGTGGGACCGAAGGGCACCACGATGAAGACGGTGAAAGCCGTGAGCACCACCATGAAGGGCGCGATCCAGAAGACGAACTTGTCGGACTCGGCAGGAATAATGTCTTCCTTCAGCAGCAGCTTGATGGCGTCGGCGATGGGCTGCAAGCAGGCCGTGCGGACCCACGCGCATGGGTCCCAGCCGAATCTGCATGTGCGCCAGAATCTTGCGCTCGAGCCAGTTCATCGCGATGACCGCGACCGACAGTCCGACGAAGATCAGCAGAATGTAGACGAAGGCCCAGAGAATATTGCCGGCTTGTCCCGGAGTGAGATCGCTCTTGAGATAGGAGGTGATGTAATCGAGCATTACCGGTCCACCTCACCCAGCACGATATCGAGAGTACCGATCACCGCGATCACGTCGGCCACCAGTTGGCCCCGCACCATCGAGATCAAGCGCCTGCAGGTTGACGAAGAAGGCGGCCGCACCCGTACGCGGTAGGGCTGCGTCGATCCGTCACTGACGATGAAATATCCCAGTTCCCCCTTGGGCGCTTCGATGGAGTGGTAGATTTCCCCGACCGGAGGCTTCAGGACTTTGGGAATCTTGGCCATGATCGGACCCTCGGGAATTTTTCCCACGGCCTGTTCGCAGGATGCGAAGCGATTGCCGCATCTCTTCCATGCGCACCAGGTACCGGTCGTAAGTGTCACCGTTCTTGCCGATGGGGATTTCAAACTCGACATCCCGATAGGCCGCGTAAGGTTGCGCCTTGCGCAGATCCCATTCGACGCCGCTGGCCCGCAATACCGGTCCGGTCACGCCCAGCGCTTTGCAGTCCTCTGCCGAGATCGTGCCGACCCCCTTGGTTCGCTCCAGCCAGATGCGGTTGGTGGTCAGCAGGGTTTCGTATTCGTCGATCTTTGGCTTGGCGAAAGCGAGAACTTCTCGACGTCGCGCTCGAAGCCTTCGTAGGTTTCGTACTGGCATCCGCCAATGCGGAAAGCGTGAGTGGTGAGACGCGCACCGCAATATTTTTCGAAGATCTTGAGGACTCTCTTCCCGGTCGCGAAACAGGTAAAAAAGCGGCGTAATGGCGCCGATGTCGAGAGCATGCGTTCCCAGCCAAAGCTGGTGGCTGGCCAGACGATTCAACTCCGTGAGTATCACGCGGATGTAGTTGGCGCGCGGAGGCGCCTCGATATTCAGCAGCTTTTCGACGGCTTCGCAGTATCCCAGGCCGTTCGAGACCGCGGCTACGTAGTCCATGCGGTCGACGTAGGGATTGAACATGCGTGTAGGTGCGATGTTCGGCGATCTTCTCCACCCCGCGGTGCAGATATCCAATCACGCACTCCGTGCCCAGAACCTTTTCGCCGTCCAGCTTCAGGATCACCCGCAGCACGCCATGCGTGGCCGGGTGCTGCGGGCCCATATTAATGATGAGTTCGTTGGAATCGAGATAGGTCTTGTCGGGCTCGCCGAGTTCGAGATGCGATATGTAGGTGGTCGGGTCGGTCATTGGCCGCTCTCGATGCCGAGGTTGATCTGTACCCACTCCTGATCCTGCTGAATGATGCCGTACTCTTTGCGCAGCGGGTGTCCCTTCCAGCCGTCGGGCAACAGGATGCGCTTCAGATCAGGATGTCCGTCGAAGCGGATGCCGAACATGTCGAAGACTTCGCGCTCCAGCCAGTTGGCGGTCGGCCAGATCGACGTCGAACTGGGCAGAGAAGCCCCGTCGGCGATCATGGTCTTCACCCGGATCCGCTCGTTGTTGGAAAACGAGTACAAAATCCAGACGACTTCGAATTGCTTTTCGCGTTGCGGATAGTGGACCGCGGTCAGGTCCACGCAATAGTCGAACTGTTCCTGGTCGCGCAAAACCTGCAACAATTCCGGAAGCAGCGAGGAATCCACGACAAAGTAGTTCTGCCCCAGGTAAGTGCTGGCTTCCGCTATGCCCGATCCATACTGTTGCTTCAGACGCGCGGTCAGCGCAGATTCCCACGCCACCGGAACCGGCCCGGCAGGCTTGGCCGGCGCTGCCGGCTTTTCCGGAGTGGCGGCTTTGGGAGGAATAGGGGAGGGCTGAGCTGCAGAAGGCTTCTCGGCCGCCGGTTTCTGCTCATCCCCCGGCGGCGGTGGTACAGGCGATTTGGTTTCTTCCGGCATAACTGCGGGAAGTTGCACACCTCGG
>CAWJAA010000002.1:0-6046 GCA_963840615.1 Terriglobia bacterium
TTCCTGCAGTGGAGCCGGGGCGCCTACCGTGAGGAAGTCATGCACCTTGCGGATCGCGTTGGTGATGGCTGGGGGACCGGCCGTCCATCCCACTCGCCATCCCGTCACGCTGTAGGTTTTGGAGAGTCCATTGATCGTCACAGTGCGGTCTTGCATGCCTTCCAGACGGGCCAGCGAGATGTGACTGGCGCCGTCGTAGAGGATGTGTTCATAGATTTCGTCGGTGATGGCGACTACGTTGAACTCCACGCACAGGTCGCGAATCAGTTCCAGTTCCGCCAGGGTGAAGACTTTGCCCGTCGGATTATTCGGCGTGTTGACGATGATTGCCTTGGTTTGAGGATGAAATGCGGCCCGCAGTTCGCGCTCGTCGAAGCTCCATTCGCCCCCATCGGCAGACGGCGGACGAAGTTTGACAAAGCGGGGCTTGGCTCCGGACAGAATCGAGTCGGGACCGTAGTTCTCGTAAAAAGGCTCGAAGACGATGACTTCATCGCCGCTATTGCAGATGGCCATAAGCGTCGAGATCATCGCTTCGGTTGAGCCGCAGCAAACCGTGATCTGGGTTTCAGGGTCGACCGTAATGCCCTGCCAGTCGCGCATGCGCCGGGCAATGGCGTTGCGCAGATTCTTCGCGCCCCAGGTAATGGCATACTGGTTGACGTCGGCCGAGATCGCTTCCTGGGCGGCGCGTTTGATCTCGGAAGGCGCGGGAAATCTGGGAACCCCTGCGAAAGATTGACGGCGCCGTACAACATGGCCTGGCGGGTCATCTCGCGGATGACCGACTCGGTGAAGTGCTCGACCTTGTCGCTGAGGAAGTGCTTCTTTTCGGATGCGCTGCGGGACATGGTTGGGACAGGCTAGCACACAGGGCATGCCGCCGGCGGGCCGGGGAACGTCTCGTCAGCCTGGCAAAGGGAGGGGACCCGTCGCTCCCTTGAACCGAAGACACTTGTCAGGCCGGTTCCAGCTCGATTTTCTTGCCGGCAGGATCCAGCCTGGTGATGCGGAATTTGCGGATTTGTCCGGGGGCCATGGGTTCGGGTTCCGATTCGCTTGCAGTCGCGCCTTTCCAGCGGGCTTGCAACATGGAACCCAGAGAGGACAGATCAGCCTTGGCCGGGACATTGGATTTCGGGGCATGGGATGTTTCCGCAGCCGGTGCTTTGAGGTGGCAGGTGGCGTGGATGCCCTGTCCGAGTTCAACGCGGGCCTGGTGGTTCGCCATGTCGATCAGGCGTCCGGAGACAATGTCGCCGGACTGGTGTTCGGCGATGTACTCATCCAGTCCCGTGGGGACCAGTTGTTTCATACTCAGGCGGATCAGGCGCTTGTCTTTGTCCACGGCGAGAATTTGGGCCTGCACGGTCTGCCCCAGCTTAAGAACGTCCTGGGGATGGTTGATGCGTTTCTCTGCGCTGATCTCGCTGACATGAATCATGCCTTCGATGCCTTCGGCCAGCTGCACGAAAGCTCCGAACTTGGTGATGCTGGTGATGGGGCCTGCGATGGCAGAGCCCTCGGGAAATTTCTGGGCTACTTCGGACCAGGGATCTCCTAGAGTTTGTTTCAGGCCCAGGGACATGCGGCGCTCGGCTGGGCTTACCCCCAGGATGACGGCTTCGACGGTGTCTCCGGGTTTCACGATGTCGCTGGGACGTTTCACTTTTTTCGCCCACGACATTTCTGAAATGTGAATCAGGCCTTCGATGCCGGGCTCCAGTTCCACGAAGGCGCCGAAGTCGGTGGTGCGAGTGACAGTGCCGCGCACGCGCTCTCCCACTTTGTAGGTTCCGGCGACCGCATCCCAGGGATGCGGTTGCAGTTGCTTGAGGCTGATGGAAATGCGGCGCTTGTCCAGATCGAGCTTCAGGACTTTGACTTCGATCTCCTGGCCTACGGAGAGAACGTCGGAGGGTTTCGCGATGCGGCGCCACGAGATTTCTCCCACGTGAAGCAAAGCGTCGACTCCACCAATGTCGACGAAGGCGCCGTAGTCGGTGAGGCTGCGCACCGTGCCCGGAACCGTGTCTCCTTCTTTGAGCTCAGAGTAACGGTGGTCTTTGGCGGAGCGCTCCTCTTCTTCCGAAATGATGCGGCGGTCAACCACCACATCTTCTTCGGTCGAGTCGAGCTTGGTGATGCGGCAGCGGATTTCTTGTCCCACCAGTTTCTCGAGTTCGGCGGCGTCGCGGGCGCCGCTGCGCGAGCCCGGCAGGAAGGCACGGACGCCGACATCAACCGAGAGGCCTCCTTTAATGACCGCGGTCACCGTTCCCACGATGACCGACTTTTCGTTGAATGCCTTTTCCAGCGCGGGCCAGTCAGCGGGACGCTCGACTTTTCCGCGAGAAAGTTCGTAGAAGCCTTCAGGATCGCGCCCTTTGACCGAGACCAGCAGTTTGTCGCCGGGCTTAGGCGGCTCGCGAAAGGCGGTGAGCGGCAGAAGGCCTTCGCTCTTGTAGCCGATATCCAGGATGACCGAGTCGGCGGAGACTGTGATGACGGTGCCCTCGATTTGCTTGCCGGGTTCCGACTTGCGCGATTGGGCTTCGTATTGCGAGAGAACGTCGGCGAACGACTGCTCGGGTTCGTTGCTGAATTCTGGGATGGACATGAGAGATAACGGCCCTGTAATGAGGCTCTGGTTAGCATAACATTGGACGGCCTTCGCGCCTTAGGCGTCCGGAAACGCTTAAGAGGCGAAGCACTACATTTCGCCACCAACGGCACGCAGGAACAAAATGTGTGTGGTTCTTGCTGCCGGATGCGAAAGCGGGCACAGGTGGGAATTCGCGGTTATGGATATAATGGCGGAAACCCATGAAGGTCCCGCGTTCCACCCTATTCCTTTTTCTGACGGTTGCGCTGTTGCCCGCGCCGGCACAGAATGCCGGTCCGGCGGCGGACAAACCTGCGACCAGTGCTCAAACGCCGGCAGCGCAAAAGCCACAGGGAACCGGGGCGGCTCCGGATGCGAACGACGATACGGCAGCCACGATCATCAAAACGGTGAACGAAGTTAACGTGGTGTTCACCGTGACCGACAAACACGGCCACTACGTCCGCGACTTGAAGAAAGAAGATTTCAAGGTGCTCGACGACAGCCGCCCGGTAGCGCAGATCAGCAGCTTCCACACCGAGAGCGACCTTCCCCTGCAAGTGGGACTGCTGGTGGACGCCAGCAACTCGGTGCGCGATCGCTTCAAGTTCGAACAGGAATCGGCGATTGAGTTTCTGAATCAGACAATCCGTCCGAAGTATGACAAGGCGTTTGTGGTCGGGTTCGATGTGACCCCGGAAGTGACCCAGGATTTCACCGACAATACCGAAGATCTCTCTCACGGCGTGCGGATGCTGCGTCCCGGCGGCGGGACCGCGATGTACGACGCGCTGTATTTCGCCTGCCGCGATAAGCTGCTCAAGTCCAGTCAGGGCGGACCGGTGCGGAAAGCCATCATCCTGCTCAGCGATGGTGACGATAACCAGAGCCACGTCACGCGCGAAGAAGCCATTGAGATGGCGGAACGCTCCGAGGTCATTGTCTACACCATCAGCACCAACGTCACCGGCACAACCCAGCGCGGCGACAAGGTGCTGGTGCGCATTGCGGACGCGACTGGGGGTCGGGCCTTCTTCCCTTTCCAGGTGACCGACGTGGCCAACGCCTTCGCCCAGATCCAGGATGAATTGCGCAGCCAGTATGCGCTGGCCTACAAACCCAACAACTTCCAGGCGGACGGACGCTTTCATACCATCGAAATTTCGGCGCTCGATCCCAAGAAAAATCTGAAAGTGCGCAGCCGTCACGGCTACTACGCCCCCAAACAGTAATTCCCGTCCATGACTGGATATTCAGCCACACCGCTGGCCAGGAAACTCGGCATCCAGGCGAGGTTTCGCGTGGCGCTGGTGGAGATGCCGCCGGGGGTGCGGGCGGAAATCAAAGACTCTCTGGCTGCTTGCGAAATGGCGTCGAGCCGCCTCGACTTCGCGATGATTTTTGTGAACCGCGCGGCGCAGATGAAAAAGCATTTTCAGCGGCTGGCGAAGCAACTGGCGCCCGCGGGAATGCTTTGGGTGAGTTGGCCGAAGAAGAGTTCCGGCGTAGCCACCGATCTGGATGAGAACCTGGTACGGGAGATCGGGTTGGATTCGGGATTGGTGGATGTGAAGGTGTGCGCGGTGGATGAAGTATGGTCGGGATTGAAGTTTGTGATCCGGGTGCGGGATCGTGGAAAGAAGAAATCCTGACCAGCCGAGGGCGCCAAGCCTGTACTCTCAAGACTATTTCGTGGACGCAGGAGCCGGGGACAGCGCGGTCGATGCCACGGCGCGGCCCGCCTCCGCAACTTCGTCTCCACGAAAATATTGGCCCTTGGTGGCGCGCATTTCCGGCATCGCGGCGTAGGGCTTGCTGTAGTCGTTATTGGCGTTCCAGAACAAGAAGCCGATCCCGCCTTTACTCTTCGAAGTCAACACCTGGGTTTCGATGTATTTCGGCGAATAGGTCTTGGTGCGCCAGGCAAAGGCCTGCAACCACGGACGAATCGTCACCCCGCTGCCTTTGGTGATTAATTCGAAACGGCCCATGGACTCGCCGATGAAATGCTCGGGCGCGTCGCCCGGGTGCTGGTATCCGTCCATGCCAAAGAAGTGCGAAGGATAGATCATGGGCGAAAGCACGTCACAGTGTTTCGCCATGCCCACGATGTCCTGACCGGTGTGCGCCAGGTCAACCGGCCGCTGCCACGCCATCACCCCAAAAACATCCAAAGAAAGCAGGACGCCGGTGGGATGCAATTCGGCGTAGGCATGTTTAAGGAAGTCATTGATCACGTCCGAGCGATGCCAGTCGGGATGCGCGGTCTGGAAGACAAAGCTGGCATCTTTCTGGTCGCCCTCGGCGGGGAAACGGACGTAGTCGAATTGAATCTCGTCGGCACCGGACTCGGCGGCTTTTTTAGCCAGTGCAATGTCGTACTCCTGCACTTTCGGCTGCGAAGGGTCGGTCCAAACCAGCTTGCCGTTTTCGCGCCAGGGCTTGCCAGTTTTGTGCGATTGCACTGCCAGTTCCGGGTGGGCAACTACCAGCCGCTCGTCGCGGAAGATGGCGACCCGGGCAATCGCGTGCATGCCCTGGGAGTGCAAAAATCTGGTGAATTTAGGCAAATCGCGGATCACCGGCTTGTGTCCGCCGGCCAGCGCATGATCGAAGGCAATATTCACCGATCCGTCGCTGTCTTTTACGTCAAATACGACTGCATTTCCGCCCACTTCCCGCCAGCGGCGAATGATCTTTAACCCACGGTCACTTCCCGCCATCACCCCCGTCAGATAGACGGCGCGGACTTCGAAATCTTTGGGCACGGCGACGGCTTTTTCCACGATGGGCGCATCCAAAATACCCGGAATGATGATTTGCTGGCCGGCTTTGAGGAACGTTCCCTGCAGGTCGCCGTTGGCTTTGCGGATCGCCTCCGTGAGCTCGCTGCTGGTGAGGTAAGAAGTCCTGGAAATGTATTGCCGGGCAACGGAGACGATGCTGTCACCCCGCTTGGCGACATACACGGTACTCCCCGGAGGCGCCATCAAGGGAGTTGGAGCGGGAGTGTCGGCTGCCGCCGAACGCACCGCCAGCGAAGGCCTGGACGCGCGCACAATCAACGGCGTCTTTCCCGACTGTGCCGCGGCGGTGGCGGGAGAAAAGGCAACTTCCCGGATTACGAATCCCGAAGTTAATAGAAATATGCAGAGAATGGAAATCAGGCTGAGGCGGCGCAAGGTTTTCTCCGTGAAATCCTCTATTCCCGGATGCTAACCTTGCCGTTTTGACGCTGCCAGTTACGTCGGGTCAGCGCCACGTGGGGGAGGCATGGGAAGGCCGATTTCAGGTCATAAAACTTCCCGGTTGCGCAAAGTATTGCTCATTGCAGCCGCCTTCCCCGAAAGGGAAGTTGCTCCTCATGTAGGCTATCGGCATCTAAGTCCAGTAAGAACGCAGTCGTGGGCGGTGGCTGGCAGGATGGCGAACCGTTTGCTC
>CAWJAA010000003.1:0-36897 GCA_963840615.1 Terriglobia bacterium
GCCGGCGGTGCCTCCGGTGATCCAGCGCGAGCCGTGCAGGGAGGAATGCAACAGGTGTCCGGGAGTGACAGCGCCGCTGTTCGGCACAGCGTACAGGTAGCTCTCACCCCAATCCCAGGAGGCGTGAAATCCCACGGCGAACCACAGATTGCCGGTGCGCCGCAAGGTAAGGCAGAAGAAGAATCCGATGATGGAGGCCCCCAGGATCCCCATCCAGGTTTCGCCTTCGTTGCCGGTGTGGATGGCGCCGAACAGCAACGAGAGCAAAACTGCCGCGGGCCAGAAACCGGCGGCTCCGGTCAAAGTGAATTGGGTATAGCCGCGAAGCAGAAATTCTTCCGACAACGCAACCAGCAGGAAGAACGCAGACCAGAAGAATGCGAATTCAAACAGGCGGCGTCCGTGCAGGGCGAAGCCGCTGTAGTCATAGGCGTGGAACGCGCGCAGCAGCAAAATCAGAAGGGTAATGGCGCCCATGCCCCAGAGCGCCCCTGCCCAAAGCTGCTTGCTCAGAATTCCGCCGGGTGGCAGACCGTAGGCGCCGAACCGCCGTTGCTCCACCTGGGACAAGAACACGGCCGGCAGGGTCACCTCGAGGACAAAGAACATCTTGTCGAGGAACATCAATCGCAACCAGCCCAGGCTGCGCAGGCTGCTCAGTACCCCCTGGCCGATGAAAAAGAGCACAGCGACCAGAAACAAATAGACCAGCAACCGCCAACCCGCACGCAAACCCTCGGGACCCAGGAAGACGCGCTCTCCGAAAGAAGCGGGAAGCGCCGCTCGCAGCAACTGGGGAGGCGACGTTTCGGCCGGCGTAACCGACCCGGGCGGCGGGTTAGGACTCTGGTCTGGTTCGGCCATGGGTGGAAAATTTCCAGAACTGTTACTGGACATGGTAAAACACGGCTTCCCTCCCATGGGCCGATTTTTCACCCACGAACGTTTTGGACAACCACAAATCCTGGCCGGGTTGCTGTTGCTGCTCTTTCTGGCGCAATGCCTGTGGCTGGTCAATCGGGCGGCTGGATCGGCGGAGCCGGACCTGAGTGAGCGTTTTCGCGTCACCGAGGGGGCAAGGCAATGGCGCGCAGGGACGGTGGCGGGAACCGCTGGGGCCGCTGCGAATCGCCCGCCCAACGAGTTTGCCCCACCGGAATTGGAGGAAAACGACGGATACGACCCGAATCATTCGCCGCTGTGGTATCTGGTCGCCTCCGCGCCGCTGCTGGGCTGGCAGCAACCGCTGCAAGCCGATTTAATCTCGCGCCGGCAATGGCTGGCCGAGCGCTGGCTCGAATGCGTGCCTTATTTACTTTTCGGCATATTGCTGGGCGCATCGCTGTGGTACGTTTCGCGCCGGCTCTACGGCAATGCGGGGGGCTACATCGCGCTGACGCTTTACTGCTTTTCGCCGGCCATTATTCGAGCCAGCGCTTTGTGGCACGCGCAACCCGAGATGGGGGCGGCCTTCGGAGCCTTCGGAGCGATCTTTACCGCGATCGCCGTGGCCCATACGCTTTACGCTCCGCGTGAAGTGGTGCTATGGAACTGGCGGCGCATTTTGTTGTTGGGAGTGTCGCTGGCATTGTCCATCGGATCGCAGTTCTCCTTGCTGGTCGTCGTACCCATGGCGCTGGCTTTCATGTGGTACCTGGCCCCGGAACGGCGGCGGGCAGCGCTGGCGATTTGGATGGCGGCGGGGGGCGTGGCGGTATTCCTGCTGTGCGCATCGTACTTCTTTCAGGCGGGAACTTTCTGGCAGGGTATGCGTCATGCCGCCTTCTTTGGGGTCACGTGGCGTGCTTTTCGAATGCCGGGAGCCTACCAGCGTTTGCTTCTGAACCTGGCACAAAGCAGTCCCGCGCTGGTGATCGCGACGCCGGTGGCGCTGGCCGTGTATCTGGCGTGGCGGCGCTCGCGCTATTTCGGAAACACGGCTCCGTTATTGGTGGCCGCTCTATTCCTGGGGCTGGGATTGGGTTCCCCGCACTATCCCGGACTGGGGTTTCAACTCGCCGCCTTGCCGTTTCTCTTCGTATTCGTGGCCGGAGTGAGCGCCGATCTGCTGGAAACGCGATACCGGGATCTGGTGCTCGCCTGTGTCGCCGGCTTGCTCATGGCCTATGCTATCTGGAATGTGATGGCCCTGGTGCCCGCCGCCAGAGGATGAGAAATCGGCAATGGCTCGCTCACAGAAACCGGGCTGCCACGTCTGAGCGAAAGTGAGGTGGACAACCATGCGCAGAACCAACCTTGGCAACTTCGCCGCCATGCTCGCGGTCCTCTTGATGCTGCCGGTCGCCGGATGGGCCCAGTCGGACCGGGATTTCCACTGGAGCGGCAAACTCGCTCCCGACCAGATTGTCGAAATCAAGGGAGTGAACGGCCAAATTGAGGCCGACGCGGCCAGCGGGGATGAAGTCGAAGTCACGGCCGAAAAGAGTGGGCCGGATGCCGATGAGGTGAAGATCGTGGCGGTTCCACACGCCGAGGGCATCACGATCTGCGCGATTTACCCAAGGTCTGGCGGCGAATGCACGCCGGGCAAGAGTTGGCATGTCGAGAACGTCCACGGCAACCGCACCAAGATATCGTTCCATGTCCGCGTACCGGGCAACTTGCGCTTCTCTGGATACAACATCAATGGCGATGTGACCGCCGAGAACATGGGCCGGGTGGTGCATGCGACAACGGTAAACGGGTCGGTGCGGGTTTCTACCAGGGCTTGGGCCGAGGCCTCGTCGGTCAATGGAAGCATTGACGCCAGCATGGGCTCAGCCGACTGGAACGGGAAGCTGCACATCGAATCGGTGAATGGCTCCATTCATCTGAGGCTTCCCGACAACCTCAATTCCGACGTCAAATTCAGCTCGGTCAACGGCCGTCTGAACTCTGATTTCCCCTTGACCGTGGAAGGCAGTATGGGAGGACGCCATGTGGAAGGCCGCATTGGCAGCGGTGGGCGTGAACTGATTGTGGAAACGGTGAATGGCAGCGTCGAGTTGAGAAAGGCAGCGATGTAGAGGGGCGCTGCAATCTGGACACGTTTCTTGCACAGATCCCTGCTTTGCTTGTACGCGCCTCCCGGCGGAGTACTTAGGTAATCCTGACCAGGGTACGGGTGGGCCGCCAAGCGGGCGTTTTTATTGAAAAAAGAGCGCAACTCCCGGCTCTCTGGACGGTTCTAATGAGTAGGGTTGTTTTCCGCCCGCGGGAAGGCGCGCCATGACGGCAAATCTCCGGTATCATTTCCCCATGAGCAGGCTGAAGCAGGCTACGGTAGCGGGTTTTGCGATACTGTGCGTGGCGCTCACTCTGACTTCCGCCGGGTTCGCACAGATCAATGGAGTTCCGGCTTCGGTGACCTCGCTCGGGTTTGGAGGTCATCCCGGCCCCCATGGCGTACCGCCCAGCCTCACCTCCATCGGGCCGCGCGGACTGGTACCGAACAATCAGTTCCCTACACCGGGTATCTGCTGCATCAATCCGCTCTTTCCCTCCAATCCGAACCCGCGAAGGGGGCATCCAGGGAGGGAGCACCACCGTCACAATCAGGATCAGGGCTATTACGGGGGATATTCCTACGCCGTTCCTTATGCGGTTCCGTACTATGCGGAAGATGTGAACGCTGATTCTTCGGCCGACGACCGGGACGACCAGTACGACGGCGGCCCCACGGTGTTTGACCGCCGCGGTCCAGGACAGCCTGCACCGTACCCGGTGAGCCAGTACACGGCGCCTCCCGCCGCCTCGCTGACGGTGCCGTCTTCCGCCGAACCCGCTTCGGATCAACCGCAGACGCTCCTGGTTTTCAAAGATGGCCACCAGATCGAAGTGTCGAACTACGCCATTGTCGGCAGCATGCTCTACGATCTGACGCCGGGGCACAGCCGCAAGGTTCCGCTTGCGGATTTGAATTTGGGCGCCACGACGCAACAGAACGACGATCGCGGAATTGACTTCGCGTTGCCGTGGAACGCCGCCGCCAACTGACCATCGGCAACCCCGTATCCCATTGCTGTCGAACCCTCACAATCGATTCAGGCTCAGCCTTCATCTAATCAAAAGAGTCTGAAAGGCGACCTCCACGGTGCGTATCCAGAATATGATCCGTTTCCTGATTTTTTTTGCTTTCCTGGGACTGATGGTTTTTATCCAGCGTTTTTGGTTCATGAGTGCGTGGCAATGGATTCAGGGCGTGGGCCGCGCCACCACCCGGCATGCTTTGCAGGGGCTGTGGATGGTCGCGATCCTGTTGCTGCTGTCGAGCCTGTTTGAGCCGTTATTTGGACGACTCCTGCCGCGTGGCGGCATTGGCAGTTCGCTGGTCGCCCTCTCGCGTGTCTGGTTGGTGGCATCCTTTTTCGCCTTCTTCACTTTCCAATCAGTGGAAGTGTTGGGCTGGATTTCCCGCGTGGTGGGAGGAATATCGTCATCGCAGCGCGCGGCGCTTGATCCCGGGCGGCGAGACTTCTTTCGCTACGTCGCGTATCTGGCGGGCACCTTGCCCTTCCTGGCGGCGACCTACGGTTTTGCCAGCGGCCGTCTCCAGTACCAGATTCAGAAAGTCGACGTTCCGATCGAGGGACTGCCCAGGGAACTGGACGGCCTGCGCATTGCGCAGCTGAGCGACATCCATATCGGAGACTTCATGCCGCAGGACGAAGTTCGCCGCGCCGTAAGCATGGCGAATGAACTGCAGCCCGATCTGGCGGTGGTGACCGGAGATTTCATCAGCGGACATAACGATCCGCTGGAAGCCTGTATTTCCGAACTCAGCCAATTGCGGGCTCCACTCGGCACTTGGGGCTGCAACGGCAATCACGAGATCTACGCCGGGGCCGAAGATGCCGCCGAGCAGTTGTTCAGCCGCTACGGCATGCGCCTGTTGCGGCAACAGAACGTGCAACTGGACTGGCTGGGCGCCAGGCTGAACCTGATCGGGGTTGACTACCAGCGCGACCGCATGACGCCGGGCCCGCACGGGCGCGCCCTGGAACACATCGAGCCTCTGGTCAGCCGCGAGATGCCGAACATCCTGCTCTCGCACAATCCCAATTCCTTCCGGCGCGCCGCCGAACTGGGTATCGAGCTGAGTCTCGCCGGACATACCCACGGCGGACAGGTGAAATTTGAAATTGTGGATCATGCCTGGAGCCCGGCGCGGCTGATCACCGACTTCGTGGCCGGCCTCTACCGCCTGCCGCTGGGCAGGCTGGAGACCGGGGGCATGAATGCTGCTTCAGTGAAAACCGCGTTCCTCTACGTGAACCGCGGGCTGGGCACGTTTGGCATGCCGGTCCGGCTGGGAGTGCCCCCGGAAATTACCTTGCTCACGCTGCGAACGGCTTAACCGTCCGCCTTACGAGCGGTCGCTGCAACCTTCCGAACCGTCTTGCCCACTTTCGCCTTCCGGCTGGGGATGACGATTGGCGCGAGCCAACGCCCGCGCTCCTCGCCGGTAACCATTCCGGCAAGCATTCTGTTGTTGACAGGGGTTCCCGCCCCAATGCATATTTATGCATGACACTGAATATATTTCCGCCATGAGCAAAGCCAGCCGGCAAAAGGCGATTCTCGAGATCCTGCGCAAGGAAGCCATTCCCAGCCAGGAAGAGCTGCAGACCGCCTTGGGAAAAAAGGGATTCGAGGTTGGCCAGGCCACCTTGTCGCGGGACATCCGCGAAATGGGCCTGGTGAAAAGTGCGGAAGGATACGCGCTTCCGCAAGGCGCGTTGGCCGCGGAACCGGCCTTGCCGTCGGTCACCCGGCTGGTTCGAGAGTTTGTGCTGGAGATCCGGCTGGCGCAGAACCTGCTGGTCATGAAGACCAGCGTAGGCAGCGCGCAGCCGGTGGCCGCGGCGCTGGATGGGGAGCAATGGCCAGAGGTCGTGGGGACCCTGGCGGGGGATGACACCATCCTGGTGATCTCCTCGGATAAGAAAACGGCCGCAAGGCTGGCCGCGAAAATTCGCGGCATGCTGCGCTGATCACCAGAAAGCAGGTTGTGAATAAGCAATGGGAATAAGGAACCAGCCCATCGAAGGAACCCCGGTATTGCCGGTGGAACCCATCAAGGAAGTACGGCCCAGCGATCTGGTCTCGGTTCGCGATCTGAGCCCGCATCAGGTCAAGGCGGTCATTGATCTGGCGGCTTTGATCAAAGTCCGCGCCTCCGCGTTTCGCGGCGCGCTGGCCGGCAAGCAGGTCGTGATGTTCTTCGAAAAGCCTTCGTTGCGCACGCGCCTGACCTTTCAAGCCGGCATGGCCAGCCTGGGGGGCGACTGCTTCTTCATGGATCAAACTCACAGCCGCATTGATCAGCGCGAGAGCCTGGGCGACATCGCGCACAACGTAGAGCGCTGGGTGCACGGCATTGTGCTGCGGACGTTCGATCACAGCACGGTCGAAGAGATGGCGGCGCATGCCTCGATCCCGGTAATCAACGCGCTCAGCGATCTGGAGCACCCCTGCCAGGCATTCGCCGACTTCTTTACCCTGCAAGAAAAATTCGGCAAGCTCGAAGGCTTGCGCTTCGCCTACGTGGGCGACGGCAACAACATGGCTCACTCCCTGTTGCTGACGGCCGCCTCGCTGGGTTCGTGCATTCGCGTGGCCACCCCGAAAAGGTACGCACCCAATCCCGCAATTGTGGATGCGGCCCGTGAAATCGCGCGCGAAACCGGAGCGTCGATTCAGATCCTCACCAATCCGGCGGAAGCGGTGAAGGGCGCCGACGCCGTCTACACCGACACCTGGGCCAGCATGGGCCAGGAAAGTGAAGCCAAGGCGCGCGCCACCGTCTTTGCTGCTTACCAGGTGAATGACAAATTGATGTCGCTGGCGGCGCCGCACGCGGTGTTCATGCACTGCCTGCCGGCGCATCGCGGAGAGGAAGTCACCGATGCGGTGATCGACTCCTCCCGATCGATTGTCTTTGACCAGGCGGAAAACCGTCTGCACATCCAGAAAGCCATCCTGTTAATGCTGCTGGGCGGCGGAAACAGCCGCCTTCCCGTGAGGACCGCTCATGCCTGAGAAAGTCGTACTTGCGTATTCGGGAGGATTGGACACCTCCATCATTATTCCGTGGCTCAAGGAAAACTACGCCTATGACGTGATTGCCATGGTGGGCGACGTGGGCCAGGGAGACGATATTGAAGCCGTCGTCAAGAAAGCCTACGACACCGGCGCCAGCAAAGTGATCGTGGAAGATATGCGGGAAGAGTTCCTGAGCGGCTACGTCTTCCCCGCGCTGAAAGCGGGCGCCGTGTACGAGAACAAGTATCTGCTGGGAACGTCGCTGGCCCGTCCCGTAATCGCGAAGCACCAGGTGGAAGTGGCGCTGCGCGAAGGGGCCAACGTCGTGGCTCACGGTTGCACCGGCAAGGGCAACGATCAAGTCCGGTTTGAGCTGACTTACCAGGCGCTGGCGCCGGAGTTGAAGGTGGTGGCGCCCTGGCGCGAGTGGGATCTGAAATCGCGAGAAGATTGCCTCGACTACGCCGAGAAGCGCGGCATTTCCGTGACTGCCAGCCGCGAGAAGATTCATAGCCGCGACCGCAATCTCTGGCACCTCAGCCACGAAGGCGGAGAGCTGGAAGACGCCGGGAACGCCGCCGTTCGCCAGTACCTGGCAGCTGACACGCTCTCCCCAGGACGCTCCCGATCGTGAAGAACGGGTCCAGATCGGTTTCGAGAAGGGAATTCCCATCTCGGTCAACGGCATGGACATGGATCCGGTTTCGCTGGTCGAGTTGCTCAACGAGATCGGCGGCCGCAACGCCATTGGCCGCGTGGATCTGGTCGAGAACCGTTTTGTCGGGATCAAGTCGCGCGGCTGCTATGAGACCCCCGGCGGCACATTGTTGCTCACGGCGCACCGTGAACTCGAGGCCTTGTGCCTGGATCGCGACCTGATGCACTACAAGCAGCAAATTGGGCTCAAGTACGCGGAGCTGGTGTACTTCGGCATGTGGTTTACGCCGCTGCGCGAGGCGCTGGACGCCTTCGTCGAGACCACGCAGCAGAACATCACCGGCAGCGTCACGCTGTCGCTTTACAAGGGCAACGTCAGCGTGGTCAGCCGGAAGTCGGAATACTCGCTCTATCGCACCGACCTGGCCGCGTTTACCATGGGGGACAGCTACGACCAGAAGGATGCCGCGGGATTCATCCGCATCCTGGGATTGCCGTCGCGCTGCCGCGCCCGGTCGCGCATGGAGGTTGCTTGACGAAGATGTGGTCAGGGCGCTTCCGCGAGCCGCTCGATGAGTCATTCGAGAAGTGGCAGCGGTCGTTCCCTTTCGATCAGCGCTTGTTGCCGTACGAAGTGGCGGCCAGCCGCGCCCATGCGCGCGCCCTGGAACACGCCGGAGTGTTGTCGGCAGAGGAGCTGGGAGAAATTCTGCAAGGGCTGGAGCAGATTGCCGGGAAGGCGCAAGCTTCCGCCGAATTTCTGCAGGATGACGCTGCAGAAGATGTCCATCATTTTGTCGAGAAGCAACTGGTGGCGCTGATCGGTGAGACAGGATACAAACTGCACAGCGGCCGCAGCCGGAATGAGCAGATTGCCACCGATCTCCGGCTCTATGTCCGCGCTAGCATCGATGATCTGCAAAAGTTGCTTGGAGAGTGGGTCGATGCGATCCTAACTCGCGCTGAGCAGGCCGGAGACGCCGCGATGCCAGCCTACACACATCTGCAGCGCGCCGAACCGGTTCTAGTCGCACACTGGCTGCTCGCCTATGTGCAGATGTTCTTGCGCGATGCCGAGCGTCTCTCGGACTGCCGCAAACGCGTGAATGTTTGTCCGTTGGGATCCGGGGCGGTTGCCGGAGCCACGCTCCCCCTGGATCGCGAGGCCATGGCCGCTGATCTCGGCTGTGATGCTGCTACCGCGAACAGCATGGACGCCAGCAGCGATCGTGACTTTGTTCTGGAATTCGTTTCCGTGCTGGCATCGCTGGCTCTTCACTTGAGCCGCTGGGCCGAAGAGATGATCTTGTTCTCCACCCAGGAGTACGGCTTCATCGAACTGCCCGAGGCCTACTCCACGGGCAGCAGCGCCATGCCGCAGAAGAAAAATCCCGACTTACTCGAGTTGGTGCGGGGAAAAGCGGGACGGGTTCTCGGCCATCAGACGGCTCTGCTGCTTGCGGTCAAAGGCTTGCCACTGGCCTACAACAAAGACCTGCAGGAGACGCAGGAGCCTCTGTTTGATGCGACCACTACGGTCCTCTCCGTCTTGCCGCTGGTGACCGGATGGATGAGAGTCGTGGGCTTGAACCACGCCCGCATGCGCGCAGCCGCCGAGGGTAGTTTCATGAACGCCTGGGCGGCGGCTACCTACCTGGTCGGCCGCGGCGTTCCCAGCCGTCTTGCGCACGAGCAGGTCGGCAAAGCGGTGCGCCTGTGCGTCGAACGCGGATGCGAACTGCAGGATCTTCCGCTCAGCGAGTTGCGCGCAATCGATCCGGCATTTGATCAGGATTTTTATTCCTGTCTCACTCTCAAGCGGTGTTAGCCATCCACGACGTTACTGGCGGCACCGCGCCCCGGCGCGTGCAACCAGCGCTACAAGAGGCACGAAAGCAAGCGGCCGCACTCTGCGGCGAAGCCGTGGCCGCAACGGTCTAGCGAAAGCGATAGCCACTTTCGACTCGACCGGGAGCCTTCATCGGTTTCAAGCCGAGCAAAACCAACCAGGGTTCCACGCGGAACACATCGTCATGACGGCAGGGTCTAGACAATAGCGTCATGACAGCTAAGAAAACACGTGAGTAGGGTACGGAAAAGCATGCAGGGAAATTCTTGCGGTGTGTCGGCAGCATCGTACCCCACACATTCGAAAAAGCGCGAATGTGTGGGCCACCCGCCGCCTCTCCGTTCAGGATGACAGCGGTGGAGAATGCAGATTCCTCGCGTTGCTCGGAATGACAAATGGTTTAAGGGTCGCGTGGAAGCCGCCACTTTGACTTACCCTGTCATCTTGAGCGGAGTGGTCGCTTGCGGAACGAGCGACCACGCGGTCGAGAGATCCCATCAACAGACGGAATTTTAGATCTCCTCAAAGGGGTGCCGTCTGAGCCACTTACGGCCTCGCGGTACTCCTCGTTTCCCCCGCCTCTCGTGGTATAATCTTCAGTAATCCCGGGCGAGTTAACTTCCTATAGATGCAATCATTTACCGGAAATCCGCGCACTGAGACGCCGGGCCTCGGGCAAGCTAGCAGCTAAGAGCTAGGAGCTAACAGCGTTTTTATGGCAGACGATCAGAATCCCGAGCTTCCTTTGACTCCTCCGCCTCCGGGCGAAGGCGGCAGTCCCGGCGCGCTCAACATTGTGCCGGTCAACATTGAAGAAGAGATGCGGCGGTCGTATCTCGACTATTCGATGTCGGTCATCATTGGCCGCGCGCTGCCCGACGTGCGTGACGGGTTGAAGCCGGTGCACCGGCGCATTCTGTACGCCATGCACGATATGGGGCTGCTGCACAACCGCAAGCACAGCAAATGCGCCGGCGTGGTCGGCGAATTGCTGAAGAAGTACCATCCCCATGGCGATAGCGCGGTGTATGACGCGTTAGTGCGCCTGGCGCAGCCCTGGAGTTTGCGCTACCCGCTGATCGACGGGCAGGGAAACTTTGGCTCAGTGGACGGCGATCCGCCCGCTGCCTACCGGTACACCGAGTGCCGCATGACGCGGATTGCGGAAGAGATGCTGGCCGATATCGACAAGGATGCCGTCGACTTCGTGCCCAATTTCGATGAACAGACATCGGAACCCACGGTACTTCCCGCCCGCATTCCCAACCTGCTGATTAATGGTTCTAACGGAATCGCGGTGGGCATGGCGACCAATATTCCTCCGCACAACCTGACGGAAATTGTGGATGCGACCATCACGCTGGTGAACAATCCCGCCGCGACTCTGCCGGAGATTCTGAAGTTTGTGCAGGGGCCGGATTTCCCCACGGCCGGCATCATTCATGGCCGGGGAGGGATCCTGGAAGCGTACAAGCACGGCCGTGGCCGCTTCATGATGCGCGCCCGGGCCGCCATCGAGACCTTCAACAAAGACCGGCAGGCCATCGTCATCACCGAGATTCCTTATCAAGTGAACAAAGCGCGGCTGGTGGAACGCATTGCCCAGCTGGTGAACGACAAGACCGTCGACGACATCTCCGACATCCGCGACGAGAGCGACCGCGATGGCATGCGGATCGTGGTGGAGCTGAAGCGTGGCGGCGAGCCCCAGCTGGTGCTCAACCAGCTGTTCAAGCACACCGCGATGCAGGAAAGCTTCAGCATGATTTTCCTGGCCGTGGTCAATGGCCAGCCCAAAGAGATGGGGCTGGTGCAGGCCATCAAGTACTTCATCGATCACCGCGTCGACGTGGTGCGCCGCCGCACCGCCTTCCTGCTCCGCAAGGCACAAGATCGCGAGCACGTGCTCGAAGGCTATCTGATTGCCCTGGATCACATTGACAACGTCATCACCATCATCCGCGGCAGCGCCAACCGCGCCGATGCCCGCGAGAATTTGATCGCCTATTTTGCCGGCAAGAAGATTGACATCAACATCACCGGCCGCGCTCCCCGGCTGGACCCGGAAAAACCTTTTACCGCGATCCAGGCCGATGCCATTCTCGAACTGCAATTGCACCGCCTGACCCGGCTTTCGATCGATGAAATCACCAGGGAATTGAATCTTACCCGCGAGAACATTGCCGAGTACGAGTCCATTCTCGGTTCCCAGAAGAAGCTCCGCGGGGTCATCGTCAAGGAGCTGGAAGAAATCAAGAAACTGTACGGCGACGAGCGCCGCACCGTGATCGAAGACGAAGCCGCCGAAATCATGCTGGAAGACCTGATCGCCGACGAGCAAGTTGCGGTTACGGTCAGCCATTCCGGCTATCTCAAGCGCACGCCGATCTCGACCTACCGCATGCAGCGCCGCGGAGGCACCGGCCGCACCGGCATGAAGACGCGCGACGAGGATTTCGTCGAGCATCTATTCATCGCCTCGACTCACGCCTACATTCTCATTTTCACCAACACCGGACGGGTGTACTGGCTGAAGGTCTACGAGATTCCCGACGTGGGCGCCGCCGGCAAAGGCAAGCACATGGGCAACCTGGTCGCGCTGCAGCCAGGAGAAACGGTGCGCACCATGCTGGCCGTACGCGACCTGGAAGAAGAAAACAAGTATGTCTTCTTCGCGACTCGCAACGGCACGGTGAAGAAGACGTGATCTGAAAGATTTCTCGCACGTCATGTCGCGCGGCATCATCGCCATCAACATCGAACAAGGCAATGAACTGGTGGCGGCCTCGCTTACGGATGGACAGCAGGTGGTGTTCCTCGCCTCTCATGAGGGCCAAGCAATTCGTTTCGAGGAAGATGATGTTCGCTCCATGGGACGCAATGCCACCGGGGTGCGCGGCATGAACCTGCAGGAGAAGGACCACATCGTGGGCATGGCGACGACTCCCAAGCCGGGTGCCGGCGGAGAAGCGCCCGACTCAACCCGGGCCGAGAAGGATGCTAAGAAGAAGGCGGCATCCGAGGCTGCTGAAAGCGCGGATGATCTGGTTCCCGAGAAGGGTTCGCTGATTCTCTCGGTGACTGAAAACGGCTATGGTAAGCGCACTCCGGCGGACGAGTACCGCCTTACCAGCCGTGGCGGAAAAGGCGTGATCAACGTCAAGACCACCGAGCGCAATGGAAAAGTTTCCACCATCGCGCAGGTCTCGGAGAAGTCCGAGGTCATGCTGATCAGCCAGTACGGCAAGATCATCCGCATGGACTCAAAGACCATCCGCGAGTCGGGACGATCCGCGCAAGGCGTCCGCCTGCTCAATCTTGAGCCTGGCGATCGCGTGGCGGCGGCAGTGGTGATCCCGCCCGACGAAGAGCCCAACGGGAATGGAACGCTGATTCAGTAGTTTCTGCTGCAGGGATTCTGGCGCGGACACTCCTGTCCGCGCTTTTTTTTAGCGAAGTCCGTGATCCTACCGGTAACCGCGCGGATCGAAGGTGATGCTGACTTCCTGCGTGGTCTCGGTGTCGGCAGGCGCGTACTTCCACTTCTTCACGGCTGCAGTGGCCGCTTCCACCAGGGCGGCATTGCCTCCCAGCTGGTTGACGGTTTCGACCGTGCCTTTCGGGGAAATAACCACCATCAGGCGAACCACGCCCCCGATATTCGACCGCCTCAACAAGTCGGGATATGCGGGATCGACCGAGTAGACTTTTCTGCGGGAGGCCTTTTCAGTTTTCTGTGCGCGCAGCGGGGTGAGCCATAGCGCCGCCAGGCAGACCAGCGCCAGCAGTGAAATTCTCTTGCGGGTGCAACCACTCATGACAAATCTGCTCCATGATTTTCGGGGCCCACCAAGACACTACGTGATGTGGGTTGCCTGCAGAACGTGACCGAAGTAAGTCAGGCAAGCAGAAGGCTTGCAGCTTTAGTCACTGAGCCAGGTCCCCAGGACAATCGGCGCTGCCCCGCAGCTCTTCTCAGGCCGCGCGATCTGCAGGATTCTCCCTGGGAAAACCCACTGGTTGGACTTTCTGCTGCCCAGGCAGCCAGCGGACCGCACTAGTCCGTGAGCGCGGGATCTCCCGGCATGGGGTGTGCGGCCTGGTCGGCGTGCGGAACCAGTTGCCGGTAGACGGAATCGGGCACGTGCGTCTCCCACGACCCGGAAACCTTTGCGTATCCCACGATGCCGAAGAAAAGGGTGGCGATCCCGATCGCCATCGCCCATGCCGGCATGGTTCGCGGACGGCGGCGCCCACGCCATATTGAAAACTGGAGCGCGTCCTGCGCCGGACAAACCGCGACGCACTCCACGCATCCCGTGCATTCGGCCGACTTGATCGTAACCAGTTTGTCGACGGGAAGGCTTGATGGGCACGCCTTTGCGCACTTTCCGCAATCGATGCACGCCGAGGCTTCGCGCCGGATGCGCAGCGGACTAAGAATAGACGTCAGACCCAGCAACGCGCCGTAAGGACAAAGGTAGCGGCACCAGAAGTTCTGCACCAGCAGCGAAGCGACGGCCAAAATCCCCAGGACGATCAGCCCGGTTTCCCCGAGGAAGCGGAAGAAGTCGAGCATCTTGACATCGGTGATGACACCGTAAGGGCTGCGCATGAAGGCGGCGATCGCGTGCGCCGGCATGCTGCAGACTGCCCACACGAAGAATCCCAGCAGCAGATATTTCAAGCCGCGCAACGGCACGTCCACCCAGCGGGGAAGGTGAAAATTACGGCCGAAGAGTTTACGGCCCGCGCGCCACAGATATTCCGATAGCGTGCCCACCGGGCACAGCCAGCTGCAGAACGCCTTGCGGAAGAGAAAGGAGATGGACACGAACGTGATCAACAGGAACATCGCCGCCGGATGCATGGCCGATACCTGACCGGTGAGCAGGAAGTATTTGAAGTTCATCATCCCGGCGATGGGCAGCCAGCCCTCGACACCGGCCGGACGGGCCAGGGAAGTCCTGAAGGTCTCCGTCTCAAACTGCCGGACCCAGTAGTAAAACGTCGCGCCCAGGTACACATTCAGCAGCAGAAAGGCGAATTGGAAACTCCGGCGCAGGGCCTGGAAGCGATCGCGCTCGCTGCGGCGAACCAGTTTCTTTTTCGCCGGTTTCCGCGGTGCAGGAGCGGGTGGACGGAAGCCTGGCGGAATTTCCGGAATGATTTCGCTATGCAGTTGCGTTCCCATGGCATCACCGTACCCATCGAGGTTAACTGCTGAGCTCACGTCAGGCTGTGACTTATGTCACGAGCGGGACGGGGAGCCGCCGGAGCTTAAATGGCTGATTTCATTGACTAGATCAGGGCGGCACGCCCGCGGGAAATCCCTGGGGAAACCCCATTTCCGGCCTGGACGTGGGCTGGTTCGAGGGCGTCACGGGGCGCGGAATCGATGCTTGCGACCAAGCGGGTGTGATACACAGTTAGCTTGGATCTCGGACACGCACTCTTCCTGTTTGTTGCCGGTGTGCTGGGCGGCGCCATGAATGCCGTCGCCGGCGGCGGCAGTTTCATTGCCTTCCCCGCGCTGGTATTCACCGGCGTGCCTCAGATTCCTGCCAACGCTACCAACACCGTCGCTCTCTGGACGGGCATTGTCTGCAGTGGCGGAGCCTTCCGCGACCGCCTGGAGGTTCCACGGCGGGTGATGATTCCCCTGCTCATTACCAGCTTCGTGGGAGGAGTGGCCGGAGCGTTTTTGCTGCTGAAAACCCCGGAGCATACCTTCGCGAAAGTGCTGCCCTGGTTGATGGCGGGAGCCACTCTGCTTTTCATCTTCGGCAAGAAACTGGCGCGCGGTGGTGCTTCGAGCGTCAGTCACGAAGCGACCACGGCGGCGATTGTCGGGGCTTCGGTTTTTGAACTGGGAGTGGCCGTTTATGGAGGTTACTTCGGCGGCGGCGTCGGAATCGTCAACCTCGCGATGCTGGCGGCCATCGGCATGACTGACATCCATGCCATGAACGCGCTGAAGAGCGTATTGGGCAGCGCCATCAATGGCGTGGCAGTCGTGGTCTTTATTTTGAAGGGAGCCGTCTATTGGCCGCAGGCCATCGTCATGATCCTAGGCGCAGCCATCGGAGGCTATTTCGGAGCCCACTATTCCTTGCGCCTGCGGCCCGGCCTGGTGCGCTGGTTCGTCATCCTGGTGGGCGCCGGGATGTCAGTCTATTTCTTCTTCAAAGCATATTGAAGGCCTGGCCACGGATTCGCGCGGGCCGCCACCGGTACACCCGGGTGGATCTTAAGTTCTGCGTAGATCCGTGGCAGGCCTTCCTTTACTCGATGGGCTGAGAGACGTGCTCGTGAACGATCAGCCACTTGCCGTCTTCTTTGTGCCAGATCACGGTCCAACGAAACTGGCTCAGTTCCCGTTTGCCCGACGCTCGCGTCATATCGCACTTCACCGTCGCGGTGGCCCAGAACGGTATCGCCGGCCGGGTGAACCTGGGAATCGTCATTGACGGTGCAGGTGGCGGTCTTGTAATCCGCCAGCTCTTTCCTGACTCCGCTTTGGTATTCGTCCCAGCTTGCATATTTCAAGGGGGCGATGTCGAAGAAGGTGTGCGGGCCCTTGGCATAAAAGCCGTCGACATTGTCGGGGTTGAGGGTGCTCCAGCCGGCCCAGATCTTGTCCATGAGGGCGCGATCGGGGGCGCCCGAAGGCATCATCTTTTTGGCGGTTTTGGTTTGTGAGGCGGCCGCAATGGCCAGCAGGCACAGGAACAGAGTGAAAAGACGGTAACGCATTCGATTTCCCTCCAGAATCCGGCCAGCATTGTCGCATGAATTGGCGGCGCTAGTTCAATCGTTCCCCTCTTCGGTTTGACCAATTTCCACAGCGCACGCTAAAATGATTGAGTTTGCCTGTACCTGCGGCTCCCCTCTGGAGCCGTCCGCATTGGTTGCTGAGAGCGTCGAGGCGGAGAAACAGCAAGCACAGGAAAAATAGCAGGTCCCCGCATCGCGCCAGTGTGCGGCGGGTGGGTTATTTTGACGGAGGCAGAGCTATGTACGCGGTCATCCGCACCGGTGGCAAGCAGTACCGGGTCGCGCCCGGCGACGTGATTCGGGTCGAGACCCAGGGCACAGGCACCGACGGTCCAGTCGAGTTCAGCGATGTGCTCGCGGTTTCCGGCGGGGAAGGCCAGATCGGCAAGCCCGCGGAAGCGCGCGTGGTGGGCGAAATCGTCGAGCAGGGCCGCAGCCCCAAAATCCTGGTTTTCCACTACAAGCGCAAGAAGCAATACAAGAAGCTGCGGGGACATCGCCAGTCGTTACACCGCGGTGCGCATCACCGAAATCGCATTCGACGGGCAGAAGTTCACCGCGCCCGCGCTTCCCAAGAAGCAGCCGAAGCTGAAAAAAGCCGCGGCTGACAGTACGGAAGCCAAGCCGGAAGCGAAAGGGGCGAAGGCTCCCGGCAAGAAGAAAGCCGCAAAAAAGCCGGCTGCGAAGAAAGCAGCGCCGAAGAAAAAGAAGTAAGACTTGAGAACCGAGAACTGATCTTATGGCACACAAAAAAGGACAAGGCACTTCACGAAACGGCCGCGATTCGAATGCCCAGCGGCTGGGATTCAAGGCGTTCGGCGGGCAGTTGGTGCCGGGCGGAACCATCATCGTGCGGCAGCGCGGCACGCGGGTGAAGCCGGGACTGAATGTCGGCCGCGGCAAGGACGATACCCTCTTCGCCAAAGTCACGGGACGCATCAAGTTCCTGGACAAGGGCGGCATGGGCAAGTTCGTCATGGTTGAACCCGTCGAAGTGGAGTAATGCCGCAATCGATCCGACCGGCCGCGGCAGTTCGACGCGGCCGCAGCCTCGGCCCTGGCCGGGGCTTTTGTATTCGTGGAGGAAAGCATCTGCAAGCGGGCGGCCGGGGCGGCTCGACCCACGTGGACGTTGCTGACGACTGATGTTTATTGATGAAGCCATAATCCGGGTCAAAGCAGGCAACGGCGGCAATGGCTGCCTCGCCTTCCGGCGGGAGAAGTTCGTCCCGCGCGGAGGTCCCTCGGGCGGCGACGGGGGCAACGGCGGCGACGTCATCATGGAATCGAGCGAGCGCCACAACACGCTGGTCCACTTCCGCTTCAATCCTGAATACAAAGCGCAGCGCGGACGTCACGGGGAAGGCTCGAACCGGACCGGCCGGGAAGGCGAAGATGTTCTGCTGAAAGTGCCAGTCGGGACGGTCGTCTACGACGCCGATACCGGAGACAAGGTCTACGATTTTTCCCGACCCGACGAGCGGGTGGTGATCGCCCGCGGAGGCCGGGGCGGGCGCGGCAATGCGCGTTTTGCCACCTCCACCCACCAGGCGCCGCAGGAGCACGAAGAGGGGCGGCCCGGCGAGGAGCGCACCTTCCGCCTGGAGCTGAAGCTGCTTGCGGACGTAGGCTTGGTGGGCTATCCCAACGTTGGCAAATCCACGCTGATCTCGCGCATCTCCGCCGCCCGTCCGAAAATTGCCGACTATCCGTTTACCACGCTGGAACCAAATCTCGGGGTGGTCCTGGTGGGCAAGGGGCCGACGGAAAAAAGTTTTGTCGTCGCCGATATTCCCGGGCTGATTGAGGGGGCGCACCAGGGTTCTGGTCTGGGCACACAGTTTCTGCGGCACATCGAGCGCACGCGGCTGCTGGTGCACCTGGTGGATATCTCCGACGCCAGCGGACGGCCCGACCCCGTGCAGGATGTGGAAGTCATCAATGGCGAACTTGCGAGCTTCGGAGCAGGGCTGGAGCACAAGCCCGTCATCATGGTGGCGTCAAAGATTGATGTCGCCAACCCAGACAAGCTGGCGAAACTGAAGAAGTACTGCAAGAAGAATAAGCTCGATTTATTTCCCATCTCCGCAGTCACCGGGGAAGGCATCGAAAAGCTGAAGTACGCGATGGCGGAGACAGTCGAAGCAGTACGTCAGAAAGCCGCCGCAGCCAGTACCGAATGCCCGGTACCGAGTGGCGAACCAGTGCCTTGACCACCGGAAGAAGGAACCACGAAGGAAAACAGAAGGCGGCCAAGTTTGGCCGCCTTCTTGTTTTGGTACTCGGTGCCGGTACGGAAAACCCGGAACTAATTCGCCATCTGGGGACCGTGCTGGAAGTGGTATTGCAGAATCTTGGCGGCCAGCGCCGGAGGTGTGGCCGGTGTCTGGGGTGAGACGGTGCGCACGATTTCACCGCGGCAAACCACTTCCGCGGAAGACAAGCCTGCGATTTCCGCCGGCAGCACCAGGTTAATTTCCAGCTGGGCATTCGGGGGAATCATTTCTTCGGCACGGAACAGCATGCCCGAGCGACTGATGTTTTCGGTAGTTCCTTCGCGCCAGTCGTGGTCGCCGACCAAGCGGTATTTCAGCGGAAGATGAAGTTCGAAACGTTGCGCGCGGAACGGAGAAGTAAGCTTCTGCCGGGTCCGGGCCAGGGGGGCGTATGCAGCACGAGCAGACATGGAAACCTCCAGGGGAAGGGGTGTGTCGAGCATCTCCCGCACCTTCGCTTTCAAGGCGGGGAGAGTGAAGGGCTTCTGGAGCAGGGTGATGCCAGCGTCCAGTGTGCCGTTGTGGCCAATCGCATTCTCGGTGTAGCCCGACATATAAAGCACTTTGGTTTCGGGTCTCGCCGAGGTAATGTGTTGTGCCAGTTCGCGCCCATTCATCCCCGGCATGACCACGTCGGTTAACAACAGATGAATGCGGCCCTCGTGAACCTTGGAGATTTGAATGGCGCTGGTGCCTTCGGCGGCCTCCAGCACGCGGTATCCCTGCAATTCCAGATATTCGCGCGCCAGGCGGCGCACGTTGCTCTCGTCTTCCACCAGCAGAATAGTCTCGGAAGCCGGGGTAGAGTTGGTTGCGGCGGCCTCCAGCGCGGGCGTCACGGGCTCTCCGAATTGGGTCACCCGCGGCAGATAAATCTTGAAGGTGGTTCCGCGATTCGGTTCGCTGTAGACCCAGATGTACCCGCCGCTCTGCTTCACGATGCCGTACACCGTCGACAGGCCGAGCCCGGTTCCCTTGCCGGCTCCTTGGTGGTGAAGAAGGGCTCAAAGATGTGCGACTGGGTCTTCTGCGTCCATGCCGATCCCGGTGTCGCTGATCGCGATCATCACGTACTCGCCGGTCTGCGAGCCCCGAGATGACGTGCGGCGTAGGCCTTCGTCGAGCGTCGACGTTGCCGGTCTCGATGGTCAGCTTGCCGCCACGCGGCATCGCGTCACGCGCCGTTGACCGCGAGATTCATGATGACCTGTTCGATCTGGCCCGGGTCGGCCTTCATCGGCGCCCAGATCGGAAGCCGGAGCCATCACCAGCTCGATGTCCTCGCCGATCAGGCGGCTGCAGCATCTTGCTGGTGTTCGGTGACGACTGCGTTCAGATCGAGCACCTTCGGCGCCAGCATCTGTTTGCGGCTGAAGGCCAGCAGCTGGCGAGTGAGCGAGGCGGCCCGTTCGGCCGCATTGGCGATTTCCTGGGCCGGCGCCGCGCACCGAGGTCGTCCTTGGCCAGTGCCGATCCAGCAGGAACTCGGAGTATCCCGAGATGACCGTCAGCAGATTGTTGAAGTCGTGCGCGATGCCACCGGCCAGCCGGCCGACCGCTTCCATCTTCTGCGCCTGGCGCAGTTGCTGTTCCAGCGCGCGATGTTCGGTAACGTCTTCACTGAACAGTTCGAAGAAGATTTCCTTGCGTTCCCCGCGAATCGCCCGGCCGGAAAGACGAACCGCCGTGCAACTGCCATCTTTGCGCCGCCAGTCAGCGACCAGGCCGGTGAACCTTTGCAGAGAACGGAAATGGTCGGCCAGCACAAACCACTCCTGCGAGTCGCTGTAGAGATTGGCGAGATTGTGACCAACCAGTTCCGAGGCCGAGGCGTAGCCGAGCATGCTGACCAGCGCGGGATTGGCGCTTTGCAGAATGCCCGTCGAATCGCAGCGGCAAATCCCGTAGGGGGCATTGGTAACCAGCGAGCGGAAGTTGACTTCCGAGCGCCGCAATCCCTCCTGTGCCGAGCGCAGCGCGGCATTGAACCAGCAAATCAGCAGGGCGACAAAGACGAACAGCGCCAGATGTATGATGGCCTTGCGATATTCGTGTTCCGATCGCACTCCTGCCAGCGAGAAGTAGGCGCTCACAGTGAGGGCGAAGGAGGTCGCGACCAGGCCCGGCTTCCAGCCGCCGTACCAGGCACTGACCATGATGGCGACCGCGAATACCACCAGCCGGCTTTCGACGACGTCGGAGAGAAGCAACGCCGGAATCAGGGCCAAAATAATGCTGAGAACGGCAACGCCGTATCGGAGGATGGGGGCCCGACCCGGAGGAATGTAACGAGTGCGGAGAAGGGGGAGCTTCACTCGCATACCTCCAAATGCTAGTCCCAGAAAGGGATTTGCGCGAGTTACGGTAGTTCATTTTGTTGTGGAAATGGACCCTGACCGGGGGAAGGAACCTGGTGAGGCAACCTTAATCGGCCCAGCCAGCTTCAGCGAATGGCCGGAAATTTCGGCCATTCCAGCGGTAAACGCCGGACAAAGCACTAAAGCCGACGGATTCTCATAACAAGACACGGGTACACAAACCCAACGATGAACATCGCACTGTTTGGCGGAACTTTTGATCCCATCCATCGCGGGCACCTGGCCCTGGCCCGAGCCGCACAAGAGCGCTTCTCGCTGGCGCGCATTTATTTCGTTCCCGCCCATGTTCCGCCTCACAAACAGCGCCAGCCGCTGTCCGACTACTGCCATCGTTACGCCATGGTGGTGCTGGCTACGATGGAAGAAAAAGCGTTTGTCCCGTCTTTGCTGGAGGCCCCGGCGATGGCATCCGATCCTGGCAAGGGAGGGGCAACCGGCAAGCCACCGCAGGCCAACTACAGTATTGATACTGTCCGGCGGTTGAAAGTCACTCTCAAGAAAAGCGATCAGCTTCTTCCTGATCGGCATTGACGCCTTCAACGACATTGCCCAATGGCATCAAGCCGAGGCCCTGTTCCGCGAATGTGCGTTCATCGTCGGCAGCCGCCCGGGATTTTCTTTGGCGGATGTGGCCAATGCTTTGCCGGAAAGTCTTCGTCCCGCCGCCGCCGTCACCAAGCCCTTCGCAAAACAGCCGGCCAAAGGAGATCTTGTCCTCTCCGGCGCTACCGTCCACTTACTGGACGGCGTTCACCAGCCCGTGTCAGCCACCGCGATCCGGCAAGCGGTGGCCGCGAAGAAGCCCTTGGGGAAATTTGTTGCTCCCGCGGTGGCGGAATACATCAAAAAAATGAGGCTTTACAGCAGCGGTTAGGCGGCAGGATGGGACGTCGCCAAAATCGGTTCGCCCGCGTGCCGCGCGCATTCTCAGCTACAATGAGGTCTTGCCAACGACCCACCACCAGCGGCTGACCATCGCATGAAAAAGACCGATCTGAAGAAACAAGTCTCGGAAGCCATCAGCGCCTGCCAGGAAAAGAAGGCGGAAGAAATCACCATCCTTGAGTTGGAAAAGGGATCGGGCGCATTCACCGATTACTTCGTGGTATGCAGCGGCAGCAACCCGCGCCAGATTCAGGCCATTGCCGATGAAGTCGAAGAGCGCCTGGAAAAGGACGGCATGCGTCCCAACAGCATTGAGGGTTACAAGCAGGCGGAGTGGGTGCTGCTCGACTACGTGGATTTCGTGGTCCACATCTTCTCCGAAAAATCCCGCAAGTATTACGACCTGGAGCGGTTGTGGAAGTCCGCCAAGCGACTCGAACCAGCGGAGCTGACGGCTCCGCGCAAGCGGGCGGCGGCGCGCAAACGCGCCTGATGGTTCACCCTGATTGCTCATTCCACCATCCGACGCGGCAATGTTTGTGTGTTCTCCGTGACCAGATGTCTCCGTGGCGAATGTCTTTAACCGATGACCACTGATCCTTCCAAAACGCACTGGGATGCTTCCTACCGTCTGATCGCGGCTGAGAAGTGGAAAGCCAAGTCGGCGTCCATGGGACGAGCCGTTACCGAAGCGCTGGTCGACTATGCCTGTCCAGTTCCCGGAATGAAGGTGCTCGATCTGGCGAGCGGAACCGGAGAGCCCGCCATCAGCCTGGCGGCACGCGTGGGACCGCAAGGACACGTTACCGCTTTAGATCTGAGCGCGGATTTACTGGCCATTGCCGACCAGAGAGCGCGAGCTCGCGAACTCACCAATTTCTCTACCCGCCAGGCAGATGCCCACCTGCTTCCTTTCCCCCAGGAAAGTTTCGATCTGTCCACCTGCCGCTTCGGGGTGATGTTCTTTGCCGATTGCGATCGTGCCCTGGGCGAGCTGCATCGAGTCTTGAAGCCCGGCGGCCGCGCTTGCTTTCTGGCCTGGGGACCCTTCGAACAACCCTACTGGTCCTCGACCATGGCGATCGTGCACCGGCACGTGGGCGGATCGCTCATGGCCCCGGGTGGCCCCAACATGTTTCGCTTCGCCGAGCCCCATAGTCTGTCACAACGGCTCTTGCATGCGGGCTTCACCCAAGTGGAGGAAGAAAGCAAGACGTTGCCCTGGACGTGGCCTGGGCCGCCCGAAGAAGTCTGGGAGTACGTGCAATCGGTCTCCATACCATTTCGCCCGCTGCTGGCGCGCGTCCCCGCGGAAAAATGGAGCGAGATCCATAGCGAAGTGCACGACGCGATCGGGAAATACTTCGACGGGCAAAGCGTGAAGTTCGGCGTCACCGTGGTGCTGGCGTCGGGAAGAAAGACTTAGTCACAAAGTTATCCGTGCCTTGTTTGTCACCTCACCCGTTAGGCTTCGTATCGCCGCATTCGTCTTCCCGGTGTGTTTAAATTCCAGCTGTGAAATTGAAGGTTGCCTGGATCGGTAAAACGAAAGCCCCCGCAATCCAGACGCTGACCGGCGAATATCTGCAACGGATTTCCCGTTATGCGGAAGTCGAAGGAGTCACGCTCAAGGACGAAGAAGCGGTTTTGAAGTTGTGCAGCCGCGAGGCGCGTCCGCGGCATACCCTGGTGCTTTTGGACGGCCGCGGCAAGCAGCTGTCGTCGGAAGAACTGGCCAGATACGTAGGCGAATATCAGGATCGCAACCCGCAGCCGCTGCTGTTTGCGATCGGTTCGGCGGACGGTTTCAGCGAAGCAGCCTTGCGCCAGGCCTCGCTGATTCTTTCGCTCGGCAAATTGACGCTTGCGCACGAGCTGGCCCGCGTGGTTTTATTGGAGCAACTTTATCGAGCTTTCACGATTCTTAAGCGCCATCCTTATCACCTGGGGCACTGATGTGGTTTTGGCCGGCCGGGTCCGTACCTCGATGAACATTCTTGGATAGGAATTACCGTCATGAAAAATCCCCTGGAAGTACTCCGTAGGAAAGAACAGGAACTGTCGCGAGTAAAGGAAGAAGTGGCTGCATTGCGCGTCGCTGCCCGTTTGCTGGGCGAAGAACCGGCCGGCGAGAACGACCACGATGACGATTCGCGGCGAGTGGTGGAAATGCCCTAGCCGCCGGGCGAAGCCGCATCTCACCTGGGGCAGCCGCCTCGGCTGTCCCCGGGCATAGCCAGGACTCATGCCGGGAGCATGACTTCAATACCAGCCCCAGAATGAGAACGCGCTTTCGTGTCAGCGATGTTTCCCTCAGCGCGGCACCCGCCGTTGTGTTCCACCCGTCTCAATGCCGGTGAAAGGCCAGCGACCCCTGTGAATTCACGAAACAGGTACAATCGAAGTTTGCTCTATGGAAGACATTCGTCGTGGTCTCATCATCGTGAATACCGGACCCGGCAAGGGAAAGACCACGGCCGCCATGGGTACCGCCCTGCGTGCGGTCGGCCAGGGAATGCGCGTGCTGATGCTGCAGTTCCTCAAGGGCTCGTGGCATTACGGCGAACTGGACGCGGTGCAGGCATTCGGCGACAAGTTCGTCATGAAGCAGATGGGGCGTGGCTTCGTGAAGGTCGGCGCCGAGAAGCCCGATCCCGAAGATGTACGCATGGTCGAGGAAGCCTGGGCCGAAGCCGAAAAGGCCATTCAGTCCGGCGAATGGGACCTGGTCGTGCTCGACGAGATCAATTACGCCATCAGCTACGGCATGCTCGACCCGGCCAAGGTGGCGGAGACCCTGAAGACGGAAACCCGGAGATGGTGCACGTTATCTTGACGGGACGGAACGCTCATCCGACAATTGTCGAGCTTGCCGACACGGTCACCGAAATGCGCCAGGTGAAACATGCCTACGAGAAAGGCGTGATGGCGCAGAGAGGAATCGAGTACTAGAATTGGTGAATTTTGTGAATTTGTAATTTGTTAATTGAAAGCCCAACTACGGGTTTTTCAATCGACAATCAAAAATCAACAATCACAAATCTTCCTATGACATGGTTCAAACGCCAATCCGGTGAGCTCGATACTTCGGGCGAGAAAACCGTCCGCACCGAGGGACTGTGGGTCAAGTGTGACGAGTGCCGGCAGATCATCTGGAAGAAGGACCTGGAAGAGAATCTGAACGTCTGCCCGAAGTGCGACAAGCACTTCCGCATCGACGCCCGCACCCGCCTGGCGCAGCTGCTCGATGACAACCAGTACGAGGTTTTCGACAGCAACCTGGTCTCGACCGATCCGCTGAAGTTCGTCGATCTGAAGGCCTATTCTTCGCGCCTGAAGCAGGCCCAGGCAGACACCGGCCTCGAACGACGCCATCGTCAATGCCCGCGGCAAACTGAATGGGCGGCCGGTCATCGTCAGCGCCATGGAGTACGCGTTCATCGGCGGCAGCATGGGCGCGGTGGTCGGCGAAGCAATTACCCGCGCCATCGAGAAAGCCACCGCACACCCGCACGCCCATCATCATCGTCTCCGCTTCGGGCGGCGCGCGCATGATGGAAGGCGCTGATCAGCCTGATGCAGCTGGCCAAGATTTCCGCCGCCCTGGCCCGCCTGGACGACGGCCCGCGTCCCCTACATTTCCGTTCTGACCGATCCCACGACCGGCGGCGTCACCGCTTCGTTCGCCATGCTCGGCGACCTCAACATCGCCGAACCCGGCGCGCTGATCGGCTTCGCCGGTCCGCGCGTCATCGAGCAGACCATCCGCCAGAAACTGCCGCCGGGCTTCCAGCGCTCGCGAGTTCCTGCTCGAACACGGCATGCTCGACGCCGTCGTCCATCGCAAGCAACTGAAGTCCTACATCGCCCGGGCGCTGGATTTCATGGTGCAGGCGCGTAGGACGGTCAGTCGGTCGCTCGTCGTTGCGTCGTACGTCGAGCTTCCTCGACCTCGCCTTGCCTGCCCGTTTCGTCCAGTGGAGCACTTCAATTTCACGGCCTTCCGATGCCACTGGGTCGAACGCCCTCGCCGCCCAACTTGGTAACCTGAGTGTGGTTCTGCGAACGCGAACGACTAACGACCAACTCCATGTCTTACGAAACCGCAGTCGCGCAGATGTACGCGCTCGGCCACGAACTGGCGAATACGCCGTCGCAGAAGTTCGACTTGGCGCACATGCGCGTGCTGCTCGCAGCCTTGGATCATCCCGCAACGGACGTTCCCAGCCGTGCTCATCGCCGGCACCAACGGCAAGGGTTCGACCGCCGCCACCCTGGCGTCGATTCTGCAGGCTTCGGGTTTGAAGACTGGTCTCTACACCTCGCCGCACCTGGTACGCATCAACGAGCGGATTCGCATCGACGGCCACGAGATCGAACGACGATGACTTTGCGCTGCTTCACGATGTCGTGGACCGGACCGCCGAGCGCCTGGTGAGCGAAGGCGAATTACCCTGGCACCCCAGCTTTTTCGAGATGCTGACGGCCATGGCTTTCGAGTACTTCTCTGCGCAAGAAGATTGGATCGCCGTGCTCGAAGTGGGCATGGGCGGACGGCTCGACGCCACCAACGTCGTCGAGCCGCGGGTCAGCGTGATTACCGATATTTCGCTCGATCATCAGAAATATCTCGGCGACACGGTTGCCGAAATTGCGCGCGAAAAAGCCGGAATTATCCGGCGCGGCGGCGTGGTCGTGACTCTGCCGCAGCAACCGCAAGCCAATGATGTGATCGGAAATACGATTCTGGAACTGGGAGCGCGGGGGGTGAGCGCCGCCCAATATGTGCCGCCGGTCTCGCCGGCGGTGTCGATTCCGTGGAATCCTTCCATGGGAGCGACCCGGCGGGCTTAGCCCTTGTGGACCGCACCAGCTATCCACTGCAGGTTCTGGGTAAGCAGATTCTTGTCGAAACACCGCTGGTCGGGCGCCATCAGCTGCGCAACATCGCGCTCGCCGTTGCGACAGCCGAGGAACTCAGCAGGCAAGGCTTCCCGGTTACAGCCGATTCCATCGAGCGCGGCATTCGCGAGACGCACTGGCCGGGCCGTTTCCAGGTGCTGGCCGCGTACGACGGCTGGCCGGAAATCGTCTTCGACGTCGCCCACAATCCCGCCGGGGCCTGGGCGCTGCGTTCGACCCTGTCGTCCGCTTACGAAGACCGCCCCCTGACGCTGGTGTTCGGAGCCATGCGCGACAAGGCGATCGGTGAGATGGCGGAAATCCTGTTTCCCATGGCCGACCATGTGGTTGCCACTCACGCCGACAATCCGCGCTCGGCCACCCCGGAGGAAATCCGCCACGCGGCGGTGCGTGCCGCGGCCGAAATCGAGGAAGCGCAGGACGTCCCCCACGCCCTCGACCGGGCACGGGTTCTGGCCGGCTCGAAAGGCGTGATCGTGGTCACCGGTTCGATTTACATTGTAGGAGAAGCGATGCGCCAGCTCGGCGTGCGCATCTAAGTAACGTGGCATTTCTTAAAACATCCGACTCTGAACTCCAGACCGACCCGGAGATTGTCGAAGTGCGTTCCACGGAACTCGCGCGGATGCCTGCCAGGCCTACCCACGGTGTTCTCAGCCGCCTGCGTTCCTATTTCATCCTCGATCCGCTGATCTGGCTTTACACCGTGGTGATGGGACTGGTCGCTATTCCGGTCTCGCTCTTCGGGAACAAAGAACGCATCCTGCACGATTTTGCGCGCCTCTGGTCCCAGCTCATCATGGGAACCATCTTTTCTCCGGTAAAAGTGATTGGACTGGAGAAAATCGATGGCACGAGGCCGCATGTGTATGCGGTGAATCACGCTTCGGCTTTGGACATCCCCGTCCTCTACGCGAACCTGCCGTTTCAATTCCGGATTCTCTTCAAAAGTGAGTTGCTGTCGTACCCGATCATTGGCTGGCACCTGAAGCGCTCCGGTCAAGTCTGCGTCAACCAGCAAGAGCCTGGGCGCTCCGTGGGACAGATTCGCTCGGCCCTGAAGAGCCTGAAGGACGGGATGCCGCTGGTGATTTTTCCCGAAGGCGGCCGCACCCCCGACGGCGAAATCAAGCCCTTCATGCCGGGAGCATTTTTCCTCGCCATCAAAGCCCAGGCGGATATCGTCCCGGTGGCGCTGGTGGGAACCTTTGACCTGCTGCCCATGAACACCTACCACATCAAGTGCCGACCTCTCGAAATGCGGGTGGGAGAACCGATCCCCACCGCCGGCCTCAAAGGCCACGACATGGAAGCCCTCGCCGCCAAGGTGCAGAGGGCGATGGAAGAGCTGTACTACCCGGTGCGCACCACGTAGGGACAGCCGCCCTCGGCTGTCCGGGCGAGCGGAGCTCGCCTTGGGCATTTCTTCTCAGACCCCGGTTTGATTCTCCGCTTCACCTCCCATAAACTTAAGAGTTTCAGCCCTCTACCGGCACTCTTATGGCAGACAGCATTCATGTAAAGCTCCCTGACGGGAGCGTCAAAGACGTCCCCAAGGGCACCACCGCCCTCGATATCGCAAAGTCCATCGGCCAGAGACTGGCCGATGCCGCGCTCGCGGCCAAGAGCAACGGTGATCTCATCGACTTGACCAGGCCGCTCGAGAAAGACACCGAGCTGCGCATCCTCACCGAGAAAGATCCCGAGGCGCTTGAAGTCTTCCGCCATTCCTCCGCGCACCTGCTGGCGGCCGCCGTCCTCGAGCTTTTTCCCGAGACCAAACTCGGCCACGGTCCCGCTACCGAGAGCGGGTTCTTCTACGACTTCTATCGCCCCACCCCGTTCACGCCGGAAGATCTGGAGAAGATCGAAAAGAAGATGCAGGAGCTGGTGCAGCAGAACGTCCCCTATGCGCGCGAATTTCTGCCCCGCGATCAGGGCCTGGAGGAATTCAAAAAAGAAGGCGACTTCATGAAATGCCATTTCATCGAGCAGTTCACCCGGCCCGATGAAAAAATTTCCATCTACCGTACCGGCAAGTTCACCGACTTCTGCCGCGGGCCGCACATTCCCTCGACCGGCAAAGTGAAAGCCTTCAAGCTGCTGAACATTGCCGGCGCCTACTGGCTGGGCGACGAAAAGAATCCCCAGCTGCAGCGCATCTACGGAACTTCTTTCTACTCGAAGAAAGATCTCGACGCTTATCTCAACAGCATCGAAGAAGCCAAGAAGCGCGACCACCGCGTACTCGGCCAACAACTGGATCTCTTCTCCATCCAGGAACTCGCCGGGCCGGGCCTGATCTTCTGGCATCCCAAGGGCGGCATCATCCGCAAAGAGATGGAAGACTGGATGCGCGAGCAGTACGTCAAGCGCGGCTACTCGCTGGTCTACACGCCGCACGTGATGCGCAAGCAGCTGTGGCAGACCTCGGGCCATGAGGGCTACTACGCGCAGAACATGTTCGATGTCATGGAACTTGACGACGCCGAATACCGCCTCAAGCCCATGAACTGCCCGGGACACATTCTGATCTACCGCGACTCGCTGAAGTCCTATCGCGATCTGCCCGTGCGCCTGGGCGAATTGGGCACCGTCTACCGCTACGAGCGCTCCGGCGTGATGCACGGCCTGCTGCGCGTCCGCGGCTTTACCCAGGATGACGCCCACATCTTCTGCCGCCCCGATCAGATCGAAAAAGAGATCGCGGATTGCGTCGAATTCGCCAAAGACGTGCTGAAAGATTTCGGATTCGATAAGTTCCAGACCGAGCTTTCCACCTGGAATCCCGACGATCGCAAGAGCTTCGTGGGCAGCGAAGAGCAATGGAACCTGGCCACCCACTCGCTTGAGAAAGTGCTCAAGGAGCTGAACATCGAGTACCGGACCATCCCCGGCGAAGCCGCGTTCTACGGGCCCAAGATCGACATCAAGCTGGTCGACGCCATCGGACGGCTGTGGCAACTCTCGACCGTGCAGTTCGATTTCAACCTGCCGCAGCGCTTCCAGCTCGAGTACGTCGCCGAAGACGGCAGCCGCAAACAGCCGCTGATGGTGCACCGCGCGCTCTACGGATCGGTCGAACGCTTCTTCGGCGTGCTGATCGAACACTACGCCGGTGCCTTCCCGGTATGGTTGTCGCCGGTGCAGGTGGCGCTGATCCCGATCAGCGAGCGCCACGCCGGCTACGCCAACCAGGTCGCCGGCCAGCTCAAAGCCTTTGGCGTGCGCGTCCACGTCGATGCCCGCAATGAAAAGATGAACGCCAAAATCCGCGAGCACGCCATGCAGAAAGTGCCATTCCTGCTGGTCATGGGAGACAAAGAAGCGGAAGCCGGCAAAGTCAACGTCCGCACCCGCGGCAAAGAAAAGACCGAAGACATGGCGGCATCGGAGTTTGTCGAGAAGATCAGAAAACTAATCGCAGAGAAGAGTGCAGCTCTCTGATTCATTCTCACCCTGAGACAAAACGTCCGGCTTTTGGACTGTTTCTCAACCCGGTCTCTGGCTCGAAGCTCAATTCCTTGGGATTTTCCGCAATCCGCTTTGGCAGTCGCTTTGCTCTCCAGTCCCCCTTATGTCTTCTTCAACCAATGTTCCAGTATCTCGTCCGGCCGGTGCTGCTGCCGCTGCCGCCCCGGCTCCCGCTCCCGTCTCCACCCCGGTGCTGCTCAATGCCATGTTGCGCACCGCGCCCAAAGTCAGCGATCTGTTCTTTTCGCCCGGACGTCCGCCCCTGGTCGAGATCAATGGACGCCTCTCCCAACCCGTACCCGGCATGCGTCCGCTCACTCCGGACGACACCCGCCGCATCGCCCAGGACCTGATCGGCAACAACGAGCACGCGCTGGCCACGCTGCGAGAGCACGGCTCCTGCGATGTCTCCTACAGCCTCGCCGGGGCATCACGTTTCCGCGTCAACGTCTTCATGCAGCGCGGCAGCTGTGCCGTGGTCATGCGCGTCATCCCCAGCAAGGTCCCCGACTTCAACGCACTGAATCTGCCGGAAGAACTCAAGCAGATCGCCCACCTGCGCAACGGCATCGTACTGGTGACCGGGCCCACGGGATCAGGCAAGTCTTCAACCCTTGCCGCCATCATCGACAAGATCAATCAGGAGCAGTCGTATCACATCCTGACCATCGAAGACCCCATCGAGTTCCTGCACAATCACAAGAGCTGCATCATCCATCAGCGCGAATTGCACAGCGATACGCCCAGCTTCGCGCTGGGTTTGCGCGCCGCTCTGCGGCAAGCGCCCAAAGTCATCCTGGTGGGCGAAATGCGCGATAAAGAGACCATCGAGATCGGCATGGAAGCGGCGGAAACCGGACACCTCGTGCTCTCCACCCTGCATACCATCGACGCTTCGAAAACCGTGGAGCGAATTGCCGGGGTGTTTCCCCTGGCCGAGCAAAACGCGATTCGTAACCGCCTGGCAAAAAGCTTCCGCTACATGATTTCGCAGAGGCTGATCCCGCGAAAAGACGGCACCGGCCGGGTGGCAGCCATCGAAATTCTGAAAGCAACGCTGCGCACCCGTGAATACGTCGAGAAAGGCGAAGCCGAAGGCAAGACGCTGCTCGATGCCATGCGCGTGGGCACCACCGAAGGCATGCAGCACTTCGATGGCGAAATCGAAAAGCTCGTCCGCGAAGGCGTGATCGAGTTGGAAACCGGACTGGCGTACGCCACCAATGCCGGCAACCTGCGCCTGGAACTGGCCGACTTTGCATCCACGGAAGTGGAAGCGTAATCCGCCCCAGAGCTTTCTGATCCCGAGTCACCTTGGCTCGAACAAGTTCTTCGCGCAGACGGCAGGACCTTGTAGTATTCCGCCACCAAGCATTCTCTTTCGCAGCCGGCGAGGCGAGGTGAGAGATGTTCCCTATCCAATTGCGGAATCTGCGGGCATGGGTTTTCGTTGCCGTCTTTTGGTTCAGCGCGCTCGCCGTGAGCGCGCAAGACGCCGCCGATCCTGGCGTCAAAGAACCATCCAAGTTCGATGCCAAGCGGCCACTGGCGCAGGAGCTTCAGACCAGCGTGCCGGACGGTTTCCGCCTGGTCGCCGTCGGGGACTGCATCATTTCCCGTCCGCTGTCGGAATACGCCAGCCGCGAACCCGGGTTCGCCCAGTCGATCGCGATTCTGAAAAACGGCGACGCCACCTACGGCAACCTGGAAACCTCCATCCTCGACATGCGCACCTTCAAGGGATTTCCTTACACCGGCGACGACGATGTGCCGCTGGTCGCCGATCCCAGCGTTGCCAAAGATCTGGCGGCGATGGGTTTTGACCTGATGTCGCGCGCCAACAATCACGCCCTCGACTGGGGAATCGAGGGCATGCGCGAGACCAGCCGCTGGGCCGACGCTGCCGGTCTGGTCACCGCCGGAGTGGGCGAGAATCAAGGGCTGGCGCGAGCGGCGCACTACTACGAAAGTCCAAAGGGCCGGGTTGGAATCGTGTCGATGGTATCCACGTTCCGTCCAACCTCGGAAGCCTTGCCCGAGCAAGGAGCCGCTCCGGGGCGGCCTGGAGTGAACGGGCTCGCAGTGAAGAAAACCATGATTGTGCCGCCAGACCTTATGAGCGACTTGGCGGGCGTAGCGCAGAAACTCTATCCCGACAGCCAGGGGAAGACATCCTCAGACCATAAGCTGACCCTGTTCGGCACCAGATTCGAAGCCGGGCCGAAGCGCAGCCTGCGCTATGCCATGGATTCGACCGACCTGGCGGGAATTCTGAAAGCGGTTCGCCAGGGCAAGGAACACTCCGATCTCCTGCTGGTGACCATTCATACCCACGAATCCGCTGACACTACCGGCCCGGACCCCAAAAACGATTTCGCCGATACGCCCGCCGATTTCGTCCACACCCTGGCCAAGGCTGCCATTGATGCCGGAGCCGACGCCTTCCTCACCACGGGGATTCACCACCTGGGTCCCATCGAAATCTACAAAGGACGGCCCATCTTTTACGGTCTGGGAGATTTTTTCTGGAGCGATATGCAGGAGCCCATGCCGGCCGACTTCTACGCGCAATATCGGGAGTCTCTCGGCGCGTTCAAGAATCCCGAGAAAGCCACCGACGCCGATCTCACCAACGCGCTCAACGCCGAGTCGTTTGCCGGAGATCTACCTTTCGAATCCGTCATCACCGAGAGCCGCTTCGATCACGGCCGGGTGGCGGAAATCCGTTTGTATCCGGTTGATCTCGGCTATGGGATGAAGCTGACCGAAAGCGGCATCCCGCGGGCGGCTTCGGGCGAAAAGGCAATGAAAATCCTGAAACGCCTGCAGGCCAGTTCGGCGATCTATGGAACGAAGATTGACATCGAAGCTTCGGAGGAGTGGCACTACGTGGGCGTGATCCGCCCGTAAGCGATGTCTTCAGAATGATCATCGGCGTGATTTCCGACACCCACGGCCTGCTGCGTCCCGAAGCCTTGCGCGCTCTGCGCGGCTCGGACCACATCATTCATGCGGGAGACATCGGCGATCCCAAGATGCTGGAAGCATTGAAAGAAATCGCGCCCGTCACCGCCGTTCGCGGTAACGTCGATCGCGAGTCCTGGGCGAGGAAGATTCCGGCAACCGAGGTTCTCGAAGCCGGAGGGATTTCCATCTACATCCTGCACATCCTCGCGGAACTCGATCTCACACCCGAAGCCGCCGGATTTCAGGTGGTAGTCTCCGGCCACACCCACGTTCCCAGGCAGGAGACAAAAAACGGTGTGCTCTATTTCAATCCCGGAAGCGCCGGCCCCAGACGGTTCAAACTCCCCGTGACCATAGGCCGTCTCGTGATCCAGGGTGAGAAGGTGCGCGGAGAAATAATCGAGCTGAAGGTGCGCTGATCAGGGGCAGGGCCGCTCCTGGCGGTTCCAGCGGACCGGGTCGAGCGCACAACCAAACTGGATCTGGTGCCGCCGCTGCAGTTCTGCCCAGTACGTCTTGTCCTTCTGCAGTGCACTCCATTGGGGAACGACCAGCGAGTCGGACGGGCCCAGATACAAATACGCGTCCGCCACTTCCTGCGCACGCTTGCCGAAATAATTCGCCTTCCCCAGCCGGGTACCGGGTAGAGGGTAGAGCAGGGGAACCGGCCCCTCCATCACCGCGGGATCGCTCTTGGCATCGAGTCCCCAGAGCAAGACCACATACACCGAATGGGGAGCGCGTTTTTCCAGCAGGCTGGTCACGCCCGTTTCTCCATGCCAGCCTTTGCCCCGGGTTACGTGGTTCGCTCCCATGATGACCAGCGCCCTGCGGTTCTTCGCCAGCACCTCGCGTTCAATCACCGCCGCGAAGAATTCATTTCCCGCCACGGCGGATTCCCAGTCGGCATGGGTTCTGACCTTGCTCCAGTCGATCGGCGCATCGGCGGCCACCACACGAATCCGTTGGGCCGGCGCCAGCCCCTGATTGACCTCGCGAATGGTCGCCAGCAGATCGGAATAAATGGGAGATTCCCAGCTCACCACTTTGGTGGTGTCACGCCAGACCTGGCTGATCTGGTCGAACGAAACCTCTTCGCCATTGATATAGCGATCGAGTGTTGCCTGATAGCGCGAGTTGCCGCTTTCCAGCACCATGGTATTGAAGTGGCCGGCGAAGCCGGGACTCCGCACCAGCGCCTGGTAAAACTTTCCCGCAGCCTGCGACCAGTGGCTTTCGCCCAGTGCGACTACGGGATACTGCTCTGAAACTTTGAGCAGAGCCGGAATCGCCGGCTCGGGCGCGGCTTCTTCCACGCCCAGCGTGACGTAAAGCGTGGCCGACAAGGCGAGCGACAAAACGCAAAGTAAGATCCAAACCCGACTCCGGAAACGGCGCATGCTGTCATTATCGCCGCCGGGAAGGGCGCCGCCGAAGGTTTCTCTTCCGTCCATTACAATCGCAAGGGCATGTCTATCGATTTCCAGGTTGTGGCGGCATCGGGCGCGGCGCGGCGCGGGCGGATGGTTACCCCTCACGGCGAGGTGGAAACCCCGGTCTTTATGCCCGTCGGCACCTTGGCGTCGGTGAAAGGCGTGGCTCAGGATGTGCTCGAGGAACTCGGTGTCCAGATTCTGCTCGGCAACACCTATCACCTTTATTTGCGTCCCGGCGTCGAGCAGGTGCGCAAGCTCGGCGGGTTGCATCGCTTCATGTCGTGGCCGCGCGCCATCCTGACCGACTCCGGCGGATTCCAGGTCTTCAGCCTCAGCGAGCTGCGCAAAGTGACCGAAGAAGGAGTGACCTTCCGCTCGCACCTCGACGGCTCGTCCCACTTCTTCAGTCCTGAAAGTGCCATGGACGCGCAAATCGGCTTGGGCGCCGACATCATCATGGCGTTCGACGAATGCACGGAGCATCCCGCGGAGCCGGAGCGCGTCCGCCAATCCATGGAGCTGACCCTGCGCTGGGCGGAGCGCAGCAAAAAGCATTTCGAGGCGCACCAGCACGAAGTGCCCTGGCATGAAGTTTCAAGTTTCGAGTTTCAAGTTTCGGGTGGTACGGATACTCGAAACTTGAAACTTGAAACTCGAAACCCCAGCCAGGCTCTCTTCGGCATCGTCCAGGGAGGCATGGATCCGGCCCTGCGAAAAGAATCCGCCGAGCGCACCATCGAAATCGGCTTCCCCGGTTACGCCATCGGAGGACTCAGCGTGGGCGAACCGCGCGCCGTCACTCGCGAGATCGTCGAAGCTACTCTCGAACACCTGCCCGCCGGCCAGCCCCGCTATCTCATGGGAGTGGGCACGCCAGAGGAAATCGTCGAATATTCCGCCCTGGGCATCGACATGATGGATTGCGTGCTCCCCACCCGCGCCGCCCGTCACGGCTTGCTTTTCACCTCCCAGGGCAAGATATCGATCAAGCAGGCGCGATATGCAGGGGATCAGGACCCGCTCGACCCCAACTGCTCGTGCCGGGTGTGCGCGCGCTACTCCCGCGCCTACCTCCGGCACCTGTATGCCTCCAATGAGGTCCTGGCCCAGGTCCTGAATACCGTCCACAACCTGAGCTTCTACCTTGACACTATGCGAGCGGTGCGTCATTCTATTGCACTTGGGGAGAATCCCCGATCGCTGTCAGAGGTGTGGTCTCGACTGAAACCGTAGCCGGGCACTCCCGTTCGATGCCCGTGGCTTTTGGATTTGTCCGACCTGATTAATTAGACTCCCGCGGTACATGGAAAGGGCCACATTGCCGGAAGGCACAGGCCCGTGATCCGCCGTTCAGGGTCTGTGATTTCATGAGCACGCAATATTTATTCGCAATCCAGGCAAGTGGCGGGTCGTTGGGATGGCTGGGCTTTGCCCCGCTCATCTTTATCTTTGCCATCTTTTATTTTCTTCTGATCATGCCGCAGCAGCGGCGCCAGAAGAAGTGGCAAGCCATGCTCGAAGCCCTGAAAACGGGCGACAAAGTGACCACCAGCGGCGGGCTCCGGGGCACCATCTTTTCCTTGAAGGACGAGGTTGTGACCCTGCGCGTGCCTCCCGACAATTTGAAGCTCGACGTCACCCGCGCCTCCATCGTTTCCGTGGCCGGAGAAGATGGGGCAACGACGAAGTAGTTTTGCTTTCGAGAGGCAATCTCGAAACTGGAAACCTGAAACTTTTGTTTTGTTATGAACAAGAACCTAGGCTGGAAACTCGCACTCATTATCGGGACGATGTTGGTATTCCTGTTTGGCATCTTTGGAATCCCCAAGGACTGGTCGGGTAAAGGACTGTTGTCCGCCATGACCGACCGCATCCACCTCGGCCTCGATCTCAAGGGCGGAACCCACCTGATTCTCCAGGTGCAGGTCAATGACGCGGTCAACGTCGACTCCGACAACTCCGTCGAGCGGCTGAAGGAAGATCTGCGCACCCACAAGATCAACTACGATCAGATCACCAAGCCCGACCCGGTCAATAATCCTGACCAGATTGTGATCAAGGGCGTGCCCCCGGAATCGGCCTCTGACCTCCGGTCCATCGTCACCGATCGCCTGCCGGAGTACAACGCCACCTCCGGCGCCGAGAATAGCTGGACCGTCTCCATGAAGCCGCAGGCGTTGGCCGACCTGAAGAACCGGGCGGTCGAGCAGGCCATGGCAGCCAATGGCCAG
>CAWJAA010000004.1:0-70254 GCA_963840615.1 Terriglobia bacterium
GGGGTGGAGGACCGGGAAACCGCCATCCACCTGATGAACCACGCGCGTTATTTCGTGCCCCACATGCTGGCGCTATCGACGAACTCACCCTTCTGGCTGGGCATGAATACCGGGCTGAAGTCGTACCGCTGCAAGGTATTCGACAAGTTCCCGCGGACGAACATCCCCGACTATTTCCCCAGTTGGGGCGAGTACGAAAATTTCATCAAGCTGCTGATCAAGACCAATTGCATTGATAACGCCAAGAAAATCTGGTGGGATATCCGGCCGCATCCTTTCTTCAACACGCTGGAATTCCGGGTATGCGACATTCCCATGCGGGTGGATGAGACGATCGCGCTGGCGGCGCTGATTCAGGCGACGGTGGCCAAGCTCTACAAACTATACTCGGCGAACCAGGGATTCCGGCTGTACCGGCGAGCGCTGTTGATGGAGAACAAGTGGCGCGCGGCGCGCTATGGCTTGGACGGGAAGCTGATTGATTTCGGCAAGCAAAAAGAAGTTCCGGTGCGCGACCTGTTGAACGAATACCTGGAGTTCGTGGACGATGTGGTGGATGAACTCGGCTCCCGTGAAGAACTCGAATATATCCACCAGATCCTGAAATCGGGGACGGGCGCGGACCGGCAGTTGCGCGTTTTCCAGGAGACGGGCGATTTAAAACAAGTGGTGGATTATATTATTCAAGAGACGGAAGTGGGGCTGGAGGAAACGCCGGCTGAGGCTTCCGCTAGAAAAGCAGGGTAATGAAGGCTCCAGCCAGTCCAGCGAAGCAACAACTCAGTCGGCTCTGTTTCGATCCTGAGTACACTCTCGGCGCGCGTAACGCGGTTCAGGTGTGCCTGCGCATTCAGCCCAGCGAGAAAGTCACGGTCATCACGGATGAGGCGACCAAGGAGATTGCCGCCAGCATCGTGCATGAACTGGAGCCGGTTGGCTGTCCTTACCAGGCGTGGGTGCTGGAAGACCTGGCGCCGCGTCCGCTGACGGACTTGCCTCGGGAAATCCTGGATGACATGGAGACCAGCCAGGTCAGCATTTTTGCGGTGCAGGCGCAAGCCAATGAACTGCGCTCGCGCATGCAGATGACCGACGTGGTGAACCGGCGCAAAATCCGGCATGCCCACATGGTCAATATCAATCGCCAGATCATGCTGGAAGGCATGCGGGCGGACTTTCTCAAGGTCGACCGGATCAGCACCAAGGTCATCAACCTGGTGCGCAATGCCTCGCAGATCAAGGCGAAGACGGCCGCGGGCACGGACCTGACGGCAGATCTGAATCCCCACTATCATTGGCTCAAGACCAGCGGGATCATCAGCCCTGACAAGTGGGGCAACTTGCCGGGGGGAGAAGTGTTTACCACACCGGGCGAGGTCAACGGTACGTTCGTGATCGACGGCGTGGTGGGAGACTGGTTGTGCGCGAAATTCGGCAGCTTGCGCGAGTACCCGCTGACCATCCGGGTGAAGGGCAACCGCTTGACCGAGGCTCACTCCTCTAATCACGAACTGGAAGAGGATTTCTGGCGGTACACGCATACCGATGAGAATTCGGACCTGGTCGGCGAGTTCGCCATCGGCACCAACATCGAATTGAAGGATGTAATCGGACAGATTCTGCAGGATGAGAAGTATCCCGGGATCCACATCGCCTTCGGCAACCCTTATGGAGCGCACACCGGCGCGGACTGGTACTCCTCGACTCACATTGACGTAGTGGGAAGAAACTTCGATATCTGGGTTGATAGCGAACAGATCATGCGCGGTGGACAGTTTCTGATTGAGGCGTGAAAAATCCCGGCTTTGCGGCTATCGGCTGTTAAGATCTCGCTAAACTTCTGGTTGCCGGCGGGATGCCGGCACGACTTTCATGATTCCTGCCCTGCGCCAGCAATTTAACGCGAACTACACACCGGAGAAGTTTCAGGTGTTCCAGAAGCGCATGGCGGAGGCGTGTGGGATGCCTGTGCCCTTCCGGTTGTGTGAGACGCCCTGTTTTTTCCCCAAGTCTCTGCTCGACCAGATGTCGCAGTACGGCAAGGAACTGATCCGGCAGCTGAACGGCCTGGAATATCGGAAAGCGTCGTTTCAGTCGATCCCGCCTGAGTTCAACGTGCCGCGGGAAACTCCCCACCCTCTGTTCATCCAGGTGGATTTCGGATTGGTGAGGGATGAAGCGGGAACTCTCCATCCAAAGCTGGTGGAGTTGCAGGGTTTCCCTTCTCTCTATGCCTACCAGGCGATGCTTTCGCAGCTGTACATGGAAGTGTTCGGGCTGGACCATAACCTCAAATATCTGCTGGGCGGGCTGGACTGGGAGCAATACAAGAAGCTGTTGCGGCGGGCGATTGTTGGAGATCATGATCCCCAGAATGTGATTCTGATGGAGGTGGACCCGCTTCACCAGAAGACGCTGCCGGATTTCGTCCTCACGGAGCGATTGCTTGGGATCAAAACCGTCGCGATTACCGACATTAAGAAGGTCGGGCGATACCTGTTTTATGAGCATGGCGGCGCGCGAACGCCGATTCGGCGCATCTACAACCGCACGATCGTGGATGAGTTGACGCGCAAGAATCTGAAGCTGCCTTTTCAGTTCAACGAGGATCTGGAAGTGGAGTGGGCGGGACACCCCAACTGGTACTTCCGCATGAGCAAGTTTTCCCTGCCCTACTTGAAGCATGAGTGCGTTCCCAAGACCCAATTTCTTGACCGGGTAGAAAAGGTTCCGCCCGATCTCGAGAACTACGTGGTGAAGCCACTGTTTTCCTTTGCCGGGATGGGCGTGATCATGAATCCGCGGAAGGAAGACCTGGCAGCGATTGCCCCGAACAAGCGTTCGGAATTCATTCTGCAGCAGCGCATGAATTTCGCCCCGGTAATCGAGACCCCGTTCGGAGCCACCAAGGCCGAGGTGCGGATCATGTATGTCTGGGTGGATGAACTGCTGCCGGTCATGACGATCATCCGCATGGGACGAGGAGCGATGATGGGCGTCGATCAGAACAAGAATATGGAGTGGGTGGGGTCGTCGGCAGGGCTGTACCTGGAAGCATAGAGACACCCGCCGTTCAGCGAGGTTCAGCCTTGACTGTTTTTTCGTATGAGCCGGGCTTCTAACTCTTTCCCGTTGGGGCGCTTCACATACATTTTGTCGGCCTCGAAGCGAATCTCGACGGGAGCGCCCGCGCGAAATTCGCCCGGAGCGTAGCCGTCGCAATGGGCACGATCGTATTCGCCGGTGTAGGTCACGCCTGCGAACCGAACTACCACCAAAGCCGGGCTCGGAGCAGGCGAGGGTTCGATTTCGCGAGTGACGTCGGCTTCCGCCTGCAACCAGTCCTCGACCTCATGTCCGGGAATTTTTCCGCGCTGCTCATACAGTTGCTCGGCGCGGCGGCGGATGGCGGCCTCGATCTCAGGGGAACGGGGATTCGGAGCTGGTGCGGTAGCGCTGTTCATGAAACCACCTCCCGCGGACCTGTTGCCACCTATTATGATCGACATTTTGCCGCTAGACCATTAGTTGTAGAAGAGGTTTCCGGCTCCGCGGTTGGCCACAACCTGGTCCCAGTTGACCGCATCCCAGCAGCGGCCTAACATTACCGCCGACAGGAACCGGTATCTGCTCATGATCGGCCAGACGGTCTCCCATTATCGCGTGCTGGGCAAGCTCGGCGGCGGCGGCATGGGGGTGGTCTACGAAGCCGAAGACACGCGTCTGGGCCGTCATGTCGCGCTGAAGTTCATCCCTGACAATCTGGCGGGCGACACGAAGGCGATGGAGCGTTTCGCCCGGGAAGCGCGGGCCGCCTCGCAACTGAACCATCCCAACATCTGCACCATCCACGATATCGACGACAACAACGGACACCCATTCATCGTGATGGAGAAACTGGATGGCGAGAGCCTGAAACAGCGTATCCGGGGCAAGGCGATGGAGATCGAAGAGTTCCTCGACATTGGGATCCAGGTGGCCGACGCGTTGGCGGCTTCCCATGCCAAGGGGATCGTGCACCGTGACATCAAGCCCGCCAATATTTTCATCACCCCGAGTGGACAGGTGAAAATTCTGGACTTCGGTCTGGCCAAGCTGGCACGCGCCCAACAGCTGGGAACGACGGAAGACACCCCCATTGAAGACTCGCTGACTGCGGTAGGAGTAATTCCGGGCACCGCCGTGTACATGTCGCCGGAGCAGGCGCGGGGAGAGGATATTGATCCCCGCAGCGACCTGTTTTCGTTTGGCGTGGTGCTCTACGAAATGGCGACGGGAAAGAAGCCCTTCCACGGCACCAACGTCGTGACCACCCTCGACGCCGTGCTGCACCAGAAACCGCTCTCACCGTTGACCTCGAACCCAGCGTTGCCGGTTGAACTCGAAGGCATCATCGGGAAGGCGATGGAGAAGGAGCGCAGCAAGCGCTACCAGAGTGCGGGCGACATTAGAAATGATCTCCAGCATTTGAAGAAGGAGACGGAATCAGGATTTACCAAATCTTCTCTCACGGAACGGTTGCCCTTGCGGGCGGTCAGTCGCACCTTCCAAAGGCCCAGCAACCGGGTGATCTATGTTCTGGCAGGCATTACGGCCCTGCTGCTCACGGCGGTGGTTTCGGGGGGGATCTGGTGGTGGAAGCATCGGCCGGGAACCCGAGGCGGGATAAACAAGAACGCGATTGCAGTGCTGCCGCTACAAAACCTGAATCGCGATCCCAACCTTGACTACCTGCGTTTCGCCCTAGCCGATGAGGCTGCGAACATCCTGACGCACACCCAGTCGCTCGATGTACGGCCATCGTCGGTGACCCAGAAATATGTCGATCCCGGCCTGGATCTGGAAAAGGCCGGGCGTGAACTGCGGGTGGGGAGCCTGCTGACCGGACACTACCTGAAACAGGGAGACCACTTGCTGGTCACACTGCAAGCGGTGGACGTGGGCAGCGACAAGGTGCTCTGGCAAACCGATCTCAAGACCAAAACCGAGGACATGATTTCGCTGCAGGAGAAGCTGGCGCTGCAAATCCGGCAAGGACTGTTGCCCGTATTGAATGCAGCGAACGGGTTTCTGGATACCACCGGACGGCCGAAGAATCAGGAAGGGTATGACCTTTACCTGCGCAGCGTGGCGGTTCCGCATGATGCCGGACCCAACAAAGAAGCCATTAGTATGCTGGAGCGTGCGGTCGGCCTGGATGCCAGTTACGCCCCGGCATGGGAGGCCCTGGGCCTGCGTTATTACTACGACGCGCAGTACTCCAACGGTGGAGAAGGCATGTTTCAGCGCTCGAACACGAGTTATGAAAGGGCGCTGGCGTTGGATCCCAATTCCGTGTTCGCGGCCGGGCAGTTGATCACCAACCACGTGGAACGCAGCGAACTGGCGACAGCCGCGGAGCAGGCGATCGCGCTGGTGCGGCGGCGGCCACAAAGCTCCGAAGCTCATTTTGTTCTGGGATACGTGTACCGCTATGCCGGAATGCTGGAGGAGTCAGCCAAAGAGTGTGACGCGGCGCTGGCGCTCGACCCCGGGAACTACCAGTTCCGCTCGTGCGCGTGGGCTTTCATGGAACTGGGCAACACCGAGAGGGCCGCGGTGTTTGTCCGCCTGGACTCGGGTTCCGAATGGGCTGCTTACGCGATGCCGTCGTTGCTGCTGCGCGAAGGCAAAGTTGCCGAGGCACGAGAAGCGGTAAAGAAGATGCCCACCCAGCCGCGCTATCACCGCGACCTGCTGGAGGCATGCGTGGGGCTTCGAGCGCCAGCAGAACTGGACCGGATGGCGCAGCAGGCGGAAACCAGCCTGCCCACGGAACCCGACCCCGAGAACTCCTACTACCAGGGAACGATTTATGCTTACAGCGGAAAGAACCAGGCGGCCCTGCACATGTTCACGCTGGCGATCGAGCTGAATTATTGCGCCTACTCGAACCTGCTGTCGGACCCGTTGCTGGCCAGGATCCGGTCGGATCCGGAGTTCAACAAAGTTCTGACCGCGGCTCACGATTGCCAGACGGCTGTCCGGGCGCTGCTCCCGCCGCGCAAATGATTGGGGTAGGATGGAGTTGACGCTAACCTCTGTTTTCGGGATCAGTCTATTCTTACGAGCACACAACCAGGAAAAATCTTGCCTCCCATCTGCGACAGAAACCATCCCATAGTCATGCGAAAGATCGAGCTGGAGGTACAGTCCCAACGCAACTGGACGGGGCGAGCCTGCCTGCGAGTTGCTTCCACCCTGCTTTGCCTTTTTCTAGGCGTCTCAGCACTGGCACAAGCGCCGGCCATGCCGGTCAGCGCGGCGGAACCCCTGCCGCAAGACACCGGAACGGCCGGACTGAAGCAGATGTTGCGGCGCTTGCAAACCACGGCGCGCCTGATGCAAACCGTGGCCCATCCCGACGATGAAGATGGCGGTATGCTCACGCTGGAGTCACGCGGCCAGGGAGACAGCGTGCTGTTGCTGACGTTGAATCGCGGCGAGGGCGGCCAGAACAAAGTCGGCAGCAATCTTTTTGACGTGCTGGGAGTGCTGCGAACCCTGGAACTGACCGCGGCGGATCGCTATTACGGTGTGGAGCAGCACTTTACGCGGGTGGCGGACTTCGGCTACTCCAAGATTGCCGATGAGACGTTCCAGAAATGGCAGGGACACGACATTCCCCTGGGAGACATGGTGCGGGTGGTTCGCAGCTTCCGGCCGGATGTGTTGGTGGCGCGCTTCAGTGGGACGGATCGTGACGGTCATGGACATCACCAGGCGTCGGCGATCCTGACGCAAGAAGCCTTCCGAGCCGCCGCCGATCCCACTCGGTTTCCGGAACAGATCAAGGAAGGGTTGCGGCCGTGGCAGGCCAAGAAGCTCTATATCGGAAATGTCTGCGGCTTCATGGCGCAGACGTGTCCGAAGGAGAATTATACGGTCAGGCTGAATACCGGCCAGGTCGATCCGCTTCTAAAAATGGAGTATATCCAGTTCGCGCTGCTGGGGCTGAAGCATCAGCTTTCACAGGGAGCGGGAGGATGGACGGTCGAACCGGGAGACCGCTTCACCTATTACAAGCTGGTGGATTCGGTGGTCGACTCGCCCAAAGATAAGGACGGTCACGAGAAAGATTTCTTTGACGGGATTGACACGAGTCTGCCGGGACTGGCGGGCCGGCTGGGCTCGGAAGAGAGTAAGGCGCCCTGGCTGAAAGTGGGTTTAGCCGAGGTCCAGGCGAAGGTGGCTGAAGCCAGCGCGGCAGCGGACAAGTCCGCCCTTTCTGCAGTGAAGCCTCTGGTGGAAGGCAGCGAGGGTCTGCAGCGGCTGATTACGAGGGTCAGGGAATCTTCGTTGCCGGCGGAGGCGCAGAATCAGCTGCTTCTGCCTCTTCAGGAAAAGGCCAGTCAATTCGAAAAGGCCATCGCCCTGGCGGCAGGCGCACAGTTGGCTGTGGTCGCTGAGGTTCCGCTTGGGGCAAATCCCGAAGACGCCTTCATGGCCGTTCCGGGACAGACATTCGAAGTGACTGCGACCTTTGCCAGCACCGACGCCCAGGCCAAGGCACGAAGCATCGCTCTCGACTTGCCCGACGGCTGGACTTCGACCGTGGTTTCAAAAGGAGAGATCCAGGGCAAGAGTGTCACCCGGTTCAAAGTCTCAGTCCCGCGAAGCGCTTCGCCCACTCGTCCTTACTGGCATCGTGATAACCCTGAGACGGAAAGCATCAACCAGATTGACGATCCGAGATATCTGACACTTCCCTTTCCGCCGCCGCCGGTCCAGGCACATGCGGTGTATAGCATCGGCGACAAGGAAAGCGTGGTGCGCTCGGTCGCCCTGGTGAAGTTCAAAGACGCCAACGGCGCGGTTGCCGAAAGAGCTCTGGCGGTGGCGCCGGCGTTTTCCGTGATGCTGAATCCGGGCGAGCAGGTGATTCCGGTGGAAGACGGCAAAGAACGATTGGTGAAGGTGAGCGTGAGTTCCAATCTCAACCAGGCTCCGAGTGGCGCGCTGCGGCTGGAACTTCCCCCGGGCTGGAAGTCAGAGCCGGAACAGTTGCCGGTGAATCTGGAACTGCGCGGAGAGCAAAAAGATTTCGATTTCAAAGTCTTTGCCGCAAGCCTGAAGGAAGGACGCGCTCAGATTCGGGCGGTGCTCGATGCCGGTGGTCAGAAATATAGCGATGGGTACAGCGTTGTAACCCGCGACGATCTCGACACGTTCTACTATTATCAGCCGGCTTTGCAGCGGGTCAGCATCGTCGACGTAAAGATCCCGAAGGATCTGAAGATCGGCTACATCATGGGAGCGGGAGACGACATTCCAACCGTGCTGGGGCAGATTGGCATGGACGTGACCCTGATTTCCGGCGAAAAGCTGGCCAATGCGGACCTGAGCCGGTATGGAACGATCGTGCTTGGCATTCGCGCCTACGATACGCAGAAAGAGGTCGCGGCAAACAACCAGAAGTTGCTCGACTATGTTTCCGCCGGAGGTACGCTGGTGGTGCAATACAACACCGGCACGGGAGACTTCAATAACGGCCATTTCACTCCCTATCCGGCGCAGATGGGACACGGACGAGTTTCGGTGGAAGGGGCTCCGGTTGAAATATTGGCGCCGGACGACAGCGTGTTCCACTATCCCAACCAGATCACGCAGCGCGATTTCGACAGCTGGGTGCAGGAACGAGGTTTGTATTTCATGACTGACTGGGACAGTCACTTTACGCCGCTTCTGGCATCGCATGACCCGGGAGAGCAATCGCTGAAAGGCGGGTTGCTGCGGGCACAATTTGGCAGAGGCACGTACATTTACACGGGATATGCGTTCTTCCGGCAGTTGCCCGCGGGGGTGCCGGGAGCGATCCGGCTCTATGTGAATGTGCTGAGCGCGAAGGGCAGTCGTTAGCCGTTGGTGGTTGATCGTCAAGTGTCAGATTCGACCTCTTTATTTCTATTTCTGCTCGATGCAGGATTCAGGACAAACTACCGCCAGTCACTCGCCTCCGCTGATTCGCGGCGTGGGGCTGGGATCGGCTACTGCGCTGAACCTGATCGACATGATCGGCGTGGGGCCGTTCATTACCATTCCGCTGATCCTGAGCGCCATGGGTGGACCGCAGGCCATGCTGGGTTGGATCCTGGGTGCGTTCTTTGCGATCTGCGACGGACTGGTCTGGGCGGAACTCGGAGCAGCCCTGCCGGGCTCGGGCGGATCGTACCGTTATCTGCGGGAAATCTACGGCTCCCAGAAGCTGGGACGATTGATTTCCTTTCTATTCATCTGGCAGCTTTCATTTAGTGCTCCGCTCTCGATCGCGTCAGGTTCAATCGGCCTTGCCGGCTACGCCTCTTATTTCTGGCCGGCGCTGGAGCACCCGTACATCGCGCGCAATTGGAGTCTCGACGTTCCGTTTCTGGGGAGCCTGCAGCTGGGCTGGCTGGTTTCGGGCGCGACCTTTGTCGCCATTGGCGTGGTGGCGCTGGCGACCGCACTGCTCTATCGCAAGATCACCAGCATCGGCTGGATGTCGAAACTGCTGCTGGCCGGTGTGCTGGGCACGATGGGCTGGATCATCTTCGCCGGGTTCACCCACTTCCATGCTTCGCTTGCATTCAGCTTTCCACCGGGCGCATTCACGCTGTCGAAGAACTTCTTCCTCGGCCTGGGGTCGGCGATGCTGATCGCGACTTACGACTACTGGGGATACTACAATGTTTCATTCCTGGGCGATGAAGTACGCGATCCTTCGAAAACCATCCCCCGGGCGCTCCTGCTATCCATTCTTATCGTGGGATGTCTATATGTGGTGATGAACGTCAGCATCCTGGGGGTGGTGCCTTGGCAGGAGATCACACAGGCGGGACAGTCGAATGAAAAACTCTACGTGGTTTCCATTTTCATGCGGAAGCTTTACGGAACTTGGGCCGCGAATATTGCGACCGTGCTGGTGATGTGGACCGCCTTCGCCTCGGTGTTTTCGCTGATGCTGGGATATTCGCGAGTGCCCTATGCGGCGGCTCTCGACGGCAATTATTTTCAAGCGTTCGCGCGAGTGCATCCGGAACATCGCTTCCCTTACGTTTCACTGCTCGCCCTGGGCGGAGTGGCGATGTTGTTCTGTTTCGCGTCGCTGGCTGACATCATCGCTGCGCTGGTGGTCATCCGCATTCTGCTGCAGTTTCTGGTGCAGGCGATTGGGCTGATCGTGTTGCGCATCCGGCGACCGGACCTGCCCAGACCGTTCCGGATGTGGCTGTATCCCCTGCCCGCGCTGATCGCATCGCTTGGGTTCGTCTTCATTCTTTTTTCCCGTACCAATTCAGGGAAGCAGATACGGTACGCGGTGGTGATTTTGCTCAGCGGACTGGTAATTTACCTGTTCCGCGCCGGGCGCAACCGGGAGTGGCCGTTCGCGCAGAAAAGTGACGGGTTTGGCGGGAGACATATCGGGTCAGTAAACATGGCGGAGTCGGTGAATATCCCGGGGAGTTTGCCAGCCCAACCGCAGAGCTCGGCGTGGGCTCCATTGCGCGAGCCACTTTTTCGTTCGCTGTGGATCGCCGCCGTCATCTCCTACACCGGCACCTGGATGCAGAACATGGGGGCGGGCTGGCTGATGACCCAGCTCACAACTTCTCCATTGATGGTTAGCCTGGTTACGGCGGCAAGCACGCTCCCGGTATTCCTGGTGATTCTTCCCGCGGGGGCGCTTGCGGATCTGGTCGACCGGCGGCGATTCCTGCTGATCACGCAAGGCTGGATGGTGCTGGCGTCGGGCCTGCTGGGCGTGTTCACCCTGCTTGGATTTGTGACTCCCTGGATGTTGCTGGGATTTACTTTCGTCCTGGGCCTGGGCGCGGTGATGAACGATCCGGCGTGGCAGGCGATTACCCCCGAGATTGTTTCTCCACCGCAGCACGCGCCGGCCGTAGCGCTCAGCTCGGTAGGGTTCAATGTTGCGAGAACGGTTGGTCCCGCGCTAGGCGGAATGGTCATCGCGGCCACCAGTTCGGGAGTGGCGTTCTTGCTGAACGCAGCCTCGTTCTTCGGAGTCATCTTCTTCTTGTACCGCTGGAAGCGTCCCCACTACGAGCATGTTGAGAAAGGCCGCGTGATGGACGCGCTGCTCACGGGGTTGCGCTATATGCGGGACGAGAAACTGGTGCAGTGTGTGCTCATCCGCACCGGGGCATTCAGTATTGCGGCCAGTGCGCTGCCGGCATTGCTGCCGCTGCTGGCCCGCCGCCATGGAGCGACGGGCTATGGACTGCTGTTGGGATCGTTCGGCCTCGGCGCCCTGGCTGGGGCTGCTATACTGCCGCGACTGCGTAGCCGGCTTTCGGTGGATGGTCTGGTGATGTTCGCCATCCTGGTATTTGCGGCAATGACGCTGGCGGCTGGGCGGGTAGAGACTTTCGGCTGGTTGACTTTAGTCCTGTTCGCCAGCGGCACGGCGTGGATCGGGATTCTGGCCTGTCTGAACGTGGCAGCCCAGACGATGTCTCCGTCGAGGATGCGGGCGCGGGCGCTTTCCATGTACTTGCTGGTGCTACAGGGAGGGATGGCATTAGGCAGTACTGCCTGGGGCGCCCTGGCCGACCAGATCGGAGTTCCTACGACTCTGTTGTGTTCGGCAATTGCCTTGGCGGGTGGCCTTTTCGCGGTCCGACGGTACCGGCTTACCGCGCAAGAGTTACAATTGGCTCCTTCCGTAGTCAGAGATTAGTTCGGGTCTGAACTGGTAAGCATATCCATCAACACTTAAGGAGATTCTTCATGAAAAAGATGAAGTATGTGGTGCCATGTATCGTATTGCTGGCGTGTTTCGCACAGGGGCAGGCAGCAAAGGCGGAGTCGAAGACGGTCAGCCAGGTGCTGGATGGCGGGGTCAAGAACGTGGAGGGTGAATTCGTCTCGGCCGCCGAGGCGATGCCGGAGGACAAGTATTCGTTTGCGCCAACCAATGGCGAGTTCAAGGGCGTTCGTACTTTTGCCCAGCAGGTGAAACACGTGGCGGCGGTAAATTACATGGTGGGATCGTCCATCCTGGGAGAAAAGCCTCCCGTGGAACTGGGAAGCGAGAATGGGCCGGATGCGATCAAGACCAAGGCGGAGATCGTGAAGTTCCTCAAGGATTCGTTTGCCTATGCCCACAAAGCCACGGAAACTATTGACGAAAAGAATATGGTGGAGCCGATCAAGAATCCCTTCGGAGAGGGTTCAGCCACGCGGTTGGGAATGGCGACCGTCTTCTCGTGGCACGCGTTCGACCACTACGGGCAGATTGTGGAGTATCTGCGAATGAATGGAATCGTGCCCCCGGCCAGCCGGCGTTAAGGTTTTCCCTGGGGAGGCTTGCGGGCCCCCGCAAGCCTCTGTGTCCTCGAAATTCGGCTTCCCGCTGGCCATTCGGAGCCATATGGCACGGAAGTGCTATTTACACTTCTGGTGACAAAAAGTACCTTCAGCATCCCCCTACATTCTGCGAGAAGTCAGCCAGATAAGCATTGGTTCCTTCCACAGGATTTTTTGATGAGCGTACCCGCTCCGCCTCAGCGTGTGCGTGTGGTTCGGCCTATTTCCGGGGAAGAGGATAATGAAGAGGAAGAAACCCTATATGTACCTTTCGGACGCCAGCCGCGAACGAGATGCGAGGCAGGAGATTGAGAATTTTCTGAACGCCCTCAGTTCGTATCCGGATCGTTTTGCCCAAGAGCCGCGCCTGAGTTTCCAGGAACATCTGGTTGACATTGAAATGGAGAACCAGCAAGCAAGTGGTGGCCGCCGCCGCCACGTGGGGCACTAGAGCGACTCTCCTGCTTTAGAGCGATTCCGCAGCTCCGCTGTCTTCGATGGCAGTGGGGATCAGTTCGGCCGACAACCCTGCCGCGGCCAAGTGCGCTTTCACTCTCGCCTTGACCCGGGCGATCCTCGCCCGGGCATCCAGAAAAATCAACACCGAAGGACCGGCTCCGCTCAACGCGGAACCGAGGACACCGGAGTCTTGGACCAGTGTTTCGAGCGCCGGCAATAACGGGCAAAGCGCGGAGCGGTAAGGCTGGTGGACGCGATCGTGGAGGGATGCGGCCAGCAGATCGCGGCGTCCCTGCACGAAGGCAGAGAGCAGCAGCATGGAATTCTGAATGTTGGTGACCACGTCAGCGCGGGAGTAGTGTGCGGGCAGAACGCGGCGAGCTTCGACGGTGGGAAGGCTTTGCGCGGGGACAGCGAGCAAGAGCGGCCACTTGCCTTTAGGCAGGAAGCGAGCGAACTCGGCCTCTCCGTCGGGTGAGGTACGAGCGACGGCCAGACCTCCCAGCCAGCAGGCGGCGGCGTTGTCGGGATGGTGCTCGCGGCGGGAAGCTTCTCCGATGATGCGGCTGTCGTTCCAGTGCAGGTGGCCGAAGTGCACAGCGAGCGCAATTCCGGCGAGACGGGCGGCCGCGGAAGACCCGCATCCTTTGCCGAGGGGAATCTGATTGTCGATTTTCAGGGCGAGAGGGATGACGGGCTTTTTCTCTGCGGCAAGGACTTCGCGATAAGTGGTCAGGATCAGGTGGTTTTCCAGTGGGCGGCAAAGAGCGGCGTCTCTCCCCTGGGCTGCGATGGAAAAATCGGCGGCGGCCCGGGCGCGGATTTTCAGGAAAAGGCCGAAGGCGAGCGCGGCGGCGTCGAAGGCCGGGCCGAGGTTGGCGGAGGTCGCGGGTAGCCGGAGCGTGCACGGGCTCGGTGCAAGATTTCGTCGATTGGGCATCGGATCTTGATCTGCGACTGCGATGGTTCCGCTCTTTACTCCCTATCGCTCCGCTCCAGCACTTTCAGCACGGCTCCCACGCTGGCGTCGAGCACCATCGGAGCGCGTTGCTGGCGGGCGAGAATTGCGGCTTCTTTTTCGTGCTTCGTCCCGGTGAACAGATCTCCGCGGTGGAAGTTCAGGGTGAATTCAGGGTCCTTTAGCAAGTGGCCGGTCAGGATCAGGATTATGCTCTCGGCGGGCTTGACGAATCCTCGCTTGACCAGTTTCTTCAAGCCAGCCAGGGTGACCGCCGAGGCGGGTTCGCAGCCCACGCCGTCGGCACCGATCTCCGCCTTGGCGAGAGCGATCTCAACTTCGCTCACCTCGTCGACGGTTCCGCCGGTGGCTTGGAGAACCCGTACCGCCTTTTTCCAGGAAGCGGGATTGCCGATGCGGATGGCGGTCGCCATGGTCTCCGCCTGCACGGGAGTCAGGGACTTGCCGCCGTTCTCGCGCATGGCGCGCACCAGGGGATTTGCGCCTTCGGCCTGGATGATGGAAATTTTCGGCAGGCGGGAGATTAGCCCCAGTTCTTTCATTTCCAGGCAGGCCTTGCCCAGGGCCGACGAGTTCCCCAGATTTCCACCCGGCACAATGATGTGGTCGGGCGGTTGCCAGTCCAATTGCTCCATCAATTCGATAGCCGCAGTTTTCTGGCCTTCGATGCGATAGGGATTCACGGAATTCAGCAAGTACACCGGCGCGCGCTGTACCACTTCGTTCAGAACCTGCATGCATCCGTCGAAGTCGGTTTTCAACTGGCAGGTGACGGCGCCGTAGTCGAGGGCCTGCGACAGCTTGCCCCAGGAAATCTTTCCTTCGGGAAGCAGCACCAGGCTGCGCAAGCCTCCCCGGGAAGCGTAGGCGGCCATGGACGCTGAGGTATTGCCCGTCGAAGCGCAGGCGACCCAGCGAAACGCCTGCTGGCGCGCGAAAGACGCAGCGGCGGTCATGCCGGTGTCCTTGAACGATCCGGTGGGATTCATGCCCTGATGCTTGGCTTGCAGGTTCTCGACTCCGGCGATGCGCGCACAGGCAGGCAAGCAATAGAGGGGAGTGTTCCCTTCCCGCAAGGTGATGGCGTGATCCAGATTGTCGAGGCTCGGCAACAGTTCGCGGAAACGCCAGACTCCGCTCTGGTCAACGTTCGCGCGCGAGGTGCGGCGCTGTTGCCAGAGGGTTTTGAGTTCGGCGGCATTGCCGGATTGCCCGTCGCGATAGCGCGATTTCCAGCAAGTCTCCGCAAGACGTGCAGCGGAAGTTCTGACTGGCGCTCGCTTGAACCGCGCCGCAGGCGATGCAGCGAAGCTGGGCTTTGCCGGAAGTGAAGTTGGATTCGAGAACCGGTTGATGGGTCATGCGGTAAGAATTACTTTTTGCCTCGCAGATAGGCGTCGGTCTTCTGCATCCAGTCGGCGCGCGGAGGATTGAAGACGTCGAGATCGACGGTGTCTTCCATGGCTTCCGCTTTGTGCGGCAGGTTGGGCGGAATGGTCAGGACTTCGCCGGCGTGAACGACGATTTCCTTGCCGTCGATCCAGAATTTCAGCGCGCCTTCCAGAATGTAGGTGAACTGCTCGTTGATGTGGCTGTGCTCGGGAACGATGCATCCTTTCTTCAGCAGCACCCGAGCCACCATGATCTGATCGCCGACGATAAATTGACGTTGCAGGAGCGGATTGAGATCCTCGAGAGGGACGGAATTCCAGGCAACGTATTTCAGTGCGGATTTGTTTGCGCTCTTGCGGGGCACGGTTTTGCGCAGCACGTGAGCAGCCTGTTTCTTTGTTGCCGTCTTCTTCTTCATGATGTCACCCAGGGAATGTGGCTCGCTACTTTACCGCGGCTCCTTGCCAGGCGGAAGCCACGCTCTGAATTCTGCGGACCGCCTCTTTCAGATTGGAATTCGACGAAGCAAATGAGAAGCGCACGAAATCGGTTCCGGCGGCGCCAAACGCGGCGCCGGGGATGGCCGCGACTCCGGCCTCTTCGAGCAGGATGCGGCAAATCTCTTCCGCACTGATGCCGGTCGCGGTGATGTTCACCCAGGCGTAGAAAGCGCCCTCCGGCGCCAGGCAGCGGAAGCCGGGAACGCGGTTCAGATCCTCGATGAACTGCTCACGGCGCGACGCGAATTCACGCACCATGCGGGGCGTCGCTCCGTCGGGATCGCGCAGCGCGGTGATGGCGGCATACTGTTCGAACTCAGCGACGCTGGTATAGCTGTTGGCCACCATCATGGTGAGCGCGGAGGTGATATGCGGCGGCGCCACCGCGTAACCCAGACGCCATCCCGTCATGGCAAAGCTCTTGGAGAACCCGTCGAGGATGACGGTGCGCTCGACCATGCCCGGATAGCTCATCATCGAGACGTAATGGCCGTCATAAACGATGCGGGCATAGATTTCGTCGGAGAGCACGATGAGATCATGGCGCACCGCCAATTCGGCCAAGCGGCGCTGGACTTCCTCGCTGTACACGGCGCCCACGGGATTGCTCGGCGAGTTGGTGATGATCACCTTGGTGCGAGCGGTGATGCGGGCGGCGATTTCGTCGGGATCGGGCTGGAAGCGATTGCGCTCGGCGAGTTCGAAGGGCACCGGAACGCCGCCGAGGCCCAGGGTGATCGAGTCGAATCCGGGGAAGCCGGGATCGGGATAGAGCACCTCGTCGCCGGGATCGAGCAGGACCATCAGCGTAATAAAGAGCGCAGTCTTGCAACCGGGAGAGACCACAATATTCTCGGGCGAGACATTCAGGTTTCTGGTGTCGTGCAGGTAAGACGCGATGGCTTGCCGCAGTTCGAGCACACCGGGAACGGCGCAGTAGCGGTCCTTGCCTTCATCCACGGCCTGTTTCAATGCATGATTCACGCTGGGCGAGGGATGAAAATCGGGCTCGCCCAATTCGAGATGAATGATAGAGCGGCCCGCGCGCTCCAGTTCCGTGGCGCGGGCGAACACCGAGAGCGCTCCTTCGCCACTCATCACGGCCATGCGGGAGGCTAGCGGGCGCATTGCATCCGGCTCTTCTGAAGAAGATTGGCAAGCATGGTGCTTGGATTATATAGGGACGCGGTCCGCCGTGGAGAGGCGCTTGCCGGGTTTGCGCGGCCCGGATAGTCTTGAGTGACCGTTGCATTCGCAGGAATATGACCAAGGGTCGATGACGGCGAGCGCGCGTTTGCGTCTAAAGGAGCATCATGAAACCGCATCAGCACCGACAGGAGACCGAGGCTGTCCGCGGAGGCACCGACCTGAGCAAGAAGAACGGGCCGCTGGCGACACCCATCTACCAGACTTCCACCTTCGAGGTCACCGACAACCAACAGCAAGTACGCGCCACGCCGACGGACATGTTTTACACGCGCTACGGCAACCCCACCAACACCGTAGCCGAGAAGGCGATCGCTGAGTTGGAGGGAACCGATGCAGCGCTGCTGTTTTCCTCGGGGATGAACGCCATTACCACGTCGATCATGGCCCTGCTCAGCAGTGGCGACCACATTGTGGCGCAGCGTGATATTTATGGCGGCACCAACAAATTTCTGACCCAGTGGCTGCCGAAGTTCGGCATCGAAACCACCTTCGTGGATACGGTGGAGTACGACCAGCACGAGAACGCCATCCGTCCGAACAGCAAGCTGCTCTACTTGGAGTCGCCAACCAATCCCACGTTGCGGGTCGTGGATGTGCGCAAGGTGGCGGCGATTGGCAAACGGCACAAACTAACCACCATGATCGACAGCACCTTTGCCACGCCCATCAACCAGCGTCCGGCGGAATTTGGCATTGATCTGGTCATGCACTCAGGCACGAAGTATTTCGCCGGACACTCGGACCTGATCTGCGGAATCATGGCGGGACGCGGCGACCTGATGGAACAGATCCATCACACCCGGACGACCATGGGCGGAAACATGGATCCGCATGCGGCCTGGCTTCTGCTGCGCGGCATTAAAACGATTGCGGTGCGGGTACAGCGTCAGAACCTGAACGCGCTGCGGGTGGCGCAGTTCCTGGCGAAACATTCCAAAGTGAGGAAGGTCAATTATCCCCTGCTGGAAGGACATCCACAGCACGGCCTGGCGCTTGAGCAGATGCAGGGCGGCGGCGGCGTGCTCAGCTTCGAAGTGGATGGAACTGGCCAGGATGCCTGCCGGCTCTCGGAAGCCCTGAACCTGTTCACGCTGGCGCCCAGCCTGGGCGGAGTGGATTCCCTGGTCTCAATTCCGGTGCTCACCTCGCATGCCATGATTTCGCCCGAGGACCGGAGAAAAATGGGAGTCACCGAGCAGTTGGTCCGTCTGTCGGTGGGCATCGAGAACGCGGACGACTTGATTGCTGATCTGGAGCAGGCCTTGAAGGTGGTGAGCGGCACGCGGCAGACCGTCGCTGTCAGTCGCTAGTGGTCAGGCTGAAAAAGAATGGGACGGGCGTGGCCGCCCGTCCCTCCATTGTTCCCGAGAAAATCTCCTAAAACAGCAGCTTCAACCCTAGTTGCAGGATGCGCGGGTTATGGGCGCCGTTGGGGCTGAGGAAACCGAGTCCCGAACAGCTCGAGTCTCCGGCGTTGAGATTCGCGCCTCCATAACAGCCGACGGAGTTGGTAAAGGACGCGATGGCGCTGTTGTTGGCAGCAGACCCGCCCCCACCTCCGATGTAGCCCCACTGCGTGTGATTGAAGACGTTAAAAGCTTCTGCCCGGAACTCCACAGAAGCGCGCTCTTTGATGGCGAAATGCTTGAAGAGCGCCATATCGAAGTTGGTCTGGCTGGGATTGCGAAGGATGTTCCTCCCTGCGTTTCCGAAGGTAAGTCCGCGAGGGGCAACGAAGACGGAGGGATTGCCGAACAGCGGTCCGAAGCCGACACCGCCTGTGGCATGGGGGATGCCGATAGTCGGGTCTGCAATCAGATCCGGATAAGAACTGCTCCCCACACCATTGCCCACACCGGCATTGTCACCCGGGATGCTGCCTGCCCCGCCGTTGTAGATGGAGAATGGCGCGCCGGTCTGAGCCGTGGTGATTCCCGACCATTGCCAGCCTCCCAGGAATGTGCGTGTCAGGCCCGGGTTCTTGAAGAATGGCAGGTCATACACGTAGCTCATGGTGAAGACCTGCCTTTGGTCAAAGTTCGAACTGGCGCGATTGCTGGCGAAATTGTAGGAGTCGACAAAGCCGGTGTCGCCGCCGGAGGAGACGTCGTCAATGGAGTGGCTCCAGGTGTAGGCCATGCTAAGTTGCAGAGATCCTACGGTCTTGCGCAGCGAGGCCTGCATGGCGTGGTAAATGGAGGAGGACTCATTCTCCAGTCGGCGGATATCGGAGAATCCGGGAAACGGGCGGAAGGGGTCAGGGCTGCCGCCGCAAGCCACGGACAAATTCTGCGCCACCTGGCCTGTGACCGGAACTCCATTCACCGCCAGATTGGTGCAGTCGGTATTGAAGGTCGGCGAGCTGGGATCGCTGTCGATCGCCTCTCCCGGCAAGTATGGGTTCTGGTTTAAAGGAACCGCGTGCAACTGATTCAAATCACGACGCCGTCCCAAGTGGGTTCCCTTGCTTCCCACATAAGAGACGACCGCGACAAAGTTCTTTGGGAACTCATGCTGGTAATCCAGATGCCACTGAGCAATGTAGGGCCATATGGCTTTCGGAGGCAGAGAAACCAGAGTTAGCGGGAAACTTTCGCCCGCCACGCCAATATTGGAATAGCCGACAATGTTGCTCTGGGTGGGTGTCGTTACCAGCGGCGGCGAGCCTTCGAGCGCGGTGGCTGTGGCTTCGTTGCCATTGGTGTACTCGAAGAAGATCCCGTAACCGCCGCGGATCGCGGTTTTGCCGTCTCCGTGGGGGTCCCAGGCAAAGCCAATACGTGGGGCCGGATTGAACAGATGTCCCGGGTAGCAGCCGACGGGCACTCCACCCGCTCCGCATTGCACGATCCCGTTGAAGGGGTTACCGCCCACGCTGCCGTCGGGATTGATGAAGCTGGCGCCGGGAACGAAAGCGGCGGGGTCAAAATTGAAAGCTTGCAGCTTGGCGTCACGGCTGGTGCCAAACATGCTGATGCGAAGGCCGAGGTTCAGGGTGAGGCGGTCGGTCACGCGCCAGTCATCCTGGAAGTAGGGTTCCAATATCTTGTGCCGCAGGTAGTACTTGGGCTGGTCGCTTCCCTGGGCAAAGCTGGCGATATCTCCGGCGAGCAGATCGGCGAAAGCATTGCCGGTGGTCACTGCAGATCCGACATCGAAAGTAAGAAATCCATTCACCGACGGTTCGAATTGGGGCAACTCGTTTTTCTGCGAGGCAATGAACGCCGCTCCGAATTGCAGATTGTGCCGCCCGACGATTTTCGAGACGTTATCGCGATAGGTGTAAACCGGGTTCGAATTTAGCGGTCCGTTGGGGACGTAACCGGCGTCCTGGGCGACTCCGTCAAAGATGCCCCCGCTCAGTTGGATTCCGGGCAGTTTACCGCCACCAAAGCCATTCTGAAAGAGACCGATGTTGTATCCGGCAGGCCGCTGCCATGCACCGAGGTTCTGAAATGAAATGTGGTTTACGGAATAGCTGGCAACAAACTCATTGAGCAGAGTGGGCGACGCCACCGTGGTAAGACGGGCGACCATGCTGGTGGACGGTTGAATGAACGCGTCCTGAATGGTGGGATAGCTGCCGCCATTCGTCCACAAGGGATTCGGAGTCACGGAATTCCAGGAATCGTGAATGTAACGGAATGTGGCGTGCCACTTGGAATTGAGGTTGTGGTCCACACGGAAAAGCTCTTCGCGCCAGTTGGTCGCCTGGGTTGGAGAAGCGACGTAGAAATTCCCGAACCCAGGAGTCGGAAGCGGAAACAGCGGCAATAGAGGAACTGCGTTGGCATCGATCGGCACCAGATTACCGGCGAAGGGTAGCCCGGTGGTCGGATCGACTGGGCAATCAGAACTGGGGCAGACTTCGCTGAAATCGCCAAAGGCTCCGGGAGTGCAACCGGACGCGCTTGTCGCGCCGGGGCAGCCCCGCTCCGCGGCGGACGGAACCGGGGTGAAGAAATTCGCGCCCGGCACAACATCTTTGCGCCATTCCTGCGACCAGAAGAAAAACGTTTTGCTCTTGTCCTGGTTGTAGTGGCCGGGAATGAAGACGGGCCCGCCGAGGGTGTATCCGAAATCGTTTTTCTTGTAAGGCGGGACCGTAGTCTGGAAGTAGTTGCGCGCATTGAAGGCATCGTTGCGCACGAATTCGTAAACGTCGCCATGGAAGGCGCTGGTTCCGGACTTGGTCTGAACCTCTACCGTTCCGGATCCGTTCTTTCCGTACTGCGCGCCGTAGTTTGACGTCAGGACGCGGACCTCGGCGATGGCATCGAGACTGGGATAGGTGATCAGGGTAGTGTTGCTGCCGTCGTCCTGATTGCTGCCGCCATCGACTTCCCAGTTGTTGTACTCGGTGCGGCCGCCGTTGACGCTGTAGGCGACGGTGGAAACGCCCGTCCCGGGTTCGTCGGAGCCGGACTGATTGGTGGCGCCGGGAGTGAGCGCGACCAACTGGGTGTAGTTGCGACCATTCAACTCGAGCTGCGTCATCTGCTTGCCGGTCACGGTGCCGGCGAGTTCCGAGGATTGGGTTTCCACCTGATTCAGCTGTGCGCCCTCTACGGTAACTTCGGTGGCAACCTGCCCCACATCCAGGGTGGCATCGATGCGGGCCTTTTGCGCCACCCGGAGAACGATGCCATCGGCCTTATAGGTTTTGAACCCTTTGGCGGAAATGGTCAGGTCGTAGGTTCCGCCGGGCAGACCCGCGGCCAGATAGTCGCCGCTGTCATTGGTGGTTGTGGTTCGGGTCAGGCCTCCCGCAGAGCTGCTGACTTTGACCTCAGCCCCGGAAACCACCGCGCCGCTGTGGTCGGTGACAGTACCGGTCATGGCCCCGGTGTCTTGTGCGAATACAGCCGGGAGGTAGAGAACAGAAACAAAAATAGCCAACCCCAGGAGACCGCGTTTCATGATGCACTCCCTTCGACTCTGGCTCTGGCAAGAAATTCCACGCGCACGAGGGCTGCGGAGCGGCCGCTGTTTGCGAGAGCCGCTGACCGCAGTGTGACTTCCATCACAACGTCACGTGAAAAACGCGCAACCCCACCCCACCAGCGGTGAAAGCGTTTATTAAAACGTATGAATAGTGCGTTAGGCCCAATTTCGTGTCAAGGGAAAAATGCTCCCCGGGCGCTGGAAAGCTGCGGCTAGGTCGCTGCTTCGAGCAGGCTGCGGGTCGAGTCCCGCACCACCAGTTCGGGCACCACCTTGCGATGAACCGCGGGGATCTGCCGCTTTTCCAGTACCGCGTTGATGCCGTCCACCACGATGCTCACGGCCATGGCTCCCATGGTTTCCATGGGTTGACGAATGGTAGTCAGGGGCGGAGTGTACAGCGTCGAACCAGCAATGTCATCGAAGCCGATGACCGAACACTGTTCCGGCACGCGGATGCCCGCCTTGGCTAAGGCACGCATGGCCCCAAACGCGGTCATGTCGTCAAAAGCCATCAGCGCAGTGAACGGGCACTTCCGGCGAACCAGTTCTTCGGTCAATTTGTAGCCGGCTTCGAAACTTGAGATCGGATCCCGCGATTCGGGAAGATCGACAATCAGGCGTTCGTCGAGTTCGAGATCGCTGGCTTTGGCGAAACTGCGCACTCCCTTCCACCGGGGTGCGCTGTCCCCTAAGGTTTTGGGGCCACGAATGAATGCGATCTTGCGGTGCCCCAGGGAATGCAGGTGTTCGACCGCGGCACAGGCTCCGATTTCGTTGTCGACCATGACCGAACTGATGGAATCGGTCTTGGGTTCGCGCCCGATCATGGCCGTGGGAATGCTGCTCTTCTCCAGATCGGCCAGAACGTCGATGTCCACGAACAACCAGTTCGCCAGTACAATCAGCGCTTCCACCCGCCGGTCGAGCAGCATCTCAAGATAGCGTTCGAAGCGGCTGCGTTCGTTGTGCACGTCGGTGAGAATGGGGAGATACGAGGCTTGATAGAGAGAGTTCTCAATGCCGCGCAGGATCAGCGTGCAGTAGGGGTCGGTCATGTCAAAGACCATGACCCCCACGGTGTGGCTGCGCCGGCTGCGCAGCGAGCGCGCAAACAGGTTGGGACGATAGCCGAGTTTTTTGGCCGCGCGCTCGATGCGTTTCTTGGTGGCGGCAGGAATATAGCGAGCCAGCGGTGCGTTGTTCAGCACGATGGAGACGGTGGTGGAGGAGAAGCCACTCTCCCTGGCTACATCGCGAATGGTAACCATCGAGCCCTTTTCCTTCAGCGTTTACGGTACGGCCCGCGCCCACATTTTTCAGTGACCCGATGCGAAGGCTTGAAATTCGGGCATTTGCTGGCGGACACTAACAGCAGAGTGAAACCAGTGTCAAGCGATCTTCGATCGTCCATATGGATTCTGGCCTTGTTGCTGGCCTTCCCCTTATGCCCCACAATCGCTCTGGGGTACGACGCAGGCGAGGCCCGCGGTGGAAGCCTCGAACCCGCAGCAACTGTTCCAGCAGGGCCAGGCAGCGCTGAAAAAAGGAGACTTGGACCAGGCGGAGCGCGCTTTCCGTGGAGTGCTCACCCTCGATCCCCAGGCTGCACCCGCGTATGCCAATCTGGGGGTCATCGCCATGCGGCGCAAGCAATGGCGGCAAGCGCTCGAAATGCTGCACCGGGCGGAACGGATCGCTCCGGAAATGGCAGGCATCCGCCTGAATATCGGATTGGTGTATTACCGGCAGAGTGACTACGGCTCGGCCATTGCTCCCTTCGAGGCGGCGGTTCACGATATGCCGGATTCGCTGCAGGCTCGCTATCTGCTGGGCCTCTCTTACTTCTTTACTCAGCGATATGCCGAAGCAACCAATACGCTCGAGCCGCTGTGGCCGCAGGAGTCGAACAATCTGAACTATCTCTACGTGCTGGGCAACGCGGCGAACCACGCGAACCGTCCCGAGCTTGATCAACGCGCCCTGGAGCGCATGGCAGTGGTCGGACAAGACTCTCCCGAACTCCATCTGTTTATTGGAAAAGCGCATCTGAATCGCGAGGAGTATGACGAAGCGCTCACGGAGTTAGGAGCCGCGGCGAAGGCAAATCCGAAATTGCCCTTTGTCCACTTTTACCTGGGAATGACGTACATGAAGAAACAGGAATTCGAAAACGCGAGAGCTGAGTTCCTGAAAGATATAGCGATCGAACCTGACCTGGCCTACAACTACGATCAACTGGGCTTGATTGCTTCACAACAACAACACGATCTGGAAGCCGAGAAAAATCTGCGGAAAGCTTTGCACCTGGACCCTTCCCTCACCAGTTCGCATTACGAACTCGCCCGCCTGTACCTGCGGCAAGGCAAGTATCACCAGGCGCTGACCGAGATCGATGCCTGCGAGAAACTGGATCCGAAGAGTTCGCCGATTCACTATATCCGTGGCCAAGTGCTGCAGCGACTGGGCCGAAGCGAAGAAGCCAAGGCGGAGATGAACGAAGTGACCAAGATCACCTCGGATCTGCGCAGCCAGCGCCAAAAAGAGTTGTATCAGGCGCCATTACCCAACCCGGAACTGACGCAGGAGCCGCAATAGTCCGAGTTTTGATAGACTTGGCATACCACGTTGTTCCTCGTCGCCGGCAGGCTCAGGGCTCATATCGAAACCCGATTGAGACGCAAGGAGGACCATCCCCATGAAACGCATACTCCGCATTGTTGGAATTATCTTGGCGGTCGTTTTGGTCGCGATCATTGCCCTTCCCTTCCTGATCAATGTGAACAGTTTTCGCCCCAAGCTTGAGACCGAACTGAGTTCCGCTCTGGGTCGCGAGGTCAAGGTCGGCAATCTCAAACTCTCCATCCTGTCGGGCAGCGTTTCCGCGGAAGATTTGTCGATTGCGGATGACCCGGCTTTCAGCAAGAGTCCTTTCATTCGCGCCAAATCGCTGGATGTGGGTGTGGACCTGATGGCTCTGATTTTTTCCAAGGCCCTGCACGTAAATGATTTGACTCTTTCTCACCCCGAGATCTTCCTGGTGCACGCGGCGTCGGGAAAGTGGAACTTCTCCAGCCTGGGAGGCAATGCGGCCGCGAAGCCCGAGCCGGCCATGAAGCCTGACTCGGCCGCAAAATCTTCGGACTCATCGAACCCGGAACTCTCCGTGGCCAGACTCAATGTGAAAGACGGCCGCGTGACGGTCAGCCAGACAAACTCTGCGGTCAAGCCGCGGATTTACGACCAAGTAAATATCGAAGTGCGGGGATTCTCATTCACTTCGCAGTTCCCATTCACGCTCACGGCGAACTTGCCCGGTGGCGGAAGTGTGAAGCTCGATGGCAACGCTGGCCCCATCAATCCCAGCGATGCCTCGTTAACGCCGGTCGACGCAAAGATCCTGGTGAAACAACTGGACCTGAGTGCGTCCGGCTTCACCGATCCAGCTTCGGGCATCGGCGGCCTTGCGGACTTTAACGGGACGCTGACTTCCGACGGGAAGCAGGCTAAAGCTCACGGCGTGCTTTCCGCCGACAAGCTGAAGCTGTCGCCCAAGGGACAACCCGCGGGTAAGCCGGTACAGGTTACCTACACGGTGGTCCATCAACTCCAGAAACAATCGGGTGAAGTCACGCAGGGTGACATCACCGTCGGCAAGGCGCTGGCGCAGTTGACCGGGAACTATCAGACCCAGGGCGAAACCACTACTCTCAACATGAAGTTGAACGGGCAAGGCATGCCGGTCGACGACCTGCAAGCCATGCTCCCCGCTCTGGGAGTCATCCTTCCTTCCGGTTCATCGCTGAAGGGCGGCACACTTTCGACCAATCTCGCGATCACCGGTCCGACCGATAAGCTGGTCATCACAGGACCGCTCAAACTGGCAGATACCAAGTTGGCGGGATTTGATCTGGGCTCCAAGCTCTCGGCGATCAACAGTTTTTCGGGAACCAAGACCGGATCCGACACCTCCATTCAGAATCTGAGTACCAACGCGCGAGTTGCCCCGGAGGGCATTCGAACCGACGCCGTCAATCTCACGATCCCTAGCCTCGGGGTGCTGACAGGGGCGGGCACCATCAGTCCAGCGGGCGCCCTGAATTACAAGATGAATGCCGAGCTGACAGGCGGGGGCGCGGTCGGCGGGCTGACCCAGCTGGCGGGCATGGGAAGTGGCAAGAGCGTGGGTATCCCATTTGCAATTCAAGGCACGACCTCGAATCCCACATTCATCCCCGACGTGCAGGGGATGCTGGGAAATCAACTGAAGTCGCGGATCCCGGGCGCGAATACAGGGAACCCCACGGTGGACGCGATCACCGGACTGTTCGGAAAGAAAAAGAAGAACTAGCGGTCAGTGACACAACCGGCGCGCAGCCTGGCTTCGGGCTGACCGTCACGGCCGGATAGCAATCATCAGATGTAGCCGAGACCCGAGAGGCGGTCTTGAATCAGCCTCTCGCCTTCTTCATCGGCCTTCTCCGCTGGGCGATTCATGGATGCAGGATTCTCCACCCCCAGGTAATTCAGGATAACCGGGGCGAGGTCGGCAATGTTGGCTGGTGTCTGAAATGGCGGACGGTTCATAAAAAGAATTCCGGGTACCGATTCCGGATCGACGATGTGATCTCCGCTCCAGCGACGGGTATTGTCGGCGACCAACTCATTTGCGAAACCGCCAACTGCGGACTGCCACGAGACCCGGAATCCGGGATAAAAGTTCACCAGCAGATCGGGCGCCTGCGTAGCAAAGGGCCCTGAATAGAGTTGCTCCCGGCGCGAGACGCTGCGCACCGCGGGGCTCTGTGTAAGGGGGTCGGTAGAGTCCGGAAGTCCCGACTGAATGGCAGCGCGGACGCGCTCGGCTTCGCCATTTTCTTCCAGGATTCCCTGACCTTCGCGGCCTTTGAAATTCAAATAAATTCCGCCAAGACCGACCGCATAGGCGTAGGTCTTCGACCAGTCGACCGTCGCGAAACCATCGTCCTGAATCTTCTCCAGGTTTGCGGCTGTCCTTCAGCGCCAGCAAGCGGTTCTGCCAAAGCCACGTATTGGTATCGAAGGCGCGGCGGAAGGTTCCAAAACCGTGATCCGACAGGACGAACAACAGAGTGCTCTCATCCACCCTGTCGAGCACCGGGGTTAGCAGCTTGTCGCACCGCTGATAGTGCTCCTCGATGCGTGTCGCCATGTCACGCGCTATATCCGGCTGGTAGCCCGGGTGTTGCGGATCGCGAAAGCGCCACATCATGTGCTGCACCCGGTCGGGCGTATCAAACAAAGTGAAGAAAAATCCTTCCTGGAAACGGTCGAGTTCGAAGCGCATCATCCTCTCGCGCTCTTGCAGCACGAGTTCGCAGTGCTGTAAGTAGGCCGCCTCATCGAGGCGTCCGTTATTCAGCCCGTTGTGTTCCTCGGCCATGCCGAGCGTGGAAAACAAACCTAAGTTCTCCGACAATTCTTTGGCATATTCTCCCGGGGAGGAAACGGGATAGAGCGGAGCGGCGGGATCGAAGTTCACCGCCGACACGTAAAACTCGAGGTGCGGTTCAAGCCGGCACACATAGAAGCGAGCGATCCCGGTCACCGACTGCAACATCGAGAATTTGAATTTGAAACGAACCCATTCGCTCCAGCTTTTCTCCGCCACTTCAATCTTCGACGGCGTGCCGCCGGTTCGAATCAGCAACTTTCGCCCCGGCTTGTCGACCTGCACCCGAATCTCACAGCAGGTATCGGCGGGTGGCGATTGCCGAGTATTGCGCGGGCCGATCACGCGAGTCTTCAGATCAGCACCGGAATCCAGCAACACGACTTGCTCGCTCTCCTGCGCGGTTACGGTTCGATCCTGGGTATAGAACGTTCCTTTGCTTTGGCTGCCGCGCAAATCAGGGACTCCAACTCCTGCCAGCATTTTGCCGTTGAGGGTCTCTGGAGGAAAGGTGCACGGGCAGCGCAGCACGACGCTCGGAATGCCGGCTTGCGTAAGCGGTTGCCAGAGTGGCACCCCCTTGCGCTGGTTGACGACCCGCGGTTGCGCCAGCATATTCTTCGGCCGTTCGAAACGGCTCAGGGCCGCGTCGGGCTGGTAGGTCCTGGGATCGCGGGAAACGAAATCGAAAATGCCGTGCCCGCCGGGGTTGGTTCCCGTCACGAATGATGACCACGCCACGGGTGTCTGCGCGGGATAGGTAGTCTTCAGCCTGGTATAGGAACCCGCCTGGCGAATCCTGGCGAGGTTCGGCAACTCGCCGCGTTCCAGCATGGCTTCGACGATGCTGGGCTCAAGCCCATCCAGACCGATGACAATGACTTTTTTTGGCAAGTAGCGAAACCTGGAGCTACTCAGTCTTGGTGGAAGAAGACGTGGAGTTGCCGGCAGTCTCCGGTTGGGGCGACGGGCGGGATTTGCCGATCAGCTTGAAGAACGTGGCCACCACCTTGTTCCAGAAGATCAGCAGAAGTCCCAGCAAGCTGGCAAGACCGGAGGTCACCGTCATCACTTGATCGGGTCCGGCATAAAGCAAAAAGAGATTTTCAGGGCGCATGGGTTCTGGGTGTTTCCCCTCTAAAGCATGGGCTGCAAAGCCAGTGTATAGATTTTACGGGAGTGGGAGGCTGCGCGGACACTAAAATTTCCAAGCCGGTATCCCGGCCCGTAACCCAGGGGTGCGCGGCCCGCGGATCTACGGGCCAGACACGGCAGAGTCAACTTCCCGGGGCCTCGCCATCAGCTCTTGCATCTTCTGGTCAAGCTGCCGCGCGGTTTCTCCGCCCGCCGGAGTATTGACCAGATTGTTGGACTCGCCGGGATCGTGGACCCAGTCATAGAGCTGCAGTCCCAAACTCTTGTGCACGACCAGATGCCACGATCCGAAGACCAGGGATTGCATGGGGCCGGAAATGGCGGTGGGTACCCTGCGAGCCGCTTCTTGCTCGCGCCTGGACAGGAAGTGATTTTCCGCCAACTCCGAAAGCGCCATCGAAAGGGTGGAGGGAGCGCGACTGTCGTGCCAGAACTCGGCGAGAGGAGGTCCCGGAAACTCCCGCGCGCTACCGCCAAGCAAATCGGTCACGGTTGCCGGAATCGCGGCGTTTGAGACATTCTCTTCGACCCTCATCCCTGCCGGAATATGCCCCGGATACCAGAAGACCAACGGCACCCGGATGAGTTCCTGATAAAGCGCCGCTCCGTGACTTTCCAGGCCGTGCTGTCCCAGCGACTCGCCGTGATCAGAGGTGATGATCACCAAGGTCTTCTGACTAAGACCTCGTTTCGTAAGTTCCGCCATCAACTGACCGATAGAATCGTCGACATAACGGATGCTGTCGTCATAGAGATCAGCGGAGTCTGTCTGGGGCCAAGGTGGTTTCACAAATGAACGTGGCCCTCCATAAGGGGCGTGCACGTCAAAATAATTGAGAAACGCGAAGAAGGGCCGCTGGGACGGGCCACGATCGACCCAGTCGAGTAGTTCGCGGTTCACGACCGTTGCCCTCTTTCGCACCCCCTGTGCCCCACCAAAACTGCCCGATCCTTCTTCGTCGGAATCGAGAATCGAATCGACACCCAACCAGCGGAGCAGGCGTTTCGGTTTGCTCCTGTCGGTGCGCGACAAATAGATGCGGGAAAATTCCCGCCCGTACAGCGTGCGGATGAAAGCATCGGCGGGCGAATGGAAGTAGTCCTCGAAGTGCGCCATCCCTTGCCAAAATCCCAAGTCACGCGAGAAGTAGGTTCGGTTGGCGGAAAAGCCGGCGGTGCGGTAACCGCGCTGCTCCAACGCTTCTCCGAGTGTGGGATAGCCATGAAAACTGGGGACCGCCGGCCCGAAGACGGGCATACGTGGAATCGCTCCCATGCCATGTTCGAACTCATATCTTCCGGTCACCAGGGAGACGTGCGACGGGAAACTCCAAGAGCAAGTAGCGATGGCGTTCTCGAACAGAACCCCTTCCTTGGCCATTCGGTCGATGGTAGGGCTGGTCGGACGCGCATAACCGTAGGAAGTGACATGATCGGCACGCAAGGTGTCAATCACGATCATCAGGACGTTGGGTGCATCAGGAGAAGCCGTGGGAAGCTTGGCGAGTTCGCGGCTTTCCGCAAAATGACTTCCGCCTTCGACCAACCCGAAGGCGACGACCCCGGCGGCCGTTACCCATGGCACGGTCTTTCTCCAGAAAGAAATCGCCTGCGGCTGGCGTGGGGCACACCAGCGGGTGAAGGCAAACGCAACTCCCACCGCAAACAGCAACGAACTCCAGTGGTACAAGCGGCCGGTCAGAGTGAGCCAGTCGTAGACGGATAATGCCAACAACACGAATACGAGAACCTTGAGCACTGGTACCCGGGGGACAAGCCGCCCGATCAGCGTGGAAATCAATGCAAGCAACAGGAAGAAAGTCAGATCGACCAGCGGAGAAACCCAAAGTATGGGTTCAGACACGTGGAGCATCGGTCCCCAACGCGCCCAATTGAGCCGCTGGAAAAGCAACAAGCCAGCGCCTTCCACCAAGCCGGTCACAATCCCAAACCACACAGCGACAGCAAGAAGCGTGGTGAGGGCAGGCCGACCTCCGGAATGTTCCCTTGGATTCAGGATCAGCGACAAAGTGATTTCCGCGCCGTGGATTTCGCCTAGTGTACGTCAGGCAAGAGTCGGAGCGATAGGTTCAATCGGCTGCCGTCGGATTCGGCGAGATCGTGGGAGCAACGACTCCCCGGCGGCGGTTCGCCCATAGGCGGACGCGATCCATGTACAAATAGACCACCGGCGTCGTGAACAGGGTCAGCATCTGGCTTACGATCAGCCCGCCCACAATGGTGATGCCCAGCGGGCGACGTAGTTCTGATCCTGTGCCGGTACCGAGAGCCAGCGGCAAACCGCCGAGCATCGCTGCCATGGTGGTCATCATGATCGGGCGAAAACGTTGCAGGCAGGCTTCGTGGATCGCTTCGAGTGGAGACTTCCCTTCCTTGCGCTCCGCGTCCAAGGCAAAATCGATCATCATGATGGCGTTCTTCTTCACCAGGCCGATCAGCAGCAGGATACCGATCATGCCGATCACGTTTAATTCTCCCCCCGTGATCTTCAGCGCCAGAAGAGCGCCAACCCCTGCAGAGGGCAGCGTAGAAAGAATGGTGATGGGATGAATGTAGCTTTCGTAAAGCACGCCCAGCACGATGTACACCGTGACCAGCGCAGCCAGAATCAGCAGCGGCTGGCTGGAAAGCGAATCCTGGAAAGCCGCGGCCGTGCCCTGGAAACTTGCGTGAATGGTCCCGGGGAATCCAATGGAGCGCTCCGCGTTGTCAATCACCTCGGTGGCCTGTCCCAGAGAAACTCCGGGCGCCAGGTTGAAGGAAAGCGTCACCGACGGATATTGCCCCTGATGGGCGACCGCCAGCGCCGTGTTGGATGAGCCAAAGTGGGTGAACGCGGAAAGCGGAACCACTTGCCCGGAGGAGGACCGCACATAGATCACTTGCAGCGCGTCGGGACTCTGCTGGAACTGCGGCGCCACTTCCATGACCACGTGGTACTGGTTCAGCGGGCGGTACATGGTCGAGACCTGGCGCTGGCCGAAGGCGTCATAGAGTGCGCTATCGATATCGGCGGCAGCAATACCCAGGCGCGACGCGGTGTCACGATCAATGACCACATTGGCCTGTAACCCGTGGTTTTGCTGGTCCGCGTTGACATCCCGCAGTTCCGGCAAGCTGCGCAGTTTCGCCAGCAGGCGGGGCGCCCAATCGTTCAGTTCGTTCAGATCCTCTCCCTGCAGCGTGTACTGGTACTGGGCCTGGCTCATGCGGCCGCCGATGGTGAGATCCTGGGCAGACTGCATGTAAAGCGTAGCGCCGGGTACGATTGCCAGTTTCCCGCGCAACCGGTTGATCACCTGATCAGCACTCACTTTTCTGACGTTCAGCGGCTTCAAGGTGATGAACATGCGTCCCTGGTTCATGGCGGTATTGCCGCCGGCGAAGCCCATCACGTTTTCCACCGCCGGATCCTTCATCACGATGTCGACGAACTGAACCATCTTGGCGCGCATGGCGCCAAAGGAAATATCCTGCGCCGCCTGCACCGAGCCCATCAATCGACCGGTATCCTGCTGGGGGAAGAATCCCTTGGGCACGATCACGTAGAGATAAACGCTCAGACCAGCGGTCAGTACGGTAATGCACAGGGTGGCGAACTGGTGGCGCAGCACCCACCGCAGTCCACCGTGATACCAACGCAGGATGGCCTGGAAGGCACGCTCATTCAGGCGGTACCACAGTCCGTGTTTTTCCTCCGTCATGGGTTTGAGAAACTTGGCGCACATGGTTGGAGTGGTGGTGACGGAAACCAGCAACGAGACGGCGATGGCCACGCTCAAGGTCACCGCAAACTCGCGGAACAGGCGGCCGACGATGCCGCCCATCAACAGAATCGGAATGAAGACGGCGACCAGCGACGTGCTCATCGACAGCACGGTAAAGCCGATCTCTTGCGCCCCGCGGTAGGCTGCCTGCACGGGAGGCATGCCTTTCTCAAGGTAGCGAGTAATGTTCTCCAGAACCACGATGGCGTCATCCACCACGAAGCCGGTGGAAATCGCCAGCGCCATTAACGACAGGTTGTCAAGGCTGTATCCCAGCAAATACATCACACCAAAGGTACCGATCAGCGACAACGGAACCGCGACGCTGGGAATGACGGTTGCGCGGACGGTGCGCAGGAACAGGAACACTACAAAGATCACCAGGATGATGGAAAGAATCAGGGTGACTTCGATATCGTGCACCGAGGCGCGGACGGTGACGGTGCGGTCGAGAACGATACTCATCTGAATCTGGGGGGAAATCGATGCCTGCAGGCGTGGCATCTCTGCCCGGATGCGGTCCACGGTATCGATGATGTTGGCGCCCGGCTGGCGGAAGACGATAATCAGGACCGCCGGCTTGCCATTGGCCAAGCCGACGTTATGAATATCCTCGACTGAATCCTGCACATCCGCCACGTCGCCCAGGCGAACGGCGGCGCCGTTCTGGTTGTTGTAGGCAACAACAATGTCCTGATACTTATCCGCCTCCATGAGCTGGTCGTTGGCGGTGATAGTCCAGGCGTCCAGCGCATCGGACAATTGCCCCTTAGGACGGTTGGCGTTCGCCGAACCCAGCGCGGTGCGGACAGTATCGAGACCGATACCGAGCTTGTTCAGCAGCATGGGGTTCACTTCCGCGCGCACCGCGGGACGAGCCCCGCCACCGACAAAGACCTGGCCAACGCCGTCGATCTGCGAGAGCTTCTGGCCCAGGATGGAATCGGCGGCGTCGTACATCTTGGGCCGGGTCACGGTGTCGGAGGTAAGCGCCAGGATCGCAATGGGCGCGTCTGCGGGATTCACCTTGCGGTAGGTGGGATTTCCCGGCAAATACGACGGAAGTTGGCTGCGGGCGGCATTGATGGCGGCCTGCACGTCGCGTCCGGCGGCATCGATGTTGCGGCTGAGATCGAACTGCAACACGATGCTGGTGGAACCCAGTTGACTGGTAGAGGTCATCTGGTTCACGCCCGCGATGCGTCCGAACTGCCGCTCCAGGGGAGTCGCCACCGCCGAGGCCATGGTTTCCGGGCTCGCGCCGGGAAGCCCGGCTGAAACCTGGATCACGGGAAATTCCACCTGCGGCAAAGGCGCCACCGGAAGGAAATTGAAGGCCAGCCCTCCCGACATCAGCAATGCAATGGTGAGCAGCGAGGTTCCGATCGGCCGTTTGATGAAGGGAGCAGAAATATTCATCGCTCAGTCTCCCGTCATGGGCTCCTCAATCGCATTGCCGATGGAAAAGCGGGCAAACCGCTTGGCCAGCCGGTCAAACCACAAATAGACCACCGGCGTCGTGAACAGAGTCAGCAACTGGCTCAGCAGCAGTCCGCCAACGATGGTGATGCCCAGAGGATGGCGCAACTCTGAGCCCGTGCCTCGGCCCAGCGCCAGGGGCAAGCCGCCGAGCAAGGCCGCCATCGTGGTCATCATGATGGGGCGGAAACGCAGCAGGCACGCCTGAAAGATGGCTTCTTCCGGAGGCTTCTTCTCCACCCGTTCGGCTTCGAGCGCGAAGTCGATCATCATGATGGCGTTTTTCTTCACGATGCCGATGAGGAGAATGATGCCGATTAAACCCACCACACCCAGATCGTTGCCGGTAATGAAGAGAGCCAGAATGGCGCCCACGCCCGCGGAAGGCAGGGTCGACAAAATCGTGATGGGATGGATATAGCTCTCGTACAAAACTCCCAGCACGATGTAGACGGTAACGATCGCGGCCAGAATGAGCCAGGGTTCGCTGGAAAGCGAATTCCGGAAGGCCGCCGCCGTTCCCTGAAAAGCGGTGTGGATGCTTGCGGGCATCCCGATTTCCTGCTCCGCCGCCTCGATCGCTTTGGTCGCGTCACCCAGAGAGACGCTGGGCGCCAGGTTGAACGACAGCGTCACCACCGGAAACTGTCCCTGGTGATTGATCGCCAGACTTGCGTTCCTGGTCTCGAAGTGGGCGAACGCCGACAGCGGCACTTGCATTCCCGTGCCAGACTTCACGTACAGGCTCTTGAGCGAGTCGGGGTTTTGCTGGAAGTGGGGATCCACCTCAAGCACTACGTGGTACTGGTTCAACTGGGTGAAGATGGTGGAAACCTGCCGTTGCCCAAAAGCGTCGTACAGGGTGTTGTCGATGGCGGCCGGCAGAATGCCGAGACGCGAAGCGGTATCGCGGTCAATGACCAGATCCGCCCGCAATCCGTTATTCTGCTGATCGCTCGCCACATCCCGCAGCTGCGGCAGAGTCTTGAGCTTGTCGACCAGTTTGCCCGACCAGCCTGCCAATTCCCGGGCGTCGGTGTCCTCCATCGTGTACTGAAATTGAGTCCGGCTGACGCGGTCTTCCACCGTCAAATCCTGCACCGGCTGCATGTAAAGGGTGATGCCCTCTACCTGGGCCAACCGTGGTTGCAAGCGGCGAATGATGTCGGAAGCGGACTGGCTCCGCTGATCGTGGGGCTTCAAGTTGATCTGGATGCGTCCGCTGTTGGGCGTGAGGTTGGTGCCGTCCACGCCAATAAACGACGACAAGCTGGCGACATCCGGATCCTGGAGAATGACAGCGCTCAGAGCCTGCTGCCGTTGCGCCAGGGCCGGGAACGAAATGTTCTCGGGAGCTTCCGAAATGCCGAGAATCACTCCGGTGTCTTGTACCGGGAAAAAACCCTTGGGCACCACCACGTACAAGAACAGCGTCAGAACCAGCGTTCCCAGGGTGACCAGCAGGGTGGTGGTCTGGTAGCGAAGGACCACCTTGAGCATTCGTCCGTACCAGGCGATGACGCCGTTGTAGAAGTCTTCGGATTTGCGGTAGAACCAGCTTTCTTTCGCAGTGTGCTTCGGCTTCAGCAGCTTGGCGCACATCATGGGGGTCAGCGTGAGCGAGACCACCGCCGACACAAGAATGGTGACTGCCAGGGTTACCGCAAACTCGCGGAACAGCCGGCCCACAATATCGCCCATGAACAAAAGCGGAATCAGGACGGCGATCAGAGAAACAGTCAGCGAGACAATGGTGAAACCAATTTGTCCCGAGCCCTTCAGCGCCGCTTCCAAGGGGGAGTCTCCCTCCTCAAGGAAGCGGTCAATGTTTTCGATCATGACGATGGCGTCGTCCACGACGAACCCGGTGGAGATGGTGAGAGCCATGAGCGAAAGGTTGTTCAGGCTGTAACCCAGCAGGTACATCACCGCGAACGTACCCACCAGCGAAAGCGGGACCGCGACACCAGGAATGATGGTGGCGTAAAAATTCCGCAGAAACAGAAAGATCACCATCACCACCAGGGCGACGGTGAGCATGAGTTCGAATTGAACGTCCTTCACCGATGCGCGGATGGTTTCCGTGCGATCCGTCAGAATCTGGACGTGAACCGCGGAAGGCAGAGACGCCTGCAACTGCGGCAGCAGTAATTTCACGCGGTCGACCACGCCGATGATGTTCGCTCCGGGCTGGCGCTGAATGTTCACAATGACGGCCGGGGTCAAGTTCATCCACGCAGCCTGCTTGCTGTTCTCGATGCCGTCCACGACGTTGGCAACATCCGACAGACGCACCGGCGAGCCGTTGCGATAGGCGATGACGATAGGCTCGTACTGCTCGGCGGCATTGAGCTGATCATTGGCGCCGATGGTGTAGGACTGTCGAGGACCATCGAGCGTGCCCTTGGCCTGGTTCACGTTGGCTGCCGCCAGAGCGGTGCGGACATCTTCCAGACTCAATCCATAAGACGCCAGCTGGGTTGGGTTCGCCTGGATGCGCACCGCCGGCTTCTGCCCACCGCTGATTGAAACCAGTCCCACTCCCGGCAACTGCGAAATCTTTTGCGCCAAGGCAGTATCGGCAAGGTCTTCCACCTTGGAGAGCGGCAGCGTGCCAGAGGTCAGGGCCAGGGTAAGAATGGGCGCGTCCGCCGGGTTCACCTTGCTATAGATAGGCGGATTCGGCAGGTCCTGCGGCAAGTAAGTTGTGGCCGCATTAATGGCGGCTTGAACCTGCTGCTCCTCCACGTCGATGTTCTGGTCCAGATTGAACTGCAGGGTGATGACCGAACTGCCGAAGGAACTGGTGGAGGTCATCTGGCTCAGTCCGGGGACCTGACCGAACTGGCGCTCCAGGGGAGACGTCACGGAAGATGTCATGACCTCCGGATCTGCGCCCGGATAGAAGGTCATCACCTGGATGGTGGGATAGTCCACCTGGGGTAAAGCGGACACCGGAAGCTGGCGATAGGCAACCAGACCGACCAGGAGCACGGCCACCATGAGAAGCGTGGTCGCCACCGGGCGGAGAATAAATAACCGCGACGGACTCATGATTGTCCCGAGGTTTGGGCCGGCCGGTTGGAGGCTCCACCGGTCGAAGCCCGGCGCGGTTCGACTTTGCTGCCGGCCCGGAGTTTGTCCTGACCATCCGTGACCACCACATCCCCCGGGGCGATCCCGCTGGCAATCGCTGAGCGGTTATTTTGCGTGATGTCTACCTTCACATTGCGCACTTCCACGCTCTTATCGGGTTTCACGACAAAAACGAACGAACCTTCCGGACCACGTTGAATGGCCGCCGCCGGAACGATGATCGCGTCCTTTTTCGTTTCCAGCAGCAGGCGAGCGTTCACGAACTGGTTCGGCCACAGAGCATTGTCCGCATTCGAGAAGACGGCCTTCAGACGCGCCGTGCCGGTTGTCTGATCGATTTGATTATCGATGGTCAGCAGATCACCGGTCGCCAGTTTGGTCTGATCATCGCGGCTGTAGGCTTCGACCGGAAGTTGTCCCTGGTGCATCCGCTTCGCGACTGCCGGTACGTTGTCTTCCGGCAGGGTAAAGATTACGGCGATCGGCTGCAGTTGAGTGATCACCAGCAGGGCGTTGGTGTCGGCGGCATGAACGATGTTGCCCACATCCACCAGCCGCAGACCGATGCGTCCATTGACTGGGGCGGTGATGTGGCAATAGGTCAGCTGCAGTTTTGCATTGTCCACAGCCGCTTGATCGGAACGCACCGTGCCTTCCAACTGGTCGACCGTGGATTTCTGCGTATCCACCTGTTGCTGCGACATGGCGCCCGAGTCTTGCAGCAATCCCTTGAAGCGCTGGTAATTCAGTTGCGCGTCCCGCAGGCTGGCCTGGTCTTTGAACAGTTGCGCTTCTGCCTGGCTTAGTTGAACCTGGTAGGGCCGAGGATCAATCACAGCCAGCAGGTCGCCTTTCTTCACCATTTCGCCTTCTTTGAAAGCGATTTGCACCAACTCGCCGTCCACCCGGCTCTTGATGTTGACGGTATTGAAGGCGGTTACCGACCCTAACCCGCTCAGATAAATCGGCATGTCGAGCTGTTCCGCGGTTGCGACAGAAACCGGCATAGCCGGAGGCGATCCCGCGCGCACGGTTGACTTGGAATCCGCGCTTCCGCACCCGGCCCACCAGGCGCACACCACAAGCAGAACCATCAATGACAGCGTCTTGTTCATATCCACTCAGTGTTTGACGTACCGGACCGCGGCTCGGTTGCGATGGAACGATCACCCGCGCCTTTAGGAGGCTTCGCGGGAAGGCAGGACGCTTCTACAATTTCGCGAGTCGCTCCCTTTTTGGATGAAAGCTCATCCCAACTGTGCCTTAACTCCAGCACCTAAAGCTTGCGGGATTGTCGCCACGCGCGCAACAAGATTCGACAATCTTTACAATGATTTACATAACTTGAATTAGACCGGAACTTCCTGACGAAGCGCCTCTTCGATCTCGGCGACCTCGGTCTGCGCCAGTCGAAATTCCCCGGCTCCGATGACCCCAAAAACCTGCTCGGCGCTACGCACCCCAACGATGGCGGCCGTGACTGCCGGATTCGCCAGTGTCCATGCGATCGCGACCTCTCCCGCCGTACGTCCGTAACGTCTGCCCATCTCCCGCAGCAGTTCCACCAGCCGCAAGTTCCGCGAGAGCAGCGGTTCCTGGAAATTGGGATTGCGCCGGCGCCAGTCCTCCGCTGAAAACTGCCCGATGCGCGCGCGCGTCATCGACCCGGTGAGCAGTCCGGAGTACATCGGCGAGTAAACCATGACGCCGACGTTGTTCTCCCGGGCAAACGCCAGTTCCGCCTTTTCGATTTCGCGCGCCAGGATGGAATAAGGCGGCTGCAGCGAAGTAATCGGTGCGATTGCCTGCGCGCGCCGCATCTGCCCGGCGCTGAAGTTTGAGACCCCGATGTAGCGCACCTTGCCTTGTTCCTTCAGGCGCGCCATTTCGGTCCAGCCTTCTTCAATTTCCTCATCTGGTTGAGGCCAATGGATCTGATACAAATCGATGACATCCACCTTCAACCGGCGCAGACTGGCCTCGCACTCGCGCCGGATCGATTCGGCTTTCAGCGATCCACCGATCTTTCCCTGTTGATCCCACACGCGCTCGCACTTGGTGAACACAAAAGGGCGAGGACTACGCAGGTGAAGGGCGCGGGCCACCACTTCTTCGGAATGACCCAAGCCATAGACGGCCGCAGTGTCGATCCAATTGACCCCGAAATCCAGCGCGGCTTGAATGGCGGCGACCGAGTCGCTGTCGTTCTGCGGACCCCAACTCCACTCCCAGCCCCCACCTCCCATTGCCCAGGCACCAATACCGATTGGAGTGATCTTGAGCTCACTGCTTCCTAAGGGCCGCGTCTCCATAGTTCCCTTCCTGCACCGATGAGCAATGCCAGCTTTGCCGAAAAGCACCCTTCACAATGCCGGAACAGACAAAAGCACGTGCCCTTCCAACCAGCCGCACCTGCCGGATATCCTTCACATCCCATTGTTTATAAGCAACTTACAAGATTTCTATTGTACTTTCGGAGAACTTGACCCAATGGCACTGTCGATCTTTCGACATCCGATCGACACCTCACTTGTTCTAAAATCGCCGAAGGTCGAATTCTCTTTGCTGGATCGTGAATGCCTGACTTGGTGGAAAAAGGAGTTCAGCAGCCCACGCATCATCAGTACCTCGCACTGCTCGAGGTCACTGAGTCCATCGCCTCGCACCGCAGCTTGCCCGATCTGTTCCAGGATCTGACCCGCCGGCTGCACTCGATTTTGAACTTCACCTACCTGGCGCTGGTCCTGCCCGATCCCGAGCAAAACGTGATGCGCTTGCGCACTCTGGAAGCCACCGAAAGCGGGGCGCTCAAACCGGGGATGGAGTTTCCCATGGAAGATTCCCTCTCGGGCGGCGTCTGGAAGAACCAGCAAACCCTGGTAGTCCCGGACACCCTATCCGAAACCCGATTCGCGCGGGCCATGCAGTCTTTCAGAGGATATGGCGTGCGTTCGGTGATCTGCCTGCCGCTCACCACGCCACGCCGCCAGTTGGGAACCCTGACCATTGGGGCGGCGGAGGCAAACACGTACCGCGCCGACGACCTTGAGATTCCCACCCGGGTGGCTGCGCAGGTATCCATCGCCGTCGAAAATGCCTTGAACTACGAAGACGCGCAGGCCTTTCAGCAGCAGGTCGTCCGCGAACGCGACCGCTTGAAATTGTTGCTGGCGGTCAACAACGCCGTGGTTTCCAATCTCGCCCTTTCGGAGTTGTTTCGCGCCATCCCCGCCAGCGTGAGGAACGCCATGCAGTGCGATGCCGCCTGCCTCTCGTTGCCCGATCCACAAAAGCAGGTGCTCCGCCTGTACGGACTCGACTTTCCCCGTGGCCGCGGATTCCTGCGCGAAGAAATGGTGCTCTCCATCGAGGGATCGAGCCCGGGAGCCGCATTCAAGAGCGGAAAGCCGCTGGTGTTCAGTACTCAGCCGACCTCCCTGGATGAAACTGCAATGCGCGTCAACACCGGGGAGGGATTCCAGTCGGGATGTTTCATCCCCATCATTCGCCAAGGCAGGACGCTGGGGGTGCTGCATCTGCTTGACCGGCGCGAGAACGCGTTCAGCCAGGAAGATGTGGAATTTCTCAGCCAGGTTTCCAGCCAGGTGGCGATCGCACTGGAAAATGCGCTGGAATATAGGGAACTCCGCGAGTCGAAAGACAAACTGGTGGAAGAACGCACTTACCTCGCCCGGGAAATCCGCAGCGAGCACGGTTTCGAAGAGATTCTGGGAAGAAGTCCGGCCCTGCAACGCGTGTTGCGGCAAGTAGAAACCGTAGCTCCCACCGGCAGCACCGTCCTGGTGCAAGGCGAAACCGGGACGGGCAAGGAACTGGTGGCGCGGGCGATCCACAACCTCAGCTCGCGGCAGGACAACATTTTCGTCAAGTTGAATTGCGCGGCCATTCCTCTGGGATTGCTGGAGAGTGAACTGTTCGGCCACGAGAAGGGCGCGTTCACCGGAGCCATCGCGCGCAAGATCGGTCGCTTCGAACTGGCGCACAAAGGAACCCTCTTTCTCGACGAGATCGGAGATATCCCTCCCGAACTGCAGCCCAAATTATTGCGAGTCCTGCAGGAGCAGGAATTCGAGAGGCTCGGGAGCACCCGTTCCATCCACGTGGACGTGCGATTGGTGGCCGCCACCAATCGCGATCTGGCCAAGATGGTCGAGGAACGGGAGTTCCGAGCCGACCTCTATTACCGCCTGAATGTCTTTCCGATTATGATCCCGCCGCTGCGCGAGCGCCGCGAAGATATACCGGTGCTGGTGAACTATTTCGTCTCTAAGTACGCGCAGGCGATGAACAAGCGGATCCAGGAGGTCCCGCCCGCAGTAATTGAAGCCTTGCTGCGCTATCCCTGGCCGGGAAACATTCGCGAATTGCAGAATTTCATCGAGCGCGCCGTGATCCTTTCCGATGGCAAGGTACTTGAGCCTCCGCTGTCGGGACTGAGACAACCAGCGGCGAGCAAACAGGTCTTGCAACCCGCCACCCTGGAGGACGCCGAGCGCGAGCACATTTCTGAGGCTTTGCGCGCCACCGGATGGATCATTGGCGGACAAGATGGCGCTGCCAAACGCCTGGGAATTCCGCGAACCACGCTGATCTACAAAATGCGCCGCCTCGGAATTCCACGCCAACCGGCGTAAGCAATTCAGGCCTCGATCTTGCTATCTGCGGGATCGGCAGTTGGTCAGACAAGTGTGAACTGAAAGGGAATCCCGATCGGGCACGTTGAAGTGTCGACGGCTGTCGACTGGTAGACACTTGGGATGGAAAGAATGCCAGCGCGGCTCCATGGATTGAATCCCCTCACCGTCTTAACTCATCTATCTGTAGCAACATAGGTCATATCCACTCAGAGGCCGGCGATTGGAACGGGCCTTGCTTTCAATCATTACCAGGTAGTTCTTTGCTCATGTGCCTGGGGTAGAGTTCGAGAGATTTCAGCGGTTGCGGGCGCGCTTTGCGGACCCGCCAGGTTGGGGAAAAAGGTTTCATTATGTGGATTGTTCGACTTGCGTTAAGGCGGCCTTACACCTTTGTGGTGGCTGCGCTGCTGATTCTTATCCTGGGTCCGATCGTCATCTTTCGTACGCCGACCGACGTGTTTCCGAATATCGATATTCCGGTGCTGAGCATTCTCTGGAACTACGGTGGACTGAACCCACAGGAGATGTCGGACCGCATCGTCTCGCAGACGGAGCGCTCCCTCACCACGACGGTCGACGACATCGCGCACATTGAATCGCAATCGTTAAACGGAGTGGCTGTGGTCAAAGTGTTCTTCCAGCGTGACGCCAAGCTGGAAAAGGCCATTGCGCAGACCACCGCGATTTCGCAGACCGTGTTGCGCAATTTGCCTCCTGGAACCACACCTCCTCTGATCATCAGCTACAGCGCTTCGAGCGTGCCGATTCTGCAACTGGCGTTGTCGGGCAAGACGTTGTCGGAACAGGAACTGAATGACTACGGACTGAATTTTATCCGCACCCGAATCGTGACCGTACCGGGCGCGTCGGTACCCTACCCCTACGGCGGCAAACAGCGGCAGGTCCAGGTGGACCTCAATACCACCGCACTGCAAGCCCGCGGCCTGTCCCCGTCGGACGTGGTGAATGCCATCAGCGCCCAGAACCTCATCCTACCCGCGGGCACCTCGAAGATCGGACCGTTCGAGTATCAGGTGGACATGAACGGCAGCCCGAAAACGGTTGCAGAACTGAACGACCTGCCGATCAAGACGATTGGGACCAACACCATCTATATTCACGATGTGGCCTGGGTGCGCGATGGCTTTCCTCCGCAGACCAATATTGTTCGAGTCGACGGACAGCGCGCTTCCCTGCTGACCATTCAGAAAGCGGGCAATGCATCGACGCTGGACGTTATCGCCGGCATCAAGCAAATGCTGCCGCAGATCCGGTCGACGGTTCCGCCCGATCTGAACATCAAGCCGCTCGCCGATCAGTCGATTTTCGTACGGGCATCGATCAACGGAGTGCTGAAGGAAGCGACCATCGCTGCCTGCCTGACCGGACTGATGATTCTCATCTTCCTGGGAAGCTGGAGAAGCACGCTGATCATCGGGGTCTCGATCCCGCTGGCGATTCTGGTTTCGCTGATCACCCTGAGCGCGCTGGGCGAGACCATCAACATCATGACGCTGGGAGGCCTGGCTCTCGCGGTCGGCATCCTGGTGGACGATGCCACCGTCGAAATCGAGAACATCAACCGCAACATCGCACAGGGCAAGGAAATCGAACAGGCCATTCTCGATGGCGCCGCGCAGATCGCGGTTCCGGCGTTCGTGTCCACGCTGGCGATCTGCATTGTGTTCGTGCCCATGTTCTTCCTCTCGGGCGTAGCTCGCTACCTGTTCGTGCCGCTCGCGGAAGCCGTGGTGTTCGCCATGCTGGCCTCCTATCTGCTTTCGCGAACCCTGGTGCCGACGATGGCCAAGTACCTGCTTCGCGGACATGAGCACGAAGCCGGACACTTAGGTTCCAGCGGGAACCCGCTGGTGCGCTGGCAACTGAAATTTGAGGAAGGGTTCGAGAGATTTCGCGAAGGCTATCACGGCTGGCTCGAAAGCTGTCTGGAGAACCGTAAGATATTCCTGATTGCGTTTCTCGCTGTCTGCGTGGCCTCGCTGGCCTTGCTGGCCCCGTGGTTAGGACAGGATTTCTTCCCCGCGGTGGATGCCGGCCAGTTCAAGTTGCACCTCAGGGCACGCACCGGTACGCGCATTGAAGAAACCGCGCGCTTGTGCGATCAGGTGGAGCACGTCCATCCACGAAGAGATCCCGCAGGATCAGATTTCCAGCATCATCGACAACATTGGACTGCCTTACAGCAGCATCAACCTCTCCTACAGCAACTCAGCGCCGATTGGCCCCGGCGACGCGGATATTCTGGTCAGCCTGGCGGAGAAGCACCGGCCCACCGAGGAATACGTGCACGACCTGCGTCTGCGACTGGCGCAGGAATTTCCGGGAGTTACGTTTGCCTTCCTGCCTGCCGACATCGTCAGCCAGATTCTGAACTTCGGCTTGCCGGCTCCGATTGATATTCAAGTGCAGGGATACAACCTGCAGGCCAACCGCGCATTTACCGACAAGCTGTTTGCCCAGGTCCGGCACATTCCGGGCACCTCCGACCTGCGCATTCAGCAGACCTTTGATCAGCCCTACCTGCACATCAATGTGGATCGCACCAAGGCCCGGCAAGTCGGATATACCCAGAAGGATGTCGCCCAGAATCTGCTGGTATCGTTGAGCGGCAGTTTTCAAACAGCTCCGACGTTCTGGCTGAATCCTAAAAACGGCGTGACCTACTCGGTTGCCACGCAGACTCCGCAATACCGGATTAACAGCCTGCAGGATCTGGAAAACATTCCGGTGAGCGGCGCGAACCCTGCGGCGCCGCCGCAGATTTTCGCCGATCTGGCAACCTTCCAGCGCGGGGTGGGAATGGGCGTCATCTCGCACTATGACATCGCCCCGGTCATTGACATCTACGGCGCAGTCCAGGGCCGCGATCTGGGCGGAGTCGCCAAGGACATTGACAGAATCGTGCAGCAAAACCAGAAAGACCTGCCCCGCGGTACGCAGGTGCTTGTGCGGGGACAGATCCAGACCATGCGCTCTTCTTACATCGGTCTGATCGGCGGATTGGCTTTTGCCATTCTTCTGGTCTACCTGCTGATCGTGGTGAACTTCCAATCGTGGCTTGATCCGTTCATTATCATCTCGGCGTTGCCGGCGGCGCTCGCCGGCATCGCATGGTTCCTGTTTATTACCCACACCACGCTGAGTGTGCCGGCTCTGACCGGCTCCATCATGTGCATGGGCGTGGCCACGGCCAACAGCATCCTGGTCGTGAGCTTCGCCAAGGAACAAATGGAAGAGGGCAAGGATGCAGTCGCCGCCGCGCTGCAGGCGGGCTTTACCCGCTTCCGGCCGGTGCTGATGACCGCACTGGCCATGATGATCGGCATGGTGCCGATGGCAATGGGTCTGGGGGAAGGCGGAGAGCAGAACGCGCCTTTGGGCCGCGCGGTGATCGGGGGCCTGATGTTCGCCACCGTGGCAACCCTATTTTTCGTGCCCGTGTTTTTCAGCCTGTTGCACGGCATTCGGATGCGGCGCGCCGAAGTTGAATCGGAACGCTAAGCTTGCTCATCAGTTTTATTTGAGTTGGGAGTTATTCTATGCGGGTGGAAGAGGAAGACAGCTTGGATAGGCAGATCGTGCTGGAAGACGTCGGCGCCGGCAAGAAACCAGAACCGAACCGTCCGAAACGGCGTTGGCTGGTGATTGTGCTGGCGCTCGCGGCGGCTGCAATCGTTTTCGTTGCCGGCGTATTGCCGCGGGTGAAGGCTCGGGAAACGGTGCGTAAGGAAACCGAACAACTGGCCATTCCAACGGTCTCGGTGGTGCAGCCCAAACGTTCGGCTCCGATGCAGGAAATCGTGCTGCCCGCAAACCTCCAGCCCTACATCAGCTCCCCCATCTTCGCCCGCACCAACGGATACTTGAAAAAGTGGTATGCGGACATTGGCGCGCACGTGAAGAAAGGCCAGCTGCTGGCGGAGATTGAGACTCCGGAACTGGATCAGCAATTACAACAGGCTCGCGCCAACTTGAACACCGCCCAGGCAAACTTGCGACTGGCGGAGATTACCGCCAACCGCTATCAGGGTTTGCTGAAAAGCGACTCGGTGGCGCAACAAGATACCGATAATGCCGTGGGCAGCTATAACGCCGACAAGGCCATTGTTGCCGCCGACGAGGCGAACGTCAGACAACTGGAACAACTGCAGTCGTTCGAAAGGATCTACGCGCCTTTCGACGGCGTGATCACAGTCCGCAACACGGATATCGGCGCGTTGATTAACTCCGGTAGCGCCGGGGGTTCGCAGACAGCCCTGTTTCAAGTGGCCCAGGCCGGAACCCTGCGGGTTTACGTCAATGTGCCCGAAGCCTACTCTCAGGCGGCCAAGCCCGGATTGACGGCAGATCTGGTCTTGTCCGAATTTCCGGGCAAGCGTTTTCAAGGCAAGCTGGTGCGCACAGCCGATGCCATCGATCCCAACACCCGCACTTTGCTTGTGGAAGTCGATGTCCCGAATCCGAGCGGAACCCTGTTGAGCGGTGCGTACGCGGAATTGCACTTGAAACTGCCGACCACGTTCTCGGCATACATCTTGCCGGTCAATACCTTGCTGTTCCGCCAGGAAGGATTGCGGGTGGCGGCGGTCAGCGACGGCAAACACGCGCAATTGAAACCCATCACGCTGGGTCATGATTTTGGCAATGAAGTGGAAGTAATCGCCGGATTGGACGGCAACGAGTCGATCATCGTGAACCCGCCAGACTCGATTGAACCGGGTCAGGAAGTAAGAATTGTGACGCCTCAGCCCCCCCGCGGTGCGGCCCAGGCAGGGACTGCGAACTAATGGGCAGCCAAAGCAAGCTGATCGGGATATGGCGGTTCCTGGGCGCGCTGGCGGCGCTGGGAGTGCTAAGCGGTTGCAGCGTGGGGCCGCGTTACGCGCGGCCCACGGCGCCCGTTCCCCCGGCGTACAAGGAAACCCCGGAAGGTTGGAAAACGGCGCAGCCCGGCGATCAAATTGCCAAGGGCAAGTGGTGGGAAATTTATCGCGACCCACAATTGAACGCGCTCGAAGAAAAGATCAATGTCTCGAACCAGACGCTCAAGGCATCGGTGGCGCAATTCGAGCAGGCGCGGGCTCTGGTCCGCCAACTCCGCGCCGATTATTACCCGACGGTGACGGCGGGAGCTTCCGGATCCCGGAACCGGCTGTCGCAGAACCGGGGCATCACGACCAGCGCGACGAAGGACTACACCGACCTGCAAATTCCGGTCGTCGGTGTCTCGTACGAGCCCGATCTCTTTGGCCGGGTGCGGAAAAACGTGGAAGAGGCACGATCCAACGCCCAGGCGAGCGCGGGAGACCTGGAAAATGTCAGTCTGAGCCTGCACGCCGCCCTGGCGGTTGATTATTTTGAGGCTCGCACCCTGGACGCGGAAGAAAAGCTGTTCCGCGACACGGTCAGTGCCTACGAGAAAGCTCTCGAACTTACGCAGAATCGTTACTCCGGCGGGGTGGCTTCCGGAGTGGACGTGGCACAGGCACAAACCGTGCTGGAGACTACGCGGGCCCAGATGATGGATCTGCAAGTGGCGCGCGCCCAGGTTGAACACGCGATCGCCGTCTTGATTGGAGAACCGGCATCCACATTCACTCTGCAATTCGCCCCGTGGGGCGCACCTCCTCCGGCCATTCCTGTGGGGGTTCCTTCCGATCTCATGGAGCGCCGTCCCGACGTGGCCGCGGCGGAGCGGCGAGTGGCGGCTGCCAACGCGCAGATCGGTGTGGCGCGCTCGGGATATTTCCCGATTTTCAACCTGTCGGGATCGGGAGGCTTTGAAAGCAGCACCATCACAAATCTGATTTCCGGCCCCAGCGGTTTTCTGTCGGTGGGCGCTTCCGCGGTGGTGACTGCATTTGATGTGGGGCGTCGTCGCGCAATCTCTGACGAGGCCAAAGCTGCCTATGACCAAAGTGTCGCCAACTACCGGCAAACGCTTCTCGTGGCGTTCCAGGAAGTAGAAGACAACCTGGCGGCGTTGCGGATTCTGGACGATGAGGCGAAAACCCAGCAGCAGGCCGTCGCGGCCTCTGAGCATTCACTCGAACTCTCCACCACGCGCTACAAGGGAGGAGTTACCACATACCTGGAGGTCACCACCGCCCAGGAGATCGCGCTTTCCGACGAGCGGGTCGCGGTTGAAATTCTGGCACGGCGCATGACCGCGAGCGTGCAATTGATCCAGGCCCTGGGTGGTGGATGGGATGCCGCCAGCCTCAGCAACATCCAGATGACCTCAGCCCGCCCGGAAGCGCCTCAGGTGCAGCCCCCGCAAACCCAAGTCGCGGGGCAGCCTTAAGCGCAGCGACCGCCGTCTTACCGGGCAGTTGCCTGCTCACGCTTTACGCAACTTTACTCGGGTTTACAAAGTCTTTACCCCCTCCCGCGCCGAATCCGTGTTCAATAAAGTAAGCTCATAACCGGTGAGAAAGCATAGGGGATTCTCCTTGGGGGCATCTCCGCAGGAAGAAATGGCGTTCCTTTCCAAACACTGTCTTCGATTCGCCAGTGATTCTTGGGTTGAAGTTTCCATGAGATCACTTGCGCCTCTCGCATCGTGGGCGAGGGATGCCCTAACTCTTCGCATTTTGTTACTGGTGCTCGTGTGTTACAGCGGGCTGTTGGCGCAGAACGCTGCTCCCAAGGAAGCCTTCCCTCTTCATGGGTTGGTGAAGTCCGGGAGCACGCCGATTCCAGGCGCCAAGGTGACCGCGACCGACCCGATCACGGGGAAACAGGTTGTCGGCTGGACCGATCTGGATGGCAGTTACGTTCTCCAGCTTCCCGCGGTGGGACACTACTCGGTCATGGCAGAAATGACAGCGTTCGCCACATTGACTCGCGACGTGGCTATCGATACCAACGGCGGTCAAGCAACATTTGATTTGGTCCTCAGCTCCCGCAGCCAGCCAGCCGCGCCAGGCAACGGAAGCAGGCAAGCGGAGAACGGCGCAGGCGGCGGACGAGGCTTTCAAAGCCTGGCGGTGCTGCAGGCGCAAGTGGGGCTGGATCCGTCCGCGATAAACGCGGGCGATCAGATCGTTCCCCAGGGCATGCCGATTCCCGGGGTGGCGTCTGACACCCCGACGGAATCGATCGCAGTGTCGGGCAGCAATTCCAGCCCGAACATGTTTGGCCTGAGCAGCAACGAACTGCAACAACGCATGCAGGAGTATCGGGACCAGTTGGGGGCAGGCGGTGGCTCGCTGGGGGGCGCACCCAATTCTTTGTCCGCCTCCGGAGGTGGTTCGACATTTGGCGCGGCGCGCGGCGGCGGAGGCCATGGGGGCGGACCAATGATCATGTTTGGCGGTCGCGGACGTCCCGACATCAACCGCCCGCACGGCAGCGCCTACTACAGCCTGGGAGATGACGTGCTGGACGCCTCTCCTTATTCCCTGACCGGCCAGCCTACGGCCAAGCCGGGATACCTGCAACAGCGGTTTGGGGCGGCACTCGGCGGACCGCTGAACATTCCCAAGATCTACAAAGGTGGGACCAAGACCTTCTTCTTTGTGAATTACAACGGCTCCCGCGCCAGCAATCCTTATGATGCCTTTTCGACCGTGCCCACCCTGCGGGAGCGACAAGGGGATTTTTCACAGACCCTGTACCCTTCCGGAGCTGACGCGGGACAACCGGTGCAGATTTTTGGCCCCGGAACCAGCGGTGGGAACCAGGTCACCCAGATCAACCCGACAGCGCAGGCATTGTTGCAATACATTCCGTTAGCAAATCTTCCCGGCAGCGTTCAGAACTTCCATTACGTCACCTCGGCGACCAGTAACCGGGATGACTTGAATGCCCGGGTCATGCACACGTTCGGCAGCGCGCCCGCCGGGCCCCGGCGCCGCGGACCGCAGAATAACCTGAATGTCGGCTTCCACTATCACAACACGCAGACGGGAATCACGAATCCATTTCCGACGGTTGCTGGCAGCACCGCGATCCGCAGTTTCGACATTCCGATTGGTTACACGCGCAGCTTCGGCAAGCTAATCAACTCGGTGCGCATTGACTTCAACCGCAATCGCATCTCGACACTGAACCTGTACGCGTTTGCAGCCAACGTTGCGGGCACATCGGGGATTACGGGGATTTCCACGAACCCGTTCGATTGGGGCTTGCCCAATCTCTCGTTCACCAATTTCAGCGGCGTTCAAGACACCAACCCTCTGCTGCGGCGCGACCAGACCTGGACTTTCTCCGATTCGATGATTTGGAACCACGGCAAGCACACCTGGCGTTGGGGAGGAGACTTCCGCAGAGTGCAACTCAACACCGAAACCGACAGCAATGCCCGCGGCAGCTTTGTCTTGACCGGCCTGAACACGGCGCTGCTCAGCAACGGTACGCCGGTCGCGGGAACCGGTTATGACTTCGCCGATTTCCTGCTCGGCCTGCCGCAGCAAAACTCGGTGCAGTTTGGCGACAACAACTACCATTTCCGCGGGAACTCGTGGGATCTTTATGTGCAAGACGAATGGAAAGTACGCGGCAACCTGACATTCAACCTGGGCTTGCGATACGAGTACGTATCGCCGTTCTCGGAAGTCGACAACCGCATCGTGAATCTCGCCGTGAATCCGTCATTCACCACTGCCGTACCGGTGCAGCCTGGACAGGATGGATTCCCCACCCCTCTGTTGCATCCTGATCGGAACAATTTCGCGCCGCGGGTGGGAGTCGCGTGGAAGCCCCTGCCCAAGACGGTTTTCCGCGCCGGGTATGGCATCAGTTACAACACCACCGCATACTCGAGCATCGTGCAGCAGCTCGGGTTCCAGCCACCGTTTTCGGTGACCCAAACCAATGTCCAGGCGGCAGGCTCGGCCCCGCTGGGATTTGGCTTCACCGATGGGTCGCTGCCCGGTGTGGTCACCAACAGCTATGGAGTCGATCCCAATTACCGGCTGGGCTATCTTCAGATCTGGAACTTCGACGTACAACAGGAGATCCGGCCAACCCTGCTCCTGAATCTCGACTACACCGGAACCAAGGGTACCCGGCTCGACATTGTGGACGCTCCCAACAGCACTCTCAGTGGAACTCGGATCCAAAACGTGCAGGCATTTCTGTTTCAGGATTCGTTGGCCAGTTCCACGGCGCACGCGGGTACGGTTCGCCTGCGAAAGCGGCTGCAGCAAGGAATTTCGGTTGGCGGTTCCTACACCTGGTCCAAGTCCATTGACAACGCTTCAACGATCGGCGGAGGCAGCACCGTTGCCGCTCAAAATGCATTCGACCTGGCTGCGGAACGTGGCCTTTCCAGTTTCGACCAGCGCCACCGGTTTACCGGCGATTATCTGATCGAGTTGCCTTTCGGCCACGACCGCCGCTGGCTCACACAGTCAGGAGTACTGCGTGACGTTTTCGGCGACTGGCAATGGAGTGGGGATTGGACGATTGCCTCGGGCACGCCCTTCAGCCCGCGCATCCTGGGAAACATCCAGAACGTCAGTGGCGGCGTCAATGGCACGCTGCGCGCCCAGGCGACGGGATTGCCGGTAACCGTTTCCGATCCCTCGGTGTCAGCGTGGTTCAATACTGCGGCCTTCGCCTTGCCGCCCAGCGGGGTGTACGGCAATGCACGCCGTAACAGCATCGAAGGCCCCGGCAGCCTCCTGGTCGACATGGCGCTGACCAAGGTGGTCCCGTTGAAAGAAAGCCGCATGCTCGAATTTCGCGTCTCGGCTGCGAACGTCTTCAACCGGCCGCAGTTCACCGCCATCGACACGATTGTGAATTCGCCATCTTTTGGCAGAGTCACGGCCGTGGGAGCGATGCGGACAATTCAGCTGACCGTGCGGTTTCGCTTTTGAGAATCACTATGATGCACGCGAACTCAAGACTCGCAGGTTGCTGGCGGAAAGCCCTCGTCTTGGGTCTCGCCCTGGGACTGCTGTGCGCAAGTCTGCCTTCACAGGATTCGCCGACGGGATATGTTTTCCGGGCGCAAACGGAAGTCGTGCTGGTGAACGTGACGGCACGCGACAACAGCGGCAATGTCATTCGTGATCTGAAGCGCGAAGATTTCACGATTCTGGAAGACAACAAGCCCCAGCAGATCGCTTCTTTCGATCTGGAAAACACCGACGCAACGCCGACCGTCGACTTGTCGCAGGTGGAGTTGCTGGGAACCCATGCTGCCAAAGCCGCGACGGCGCCAACGGCGGCTCCCGGTACGCCTTCTGCGTTCAAAGATCGGCGGCTCTTGATCTTCTTCTTCGACCTGAGCGCGATGGAACCGGACGAAACCGAGCGCGCGGTGAACTCAGCCGAGAACTATGTCGACCAACAGATGGTTCCCGCCGATCTGGTCGCTGTCCTCTCGCTGGGCAGTTCGTTGAGCGTGAACCAGGACTTCACCTCCGACAAGACACTTTTGAAGAAAGCGCTGGCTGCACTAAACCCGAATGCTGGCCAAGGTCTTGAAACCGGCACCACCGGCACAGCCGAAGGCACCGCGGATTCGGCCAATCCGTTCACGGCAGACGACACCGAGTACAACATTTTTAATACTGACAGGCGTCTGGAAGCCTTGCGGTCGATTGCCCAGCAACTGGCAACGGTCGAGCAAAAAAAATCGCTCATCTATTTTTCCAGCGGCATGGACCGCACGGGGATTGAGAACCAGTCAGAACTGCGGGCGGCCATCAACGCGGCGGTTCGCGCCAACCTGTCGATTTATACCGCCGACAGCCGGGGTCTGCAGGCGATGGTGCCCGGAGGCGAGGCGCAGAGCGCCAGTCTGCGCGGCACGTCTGCGTACTCCGGGCAAGCCACCCTCAACCAGTACAGTTCCAACTTCACGACCCAGGAAACCCTGGTCACCCTTGCGGGCGATACCGGTGGCCGCGCATTCCTGAATACCAACGACTTCGGCCAGGTGTTTAAGGGTGTGCAACAGGACACTTCGAGCTATTACATCCTTGGCTATCACAGCAGCAATCCGGTACGGGACGGCCGTTACCGGCGAATTACGGTACGGGCCAACCGCGCGGGAATCAAACTGGACTTCCGCCGAGGTTACTACGCTCCTGCCGATTTCAAGCATTCCACCCAGGAAGACCGCGAGTCTCAACTGGAACAGGAACTGGGTTCCGATCTTCCCACCACCGATTTACCGGTTTATCTTTCCACCGGGTATTTCCGGATGAGCGACAACCGCTTCTACGTGCCGGTGTCGCTGGTCGTGCCCGGCAAGGAGATTCCTTTCACCCATAAGAGCGACCAGGACAAGGCGACGCTCGACGTGCTGGGAATTGTGCTCGACCCGGGCAAACGCCCGGTCGGCCAGATTCGCGATACGGTGAAGCTATCCCTGAGCGCTTCGGAGTTGGTGCAGCGCAAGAATGTTCAATATGGCAGCGGGTTTGTCCTGCCGCCGGGCACATACCATCTGAAATTTGTGGTGCGGGAAAACGAAACCGGACGCGTCGGGTCGTTTGAAACCGATCTCACCATTCCCGACTTGAAGACGCAACCATTGAAGATGAGTTCGGTGATTCTGGCCAGTCAACTCCGTCCCGCGGGCAAGCAGAAGACAGCGAACCCGCTGGTGCGTGATGGTTCGGAGGTGATTCCCAGTGTCACTCACGTGTTCTCCACCGGGCAACACCTGTATCTTTACTATGAGGTCTACGATCCCGGCCGTCAGGCGGCAGGCGCGCCGGGCAACGGAGCAGCCAAGCCGGACATTCGCCTGCTGACCAATGTGTCCTTTTTCATAGGAAAAACTCAGGCCTACCAGACGCCACTGGTGGAGGCGTCTGAACTCAATGCCCCTGACCGCAAGGCGGCGGTATTTCAACTCGATGTACCGTTGTCACAACTGAAGCCCGGCTTTTATACTTGTCAGGTCAATGTGATTGATGATGCTGCGGGGCACTTCCGGTTCCCGCGCCTGGCCATGCTGGTGCGACGGTAAACCTCGGCCGGGAGCAACTTCACGCCACCTCCGGGGTTTACAAGCCTTTACAGGAATTGCAGAGGATGCTGCAACTCGGAACGGTATAACCGGCATCAGCGTTTTTGTACCCGATAAACATTTCTCACTGTATTCAAGAAAGGCGTCACGAATGAAGCTGCCCTGGAAGCCACTGTCGTTGTGTGCGGTTGTGATCGCGGTCGCGATTGGAGCTCAGTTAACTGGATGCGGTTCGGGAGGCACCTCAAAGATCCGGTTCTTGAACCTCTCGCCGGACTCCCCCAGTCTGAACGTCCTGGTTGACGGCAAGACGATAACCAACAGTCTTGGATTCGGTGCTCCGACCAGTTATGTGTCGATCAGTTCCGGCACCCGTCACATTCAGTGCGAGCCCGTAGGGACGACCACCAATGTGGTCGACGTCGTGCAAAGCATTCCCTCCGGCAACACCACTTTTATCGTGGAGAATTTCGCGGCCAGCATTAAGGGAGTGGCTTACCCCGACAGTCAGACCGTGCCTGCGAGTGGCGAGTTCCAGGTACGAGTCATCAACGCCGCGCCGAGTTTGGGCGCTGCCGACATCTACGTGTTGCCTTTCGGCACCGACGTCAATACGGTTACGCCCACCGCTGCCAACCAGCCGGTGGGAATGGCCACTCCTTACCTCAGCCTCTCCGCGGGAAGTTATGCAATCTCCTTCACCCAACCAAACTTCAAGAACGTGCTGATCAGCAGCGGTTCCGTTACTTTCAACGCCAATACCAATCGCACCATCGTCGGATACACCAGCCAGTTCGGCACCTTTGGGACTTTGACGCTTGCCGACTTTAATTGAGCATGGCTGACGCCTATGGCGCCATTGAGCCCACGCCGTCGTGGGCTCAATACCTTAGTGCAGACCGCGGATCAAGATCGTCTTTCCTCCACCATCCTGCCGATAGGACGAACTCGTTGGTTTCGGGACCAGCTGATTCTGACCCAGGTTTGTGGCAATCATTCCATGGTATTGAAGGCGAACCCGCCGCTGATGGACGGCCCGGAGCAAGGTACCGGTTTGCTGGAGTCCATGGCTCGGGCGGCTGAGGCCATTCACTCCTCGAAGGGCATTTGGACCGATGGGTTCGGTCTGGCGCGCCGGGTGGTCAACATTTGACAGCCTATCCGCATCAAACTGAGGAGTGTTGAAGGCGGCTCCGGCGCTGATGGTCAGCCCATACAACTGGACCGGTTTGGGGGGGGTGGCTCGCGTATGATTGTCTTACTACCGATGGCTGTTCTGGAGCCAGCATAGAGCGAAGCCGTTGCCAATGATAAAGTGGACCCCATTTTTGTTGCTGTCAGTGCTGCTTACCAGCAGCGGCGTGTTTGCGCAGTCGGTCACCGCCAGTGTCACAACCGGTGCCATGCCGCTCGATATCGGCTACCGGCAGATGTACAACCTGGATTTCGACGGGGCGCACAAGACATTTCAAGGCTGGGAGCAATCGCATCCCGAAGATCCGCTGGGCCCGGTGTCGGACGCAGCTGCTTACTTGTTCTCGGAGTTTGATCGGCTCCATGTCCTCGAAGTCGATCTCTTCACCGATAATGCGCACTTCGAGAAACGGCAAAAACCTGCGCCCGACCCGGCAGTGCACACCGCGTTTGACAGCCAATTGAGGAAGGCCGAGCGCCTCTCGACACAGGTTCTATCGCTGTCGCCGCGGGACGCAAACGCCATGTTCGCGCAGGTGCTGGTCAATGGATTGCGCGGCGACTATCTCGCCCTGATCGAGAAACGCAATCTCGCCGGCCTCGGCTATATGAAGACCGGCAGAGGACTTGCCGAGAAGCTGCTTACGATTCACCCCGGCTACTACGACGCCTACCTGGCGGTTGGAGTGGAGAACTATCTGCTGGGAATCAATTCGGCTCCAGTGCGCTGGCTGCTGCGCCTGGGCGGAGCGCAGACGGACAAGGACGAGGGCATCACCAAGCTACGGCTCACTGCGGAGAAGGGACATTACCTCGCTCCCTTCGCCCGCCTGCTGCTGGCGGTCGCCGCCTTGCGAGACCACGATCCCAACACGGCGAGGATGATCCTGGCAAGCTTGTCCCGGGAGTTCCCTTCGAACCAGCTTTACCAGAAAGAACTGGCTCGTATTCAGTAAGAACCCCAAACGCATAAACCATCAAGAACACAAAGGCCGCAAGGCTTTTCTTGGTGTGCCTTCGTGTCCTTGGTGGTTAGTTTTTCGGGTTTATTTTTGGACCGCGGCCACGCGTCCCACAGCGACAATATCGATTGCCACTTCCTTGTCTACCCGCAGAATAAATGTGCTGGGATTCTTTATCCCCCAGGCAACGTAAGGCACGTCAAAGTGCAGTTTTGCAGTGAGTTCGCCGCCGTTCATGGCAAGCGGGACTGACAGAGCAAGGGGATGATCCGCTCCATGAATACGAAAGACTCCTGCCAACTGGATGGTGGAACCGTCCGCTACCGTCCCGACAATGCGGGTGGGAGAAAAGCTGATTTCCGGAAACTTAGTGCTCTCGAGAATTTCCCTGTGCATCTTGCGGTCGCGAGTGCTGTTTCCGCTGTCGCCGCTGGTGGCGTCCACCACCATCACCCCGGTGGCCGCGCCTGAGGCCGGGTCGAACCCGATGCTTCCGCCTTTTGCCTTAAAGCTTCCATGAACCGTGTGCAGCACGTCGCCGAGCGTGAAGCTGACCGTAGTCTTCGCCGGATCCAACTCGAAAGACTGCTCCTGAGCCGAGAGCAGGCTCGCGAATGGCAGCAAGAGCAAGCTCGCAAGAGCGATACAACGGTACCCAATCATCCGTCGAATAAGAATGTGCATAGGAGATTCCGCAAGCGCTTGAAGAGAAGCATCAGGCGGTCAACATGTGCCACCCAAAGGCAGTAGTAGAACGAACGCCGACCGCAAGCAGGGGCGAGGCCCCGGTGTGAATGGCGAGTAACCGGCCAAACAGTTCTGGCTGCAAGGAAAATGCGCGCAGGGCCCGTCGCCGCAATCCCTGTCGCCGGTCCATGAGCAACATGAGGCTAGCCATGGCCACCGGAAGACGCATCAACTTCCGATGCTCTGCCTGGTAGAGGCTGAGGTCGTCTTTGAGCAACGCCTTTTCGAGCGCCAGGGCTTGACGGAAGGCGAGCGACAACCCCTCTCCCGTCACCGCGTCCACGCAGCCCGAGGCTTCTCCGATAAGCGCGCAGTGATCGCGCACGACCGCATCCAGACGCCGGTTAGCCGTGATCGCTCCTTGCTCGCGGGTCGAAGGGAGCCCTTGCCTGAGCTGACCTGGGAGCGAGGAACACGCGGCGATGGCCTCTTCGACGCGAAGATTGCGATCCCTGGTTACCAGCGCAACACAGACTTCCGCGTCAGAAACCGGGGTAACGTAAAGCTGGCCATTCGTGGTCCAGTGCACTTCGACAAACTCTGACCAGGGTTTTACCAGGAAATGACGCCGGTAACCGAAACGAAATGTGTCCGAAAACTTTCCTCCCAGACCCGACCACGACCGAACTCGCGAATTGAGCCCATCGGCGCCCACCACCCAACGGCAGTGAATCTCGCGATCACCCAGTAAGACTCCGTTCCCTGTGAGTCCGGTTACCCGCGTGCCCCAATGCATCGAGACGCCGGCCTCAGCCGCACGATCGATCAACACTTGATGGAGCGCCGTCCGCCGAATCCCCAAGCCGTAGCCTTGCGCAAAATGCGCCTCGACCGAGTGTGCGGAATCAAGGAAACGGATTCCCTGAAACGGCGCTGTCTTGTCCGGAGGCAAGGTGATTCCGAGTTCGGCCAGCGACGCCAAGCCATCCGGCATGATGCCTTCCCCACAAGCTTTGTCGATAGGAGGCCGCGCAGCATCTGCCAGGGTCACCGTAAACCCGCTCCGGCGCGCGGCAATGGCGGCGACCAGACCTGAGGGGCCTCCGCCAACAACGAAGAGATCGGTTTCTGTCATTGAGCGATCCATGCGGCAACTACCAGCGCAGTAAAACCAGTTCCGAACAAAAGCCGGGTCCCATCGCGCCCAGTATGCTGAGCGATCCCGGCTTTGGACGGCGTTTGGTCATGAAATCTTCCAGGACCACCAGCACCGACGCGGAGGACAGGTTGCCGACTTTGCTCAGGCTCTCCCACGACGCCTCCAAAGCGTTCTCAGGAAGCTGCATCGCTTCGGTGATGGCGTCCAACACCTTGGGGCCGCCGGTATGCATGATCCACGTGCCAATGTCGCTGCGATTCATCCCCTGGTCGGCAAGAAATTCGTCGATGTCGGTAGCTAGATGCTCGTGCACCATCTTGGGCACATCGGGGGAAAGGACAATGCGGAAACCGTTCTCCGAGATATCCCAGCCCATGACGTCCTGGGTGCCGGGATAGAAATTGGAGCGGGTGGCCAGGATTTCGGGACCGGCCTGCTGCTTTTCCGCGCCACTGACGAGCACCGCCGCAGCCCCGTCTCCGAAAAGGCCGGACGAAATCAGGTTGGCCACTGACATGTCGTTGCGCTGCCACGTCAAGGAACAGAGTTCCACGGCCACCAGAGCCGCCACTTGATCGGGATAGGCCTTCACGTAGTCGTAGGCTCGCGCGATACCCGCGGCGCCCGCCACGCATCCCAAACCAAAAATCGGGATGCGCTTGATCCGCGTGGGCAACCCCATGAGGTTAATCAACCGAGCTTCGATCGAGGGACTGGAGACTCCGGTGACGGAGGTGAAAAAAAATGGCTCCCAGATCCTGCAGAGCAAATCCCGAGGAGTTGAACGCCCGGCACAACGATTGCTTGCCGAGTTCCTGCGCCACTTCAATCCAGGCGTTGTTGGCTTGCCCCCACGTGGTCATCCCTTCGTAGGCGGGAATCGGCAGCGACAGGTGGCGCCGCTTCACCCCCACGTTCGCGTGTAGCCGGTCGATGACCTCCGGCCGGTCCAGTTTGCCGGCCCATTGAGATTTCAGCGCAGCGGATATTTCTTCCTGGCTGTAATAATTCGGTGGAAATGCACTGCCCACGCCCGCAATTCTCATGTGGTTTCTGACAGAGATCCCTTCGTGGAAAGACTGAATCCAGCTCTCCCCTGTCTCTCACTAGTATTAGATGCGAATAAACGCCCCAGGCCCGAAATTACGATTGCTTCCTCTAGAAGATGCGCACGAACAGTATAAAGTTACCTTATCTTGGCAATTGTCAATATTCTGTCTAATCGCGGCCCGGATTTCCGCCTGCGTGGAAACCTGCCGAAGCGCCTTTTTTATCCTGAACCGCCATAGCCAGTCGCATTCCGTTCCACGCCCGTCGCATCCAGGTAACCCCGATTGGGCAGCCCTTTCATGCGCCGGGCGCCACTGCTGCCGTGTTAGCCTTGTGTGTTTTCTTGACTGCCATGACTTCCACGAATCATTCATTCCCCTTCGATCTGCAAGCGGCGGCAAAAGAAGTCATGCTGGCGCACGGATTCGAGCCCGACTTTCCTTCCGCCGCGCAGCAACAGCTTGCCCAGCTTCAGGCACATCCGCCGCAAGCCGCAGCCAGCAGTTCTCTTCGCGATCTGCGGAACCTGTTCTGGTCATCGATTGATAACGACACCTCGAGGGACCTTGATCAGATTGAGGTGGCCGAGACTCTTGCCAACGGCACCACCAAAGTTCTTGTGGGGATCGCCGATGTGGACGCCTTCGTCTCCAAAGGCTCGCCGATCGACCAACACGCGCAGCAGCAGACCACCACCGTCTACACCGGGGTTCGTAACTTTTCCATGCTGCCGGAGTTCCTGTCGACGGGCCTCACTTCCCTGCTCGAAAACCAGGACCGACGGAGCATCGTGATTGAGTTCGTGGTCACAAATGATGGGCATGTGCAAACCAGTGACGTGTATCCCGCGCTGGTTCGCAACCGGGCACAACTCACCTACAACGCCGTCGGAGACTGGATCGAGGGGAACGGCCGCCCTTCCACCCAAGGTTGCGGCTTCGCCGGAATTGCAGGCGCAGTTGAAGCTGCAAGACCAGGTCGCCCAGGCGCTCAGGAAGGAACGCTTCCGCCACGGCGCCCTCAACATCGAGACCATCGAAGTGCGTCCGGTCTTGCTTAACGAACAAATTGTGGATATCGCCCGGCAGGAGAAAAACCGCGCGACCGAACTGATCGAAGACTTCATGATCGCCTCCAACGAGGTGGTGGCCCGGCTCCTGGAGGCAAAGAAAGTCTCGTCCATCCGCCGCGTGGTGAAAACTCCGGAACGCTGGGACCGGATTGTGGCGCTCGCCGCTCAGACCGGCGATAAGCTTCCCGGCGATCCCGATTCGAAAGCGCTCAACGATTTCCTGGTGAAGCGCAAGGCGTGCGATCCCGATCACTTCGCGGATCTGTCTCTATCGGTCATCAAGTTGATGGGGCCCGGTGAGTACGTGCTGGAGCGTCCCGGTGATCCGGAACAAGGACACTTCGGTCTTGCGGTCCAGGATTACACGCACTCCACCGCGCCCAACCGGCGATTCGCCGATCTGGTGACGCAGCGGCTTATCAAAACAACGCTGGGGAACCAGACACCGCTCTACTCCGACAGTGAATTGTCGGCCGTAGCCACAAACTGCACGGTGAAGGAAGACGCTGCTCGAAAAGTAGAGCGCGAAATGTCAAAACGTATTGCAGCGGTCGCCATGAGCAACCGCGTCGGCCAAACTTTCGACGCCATCGTCACCGGGGCCACTCCCAAAGGCACTTTCGTCCGGGTACTGCAACCGCACGTGGAGGGCTTGTTAGCCCAGGGGCAACAAGGAGCCGATGTGGGGGACAAGATGCGAGTGAAGTTGATTCGTACCGACCCGCAACGCGGCTACATCGATTTTGCGCGCGCTCAACAGTAGGGTTCGGTCATACCCGCGCCAGATGCAGCCCGAACCATTTGCGGGAATCGAACCAGGTGTGTTCGAGTGTGAATCCCGCGCCGTCGAGCATATGGCGCACCATCGGCATGGTGTATTTGTAGCTGTTCTCGGTATGAATGCGCTCCCCGGCGTGGACTCGAACCGTCAACCGTAGCATGCCCAGCTTCACGATCTGGGTGCGCATGCTCTCCAGATAGATTTCCATTCTGGAACGAACTGGATTCCACAGCGCGAGATGACGGAATGAATCCAAGTCGAAATCTGCCTGCAGATCGCGATTCAGGCGACGCAATACATTCTTGTTGAACTCGGCGGTGACTCCTTTCGCATCATCGTAAGCAGGAATCAGGATCGCCGGGTCCTTCACCAGGTCGGTCCCCAGCAGGAGCGCATCCCCGGGCGCAAGTTGCCCGCGAACCTGGCTCAACATGGCCACTGCGGCGTCAGGATCAAAGTTCCCGATGCTCGATCCCAGATAGAGAACAAGTTTTCGCCCTTGAATGCCGCGTAGAAAACCGAAGCCCTCGCTGAAGTCCGCAACCACCGGTTTCACCGACACCGTGGGACATTCAGCCACTACGCGGTCATGAGCCTCCCGTAACGCATTCGGGGAAATATCCACGGGCAGGAACGCGACTCTCATCTGACGGCGGGCGAGAGCGTGCAACAGCGTGCAGGTCTTGGACGCAGTACCCGCTCCCAGTTCGACCACGTTTACATTCGATCCCGCCGCAGCGACGATCTCCGCCGCATTCTCCTGCAAGATCGAGAGTTCTGTGCGAGTCAGGTAGTACTCGGGCAAACGGGTGATTTCTTCGAACAGTTCCGAACCGTACGCGTCGTAGAACAACTTGCACGGCAGCGTCTTGGGGAACCCGGTGATTCCCTCTTCTACTTCCCGGGCAAAAGGTGGTAGGACAATTGGTTCACGAGCGATCATGGGCCAGCCTTAGTCCTGAGAATTGCCACCGTGCCTGTGGTGGGAAGAAGTTCCGGTAGGTGGCGCGGATGTGGCTCGCCGGGGTTGCACACGAGCCTCCCCGCAGGACGAACTGATTGCACATGAACTTGCCGTTGTATTCGCCGACCGCTCCGGCGGCAGGCCGAAAGCCGGGATAAGCGAGGTAAGGGCTTGCCGTCCACTCCCAAACGTCCCCAAGCACCTGCTGCATACCTTCTCCCTTTGCAGGCTGGGGATGAATGATGTAGTCATCCAGTAGTGTGCCTTTCACCGGCATACTTTCCGCGGTGAGTTCCCACTCTTCTTCGCTGGGAAGCCGTTTGCCGTTCCAGCGCGCATAGGCATCGGCCTCGAAGAAGCTGACGTGACACACCGGTTCGGCAGAATTCACGGGCTTCATACTGCCCCCCGCAAATTGCCACCATGACCCGTTTTCGTGGCACTCCCAGTAGAAAGGCGCATTCCAACGCTCGCGGCACACGGTATCCCAGCCTTCCGACAACCACAGTTCGGGACGGCTGTAGCCGTTGTCGTTCATGAATTGCAGATATTCCTGATTGGTGACAGGACGCGATGCGATCGCGAAAGGACGAAGCAAAACCTCGTGACGCGGTCCCTCATTGTCGAATGCGAAACCTTGGCCGTGGTGGCCGATAGCGTGGATTCCGCCTTGGATCTCGATCCAACTTAATGCGGGAGCGGACACCTCTATTTGGGTGTCCCGCGTTGCTTCCGGCCGCAGAGGTCCGGACCACAAACCATGCTTGATGTCAGTGAGAATCAGTTCCTGATGCTGTTGCTCGTGATGCAGTCCAAGTTCGATCAGTTCCAGGGCTTCAGCCGGCGCGCGCTCTAAAAACGTCAGCATCGCTGCATCCACATGCGAACGGTAGGCGTGCACCTGTTCCAGGGTCGGGCGGGACATCAGCCCGCGATTTCCCCGATAGGGATGACCGCCGAGCTGCTTGTAGTAGGAATTAAAAACGTAGGTGAAGCGGGGATCGTAAGGCTGGTAGCCGCCGGCATGCGGACTCAGAATGAAGGTCTCGAAAAACCAGGTGGTATGCGCCAGGTGCCACTTGGTCGGACTGGCATCGGGCATGGATTGAAGCATCTGGTCTTCCGGCGACAGGGCTTGCGTGATTCGCAGGCTGACCCCGCGAACCTCGCGGTAAAACTCGCGCAGCCGTTCGGCAGTCAGGGTTTTCTCTTGGTCAGCTACCGTGACAGGCATGAGGATCTCCCCAGCAAGATATTCGGGTTTCCATCGCTCAGCGTGGGCCCCACTCACACCGCAGCACCGCCCCACTGGCAAGACACGACTCCCTTAAGATGCCCCTCGAAGGCGGGCGTTGCAAATTTCACGCGACTTTCTGCAAGCCCCTATTTTTCATGGCGTTAACCGCTGAGATTGAATCGCTAGCGGGCGCTGGCTGTGAATTCATCGAGGGCATGTCCCAGGCGAGCAATGCCCTCGGCCGTCATCTCCGGATCGCCGCCGATCCCCACGCGGAAATGCTCCGGCATCTCGAAGAACCGGCCAGGAACCACGCTGGTGTCGTACCTGGTCCTCAGCAACTGGCAGAACTCGTCGACGCTGCCTCGGCACAACCGTGGAAACACGATGGTGCCAAATTGTGGACGAAAGCATTCCAGATCGCGACGGGAGTCGAGAAATGCATCCAGATGCCGGCGATTGGCTGCGACGAGGGCCTTGGCCCGCCCGGCTACGCGGTCCAGATTGTCGAGCGCAATCACGCTCAACCGTTCAGCGGGATGCGCGGGCGTGGCCGCGAACAGATCGTTCAATCTCCAGATGCGCTCCGCCAGTTCCGGCTCGGCCAGGATCCAGCCGCAGCGTAGTCCGCTCAGCCCGAACGCCTTGGTCAAACTGCTGGTGATCAGGAAGTGGTTGCCCAGGTGAAATGCAGATGGCGCGGGCTGGTCGAAACGCGCCTCCAGATAAACTTCATCCACCAGCACGCGTGCGCCAGATCCACGCGCGATCTCTCCCACCGCGCGCAGCGTTTCGGTGTCAATCCCGGCACCGCTGGGATTGTGCATATTGGTGAGCACGATCAGGCGCGTACGCGGCGTCATGCGGCGCTCGACTTCCTTCGGATCCACGCGAAAATCGTCTTCAGACCGGCGGGAGAAGCGGCGGATGGTCGCTCCCAGGTAGCGCGCGGTACTCAGTAGCAACTCATAGGTGGGCTGCTCGATTAAGACTTCATCTCCCGGTTCGATGGTGGCCGCGAGAGCGAGGTGATTGGCCATGGAAGTTCCTTGAGAAGCCACCACACAATCAGGAGAAACTCCGCATTTGCGGGCTAAGCGCTCCTGCAAAGGCGCGTACCCGTAGATCGTCGGTCCGTTGATTTCGAGATCCTGCAAGCGCACGGGAAGCTCTGCCAGCGGATACGCCATCACTCCGCTGGTGGCGAGGTTGTAGCTCGCAGCCGAGCGCAATTTGGCAAATTCCATGTAGGGCGAGTGCGCCCTGCTACGTAAGTCCGTCATTGATCAGTCCCCACCCGTTGGCGCCTGCTCCAAAACGCGTAAACCGGCAGTCCCAGCAGCAAAATCAACATCCCCAGCAAGCTATTTGCAGGATACTGGTAGATGGTATTGGCGACCACCAGCCAGGAAACCAGAATAAAGATTGCCGTCGTGACCGGATGCCCGGGTACGCGATATCCAGCCTTCCCAGTGCCCTCACCCGTCGGCTCGCGACGGCGAAACACGAACAAGCAACTCGCGGTCAGGCCGAAAAACAAGAAATCCATCGAGACCACGTAATTCAGAATCTGTTCGTACCGCCCTGACAGCGCTACCACCGCGGTCCACACGCTCTGCAGGACAATGGCCACCACCGGCACGTGCGTTTTCGCGTTCACTGAAGCCACACTACGGAAGAAGACCCCATCCTCCGCCATCGCAAAATAGACCCGCGGCGCGGTCAATACTGACTGGCTCAAGAAACCCAGAGTGGAAACCGCGATGCCCAGCGCGATCAGAGTGGCTCCGCGATCTCCCATCGCCAGACGCATCGCCGCGGTGGCCGGGACCGTCGTGTTTGCCAGGTCGGCGGTTCCGAGAGTGCGGAGGTAAACCATGTTGACGGTGAGGTAAAGAGCGATGACACCGGCAACGCCGATCAGCAAAGCGCGCGGCAGGTTCCTGCGCGGATCCTTGATCTCGGCGGCAATGAAGTTGGCAGTTTGCCAGCCCCCATACGCGAACAGCACCGGGACCATGGCGGCGCCGAAGGCAGTCAGCAGGCCCAACGATGGCGGTTGATCCAACCCCGGATGCGAAAGGGGATGAGGGGCACGAACCAGCAGAAAACCGGCAAGGACCAAACCTGCGATTGCCCCGATCTTTAGCACCATCAGGCTGCTCTGCACCCGGCTGCCCAGCGTGACCCCGAGACAATTGATCAAGGTCAGGACGGTCAGCGTGGCCACCACCAGCACCCCTTCAGGCAACCTCGACCCCGTCAACTCCGCGAAATATCGGACGAAGGTTACGGTCACCGCCGCCATTCCCCCGGTTTGGATCACCAGCAACAAGACCCATCCGTACAGAAAGCCCAGTGCGGGGTGGTAGGCCTCGCGCAAGTAGGCATATTGGCCGCCAACGTCGGGCATGCGGTCGGCCAGTTCGGCATAGATAAAAGCTCCGAGCAGGGCCAGCAGGCCGCCGGCCGCCCAAGCACCCAGAATCAACACCGGCGTGTGGACTTGCCGGGCAACCACATAAGCATTGATAAAAATGCCCGAGCCGACAATGCCTCCCATCACCACCATGGTCGCGTCAAACAATCCCACCCGGCGCAGCAGTTGGGGGGCTGCGGTTCTGGATCTCGCGGCAGATGGAGGGACAGGAAGCATCGGAAAACAGGCCGAGCCGAAATGTATCACGAGGCAATTTGGGCTGGTTACTGGTAACGATTGGGGACGTCTGATAGATATAGAGTAGTAGTTTTGCAGGGTGAGGTATCGTTGAACCCAGATCCTCCCATCTTTGCCGGCGTGAGTGCCGTCGCTCCCAAACGGCGCTCCCTGTATGCGTCGGTTGGGTTTCACTGCCTGCTGCTGGCTTGGCTGCTGCATTCTCCCGCTGCGACTTTCATTTCGCCGAACTCCATTCAACAAGGAGAAAACGGCCGCGCGCTTACGGAGATCTACTGGACGCAAGAGTCTTCAGGGGAGGAACAACGCACTCTCGAAAAAGACCACCTGCTCTGGAGGCCCGCGAGCAAACAGAAGCAGCCCCACCTGCGGTCGGAAGCTGCTCCTGATAAAGGTCCAGAAGACACCGCCATCAGCGCCTCGAAAGTCGACAGCGCCAACCCAAGCGTCGGCAGCCCCTATGGGTCGCTGTCGTACGGAGCCGTCTCCGGCCTTGAAGTGCGACCCGCCATTCGGATCTTTGGCTCAGAGCCGAGATTGGATTCCGACGATCTGGCCGGGATATCCGAAGGCAACGAGATCATCGAGATCACCATTGACGCGCAAGGGAACATCGTGGAAAGAAATGTCGTCCAAAGCCTGGGGCCGGTCGTCGATGCCAAAGTCCTGGGAGCGTTAGCCGACTGGCATTTCCGTCCCGCTACCCGTGACGGCACCGCGATTCCCTCGAAACAGGACGTTTACTACCATTTCCCCGTCCGTCACTAGCCACCGGCGCCCACGCCAAATCGCTGACTGACAAGAACTTTCAGGCGAATCCCTTAGCGATTCCCTACAGCATGCACCCGATGGACCGGGCTCCTCTCTGGCTCTAAGCTGGTTGCCAATGCTCAGCGACAAACACTGAGCAGCTCCCGCATAACGGAGGCGGGAAAACCATTATGAATTCCAGGAAATTCATTCTGCTCGCGATCCTCTCCTTGTGTCTTCCGATCGCTGCCCTCGCTGACAGTGGCGTTGATTTCACCAACAGCGGCGGCACGTTGACCGGTAGCAACAGCGGCTTCTCCCTCACTGGTTCAACCCTGATTTCGGTCAATGGACTGAACGGCGGAGGTCTGATCACGGGCTCGAACCTCGGTAGCGTCACCTTTACGACCGGTGCTTTGTCCAGCGGGTCACTGCAGATGGGCGGCACTTTCGCAGCCGGCGGTACCTTCACCATCACCGGCAATGGAAGCAACGGAGTTCCCAACGGCACGATCTTCGCCGGGAGCTTCAGCGGACCAGTAACCTGGACCCTGATCACCCTCGCCAATGGGACCCACGATTACACCCTTTCCGGATCACTCACCGGTACTCTGGGGAACGTCTCAACCAACGGAGTAGCGGTTCAGTTGACCATTAATACGGGAAAAGGCTTCTTCAACGGTTCCACTTTGATTTCCAGTGGCGACACCCGAATTGAAAATATGGCGGTTCCCGAGCCCGGCACGCTCAGTTTGCTAGGTACTGGATTGCTGGGGGTCGCAGGCGCTCTGCACAGAAAACTCAAACCGTAGCCCGGCACGCTCTTCACTCTCACTCACCCGCTGTCGCAGACGGCGGGTTTTTTCTTGCGCAGTTCGAAAAGTGCACCTTCTTGCACACTGTATAACCACCGGACCACAACAGAAAGGCCGCCACAGGCATTTCCGCCTTCGCCTGCAACCGCAGCGGCGTGCAGGAGAGCCGAGAGCACCAGCAAATGTAAGTCCTCGTAAAATTATGTTTCATTCGTCGATATTCATGTGCGGAAACTCTTGACCAACCGCGCAGATATTCAGTACTCTGCAGCCCTCCGCTCCTAGCACCCCACAATGCCTGAATGCGGAGAGGCCAGTTTTTGCCCGTCGGATCGGTACGCCGGCCGGCGGGCTGCCTTTTTTATTGGATTCGTCCCCCGAACGCGATCAGGCTCTCCCCAAAAACGCCGTAAATACAAACCCTCCGAGGATTGCTCGAAGGGTGGCGATGGCGCAAGCTGTGACTCAGCAGGTTATTTCATTTTATCTTCGGTTTTCTCCGCACCCTTTTTTACCCCGTGGCCCACATCCTTGGCGCCCTTCTTGATTCCGTGGCCGGTTTTCTTGGCCGCTTTCTCCGTAACTTTCCCGGTTTTGTCCGCCGCCTTTTCGGTGCCTTTGGCAGTGTCTTTCGCGGCGGTCTTTGTGGCATGTCCCGTGTCTTTGGCTGCTTTGTCAACGTCGCTGGCTACGCCTTGCGCATTCAGAACCGACACGCTCAACAACATTGCGGTGAAAACCGCGAGTAACTTCAGTTTCATGGATGCTTCCTTGCAAGAGAATTTGATAGCTGCGAGTATGAAGCATTTGGGAGAAAAAACGCAACTTGCCCCGGCAAACCTGGGCGTGCGATCTTCGATTTCGCATAACAAAATAAGCTCAGGACTTCCGCGAAGGCGTCCCTTGATCGGCGCGCGGGAGACTTCAAGGGGGTATTTGCCGCACCTTCAGAGCACCGCGGGCTGGCGTCGGACGACGTTAGACTCGCCGGTGGACAACACTACGCTGGCAACGATTTAAAGATGGCGATGCCTACTCCGACAGGCGCACGGTGAGTACCGGGCAACTGGCCTTGCACACGATTTCATAGGCCTTGGCCCACGCCGTCCCGGTGCTTGCGGTTACTTCGCGGTGGTGAAGGCCCAGAGCAATCAGGTTCGCTTTCCATCCCGCCGCAATCTCCAGAATTTTTTCAGTGACCGCGCCAAACTCCACAAAATACTCGGTGGGAACATTCTCGCCGGCAGGAATCAGGGCACGGAGCCGGGCCATCTTTTCGCTGCGGATCTGCTCTTGCTCACGCGAGACTGCACCACTGGCAACCACATGGAGAAGGGCGATCGAAGAGTGCAGGTCTCTCGCGAGCCGCAGCCCATATGACACTGCCTGAAGTGACTGGGGAGCAAAGCCGGTAGGAACCAGGATGCGCTGCAGCCCGGCCTCCGCGTCTGCTCCGGAAAAGCTCGGCCCCACCGTGAGCACTGGGCAAGGCGCTTGCCGGAAGATGCTTTCTGCCACCGATCCCAGAAGAAGTTTCCAAACGCCGGTGCGTCCCCGCGTTCCCACCACCAGCAGGTCGATCTGGCGCTCCGCGATAAGATCGGAGAGAACGGTCCAGACATCGCCAGCTTTGACCAGCAGTTCATGCGGTACACCACTCAGGCCGCCGGCGATGAATTGCTCCATGACATCGGTTTGTCCGGCGCGCCACGCGTCCATCAGCCCGCCCTCGGAGTGGGAACTCGAAACGTGCACGACCAGGAGCTTTGCCTGGTGGAGCCGGGCGATGGAGATCGCGTAGATCAACGCCGCCTTGGAGGCGGGCGAGAAATCAGTGGCGACCAGTACGTTTTCCAACTTTAAACGCGATGCTTGATCAAACCCTGCCATGACTCAGTATCCTCGAGTCTCTGAGAGTAGCGGACAATCGGCCTCAAGCGGAAGTGTGCGACCGACCTCCCCCGGGGCAAACCCGGTCAGGACATGAACCATAATGGACCAGCCAGAAAACGTGGGAATGTTCGCAAAAGCGGGAGAAACGAGGAAAGGCTGCGACGTTGGTTACGTTCTAGCCGTCCGCATCTTGTTGCGAAGTGGGCGGCGTGGATGCGTGACTGTCGCAACCCTTGATGCGATCACCGCTTTCGCAGTTCCAAACCCCGGCTGCTCGTTGCAGAACATCCGTTCTTCCTGGATTCGGTTGCCCGTGAGGTTACCCGTTCGGGCTGATCGCCCAGCCTACATCGGACTGGATAGTTACGTACGCTATCCAACCCTTTCGGCCACCGGCAACTTAAGCGTAGGAGCCTGCCGGATGCTTGTCAATGCCGCACCTTGTGGGCAATACCAATATGGGAATCCTCTGCGTCACAGACTTTTTCCACTGCCTGCGCGAAGCTTCTCTTAGCATAAAGTTGCAAATAGTCAACAACCTGGCTGAGAGCACGACTGCTCCTAGAGGAGATGCAAGGAGACACGATGAGATATCTGGTACATACATTGTGGTTGGAGGAAGCGGGCCAGGATATCGCGGAATACGCAGTCATACTCGCGGTTGTATTAGTACTGGTGGTGGGAACCATCAGGCTGATCGGCACCAACGCGAACAATGCCTTCTCCAGTGCGGCCAGTTCGATCCAGTAAGGCTGGGTGAAGGTGCAACTCTGGAGGTGCCCGATGTTCCAGCGCTTCGCCGCCGGCTCCGCCATTGCTTCCATCGTGGTCGCGGTGGGGGCCTTGGTGCTGCTCCTCACCCCCGGCCTCACCTTCTGAAAGAATTTATCCCCTGACCATTATCTGGTGCTTTGTGCCCCTGATCTGGGGGTTGTGGGCCGTGCTGGCGCCGCTACCGTTCGTGTCGCAACGCTTGCCGCTGTGGGGAGCGATTCTAGGACTGATCGCAGGAATTCTGGCAGGGCTTATTCTCAATCTGCCTTCCCGCTTTCTCGGAGAACCCGTGCCTCTCGCAATGCGCGGAGCAGCGGTACTCGGGATGGTGGTGTTCTACTACCTTCTCTGGATGCTGGTGCAGAAGGCGTACCGGTTTTTGACCACTTTCAAGGCAGGACGCTGAGAAACCCAGCAACGGTTGTCCCGCCCGCCTAGGGTTGCTGCTTGCGCCGTGACCTCGCCTCTTCCAGGTGCTGCTTGAGCCGGCGCAGCAATTCTTCATCCTTGCCGCCCGCCAGTTGCCGCTCGATCTCGGCCAGTGAGAAATGGACGATGTCGTGGTGATGTAATTCCTCCGCGCCCATCTGTTCGCTGAAGCGCCGCCACAGGCGGTGCAGCAGTTCGATTTCCTTGGGAGTCGAGCGGGCGCGTGCGCCCCCAGGAATCGAGATCTCTCGCCGGCCCGGCGAGGTGATGACTTCGAAGGTAAGCGGGGGTTTGGGATTCGGTAAACGTTCCCAGGCGAGATCGGCGCGATGCGCTTGGGCAACCGCGGAAAGAGTGGCCGCCGGCCCCACGACGATGCCGGAGGAGTGTAAACGTTGGGCCGCCCCCAGCATGCC
>CAWJAA010000005.1:0-21415 GCA_963840615.1 Terriglobia bacterium
ATCCTTCTATGAACACAGGCCAGGTGCCCCAGGTTCGCGCCCGGGGTTTGGGCGCTAACCTGGGTTCGGAAGCCATTACAATACCCCGGTGCGCATCCTCATCTCCGCCGGCGAGGCTTCGGGAGAAATGTATGGCGCGCAGCTCATCCAGGCGCTGCGCCGCCAGGACCTGTCGCTCGAATTCTTCGGCGTGGGCGGCGAGCGCATGCGCGCCGCCGGATGTGACACGGTCGTCGACACCAAGGACCTCGCAGTCGTCGGCATCTCCGAGATCCTCAGCCATCTGCCCAAGATTTACGGATTGTTTAACCACCTGATCGCCGAGGCCGACCGACGCCGTCCCGATCTCGCCATCGTCATTGACTCTCCCGCATTTAACTGGCGCGTCGCCCGCCAGATGAAGAAGCGCGGCATCCCAGTGGTCTATTATGTCTGCCCGCAGTTCTGGGCCTGGCGCCAGGGCCGCGTCAAGCTGCTGCGGAAATACGTCAACAAGGCGCTGGTAATCTTCCCCTTCGAAGAACAGTTCTACCGCGAGCGCGGTGTAGACGCGACCTTCGTTGGACATCCTCTCGCCGATCTCCCCGTCCCCACCATCCCACGCGCCGACTACGCCCGCGAACATCATCTCGACACCGCCAAGCCCTGGATCACCCTCATGCCCGGCAGCCGGGTCAAAGAAGTCCGGATGAACCTGCCGGCCATCCTTGAATCTGCGCAGAGACTGGGTTGGGGATACGAATTCCTGCTCCCGGTGGCGCCGACTCTCGATCGCGACTTCCTGCAGAGTCTGATTGCGCGTCCGTTGCCCATCCGGTTGGTCGGCGACGCGCTTCCCGCACTCGCGCATTCCCGCGGAGGCATCATCGCCAGCGGCACGGCCACGGTCGAAGCCGCCATGATGTCCATCCCCTTTGTCATGGTCTACCGGGTTTCGCAACTGACCTACCTGCTGGGGAAGCCGCGGATCAAGGTGCCCTACTTCGCGATGGTCAACCTGATCGCCGGGGGAGAGATTGTCCCGGAACTTGTGCAGCAGAACTTCACAGCGGAAAAGGTGGTCGCTCGTCTCGGCGAGGTCCTACCCTTTGGCCCCGCTCGCGACAAGATGATTGAAGGCCTCGCCCGGGTGAAGAACCTGCTGCGCGGCGCTGATCGCGATCACCGGCATCCCGCGGAACGGGCGGCCGAAGCGGTTCTGGCCCTGCTGCATCGGGCCGGGGAGCGCGTGGCCCGGTGATTGTATCCGGCGACGCAGTTCCTATTCGGGTAGCATCAAGGTCAAGAAATTGTCTAAACCTTGTCCTTGCAGCATCTTTTGCGTAACAATCTTCATCATAGAGTTCATCGGCAGTTCAGGAGAGGTTTTTTGATGCTCTTTCAATCTCGGCGCGAGCGTCGGGCCGTCCTATCTTGCCTTGCATTTCTTCTTGTTCTTATTGCGCTTCCAGCCTTGGCCGCCGAGAAGCTGCGTCTCCGCGTGGACAACTATCAGATCGACGCCGAACTCAGCCCGCACACCCACAACATCAGCGCTCATGCCAAGGTGACCTTCACCGCGCTGGAGAATCTGAGCGTTGCCAGCTTCGAGCTGCATAACGCCCTGCGCGTGACCAAGGTGGTCGACGACAAAGGCAAACCGCTGAACGCCGAGCGCGTCACCGCCGATTCCACCGTCCGTATCCCGCTGCCCAACGGCCTGGCAAAAGATACCTCGACTTCTCTTTCCTTCGACTACGAAGGCGAGCTCGACTCCGCGGACGACAGCCCGGTCCCGGGCCTGAAGCTGGCCTCCATCAGCGATGACACCACCTACCTCCTCTACTCCGGACGCTGGTTCCCGGTGAACGGATACGGCATCAACCGCTTTACCGCGACCATGAATATCAGTGTCCCGGCGCATATGCTGGTCATCGGCAGCGGGCAAGGCTCGGTCACCAGCACTCCGGCAAAGAAGGGGACCGCGGGTGGCGCTCCGCTCAAGACCTTCAGCTTTACCTGGGACAAGCCCAGCTTTCCCGGCACCATCATCGCCGGGCAATTCCAGGAATTTAAAAGTGACGAAGCGGGCATGGACCTCCACGTCTTCTTCCAGCCCACCCACCAGAATCTCGGGGCCAGCTACGCCGAAACCGCGGTCAAGGAATTCACTTACTACGTGACTTTGTACGGCCCGGCTCCCTCCACCACGCTGAAGATTGTGGAAATACCGGATGACACCGTGCCCACGGCTTACGCTCCCGAGATTGCCGCCATCGCCAGCCGCGGCATTACCGACAAGATCAACTATCGTCTTCTGGCCAATACCATCGCTCACCAGTGGTGGGGCGTCTCGGTGAGCCCGGCCTCGCGCGACGACTGGTGGCTCGGCGACGGGTTTGCCCGCTATTCCGAAGCCCTTTACGTGGAAAATGCAGCCGGGGCGGCGGGCTTGGAAGAAGTAGTGAAAGATATGTCGGTGGGCGCGCTTGCCTACGACACCGTGCCCCTGTCGAGCGCCGGCAAGCTCGATCTGTTTTCCCCGGAATTTCAGTCCCTGGTCACCGACAAAGGCGCCATGATTCTGCACATGCTGCGCTGGGTGTTGGGCGACGCCAAATTCAACCAAACCATGCGAGCCTTCGCCACCAAGTATGCCGGCAAGCCGGCCACCCTGGACGACTTCAAAACCATCGCTGAGCAGTATTACGGAGATCAGCTGACCTGGTTCTTCTCGCAGTGGCTCGATTCCACCGGAGCGCCGGAATTCAAGTCCAAGTACACCGTCTATCGTCTCGGCAGCGGCAAAGGCTTCCGGGTGGTGGGAGAGATTTCTCAAGACCTCGATCTGTTCCGCATGCCCGTGCAACTGAAGATCGACACCGACGGCAAGACCGAAATCAAACGCATTGAAGTGGTGGGCACCAATTCTCCCTTCTCCATTGAGACCTTCGGCAAGCCGCGCCGCGTGCTCATCGATCCGGAAAACCGGGTGCTGAGGAACTCAACCGAAATCAAGCTGCGCGCTTCCATCATGCGCGGCCAGGCGTTGGTGCAACAGGGAGATATGGCAGGGGCCCTGACCGAGTACAACAAGGCGCTCGAGGTCAACAAGAACAGCTCTCTGGCTCACTACCGCGTGGCCGAGGTGTTTTTCCAGCAGAAGAACTATCAGGCGGCCGCCAACGCTTACCGCGAGGCTTTGAATGGCGACGGTGAGCCGCGCTGGACCGAAGTCTGGAGCCACATCCAGTTGGGCAAGATCTTCGACATCACCGGACAGCGGGAGCGCGCCACCAACGAATATCGGCAAGCTTTACAGACCAACGACAACACCCAGGGCGCGCTCGACGAAGCCCGGAAATATCTGCAGAAAGCTTACGACCAGCCCAAGAGCAACGGCTGAAAGGGATCATCGGGCCTGGAGGAGTGCGACCAAGAGGGTTGGCGCTGGGAGTGAGCCGTCAGACCAGTCCTAATTCTCCCTTACGAACTCAGCCTTCCGGGCTCGCAAGTGCTCTTCCCGCAGAGCGCGAGCCACGTCGCCCAGAGGAACCGCTTCCTGCGCAAGCGGCGCTACTTCCCACAACGGCCGCTCGCCTTTGCCAAAGGTATAAGCAGACTTCTCGGTCAGGATGTGTTCCTGTCCCATGGGAGCATATGCGGCGTGCTGCGCATGACTTGGCATCTGTATCACCACCGGCTGAGCGCTTAGAGCCGACGCCCCCGCTGTAGCCTGTCCCAATGCCGCAGTCGTGCAAAAAAAGAACCAGGCGAACAGTGCAGCTTTCATCACAACTCCCCCTATTCAGAACCCGACGATCATCGTCGTGCCCGGGCGCGCGTAAATACTCGGCCCGTCGCGATCCTGCCAGCCTGCCCAACTGCGCCAGGTTACGCAGGTCCGTCCTACTAAGGAGCAAAATTGCTGCCAAACCGAAAGGGCGGAAATAGCAGCTTGCACGCCAACAAAAGGGCATGCGTGCAAAGATTTGCACATCTTGGAGAGTAGCGCCGGCGGCGATCCAGAAGTGGATGTCTTTGGCGCCTAAAAGGCCCAGCGCAGCAGCGTCGCGCCTACCGTAAAACCCGCGCCCACCGAGGCCAGCAGCACCAGGTCGCCCTTCTTGAGCTTGCCTTCTTCACGCGCCGTCTGCATCGCCAAAGGAATCGTCCCGGCGGTGGTATTGCCGAATCGCTCGATGTTGATAATCACGCTCTCCGGCGGCATTCCCACCCGCTCCGCCGTGGCCGTAATAATTCTCTTGTTCGCCTGGTGCGGAATGAACGCCTTGATGTCGCTGCCCTGCAATCCGTTGCGTTGCAGAATCTTCTCGCACAGCTCCGCCATTTTTTTGACGGCGTACTTGAACACCGCCTGCCCATCCTGGTGGACATAGTGCATCTTCTTGTCCACGGTCTGGTGGGTGGAAGGGTTCAGGCTGCCGCCGCCGGGCATGTACAGCGAACCGGCACCCGAGCCGTCGATCTCATGCAAGTAGTCGAGGATGCCGACGGAATCGTCTTCGGACGGCTCCAGGATGACCGCGCCCGCGCCGTCACCGAAAATGACACAGGTCGCCCGGTCGCTGTAATCGATGATCGACGACATCACGTCCGCGCCAATCACCATCACTTTCTTGTGCGCCCCGGTCGCGACAAATTGCGTGCCCGCCTGCAGCGCATAAACGAAGGCCGAGCAGGCGGCCGACACATCGAATCCCCACACTCCTTTCGCCCCCAGCTTGTGTTGCACCAGGCAGGCCGTCGAGGGGAAAAACATGTCGGGAGTCACCGTGGCCACGATGATCACCTCGACATCGGCGGGCACCAGGCCGCGCTCCTGCAATGCCCGCTTGGCCGCTTCCACCGCCAGATCGCTGGTCGCCACTCCCTTATCCACCAGGTGCCGTTCGCGGATTCCGGTCCGTTCCATAATCCACTGGTCGGTGGTTTGCACCATCTTTTCCAGATCGGCGTTGGTCAGCAGGCGGGGCGGAACATAGGTACCGAGTGCGCTGATCTTGGCGCGTATGAGCTGGCTCAATGAGTTCTCCTGGGATGAAACTCAGTATTTTGAAGGATTGAAGTAAGAATGTCGAACCGAACGAGGTTCAAAATTAAGCCAGGCACCGGCGACCCACTGCACACGCAAGAGCCCGTTACCGTTGCTTCCTTCCGGACCTGGCGGGGTTGGCGGGAACGCGTCGCGCGGGACCGATGCCTGACCAAAATCATTTTAGCATCTGGCTCCCGCGCGCTCGCCTGGGGAACGAAATCCTCGATCCTGTCCCGCAACCTGCCAGCGGATTAGTGACCTTTGATACCGCAAGCGGCAACCTTCCCTCTTCCTTTCCCCGCCGCAATCGCGAACAATAGAGCCGTCCATGTCCTCCGCCGCTAGCCAACTCGGAACCATCCCGCTGCCCGCGGCCATCGAACGCTATCTCGAACTCGCGCTCTACTTGCTGGTTCTGACCGGCTTCGGAACCCTGGCTTCTACCGGAGGCCTGGACTTCGCCACCGTCCTGCTGGTGGGCGGCGCACTGCTGGCCCGCGGCTACCTGCTGATGAAACGGCGCACCTGGCTCATCCCCGAGCGCTGGATGACTGCGCTCACCCTGGCTTACGTGGCCTTTTACCTCGCCGACTACTTCCTGATCTCCGGATCTTTTCTCAATTCCACCGTGCACCTGGTGTTGTTCGTCATGGTGGTGCGCCTGTTCTCCGCCTATCGCGATCGGGACCGCTACTTCCTCGCGGTCCTGGCCTTCCTCATGGTGTTAGCCGCGGCCGTGCTCACCGTCGACAGCGTGTTCCTGCTGGCCTTCGCTGGGTTCATGCTCACCGCCGTAGTCACCGTCATGCTCATGGAGATGGCGCACGCCTCTCACCAGGCCACCGTTTCCTCGAAGGAATCCCGCGATAAACTCGCTTACCGCCACATGGCTTTTTCGCTCGCCGGCGCGTCGCCGGTGCTGGTGGTATTGATCCTGCTCGGGGCCGGTCTCATTTTCTTCGTGCTGCCGCGAATCTCCGGCGGCTACCTCAGCAGCTACGCTCCCGGCCGGGAGTTCAGTACCGGGTTCAGCGATCACGTGCAACTGGGACGCATCGGCCAGATCCAGCAATCCAATTCCGTGGTCATGCACATCCAGATTGACGACGACAAGAGCGGCGCGTTCGACCTGAAATGGCGCGGCATCACGCTCAACCTGTTTGATGGGAAAACCTGGTCCAATCCGCACGACAAACTCATTGTGCCGCGCCTCCCCGATGGCGCCTTCGCCCTGTGGCAACCGGAGGAGTTAGCCCGCGCCTCCCGGCAAGTTCACCCCATTCACTATCGTGTGCTGATGGAACCCGTGGGCTCCTCGGTCTTCTTTCTCGCCCCCACGGCGCGCCTGCTGCAGGGCAACTACCGCATGGTCTCCATGGATGGCGGCGGAGCGGTGTTCGATATGGATGCCGAACATCCCGTGGGCAGCTACGAAGCCTCCTCGGTCCTGGTTACGCCCAAACCCGCGGCCCTCCGCCAGACCGGTACCGACTATCCGCCCGAAGTTCTCCTTAACTACCTGCAACTTCCACCGCTCGACGCTCGCATTCCCCGCCTCGCGGAAACCGTCACCGCCGCAGCCACCACCAACTACGACAAGGCCGCCGCCATCGAGTTCTACCTGCGGAACAATTTCGCTTACACTCTGCAGCTTCCGCGCGTCCTGCCGCATGATCCGCTGGCCAATTTCCTGTTCGACCGCAAGCGCGGACATTGTGAATACTTCGCCTCTTCCATGGCGGTCATGCTGCGTTCCTTGCGGATTCCATCGCGCGTGGTCAATGGTTTTCGCACCGGCGAGTTCAATGACCTGACTTCGCAGTACGTGGTGCGCGCAAGCAACGCTCATTCCTGGGTGGAAGTCTACTTCCCCGGCTACGGTTGGATTGAATTCGACCCCACTCCCGCCGGCCCGGTGGCCGTGCATACCGGTTGGAGCCGCGTCATGCTCTACTTCGACGCGATGGCCTCCTTCTGGCGCGAGTGGGTCGTCAACTATGACGCCAGCCATCAGCAGCGGGTCGGCCAAGGGGTGGTCGGCAACAGCCGCAGGATGCTGGAGAACTTGCGCGCCTGGGGACACCGCCACTACCAGGCGATGCTGAACGCGGCGCGCCGCACCCAGCACACCGTCTCGAAGTCCCCGGCGCCGTGGAGCCTCAGCGGGGTGCTGGTCGTAACCCTGCTGCTGTTAGCGGCGAATGGGCGGCGCATCCTGCGAATGCTGGAGCGGCGTCGCTTAGCCGCACGGCCCCAGAAATCTCCGCGCGCTGCCGCCACCATCTGGTACCAGAAGATGACCCGTCTGTTGGCCAGACAGGGCTGGAGAAAATCGCCGGTGCAGACGCCTGCGGAATTTGTAAGCTCGATTGAGGACCCCGCCGTGCGCCGTGCGGTGGAAGAATTCACCCGCCGCTACGAACACGCACGTTTCGGAGATTCAGCGGAAGACGCCGGCCGCCTGCCAGAAATCTACCAGGAAATTTCCTCAGCGACCCGCGGCTAATCCAAGCTTCACATCTAGAAATGCCACACGATGCCGCCGCCTACGTAGATGTTATGCTGGCGGCTGTTGGTGGTGCTCACGTTCAAAGCCGGTACCCCGGAATTGAAGTCCCTCAGTTCACCGCGGAGGCCGAGCGTGTGCCAAACTCTCACATCCAGAGCCCGCTCCGAACTGAAACACGCCGGTGGTCGTGCCCGTCGATCCCGGATTCTTCCCTCCGAAAACCAGCGTGTCGTTCTCTTTAAAGTGACCAAACCCTCCTCCGAAGCTCACCCAGGGCGAGACTGCCGTATCCGCAAACACGTTGAGCCGGACTCCGGGCGTCACGAAAAACGAACTGTAACTCTCCGGAATCACGTTGAAGTTGTAGTTCAGGTCCTCATCCGGGTTGAACACCACCGGAACCTCCAGCGATAGTTGAAGGAAGTTGCCACTTCCGAGAATATGACGCGCGTAGTCCACTTCAAAGGTCAGGCCGTTCCCCGAATGAACATTGAATCCGGTTGCGGGTACGCCGTGATCGGAGATAAAGGTTCTTCCTATGGTTCCAGCAAGTTCATTCTTGCTTTGCGCAGCGGCAGCGATGCCGAGAAGCGTAACCAGGATCAACGCAGCGAACAGCCGTTTAACGGGCATCTCTCCTCCTACAGAACGAGCATTGCCGGGGTGTTTGGATCATCATAGCCTAGCACGCGATTGAGTGTTTGATGCTGCACTTGCGGTTGCTTCGTTTGATGCCGTCAGACAGCAACCGGCCGGCGGCATCTGCTCCTTCCCCACCCGGCGGAAGCGGCATCGATGCTAAACTAGAAGGATTGCATGCCTCAGAAGACGCTGACCATAGCCGCCTCCGACGCCCTTTCCGCCGAGGAAAAACCGACAGCACCCACCAAGGTCGGCTTTGTCAGTCTGGGATGTCCCAAGAATCTCGTGGATAGCGAGGTGATGATGGGCATGCTCGACCGGGCCGGAGCCCAACTCATCGCGCGCGCCGAGGACGCGGACGTGATCGTCGTCAACACCTGTTCGTTCATTGCCACCGCCCAGCAGGAATCGGTCAACACCATCCTCGAAATGGCCCGCCATAAGACCCATGGCCGGGCTCGCAAGCTGGTCGTGGCGGGCTGCCTGGTCGAACGCTTTCGCGACGAAATCCGAAAGAATATTCCCGAAGTTGACGCCGTCGTCGGCACCGGAGAATTGGAAAATATCCTGGCCGCCGCCGGGGTGGCGCCTCCGGCTGACTCTCCCTTCCGCATCCTGCAATCCCGGCCGGAGGGCGATGCTCGCGCCGCGCAGGGACGCTTCTCGCGCGAAACCTGGGATGGCGCCGTCGCCGACCTGCCCAATTATCTTTACGACGAAAACACCCCTCGCCTGCTGGCCACGCCCGGCTACACCGCCTACTTGAAGATTGCCGAAGGTTGCGATCATCCTTGCAGCTTCTGCATCATTCCTCAGCTGCGCGGCCAGTTCCGCTCGCGCCGCTTCGAATCGGTCGTCGCCGAAGCCCAGCGCCTCGCCCTCTCTGGCGTGCGCGAGATCACCCTCATCGGCCAGGACACCACCTGCTACGGCGAAGATTTCGGCCTGCACGATGGACTCGCTCTGCTGCTGGAAAAACTCGCCGCCATCGAGGATCTGCGCTGGGTCCGTTTCCTCTACGCCTATCCCAATAAAATCACCGGCCGCCTGCTCGAAACCATCGCGGCCCACGACAAGATCTGTTCCTACATCGATGTGCCGCTGCAGCACGCCTCTGCCACCACCCTGAAACGCATGAAGCGCGGAGGCGGCGCCGATATCTTCCTGCGCTCCATCGAGAAGATGCGCCGCACCATCCCGGGAGCTGACCCTTCGCACCTCATTCATCGTCGGATTCCCCGGAGAAACCGAGAAAGAATTCGAAGAACTTTGCGAATTTGTTCGCCAGGCGGAGTTCGACTGGATGGGCGCCTTCGGCTACTCCGACCAGGAAGGAGCCACCGCTTTCGCACTGGATGAAAAGCTGCCCGCCCGCGAAATCGAGCGCCGCCGCAAACACCTGATGCAGATTCAGCAGCGCATCAGCAAGAAAAAGAAAAAAAGCCTGGTGGGCCGCGAGTTTGATCTCCTGCTGGAGGGGACTTCCGAGGAAAGCGAACTGTTGCTCGAAGGCCGGACGGCCATGCACGCCCCCGAAATTGACGGCAAGGTCCTGGTGAACGATGCCCCGGAAGGCCTTGACCCCAAGCCCGGCGAGTTCTACCGCTGTCAGATCACCCAGGCTCACGACTACGATCTCATCGCCCGTATCATCTAAGAACCATGGCTCGCAAGCGCAAGCTCACTATCAAGTGTCCCACCTGCAAAACCGCGGTGCAGAGAAACGATCCTGAGTTCCCTTTTTGCAGCGACCGCTGCCGCCTGATTGACCTTGGCAAATGGGCCAGCGGCGCCTATGTGATTTCGTCGCCCATCACCGACGCCAGCGACGCAGTCGAAGAAGATGATTTACGCAAGCCGCAATGATGCCTGACTCCAACGCCGCCCTGAATTCGCCGGCGCATCCCCGTGCCCCGCTCTGGGCCAAACTGGCAGCCACCTTTTTTGGCGCCGGGCTCCTCCACCCCGGTCCCGGCACCTGGGGTTCGGCCGCAACCGTCGTTCTCTGGATGCTGGTAAGCCACTGGACTCCCCTGGGGGCGCAACCGGCGGCTGCCGCCCTGCTGGCGGCTCTGGCGGTCGCCATCGGCATCCCGGCGGCCACGCAAATGAGCCGCGCCACGGGCTTGAAAGATCCCCAGTTCGTGGTGATCGACGAGGTTGCCGGCCAACTCATCGCCTTCATCGCCGTGCCGGTGTCATGGAAATCTGTGCTGCTGGGCTTTATACTTTTTCGTGGGTTCGACATCGTGAAACCTTGGCCGGTGCGGTGGCTGGAACGGCTCCCGGAAGGAACCGGCATCGTGATCGACGACGTGGGCGCCGGCCTCTACGCTCTTGCCGTGATGCAGATGGTTCTGCATTTCGGATGGCTCCCACGCTAGACGCTCGCATCCAAGGAATTCAGACGCGATGGGAATCCCGGATCATCGGTTGGAGAAAAAGAACGTCAACGGCAAACCCCATATCGAGGGAATTTATCCCACCGCCGCGTTGCCGGGCGGCGAAGTGCGTATCAGCGGCAGTGATCTTCGCCCCCTAGATCTGCGCCGTCCGCAGGTGCGCTTCGGCAACATCGATGGGGCCGTCGTCATCAGCGCCGACGATTTCCTGGTCGCGCGCGTGCCTTCCGGCGCTTCCTCTGGCCCCGTCGTGGTCTCCACCAACGGCCACCTCAGCAATCCCTCTGAGATTCGTGTGGCCGCCCCCATCGCCGAGAATCTGCATCCCGTAACCAATCCCGCGCTCGACGCCGACGGCAACATTTACGTCACCTTCTCCGGTTCGCGCGGACAGAAAGTTCCGGTTTCCATTTTCAAAATCGACACCAATTACACCGTCAAGCCATTCCTGACGGATATGATGAATCCCACCGCCATCGCCTTCGACCGCGCCGGGGTGATGTACGTTTCCTCTCGCTTCGACGGCAACGTGTATCGCGTCGCCGGCAACGCCACCATGTCAATCTATGCGGAGGGCATGGGCGTTGCCACCGGCATTGCATTCGATAAAGACGAGAATCTGTACGTCGGCGATCGCAGCGGCACCATCTTCAAGATCGCCCGCGACCGCCAGATTTTTGTTTTCGCCACCTTGGAAGCCAGCGTCTCCGCCTATCACCTCGCGTTTGGCCCGCACGGCGATTTGTTTGTCACCGGTCCCACCACTTCCAGCTTCGATTGCGTGCACAAGATCGATCCCCAGGGCAATGTCTCCACCTTCTACCGCGGCCTCGGGCGTCCCCAAGGTCTGGCCTTCGATGTGGATGGGAACCTGTACGTGGCTGCCTCGCTCTCGGGCAAGCGCGGTATCGTGAAGGTCACTCCCCAGGGCAAGGCCGCCTTGCAGGTGGCGGGGCAAGGACTGGTGGGGCTCGCCTTTGCCCCCGGCCGCTCGGTCGTACTCGCCACCACCGGCAGTGTTCATCACCTGTCGTGGAACATCCAGGGTCTCATCCCCGAGTAGCTCCGGCGCCATCAGTTAAACTCTTACCGTGGACGCGGAAATCATCGCCGTTGGTTCGGAACTGCTCACCCCCTTCCGCCAGGACACCAATTCCCTGTTTCTGACCGAAAGGCTCAACCAGCTCGGCGTGGACGTCGCGTTCAAAACCATCGTCGGCGACAGTCTTCCCCACCTGACGCAAACCGCCAGGCTCGCCATCTCCCGCTCCGACATCATCATCTTCATGGGAGGCTTGGGCCCCACCGAAGACGATCTGACTCGCGAAGCCGTCGCCGCCGCACTCGAACTCTCGCTGCGCCGCGACCCCGAAATCCTCGCCCACCTCGAGCAGCACTTCGCCGCCCGCCATTACACCTTCACCCCCAACAACGCCAAGCAGGCGGACGTCATCGTCGGGGCCACCGTGCTTCCCAACGCCAACGGCACCGCGCCCGGACAATGGATCACCGGCAAGTATCAGGGCCGCGACAAGCTCCTGCTGCTGCTGCCCGGCCCGCCCCACGAACTCAAGGCGCTGTTCGACCAGCAGTGCGTGGAGCGTCTGCGCCTCCGGCTGCCGCGCGTCTACATGGCCACGCGCGAGTTGAAAATCACCGGCATCGGGGAGTCGCACTGCGATGCCCGCGTCGCCCCCATTTACCAACGCTATTCCGATATCGAGACCACCATCCTTGCCGGCGCAGGAGAGATTCAGCTGCATCTCAAGACCCGCGGAAATTCTTTCGCGGCCGCACAGGAACGGGTGGATGAACTCGCCGGAAAAATCGAGGAGGAACTGGGCGAGCTGGTTTTCTCTGACAATGGCGACTCCATGGAACAGATCGTCGGCTATTTTCTGCAAATGCGCGGAGCCACCCTGGCCGTCGCCGAATCCTGTACCGCCGGCCTGATCGCGGAAAGAATCACCTCGGTCAGCGGCAGTTCCCGCTACTTCCTGGGCGGCGCGGTGGTGTATTCCAATGAGTTGAAAACCGCCTTCGCCGATGTCCCCGCCCAACTCATTCAAAAGCACGGAGCGGTAAGCCGCGAAGTGGCCGCGGCCCTCGCCGAAGGAATCCGCAAACGCTGCGGCGCCACCTTCGGCATCGGCGTGACCGGAGTCGCCGGTCCCACCGGCGGCACCCCGGAGAAACCCGTGGGGCTGGTCTTCCACGGCTTGGCCACCGAGACTGGAACCGAAGTCGTGGAACGCAACTTCCCCGGCGACCGCAAACGCATCCGCTGGTTCGCCAGCCAGCAGGCCCTCGACATGGTCGAGAAGAAAGCTTACGTAATCGTGAGTACGCGTCTACCGAGTACTCAATCCTCTATGAGACTTTTCGTAGCCCTCGATCTCGACGACCCCATTCGCCGGCGCATCGGCCTCTTCATGGAGGGAGTCCGTGGCTTCGCACCTGACGCTCGCTGGGTGCGTCCTGAATCTCTGCACATCACCCTGAAATTTATCGGAGAGAAGCCGGCCGAGGCTGCCAATCCAATCCAGCAGGCGCTCTCCGCCATCCCGGCTGAATCCCTGCAGATCACTTTTCAGGGCTACGGCTTCTTCCCCACCTCCCGGTCGCCACGCGTCTTCTGGATCGGCATCCAGAGCGGCCCGCAGCTTGCCGCTTTGGCCAAATCAGTGGATGACGCCACCACCGCGCTGGCCATCCCGGGAGAAGAACACCCTTTCAGTCCCCATCTCACCTTGGCTCGCGGCGGAGGCGGTTCGGGCGCACCCCGTCGCCAGAAAGGCGATCGCCCGAATCAGAATTTCCGGCACCTGCAGCAGAAACTGGACGCTCTACCGTCTCCTCAATTTGGTACGATGGCGGCGCACCAGTTCTTCCTCTACGAAAGCCAACTGGGACCCGGCGGATCGCGCTACCGGAAGATCGCGGCCTTTCCCTTGGGACGAACTGCCCAGGCGCGGGTCTCTGACCCGAACGACTGATGACTGCGCTACTCCTCACCATCGCCGCCAGCTACCTGCTCGGATCCATCCCCTTCGGATACGTCCTGGTAAAGGTCTTCCGCGGTCAGGACATCCGCCAGAGCGGCAGTGGCAACATCGGTGCCACCAATGTTTCGCGCACCTCGCCAGCCCTCGGCGTTCTCACCCTGGTATGCGACGCGCTGAAGGGATTCACTGCCGTCGCCATCACCCGCGCCCTATTTCCTGATCATCCCGTATTCACCGGGGTGGCCGCGCTCTCCGCCGTCGTTGGTCACGTGTTCCCCATCTGGCTGAAATTTCGCGGGGGCAAGGGCGTGGCCACCGGACTCGGCTCGTTCATCCTGCTGGCGCCCAAAGCCATCCTCGCCATGGTGGCTCTGTTTGCGCTCGTGCTGCTCGCTTTCCGCTACGTCTCGCTGGCGTCCATCGCGGCCGTAGCGCTGTTTCCACTCCTGGCATGGGCCCTGGACGACTACCATGGTCACCCCCGCATGTTGGCTTGCATGGCGGCCGCGTCCATCCTGATCATCGCCAAGCACCACCAAAACCTCCGTCGCCTGTTCGCCGGAACCGAAAGCCGGTTCCAGTGGAGGCGCGGATGAGCCGCATCGCCATCATTGGCGCCGGCGCCTGGGGCACCGCCCTGGCCATCGTTCTGGGACGCAAAGGCACCCACCAGCTACGCCTCTGGGCTCACGAAAAAGAAGTCTGCGAGTCCATCTCCGCTCGCCGGGTCAACGAACTGTTCCTTCCGGGATGCCCGATTCCTGAGAACGTCATCCCCACCAACGACTGGAAAGAGGCGCTCACCGGCGCCCAGATTGTGGTCAGCGTGATGCCCTCTCACCATTGCCGCGCGCTCTTCGGCCACATGCACCCCTATCTCACCCCGGAGATACAACTGGTCAGCGCTACCAAGGGCCTCGAAAACCAAACCCTGATGCGCATGTCGGAAGTCATCGGCGATTCCGTCAAACAGGCTCGCGGATTCACCCCGCCTATCGCTGCGCTCAGCGGCCCCACTTTCGCCAAAGAGGTCGCGCGCGGCGATCCCACGGCCATCACGGTTGCCTCGCAGGACGCAGCGCTCGCCGAAACCATCCAACGGGAGTTCAGTGACCCGCGCTTTCGCGTTTATACCAGCGAGGATGTCGCCGGCGTCGAACTCGGCGGAGCCCTGAAAAATATTATCGCCATCGCGGCCGGCATCTGCCACGGGCTCGGCCTCGGACACAACTCCGTCGCCGCCCTCATCACTCGTGGCCTGGCGGAAATTACCCGCCTGGTCGTCGCCTGTGGAGGACGTCCGGAAACCATGGCGGGACTGGCCGGTCTCGGCGATCTGGTGCTCACTTGCACCGGGGGCCTCTCCCGCAACCGCAGCGTGGGCGTGGAGCTCGGACGCGGGCGCAAGCTCCCCGAAATCATGGCCGCCATGCACGGCATGGTTGCCGAGGGCGTCTTCACCACCACCGCTGCCGTCGGCCTGGCCCGCGCTCGCCGCGTGGAGATGCCCATCACCGAGCAAATGCACGCCATCCTGCGCGATGGCAAGTCTCCCAGCGACGCCATTCACGATCTCATGACCCGCACCGCCAGAAGCGAAACCGGACTGTAGCCGGCATAAATACCCTTGGAACCCGGCGCTGCGGATGGGATCATATCCTTCGCCCTGCCCAAGGGTCACGTCCCGGGAAACCGGCCCTGGCCCGTGACCGGTTCAAAGCTGCCGATCTCACGTTCGCTCTCCGTCAACGCCTCGCATTCCTCATCGATCGCCCGGTACCGTTCCGCGTGTCGCCGGCGAAACTCTTCGTAGGCTTCCCGGGAAGTCCAAAAATCCAGCGTCAGGTAGCGCCCGCCAATCCTCAAGTCGCGGCTTAGCTCGGTCCGCACAAAACCTTCGCCGCCTTTGAACAACTGCGCCCAGACTCCGGCCGGACTGTAGGCCAATTCAAAGCGTGATTGCATCTCGGCTTTCACCCGAAACTCCCAGACCACCAGGTATCCCCACTCACCATCCATGGAAACTCCTCAACCGGCATCCCTTAGAGGGATCGCCGAATCGCGGTTTTGCGGTTCCAAACTCCCTGTCTCGCAAAACCAAGCACCTGTCGGTTGCCAAACTTTGCCAAGCGACACATTTTGTCAGGTACCTCCGTAACGCCCACACCTGCTGATCGCAACTGCCTGACCGCAACATTCAAAGTAGAATTTTAGGGATATCTGGGTCATCCGGATCGATCGGTTAACACAACTTTGTCTTTCAAACTGCCCATCCCGTCGCGCATTCCCATTCTTTACGTGATCCTGAGTGTGCTCGTGCTGATCAGCGTGGTACCGATGTACTTTTACTCGGTCCAGGTCGAACGCATCAACCGCGATCGCCTCATCACCAACGAACGCCTGCTGCAGAATACCGTCACCCGCTCCCTGGCGGACGACATTTCCCAGCACCAGGAATCGCTGCGCATGATGCTCGCCAACCTGTCCTCGGCCTTGCAGGTGACCAGCGGCGGAGATATCACCGACCAGCACGTGGAAACGCCCGAATTGCGCGCCCTGCTCGAAAACTTTGTTTCTTCCTCCGACGATCTGGCCTATGCCACCCTGCTCAACGCCGAGGCCAAGGGAATTTCCGCGGGACGCATCGCTCCTGACGCGTTCCTGCAGCGTGAACTGGAGCGCGCCTACGCCGCCGCCCGTGATGGCCGCGCCTATAACGGCCAGGCCCTGGTGGTGGGCAGCGGCAAGTCGGCGCGCACCGTCATGCTGGTCAGCGCTCCGGTCACCTATGGCGGACGCTTCCTGGGCATGATTGGCGCGGTGGAAGACTTGCAGTTCCTCATTCGCCGCCTGCAGGAAATCAATCGCGGCGGCCTCACGCCTTACGTGGTCGACAGCCAGGGCCGTCTGGTCGCCGGAGCCACGCCCAACCTGGCCACCGGTCAGGATATGTCGACTTCGGAACTGGTCAAGACCTTCGTCGAGCAAGGCAGCAAGGCCCAGATGGTGGCGGCCACTCGCGAATTCAATATCACGCAAGACAAATCCAGCGTCAAAATGCTCGGCACCTATAGCCCCGTAGTAAACCTGGACTGGGCCGTGGTGGTGCAGAAACCGCGCATCGAAGCCTATCGCGGCGTCTACGAAGCCGAAAACGCCGCCCGCCTCCTCGCCATGCTGGCCGTCTTTCTCAGCGTCGGCATCAGCATCATGGCCGCGCGTCGTATCACCAACCCCCTGGAAGTGCTGACTGATTCCAGCCGCGCCATCGCTCGCGGAGATTTTTCCCAGCGCGTGCAACTGAAGAGCCGCACCGAAATCGGAGAACTCGCGGCCACCTTCAATCACATGTCCGAGGAACTCGAGCATTTCGTTCTCGACCTCAAGCGCGCCGCTACCGAAAACCGCCAGCTGTTCATGGGTTCCATCCAGATGCTGGCCGGCGCGGTCGACGAAAAAGACCCCTATACCCGCGGCCACTCCGATCGCGTCACCCGCTACTCCATGATGATTGCCCGCGAGATGGGCAACGACGATGACTTCATCGAGATCGTGCGCATCGCCGCTCAATTGCACGACGTCGGAAAAATCGGCATTGAAGACCGCATCCTCAAGAAGCCCGGCGCGCTCACTCCGGAAGAATTCGAGATCATGAAAACCCATACCACCAAGGGTGCGAACATCCTGCGCCCCGTGCCCCAGTTGAAAGAGATGTTGCCCGGGATTGAACTGCACCACGAGTCCCTCGACGGCCGGGGATATCCCCGCGGTCTCAAGGGCGACGAGATTCCCTTGCTGCCTCGCATCATCGCCGTCGCCGACACTTTTGATGCGCTCACCACCAACCGTCCCTATCAGCAGGCACACGAAGTGCACGACGCCCTGCGGATCATTCACTCCCTCTCCGGCAAGCGCCTCGATCCCATCGCCATCTTCGCCCTCGATGCTCTCTTCCATCGCGGAGAGATCCGCGTCCAGCGTCCAAGCATGCCCGCCGCCAAACCGGCGCCAGCACCCGTCCCAACGCCCGTCGCTGTCACCCCCCAAGCCAATCCAGAAACCGCGGCCACGATCGAAACTTCCAGGGTTTAGTCGCTACCGATCCAGCTTAAGAAAACCTGCCGAACGGTTGCGGCGGCCCAGGCATCGGCCTTGTTTCGACTTTCTACTCTCTTGTCCTGACGCGCCAAATCATTTCCCCAACTGGGAAAGCAATGCCCTCTGTTTATGCCTTCCCCCCTTGCTTTGTGCAAAACTTTCCGCCCAGCCGGACTTATACTGTCGCCGAAATCCCGATTGCTTATCTACTGCAATCCCGACCCGACCCCCCGGGCCGCGGTTCGGTTTTGTGACCCTGTACTTCAACTTTCAGGCCAACGCTTCATCGCAACGCATGAAAGGAGTTCATCATGTTTGCACGCATTCTGGAATTCGTTCCGAAGATGGAGAAGAAAGAGGAGTTCGTCCGGGTCATCAAGAACGAGGTTCTGCCCATCCTGAAAAAACAGCATGGCTTCCTCGAAATCCTGCCTTTCTTCCCCGAGATCAAGAACGAGAAGGTGATCACCATCAGCCTCTGGACCGAGAAGAAAGATGCGGAGCGCTACGAGCGGGAGTTTTTCCCCAGAGTCGAGGAAATCCTCAAGCCCTATCTCACCACTCCCATCACCTTCAAGTTCTATATGGTCGAGACCACCCTCTGCGAGCACTTCGAGAAGTCCCTCGCCGCCTGATCGAGCAAGTCTCTTGGGCTGGAGCAGCCTTTGCGCTGCTTCAGCTCATGGCAGGAAATACCCCGGTTTGATTCCTCCACTCCAGTGCTTTCCCGCTCCTTTCCCCTATAATCGATCTTTGGCATTCCTATGATTCAAACCCTGTTTGGCAGCCTGGACGAACAACAGAAGCCCAGCTTCCTCGACCGCATGAAAGAAGCGGTCACCCGCACTCGTGAGAATCTCAGCGAGCGCATTGAAGAAGTCGTCTCGTTCGGTAAGGAAATCGACCGCAATACTCTCGACGATCTGGAAGCCACCCTGATCGGCGCCGACCTCGGCACCACCACCACCCACGAAGTCCTGGGAAAGCTCCGCGAAAAGGCCGACCGCAAGCAGATCAAGGACGTCAGCGAGTTAAAGCGTCTGTTGAAGGATGAACTGCTGGCCATCCTGGATCAAGCCAATTCCAAGCCCGTACAAAGAGTCGATGGCACCCCCGAAGTCATCCTCGTCGTCGGCGTCAACGGCACCGGCAAAACCACCACCATTGGCAAGCTTGCGGGAGTCCTGCGCGCCAGCGGCAAGACTGTCCTGCTCTGCGCCGCCGACACTTTCCGCGCCGCCGCCATCGAGCAGCTCGACATCTGGGGAGACCGCACCGGCACCGAAGTGATCAAAACCAAGCCCGGAGGCGATCCCTCTGCCGTCCTGTTCGACGCCTTGCAGGCCGCCAGCGCCCGTCACACCGACTACGTCATCGTCGACACCGCCGGACGTCTGCACACCAAGACCAACCTGATGCAGGAACTCGACAAGATGCGCCGCACCGCCCAGCGCATCATCCCCGGCGCTCCCCACGAAACCCTGCTCGTCATGGACGCCACCACCGGCCAGAACGGACTCCAACAGGCTCGCCTCTTCACCGAAGCCGCCGGCGTCACCGGCATCGTTCTCACCAAGCTCGACGGCACCGCCAAAGGCGGCGTCGTGGTCGCCATCTGCCGCGAACTGGGTTTGCCCGTCCGCTATGTAGGCGTAGGCGAAAAGCCAGGAGACCTGTTGCCTTTCAATCCCACAGATTTTGTTGATTCCCTGTTCACTTGAGAGCAATCTTGCCGGCAAAGGCATTTCGTTTATGAGCAACCCGGATCGCTCACGATTGCAAACACTGATGGACCTTCTGCGGCGCAGCTGTGGCTGAAGCAGAGGAATATTCCTTTCGAGCCTTCCCGCCCCGGAGACGGTAATTCGAGCGCTGGTCTTTCCGCTTTAACTCGCACTTCTCTGTGCCTCTGTGTCTCTGTGGTGAAATAATGGCTTCTTGGATAACCCCACGCAAACCGACGGACTCTATCTGCGCCGCGCCCTTGATCTCGCCCGTCGCGGCATCGGTCTCGCCTCACCGAATCCTTATGTCGGTGCCCTGCTGGTTGACCCCGATGGAGAAATCGTCGGCTCCGGCTTCCACACCTACGACGGCATCAAGCACGCCGAAGTGCTCGCCATCGAACAAGCGGGAGAAAAAGCCCGTGGCTCCACGCTCTACATCAATCTCGAACCCTGCTCCCACCAGGGACGCACGCCGCCCTGCGCCGATGCCGTCATCGCCGCCGGCATTCGCCGCGTGGTCGCTTCCATGTCCGATCCCAACCCCCTGGTCAGCGGCCAGGGTTTCGCCCGCCTGCGCGCCGCCGGAGTCGAAGTGGCCAGCGGCATCCTCGAGCGCGAAGCGAAAGCAACTGAACGAAGCCTTCGCCAAATACATCCGCCATCGCACTCCGCTGATCACCCTCAAAGCCGCCATGACGCTCGACGGCAAGATCGCTCCTCCGCCCGGCGGAGGCCAGTCCCCGCCGGCTCCCGGCGCCGGAGGTAATACCGGCGGCTGGATTACCAGTGAACCTGCCCGCGCCCACGTCCATGAACTCCGCCACCAGAACGACGCCATCATGGTCGGCAGTCGGCACCGTCATCGCCGATGACCCGCTGCTCACCGACCGCAGCGGCCAGTCCCGCCGCCGTCCGCTCCTGCGTGTCATCGTCGATTCCCTGCTGCGTCTGCCGCTGAATCGCGCGTGGTCAAAACCGCGCAGAACGATGTGCTCGTTCTCTGTTCCTTCGCCGAACAAAGCAAGAAACAGCGCCTGCTCGATCACGGCATTCATGTGGAACAGGTTCCTTACGCCTCGAGGACGGACGCCCCGATATGCGCGGCGTCGCCAAGCGCCTGGGCGAACTGGAAATCACCAGCATGATCATCGAAGGCGGCGCCATGGTGAACGGCGCCGCACTGGCTTCCGGCGTGGTCGACAAAGTCTTTCTCTACTACGCTCCCAAGATTCTCGCCGGCACCGGCGCCGTCCCCTTCGCCTCCGGCCCCGGATTCCAGCGGATGAGCGATGCCGCTTATATCCGCTCTCTGCGCCTGCATCGCTTCGGAGAAGATTTCGCCGTGGAAGGTTATTTAAAGGATCCCTACGAAGACTAGCGAGCCGCAGCTCAACCGGCGCGCGTCAACACCAGCTGCGCTGCGAACAGGTCCTCAACCGCGAGCCCCAGCGATTTGAACACCGTGATCTCGCGATCATTCTGCCTCACCGGAAGTTCACCGAGTTCCGCCGCGATATGCTCCGCCGTCCAGCGGCCTTCGGCAATTCCCGTCGCCACCGTCGCCTGCCTCCTTGAGCGCCGCTGCCCGCGAGTCAACTACCAGGCGGGCACGCTCGACCAGCGCCGGGTCGAGTTCCCGCTGCCACGGCACACACGCTCCCACCGCAATGACGTGAGCGCCCTCGCCCACCCACTCCCCCTGAATCACCGGCGTGGGCGACGCCGTCACCGCCACCACCACATCCGCGCCGCGTACCACCGCCTCGGCGTTCTCCATCGCCAGCGCCCCGGTCTCGGCGGCAAATTGCCGCAACCGGTCGGCATTCGGACTCCAGGCTCGCACTTCGCGAAATTGCCGCACCAGCCTGAGCGCCTCGCAATGACTGCGCGCCTGCACTCCTGAGCCCCAGAATCCCCAGCACCTGCGCGTCTTTCCGCGCCAGGTGACGCGCCGACACCGCCGACACCGCGGCGGTCCGCGCTTCCGTGATGTA
>CAWJAA010000006.1:0-61637 GCA_963840615.1 Terriglobia bacterium
CCGGCGGGCGATCTCGCTGTAATCATTAGCGGTGAGGGTGGCGCTGCCGAGAGTGGTTGCCATGGGGAAGTCTCCTGCGAAAATCTTAAACTGCTTTGTCAGGAAAGAACAAATGGCCCGGCCCCGGGGAGACTTCGGGACCGAGATGGCGAGAGTCCCCGCGCCCTGCTTGCGTCCATTCGAGGACGTAGGCTATTCTTTGAAACAGCCCCCTCGTTCAACGGTTAGGACACCTGCCTCTGGAGCAGGTTATTGGGGTTCGAATCCCTAGGGGGCTGCCAACCTTGCACCTTTTCTCCAGTTCCGGGGCGTGATGAAAACGCCTCTCAACCTATCCCGGTCATTCCGGGCCAGGCACTACGGGCCAGACAGGGTTAGCGGCTTTGGGCTTGCCTGTGGCAATCCAGCGAACTCGCACGAAAACTGAAACTATGGAGAATTTCCGGCTCAAGGTACTGCGAAGCGTCGCCAAGCACCTGAACTTCCGCCGGGCAGCGGAGGACCTTTTCCTGACGCAACCGGCGGTGACGCTGCAGATCAAAGCCCTGGAACAGGAACTGGGAGTGCAGTTATTCGATCGCAGCGGCTCGCGAATTTCCCTGACTCCGGCGGGCGCGGTGCTGGTGAAGTACGCGGGGAAGATTCAGAAGTTGGAGGCTGCGGCACAGGCGGAACTGGTGCAATTCACGGGCGAGCAACGAGGCGAGTTGCGGGTGGGTGCATCGTTGACCATCGCACAGTACATTCTTCCGCGAGTGCTGGGGGCGTTTCAGCAGGATCATCCGCAGGTGCGGCCCTGTGTGACCACGTGCAACACGGAGAATGTGCTGGAGAAACTGGTGGCGCAGGAAGTCGCTCTCGGACTGATCGAAGGGCCAACGATGCGGCGGGAGGTGAAGACCGAGGTATTTCTGCAGGACGAGATTGTGCTGATCGTTCCGCCTGCCCACGAATGGAGCGAGCGCAGCTTCGTCGAGCCCGACGAACTGAAACCCGAGCGGCTGCTGATGCGGGAACAGGGCTCGGGGACGCGCCGCGTGATCGAGGCGGCGCTGCAACAGAGGGGCATCAAGCCGAAACAGTTGAACATCGTGATGGAGTTTGATTCGACCGAGGGCATTATTACGGCAGTGGAGGCAGGGCTGGGTGTGGGATTCGCCTCGCTGTGGGCGATCAGTAAAGAACTGCAGGTCAGTTCCCTCCGCGCGGTGCCGATTCGCGCGGTTCGCATCACCCGGCCGTTGAGCGTTGCCTATCCCCGGGGTCAGGCGCCGCAAGGGGTGGCGCTGGCCCTGCTGCAGTTTCTGCGCAGCCGTCGCGATCTCATGGTGCACGCACCCGGCAGGGGTCCTGATAAGCCGCGCGAATGAGCCATAAGAATTACTGCTTGGACAAGGACGGAGACGCACCTTGAAACTGGGTTGGTGACTAACTCCAAGAACATATTTTTCGCTGGTTTGATCGTAGCGGCCAGTGGCCTGCTCTCGACTCCACTGGCGCTGCTGGCTGGTTTGATCTACGGTTTGTCGTTTGCCCATCCCTATTCCGTCGACAGCAAGAAGCTCTCGGCGTTCCTGTTGCAGGCGTCGATTGTGGGACTGGGGTTCGGCATGAACCTGCACGAGGTGGTGCACGCCGGGCGCACGGGATTCCTGTACACCGCCCTCAGCATCAGTTTCGCGATTGTGCTGGGACTGGCGATTGGGCGGCTTTTCAAAGTGGCGCACACTCCGTCGCTGCTGATCAGCGCGGGCACGGCGATTTGCGGCGGGAGTGCGATTGCCGCCGTGGGGCCGGTCATCAATGCCGGAGACGAAGAGATGGCGGTCTCGCTGGGGACCGTGTTCGTGCTGAATTCGGTGGCTCTATTTCTGTTCCCGGTGGTGGGATACGCCCTGCATATGAGCCAATCGCAATTCGGATTGTGGTCGGCCCTGGCGATTCACGACACCAGTTCGGTGGTGGGTGCGACGGCGAAATACGGACAGCAGGCGCTGATGATCGGCACCACCATTAAACTGGTTCGAGCGCTGTGGATCGTTCCCGTGGCCTTCGCCGTGGCTCTGCTGAAGAAGAACAAGAAGCGCATCAAGTGGCCCTGGTTTATTCTGCTTTTCTGCCTGGCTGCGGTGGCCAGCAATTACTTGCCGGTGTTCGCATCGGTGTATCCGCAACTCAGCAACCTGGGGAAGACCGGGTTGACCGTAACCCTGTACCTGATTGGCACGGGAATTTCGAGAGCTACGTTGAAACAGGTGGGGGTGCGACCGCTGCTGCAGGGAATTTTGCTTTGGGCGATTGTGGGGCTAACCTCGCTGGAACTGATTCGACTGGGATGGATCTCGATCTGAGGCTAGCTGCGAATTAAATCGGATGGTTGATAAGTTCGGCAATCATTTACTCTCAGTGTGCAGCAGGCTGGCAACTTCTTTTTCAAAGACCGAGATGTCGGCGGCGCCAATATGCTTGGCATAGATGCGGCCATCGCGCCCGATGACGAAAGCGATGGGCAATCCCAGAATTCCCCCGTAGAGCTCTCCCGTCTTCGCGTTTCCCATCACTACCGGGTAGTTCATGTGAAAGCGCTGGTAGAAGTCGCGGACGGGCTCGGGCCCGTCGTCCATGGAAACGCCGATGATTTGCAGGCCCTGGTTACCGTACTTGTTTTGCAGTTCCACGAAGCGAGGAATCTCTTCCCGGCACGGGTCGCACCAGGTGGCCCAGAAATCCAGAAGGACGACTTTGCCGCGGTAGGCCGAAAGGCTGAGCGGTTGCCCCGTCAGTTGGGGAAGGGAGAAGTCGGGAGCGAGGGCGGGCCCGGATGCCACTTCGCGGTGAGGGCTCACGAAATAAATCGCAGTCACGACAATGATGGCCGCGAGGCCGGTAAAAAGTTTTTTCAACACAGTAGCCTTCTGCCTTAGTCACCCTTGGCAACCGGATAGCCTTTATCGACCCAATCCGCGCCGAAGTTGTTCGCAATGTAGAGCACCTTGAACCTGGTGAAACCCATGTCATGCAAGGCGTCACTGGCGGGCTTCACGTTGGGGCAGTGGCTCCACGGGCAACATCCGCAAAAGATGACAATAAACTGGTTTCGGGGCAGCGGCTTGAGCCGGTCGCGAAGGTGCTGCAGTCCGCTGGCGGTCGAGGCTGGTCCGATGTACTCCGAACCCGGGATATGAGCCTGCTCAAAAAGTACGCGAGAGCCCACCTGAATGATGAGCGGTTTCGCGTCTTTGGAGGATTGGACGATCCTGGCCAGTTCGTCCGGGTTGATCAGTTGGGAGGCTGGGATTGCGGTTGCCTGAGCGAAGCCCATTGATGCCAGGGCAAGTAAAGAGATGATCGCAAGGATGATTGCTGCGGGACGCGTCGCCACCTGGAGATTCATTATGAGTTCATTATCAATTCTCAAGCCGGATGACTGCAAGGCCCAGCCATCATGCGCGCCGGCTTGAAGGCAGCCGGCGCCGGTGGTGGATCCGCGGCCGTTGACCGGCTCCATCGGGTGTAATAAAAAGGGAAGTAACACAAGTGGGGGACAATGAAACGGAATCTTTTGTATTCAGACAGCGGACCTGTCTTGCGTTCACTGGGCCTCGCGTTTGTGGCCGTCGTGCTGATCGTTGGCCTGGCGGTTGCCGCCTCCGAAAGCGGATGGGAGAAGAAAGTGCCGGACGCGGACCGGTCGCGGCCTAATCCCGAGGCGAATGATGCCAACGCGGTAGCGGATGGCGCGAAGCTCTACACGGCGAAGTGTGCAAAGTGCCACGGGGAAACTGCGGAAGGAAAGGGTCACCACCCTTCCTTGCGGACAGCGAGGGTGCAGCAGGCTACGCCTGGCGAACTGGAATGGCTGATCGAGCACGGCAACCGCTGGCATCACATGCCGGCATTCGGCAACTTGCCCGAGAATCAGCGGTGGCAGCTGGTCTCCTACATTAAGTCTCTGGCGGTGGTGAGCAAGTAGCCACCCCGGGCGGTGCCGCCAGCGCGGCTCATTCGCTCTGGACGGGCCATTTCAGCAAAGTGGAAAACTTCTGCACAGAGTCTTTCTCCCTCTAGCCACAAGCGCGCAAACAGGGCATCTTGGTACTCCCATGGTTCGCGTGGAGCACTGATCCGGAGTTTCGGAAGATGCGACCCCCCAGCCGGAGCTTTCGCTGCAACTGCGGCCTAACCCAATCCAACTGGACGTTTTTGCAACTTAAGGAGGCACAAAAATGACGATCGCCACAGCTAAGCGGCGATTCTTCCTGGTGGCCATGCTCGCGGCGTTGACGATTGCGCTCTGCTCAACCGCGGCTCTGGCACAGAAGAATCTGGTCTACATCAACGGCAACATTGCGAGCTCGGGTCAGAACGCGGTTATCGTTCTGGTCAACGACGGTGCCGGCAATCTGACACCACTGGCGGGCTCTCCGTTCCTGACCGGAGGCACCGGCGTGGGCACGCCGCCAGCCGGGGATGCTGACTGGGATTCCGACGGCGAAGTTGCCATCAACGCCGCGGGAACCTTGCTCTACGCCGTGAATGGTAATTCGAACACCATTGCTGCATTCAAAGTCAATTCCGACGGCAGCCTGACAACCATCAGCGGCTCGCCCTTCGCCTCGGGCGGCCCGCAACCCGCCAGCATCGCCTTCAAAGACAATGCTCTCGGAAGTGGAGTTTCTGAAATGGTGGTGGTGAACAAGGACTCGGACCCGCTGCAAACTCCGACCGCGCCCAACTACACGACGTTTACAGTGGGCGCCGGTGGCGTGCCTCACTTGAACGCCGGATCGGCCTTCACCCTGCCGGTGGGGGCTTCGCCATCCATGGCGCTGATCCGCCGCGGCGCGACCACGGGCTTCATCGGGGTTGAGTTCATGGCGGGCACGATCTCGTCGTACAAGCTGACGCGCCAGGGAATCATGTCGGTCACCAACTCGCTGGCCCTGCCCGGTCCTACGCCGGTTGGGGTGGGCGCGGTGTTGCACCCGACTGTCAAGGGCCTTTATCTGACTCTGCCTCCTGATCACCAGGTGCAGGTGTACAGCTACAACTCGACTGGAAAACTGGCGTCGGTAGGAAGCGCTCAGAACCAGGGTCTGGCGGTTTGCTGGGCGGCAATCAACGCGACGGGCACCCGGCTCTACACTTCCGAGACCGCTTCGGGCACGATCAGCGTGTACGACCTCACCAATACCAAGGCGCCGGTTCAACTGCAGCACATCGCGGTGAGCGGTACGGGTGCCCTGCCCACGCACATGAAGGTGGATCCGACTGGGCAGTTCCTTTATGTGCTGGACCGTCTCGGCGTGTTGCATGTGTTCAATATTGCCGCCGACGGAACTGTGACTGAAAACCTGACCCCTTACAACCTGGGCCTTCCGTCGGGCACGGTGCCGTTGGGAGTGCAGGTGCTGACGAAGTAGTTGGAGTGTAGATCAAGAAGAAGAGGTCCGGGCGTGAGCCCGGACCTCTTTCTTTTTCGCGGGTTGAGGAAACTCGGAAAGCAGTGGCAGTATGAGAGCGAAGGCGCCGTGGAGACAGCCGAGGCGGCTGTCTCCAGGCAGCGCAGATGTGTGTCTCTCCTGAAACCGCAGATCATCGCGAATCGTAGATCGCGAATCATTGATCCAAATTGTTACTGCACCATCAGCGTGAACATGGTGCTGTGGGTCAAGCCTCCAGCGGTGGCGGTTACGGTGACGGTGTAGCTGCCCATTGGAGTTGGAGGTGGGGGTGGGGTCGCACTGCCCCCGCCGCCTCCGCAAGCCGGGAGGAAGAGTAGCAAGCCGACAACGGTCAATCCGAGCAACGCCGTCCAGCGCCGCTGTTTTTCCCCGCCGATCAACACGATTCCGAAGGCCATTGCTCCCAGACTGCCCATCGACCAGCCCAACCCAGAGAGACCGGCGCGCTGGGCCGCGGCGGCAGCCCTGGTGCTGACCGTCAGGGTGGTCATGCCGCTGCCCGTGACACTTGCGGGATTGAAACTGCAGGCGGCTCCGGTGGGCAAACCGGTGCAGGAAGCGGAGCTGAAGTTGATCGTCCCGCTGTACGCACTCTGTCCGGTGATGGTGAGCGTGAGCATTCCGCTGCTGCCGGGACTGCTGATGGTGAGCGACCCAGAACTCAGCGACGGAGTGAAGTCACTATCCACCGGAAGGCTGGGGCCGCCAGCGGTCGCAGTATTGTAGTTACTGTCGCCAGCATAGGTTGCGGTGAGGGCGTAGGTGCCGCCCGTGGCAAGGGTGGTGGTCAACGCCGCCGCGAGCGACGCATTCGCCGAAAATGAGCCGTTCACCGGGGTGTAAGAGATTGTCCCCGACAAGGGCGTTCCGTTCGCGAGAAAGGTGACCGCGCCGGAAGGAGCAAGGCCCGAACTTGAGGTCTGGACCGTGGTGGAAACCGTGAACGGGCTTCCTGACGAGACGCTGGTGGGTGAAACCGTAACCGCCGTCATGCTGACGTTCGCTTTTGTGATGGCGAGGGTCTGGCTGGCCGCGCTCCCGTTGAAGCTATTGTCTCCCGGGTACGTGGCTGCTACCAGATTGGTACCACCTGGAAACTGCACCGGCTGATCTTCCGCGTATCCCTGGTTATTCAGGACGAAAGAGCCGCCATCGAGCGGGCTGCTATTGTCGGTCAGCGTTAAGGTCCCGGAAGGACAACTTCCGCAGGCAATGCCCGAGGACGGAGTCACGTCAATGCGCAAGATATAGGGAGAGCCATAGGCCGCCGTGGTGGCATGTGGGTTGAGGATGTTGCCCAGGGCATCGAAGGTGATCATGCTGATCGCAGTCGTGCTGTTTTCTTTCGCCACCGTCACGCTGACGGGCGCGGAATCGCTGCTGGCATAAGTGCCATTTCCGGCATAGTGCGCGTGTACCGAATAGGTTCCGCCGGGCAGCAGAGTCGTGCTTCCGGTGGCCTGTCCTCCGGCCAGGCTGAAGCCGTCAACCCCTTTCCCGGTGCTGGTGATAAGCGAGACGTCTCCCGTGGCAATGGAAGGAGCCACGGCGATGTTTACGCTGACCGACTGTCCGTGAGTGATTCCGGTGGTTGGGGTCAGGGAAAGCGTGGTCGTACTTGGGGTGAAGGCGACGGTGTTCCAGTTGTTCACCAGGTTCGCGGCGTTTACAGTGCCGAGACCGGTGGCGAGGTCGTAGCCGGTTGTGGTGGCGTATCCGCTGAGCACGCCGTATTGATGACTGGAGACGCTGGTGGTGCAATTCGGACTTGCCTTGAGGCAGGGCATGGCGATGGTGCCCGACGTAACGTCATTAAACATGCAACTGCTGCCCGATCCGCTGCTGGAATTGCAATTCGCGGCTGTTTGTTGCGCAGCCAGCTTGTAAAGCACGTAGTTCGCATTGCCCTGGCGGGCCCCGGTTTGCTGATTGACGAGGGCCATAATGCCAGTGAAAGCTGGTGAGGCAACCGAGGTTCCGCCGTAGCCTGCCAGATCCGTGGACGGGGCGGTCACATCGCACATTCCCGACGGACTCAGGTCGGACTGGCAAACGATGTAGTAGTTCCCGACAAATCCATTGCTGGCAAACAATGACACGTCTGGCAAATCACGTTTGCCGTCGGCAGGAACACCGGTTCCCGATTGCCACGAAGGTTTTGCGTAGCCCCCGGAGCAGGTTCCCAATTGCTGGCTATTGGTGGTGCAATTGCTTGCACCCCCGCTGCCGGCGATGGGCGCCCCGAGCCCAAACCCAAGCAACTTCGGATCGTTGCAATTGGTCTCTGGGTTTGTGCTATAGCCCAGGCTGGCAAGAATTCCATTGGTACAAGTGTCGTTCCAGGTGGTCTCCGGGATATAGCTGAGTGCGGAGGCTTGAGTGGTGGGATCGTTCGCGACTCCCCAATAGGTTTGCGGATTGGACAGGTCGTTAAAGTCGGTACCGCCGACCGCCACATTGAATGGGGTTGAGGCAATCCCGTTCACCGCCAGTCCGAATTGTGCCGGAGTCGGGCTGTTGGCATCACAAACCGCGGAACCACTGTCCCCGGTGGAAACCATGACGGTAATTCCCTGGGCGGCGGCTTGTTCCCAAAGTGCGGAGTAGAACTGGTTGCCGGCGGTGCCGAAAGCCAGCTCGCAGGCACCGTAACTTTCGCTCATCACCGCGGCAAGGTTGTTGTCGATGATGTACTCGGCAGACAGGTCGATCCCGGCCGTGGTTTCCGTCGATTCGGAGACCACCAGGTCGATGGTCGCACCTTTAGCCACGGCACCCGACCACTGCACGTCGATATCCGCCTCGCCTTCGTCACCGTTAATGCCAGGATCGGGTCCATTGAGAATAATGTTCGGGTCTTTCGCGGGCAGGCCGAACAAGGCCCGGAAGTCGCGCACGTCCTGGATGTTGATGTTGGTTTGGCCGACGATCGCGATGGTTTGTCCGGTGCCGTCGATGCCTGCATTCCATAAGGGCAGCAGGTTATAAATGGTTGCAAAATCGTAGGGCACAACGGCGTAACAGGTGCTGCCACAACCGGCAAAAGTGAACTGAGGATTTAGCGGCGTCAATTTTGGCGAGGTTTTTGACTTGGAGAAAATCCCTCCAAACTGGTTCTGCGGCTTAGGCGGGAAATTGTGCAGCGACACCGGCCCTGCCACGACCGGAGCCAAGGCCGCGGGAATCTGTGGATCGCTGGCATTCGCCCAGTGCTGCTCCCCATTTACTAAGTAGCTATGAATCGCAGTATGAAAAGCCTGCTGGACCTGGCCGGCGGTTCCATCGAACTCGATGATGGTGCGCCCCTGGGACACCCGGGTCACCTGGAAGCCGTGTAACTGCAACCAACTGGTCACCGTCTGCACGTCGCTATCCGAAGGTCCGAACTGCTGTCCGAACTGGTCGGGTGTAAGCCACTGGTGATAGTTCGGCGACGACTTATCCTGTTGAGAGTCCAACAACGTGACGAGGGTGTGCTCCTGCTGTGGGCTGCGTTGCAGCACCAGCAGCATACGATGCATGGGGAGGCTTGCCGGGGCGGCGCCCCGATCAAATTGCCGTTGCGCCATCGGATAGGTATTGCCACGCAGCATGGTCAGTTGCGTGTCATCCACCTTCTGGGTAATGAGCGGTGGCGACGAACGCTGTGCCCAGCTGGTGGAAACGAGCGTAGTAAGTAAAACCGCGACCAAGGTAAATTTTGAGACAGATCCCCAACTGCAGCGACCCATACTAAGTCCTCCGGCCTATGTGCCGAGGGAGAACCTCTGGTGCCAAGAGTATCCCCCGGTATTCTCCGCGCGACAATGCCGCGGCGGTTGCGAAAGGTCTGAACTTGTCGTGCAGATTAACTTGGAAGCTTCCCAAGCTGGCGCACGCAGGGAAGGGGAGTCCAAACGCCTCGTGAGCAGAAGTGTACCGGGCATAGCCGCATTGTCAAGATTGACTATGCCCGAGGAGGCAAGAAATACAGCTTATTGCCAAGAAAATCGGAAAAAGGCCAGGTTCCTGGCCCTGACAGGTTCGGGAAACCGCTGTCTTTAAGGTTTTACGGGATCTGCTGCGCCCATGGGAACCGCCGGGAGCAGGGGAGCAGCCAGGGATTGCTTGACGGAGGCGGGCAGCTTGTCGGCTTGCGCCAGAAGGACGCTTACCTGCCACATTTGCGTATCTGACAGGGATTGCTTGAATCCGGGCATCCCGGTCAGGCGAATTCCATTGGCGACCTTCCAGTAGGTTTCTCCCGCGGGATCGTCGGTTACGCCTTTACCTTCGAGCAGCACGGGAGGATCGGGGAACATGCCCTTGGCGATTGCGGTTTTTGGCTGGCCGGGCAATCCGTGACACACGGCACAGTCCTGCCGGTATACCTGAGCGCCGGCGGTAAAGTTTGCCTCGTCCGTCGGGATGGGCACGGTCTTCGGCATCTCCTTCTCGATCGCGGCATGCAGCGCTTTATTGGCCATGGTTTTTTCGAACGGCATGGGGGGTGCCGAGGTTGCGACGGGCGCATTGCCGGAGGTGAGGTACGATAGACTCCCAGGGGTACGGCCACCAATCCTAACAACAATCCCACGATGAATGCCTTCACCAGTGTTTCTCCTGTTTGCCGGGGCGAGCCCGATGGATGTGATGCAATTGTGAGTCACATTCTCTCACCTGCAGGCGTTGCCTGAAAGCGGCAATTGCAGGGATGCAGGTGACCGGAATCACAGCATTCTACAGACTCCGGCAATAAACTGAAAACGTGCTCACCTGCCAAGCGACAGGTGCCGGGGGTCGAGCAATGTTACGCGTCTTGGTGGCGGTATTTTTCTGGTTGTGCGCAGTGGGGATATTGACGCTGAGTATCCGGGCGGAAATTGCGGATGCCGGGAAGCCGAATACCAAGCCGGTGGACTACCCCAGGCTGAGCGCGCATCAGGGCCACACGCTACGGTGATGTCGTTGTGACGAGGCGCTCCGCGCCGCCGCTACAACATCCCGCCGGTTTTTACTGTCAGAATGCTCAGGGCCATTTCGAGCTTGGTGATGGCTTCGCTGAGTTCGGGATGCTCTCCAATCCGTGCGCGCAGAACTTTGAGCAGGTCGTGAGCCCCTTCGACATGTTCCACTACCGGTGGTTGCCCGGGCGTTGAGTCTGGTCGATCTGGATTCGCTGCCATCAGGAGTCCTCTCGCTTTCGTGCTTCTCTCTTGACTTCAGTATAGCCCCGAACGATTAGGCGCCTGGGTTCACTCCTGGGGAGGAGTCTGCAACGCCGTGGCGGTCTGGAGGCCGGCCGCCACTTCGGGCAATATGCCCAGGCCTGCGTAGATAGGACGTATCGCATTGCGGATCGCCGGAAGATAAAGAGCGAACCATGCGGCGCCCGCAATGCAAATGGTTCCGGTGAGCATGACGGTTCTGGGGGCGCCGAACTTTGTCGCCAAAGTGCCTGCCAGCAAGCTTCCGAAAGGAGCCATTCCGAGAAAGGCCATCGAATAAAAACTCATCACCCGGCCGCGTTTGTCGTCTTCGACAATGGTTTGCAGGATGGTGTTGCTGGCCGCCATTTGAACCATCATGGCGCCACCCACGAAGAGCATGAGGATGAGAGAGAGCCACAACCTGCTTGAGAATCCGAAGGCGATGAGCCCGGCGCCAAACATGGCGGCCGCGATCGGGACCACGCGGCCCAAGCCGAGTACGGTTCTTCGAGCGGCCAGGAAGACCGCTCCGGCCAAGGCTCCCACCCCGGACGCTCCCATGAGAAAGCCCAAGGTATGGGCCCCGCCGTGGAGCACTTGCGCTGCGAAGATCGGCATCAGTACGGTATAAGGCATTCCCACGAGACCGACCAGAGCCAGAAGCAGCAGCAATGACCGTATGGGAAGTGACTGCATGAGGTAGGTCCAGCCTTCCCGCAGTTCATGCCACACCGCTTTTTGCGGCCGCGTGCGCTCGACGGCGGCGATTCGCATCAGCACCAGGGAAGCGATCACTGCCAGGTAACTGAATCCGTCGATCAGGAAGCAGTAGCCTTCGCCGACGCCGGAGATAATCACGCCGGCAAGCGAGGGGCCCAGCAGCCGCGCGGCATTCACCATGGAAGAGTTCAGGGCAATCGCGTTTCCCAGGTCCTCGCGGCTCTCGACCATTTCGACGACAAAGGACTGGCGTGCCGGCATGTCAAAAGCATTGATGATGCCTTGGGCCAGACTGAGCCAGAGGATGTCGGTAATGGTGATGATTCCTGACAGCGCCAGTCCTGCGAGCGCGAAGGACTGCGCCATGGACAGAATCTGGGTCACCAGCAGAGTGCGGTGACGGTTCCAGCGGTCAACCCATACCCCGGCAAACGGTCCGAGGAGAAAGGTTGGAATCTGTCCTGCGAATCCGACGATACCCAGCAAGAATGCGGAATGGGTGAGCCGGTAGACCAGCCAACTGGCGGCGACGCGGGTCATCCATGTGCCAACCAGCGAGACGCTCTGCCCGCTGAAGAAGAGGCGGTAGTTTCGGTACTGCAGGGCGCGCACAACGAACCTCCAACTCAAACCCCGGGTCGCGGGCTGAGCTGGCGATTGGCTTGCTGCTTTACCGTTTGCCGCTTGAGGCATCCCCTCTTGCTCCAGTTCTTTAGAGGATAGTGGTCAACCGTTCCGTGATCAACGGTGCCACCGGCAGCGATGCGGGGAATCGGAAAATGTATGCTGCTTACGCTGCAGCAGCTTTCCGCGCCACTGCGGGACGACAGGAAAGCCGGATTTCACGGGGCGGTTTCGAAGAACACCGGGTCGGCAGTAGTTCGCCTAGCCCGGAAGGATTCGAGTCGCGTATATTGAAGCCCTCCCATGGGCCTGCCGTCTGCCAAAACGAAACCAGTGGTAGTGATCCGCGATCTCGACACCTTCGGCGACCTGCAACAGGTGGAGAAGGTGGAAAGGGAAGTGTGGGGTCTCGCGGACATCGATGTACTGCCGTTGTCGATGACGATTGCTACCAGGGCTGCGGGGAGCATTTGGCTGGGTGCCTTCGACAAAGATCAACTGGTCGGCTTTGCCTTTGGTTTTCTAGGCATGGAGCAGGAACGCGTCATGCTTCATTCGCATATGCTGGCAGTGCGCGATGAATACCGGGATCTGAATCTCGGCCTGAAGCTGAAGCTGGCGCAGCGGGAGCGCGCCCTGGCGGCTCGCCTCCCGGAGATGACTTGGACGTTCGATCCGCTGCAGAGCAAGAATGCCCACTTCAACTTCACCAAGCTAGGAGTCGTTTCCCACACCTACAAGGTCGACTTCTATGGGCCCGAAACCTCCAGCATGCTGCATCGCAATGGCACAGACCGGCTCTGGGTGAGATGGGCGCTGGCCAGCCGCAGGGCGCAAGAGCGCATACAGGGCAAGAATAAGCGCGCCGAGTTGCTCGACGTCCTTTCCCGTCTTTCGCCACTGATCCGCTTCAACGGCGACGGCCGGCCGGTGCGAACCGACTTGCAGGAGGCGCTGTCGCGCCAACGCATCGCGATCGAGATCCCCAGCGATATTGGTCCGATCGAAAAGAAAGACCCGGCGCTGGCGCGGAAGTGGCGCGAAGAGACCCGTTGGGCGTTTACCGAAGCTCTCAAGGCTGGATTCTTCGTGGCCGAGTTCTGCCGCACGGTGCGCGGCATGCAGGGCCCTGGGACCTACCTGCTGGAAAAGGGAACGGTTGAAGAGTACGTGCCCGAGTTGGCGCGCAGGCCCTAGATTCGCTCCGAACTCAACTCAGTCTCCGGAGAGCAATCTCCATGCCTCACGGCTGGTGACGAGGACGTGCTGCACACTTTTCACCGCCCGCATGTATTGCGCCCGCTCGAAAGCCGACGGGTCGGGACAGCGCAACTGGCTCATGCTGCCCTTCATCTGCTCGACCGACTCATACTCGTGCTTGTCCATCCACTCCGCTAAGCCGAGTTCGATGTAGCGCAAATGGCTGATGCCGTTGCGCAGCAGGGTGGAGCAAAGCATGGTGACGTCGGCGCCGACCATGAGCAGCTTGATCACGTCTTCCGGCCCATGGACACCGCTGGTGGCGGCCAGGCTGGCCTTGACGCGGCCGAAAAGCACGCCAATCCAAGTCAGCGGCAGGCGGAGGGCTTGCGGGGTGCTGAGCAGAACGTTGGGTTTGATCTCCAGTTCATCAATGTCGATATCCGGCTGGTAGAAGCGATTGAACAAAACCAGTCCGTTGGCGCCCGCTTGATCCAGTTGCTTCGCCATGTTGGCCATACTGCTGAAGAATGGGCTTAGCTTCACGGTGACCGGAATCGTGACCGCGGCTTTCACGGCTTTCAGAATATCGAGATAAGTTTGTTCCACCTCGATGCCGGGGATGTCCATGGCGGTCGGGATGGAATAGATGTTGCACTCCAGCGCATCGGCGCCCGCCTGCTGGATCTGCCTGGCGTATTCCGTCCAGCCGCCGACCGTGGCCCCGTTCAGGCTGGCGATAATCGGAATGCTGACCGCTTCCTTGGCCTTGCGGATGTGATTCAGGTAGCCCTCGGGCCCCAGGCGGAATTCGCCCGCCTGCGGGAAAAAGGAGAGAGACTCGGAAAAGCTGTCGGTTCCGGCGGTGAGGTGATGATCGAGTTCCAGCGTCTCCTGCCGCAGTTGCTCTTCAAAAAGAGAGTACAGGACCACGGCCGACGCTCCCGCGTCTTCGAGACGCCGGATACTGTCAATCTCCTGCGACAACGGCGACGCAGAAGGCACGAGCGGTGTGCGGAGTTTCAATCCCAGATATTTCGTCGTGAGGTCGAGCATGGTCTTCTCCTGGTGCGGCGTGAGCTACTTGGCGGTTTCAACCGGGAGGGGTGAGGCTTGCACCGAATCGGCGGCCTTCCCCTGCGGTTCCGTACCATGGTTCCCGTTTGCCGGCTTATCGAACTTACGCTGTGCCATGTATTCATACATGCGGTAGCGCGTCTCAGCGTCGCTTTGCGCCAACTTCCAAAGCTCTTTCGCCTCTTCAGGTTTGCTCTTGGTGAGCATCTTAAAGCGGGTTTCCATGAAGAGAAAATCTTGCACCTTCCTGGTGGGAGCGCGCGAATCGAGAGTCAGGGGATTCTCGCCCTGCCGGGCGCGCTCGGGATTGTGGCGATAAAGGAGCCACTGGCCGCTATCGACGGCGGCCCTCTGATCGGACATCGCGGTCGTCATGTTGATGCCGTGTGCGATGCAGTGCGAATAGGCAATGATCAGGCTGGGTCCGTCGTAGGCCTCGGCCTCAAGAAAGGCCCTTAGGGTGTGTTCGTCTTTTGCGCCCATGGCGACGCTGGCGACGTACACGTTTCCGTAGCTCATTGCCATGAGCCCGAGATCCTTCTTGGGACCGGGCTTGCCGCCGGAGGCAAACTTGGCCACGGCGGCGCGCGGCGTGGATTTCGAGGCTTGCCCGCCGGTGTTGGAGTAGACCTCGGTATCGAGCACCAGCAGGTTCACATTTCTTCCGCTGGCCAGCACGTGATCGAGGCCGCCGTATCCGATGTCGTAGGCCCAACCGTCGCCGCCCACGATCCACACGCTCTTCTTCACCAGCATGTCAGCCAGCGCGAGCAGTTGTTTTGCGTCCGCAGAATCCGCAGCGTGCAATTTCTCTTTGAGCAGTTGCACGCGCTGGCGCTGCTCGAAAATATCGGCTTCGTCATTCTGGGAAGAGGTCAGCAAGGCGGTGACCAGCGTCTCGCCGATCGTGCCCGCCAAACGCCGGACCAACTCCTGAGCGAATTCCGTCTGTTTGTCGACGGAAAGCCGGAATCCAAGCCCGAACTCGGCGTTGTCCTCGAACAAGGAGTTTGACCAGGCAGGGCCGCGTCCTTCTGCATTCTTGCTCCAGGGAGTGGTGGGCAGATTGGCGCCGTAGATGGACGAGCACCCGGTGGCATTGGCGATCAGCGCGCGATCTCCGAACAACTGCGACAGCAGCTTCAGGTAGGGCGTCTCGCCGCATCCCGAGCAGGCTCCAGAGAATTCGAACAACGGCTCCTGTACCTGCTGTTGACGGATATTGCTCGCTTTAATCCTGCTGCGGTCGAGTTCGGGAATCTTGAGGAAGAAGTCCCAGTTGTCGCGCTCGGGATAGCGCAGCGGCGGCTGCGGAACCATGTTGATGGCTTTCAGCCGCGCCTCCGATTTGTTTTTTGCGGGACAGATGTCGACGCAGATGCCGCAGCCGGTGCAGTCTTCGGGCGCAACCTGGATGGTGTACTTGAGACCCTGCCACTCCTTGTCGCGGGCATCGGTCGACTTGAAAGTGGCGGGTGCGCCCTGCAGCTGTTTCGAGTCATAGACCTTGATGCGGATGACGGCGTGCGGACAAACCATGGCGCACTTGCCGCACTGGATGCAGGTTTTCGTGTCCCACGCCGGAATCTCCAGCGCCAGGTTGCGTTTTTCCCACTTCGCCGTGCCCGTGGGGAAGGTTCCGTCCACCGGGAAAGCGCTGACCGGCAAATCGTCCCCCAACCCCGCGTAAATCGGTCCCAGGACATCGCGTTCGAAGCGGGGAGCCGAGGGCGAGAACGGCGGTGGCATCTCAATGGTGCTCGAGATTGTTTCCGGCACCTTCACCTCAAAGAGGTGAGCCAGGGTCTGGTCCACAGCTTTCATATTTTGCTGGACGATTTCTTCGCCCTTCTTGCCGTAGGTATCGCGAATCGATTGCCGGATGGCTTCGATCGCGGCTTCCCTCGGCAGCACTTTCGAAATGGCGAAGAAACAGACCTGCAGGATGGTGTTCATGCGGCTGCCCATGCCGGCATCGCGGGCCACTTTGTAGGCGTCAATGACGTAGAACTTCGCCCGCTTGGCGATGATTTGCTGCTGCACCGGACGCGGCAGGTGATTCCACACTTCTTCGGCCGCGAAGGGGCTGTTCAACAGAAACGTTCCGCCCTCAACCAGCGCGCTGAGCATGTCGTAACGCTCGAGAAAGATCCACTGATGGCAGGCCACGAAATTCGCTTTCGAGACCAGGTAGCTGGAGCGGATGGGGCGGGGTCCGAAACGCAGGTGGGAAACCGTCATCGCTCCGGACTTTTTCGAGTCGTAGACGAAGTATCCCTGGGCATAGTTGTCAGTGTTTTCGCCGATGATTTTGATGGAGTTCTTGTTGGCGCCGACGGTTCCGTCCGCGCCTAACCCGTAAAACAGGGCGCGTACGACGCTGTCCGGTTCGGTCGAGAAGTCCTTGTCATACGGCAGACTGGTATGGCCGACGTCGTCGTGAATTCCCACCGTGAAGTGATCTTTCGGAACCGCAAGTTTCAGATTGTCGTATACCGACTTCACCATGGCCGGGGTAAATTCCTTGGACGAGAGCCCGTAGCGCCCGCCCACCACCATGGGGATGGTGGAGTGCCGGGACGATCCCCGCTTCACTGCTTCGAGCAAGGCATTGGAGATGTCGAGAAACAGAGGCTCCCCAAGCGCCCCGGATTCCTTGGTGCGATCGAGCACCGCGATCCGTTGGACGGTGGGAGGCAGGGCTTCGAGGAAATGCTTTACCGAGAATGGACGGTACAGGCGCACCTTCAGCAGGCCCAGTTTCTCGCCATGCGCGTTCAGGTAGTCGACCGTATCGTGGGCCACTTCCGCTCCCGAGCCCATCATTACCAGGACCCGTTCAGCATCGGGCGCGCCCACATAGTCGAATAAGCGGTAGGAACGCCCGACGAGCTGGGCGAACCTGGCCATGGTCGCCTGCACTTTGTCGGGACATGCATCGTAGAAGGGATTGCTGGTCTCGCGAATCTGGAAGAACACGTCCGGATTCTGCGCAGTGCCGCGCAGCACCGGGTGGTCGGGCGAAAGCGCGCGCTGGCGGTGCTCGAACACGCGATCCATGTTGATCATGGCCCGCATATCGTCTTCGTTCAGCATCTCGATCTTGTTTACTTCGTGCGAAGTGCGGAAGCCGTCGAAAAAATGCAGAAACGGAATTCGGGTTTCGAGCGAGGCCGCGTGGGCAATCAGCGCCAGGTCCATGACTTCCTGCACGGAATTCGAGCACAGCATGGCCCATCCGGTTGCGCGGCAGACATGACGTCGCTGTGGTCGCCGAAAATCGACAAGGCGTGGGACGCCACCGTTCGGGCCGAGACATGAAAGGTGGCGGGGGTCAGTTCGCCGGCAATCTTGTACATGTTGGGAATCATCAGGAGCAGGCCCTGCGAGGCGGTGAAGGTGGTGGCCAGCGATCCCGTTTGCAGCGCGCCGTGCACGGCGCCGGCGGCACCGGCCTCGCTTTGCATTTCGATCACGTGGGGGACGGTTCCCCAGAGGTTGGGCACCCGCTCCGAAGCCCATTCGTCGGCCCACTCTCCCATAGCCGATGACGGGGTTATGGGATAAATCGCGATGACTTCGTTGACGCGGTAGGCAACGTTGGCCACCGCCTCGTTGGCATCCATGGTCTTCGATTTGCGCTTCATACTGATTTTTAGGCTCCCAATATCCGGCTGAAAAACCCCTGGCTAGAAGGATGCGCGCTGGAGGCTACAGCCGTCGGGAACGTGGGTCACATACGGTTGTGATTAGGATCACAATGGGAAATGGGTGGGGTTTGGGGCTTTCCGGTACCATGAGAGGCACGGGGATGGCCGGGTTGCCCAATCCGATCCTGCTCTACGACGGCGTCTGCGGCCTGTGCAACCGCTTTGTGCAATTCATGCTCCGGCACGATCGCAGGGATCGCTTCCGGTTCGCGGCATTGCAGAGCGACTTTGCCGGGAGAGTTCTGGAACGGCACGGCGTCCATGCCCTCGATCTGGATACGGTGTACCTGGTGGTCGGGTACGCGCGGCCGGAAGAATGTTTGTTGAACCGTTCCGATGCGGCCATCGCAGTTTTCTCGGAACTGGGTGGACCCTGGGGTGCGGTGGCAGCGATTCTGCGTTTGGTGCCTCGCGTCTTGAGAAACTGGGGCTACAAGCACATCGCCGGCAACCGCTACCGGATTTTTGGCAAGTATGATGCCTGCCCTCTGCCAGACCCGAAAGACCGGCACAAGTTTCTCGACCAAGCGACGGCCTCGATCCCGGGTTGATGGTCGCCAGGGTCCGTGGTTTGGTGTAGATTGATGCCCGCACTCTTAGATTGCTCTCACCGAGGACAAGATGAAACGGCTGGGGTTGGTTCTTCTGCTGACGTCAATCTGTGCCGCCCAAACCTCCGCTCCCGCAGTTGGAGCCAGTGTGATCCGCTACACCTTGATGCTGGCGGGTAACAAGGCGGGGTACGAAACCGTTACTCGTAACCCCAATGGCAGTTTCGATTTTTATTACGAATTCAACGATCGGGGACGCGGCCCCAAGATTACCGAGCATCTGGTACTCGACAAGAATGGCCTTCCGGTAGAGATTCAAAACACCGGCAACGACTATCTCAAGGCCCCGGTCGCCGAGCACTTTTCCGTGAAGGACGGCGTGGCCCGCTGGAAGAATCGCGCCGAAGACGGCGAAAAGAAAGTTGCGGGCAGCGCTTTCTACGTGAGCGTCAGCGGGGCTCCGGAAGAGGGCGCAGTACTGGCTCGGGCGCTGCTGGGCCATGGCAATCATTTGCCGCTATTGCCCGCAGGCGAAGCCTCGATCGAGCGCCGCAGCCAGCTCAAAGTTTCCGTCAATGACCAGGCGCAGACGGTCGATCAATATGCGGTGACTGGCCTTGATTTTGTTCCCGACCCTATCTGGCTCGACGCCAAGGGGAACCTGTTTGCTTCGGTCAGCGGCTGGTTCGTGGTAGTGCAGGAGGGGTGGGAATCAGCGGTCGAGACCCTGCAAAAAGCGCAGGACGAGTTTGACAATCAACGCATCGCCAGCCTTGCCAGGACGTTGGCCCACAAGCCTGCGGGACCGCTTGCCTTTGTTCATGCCAATCTGTTTGATGCCTTGACGGCCAGCGTCGTCCCCCACAGCACGGTGGTCATCACCGGGAACAAGATCACCGCAGTGGGTGATGACGGGAAGGTCTCGGTCCCCAAAGATTCTCAGATCATCGACGCCACCAACCAAACCCTGATGCCCGGACTGTGGGACATGCACGTTCACCTTCAGCCGAACGACGGGCTACTCAACATCTCGTGCGGCATCACCAGCGTTCGCGATCTGGGCAACGACATCGATCAACTGGAGAAGATGCGCACACGCTACGACAATGGCAGCGAGATTGGTCCACGCGTGCTCATGGCGGGATTAATCGACGGCCGCGGACCCTATGCCGGACCTACGAAGGTGCATGCCGACACCGAGCAGGAGGCCGGGGACGATATTGATCGTTTTGCCAAACTCGGCTACGTGCAGATCAAGATTTACAGCTCGATCAAGCCCGAACTGGTTCCGAAAATCGCGGAGATGGCCCATGCCCACGGCATGCGGGTGAGCGGACACGTTCCGGCCTTCATGAACGCGGAACAATTCGTCAAGGATGGCGCAGATGAAATCCAGCACATGAATTTCATCTTCTTGAATTTCATGTTCGACAAGGTGAAAGACACGCGCACTCCCGCGCGTTTTACCGAAGTCGCAAGTCGCGGGGCCGACATTGATCCCGGATCTCCGCAAGTGCAGTCGTTCATTCATCTGCTGCAGGAGCACAAGACGGTTCTGGATCCCACGCTGGCCGTCTTCGAAGGAATGTTCACCGATCGGCCGGGGAAGATGTCTGACGTCTACGCCGCGGTCGGCGACCGGCTGCCTGCCCAGATCCGCCGCGGGTTTCTCTACGGAGGTCTCGACGTCCCGGCGGGCATGGATCAGCGCTACCGCGACTCCTTCCGGCAAATGTTGAAGATGACAAAGGCCTTCTACGATGCGGGCATTCCGATTGTCGCGGGAACCGACTCGCTCGCCGGATTCACCTTGCCTCGTGAACTTGAGTTGTACGAAGCAGCCGGCATTCCCGCTCCCAAGGTACTGCAACTGGCGACGCTCGGCGCGGCCCGCGTGATGAAGCAGGAGCAGGAGCGGGGCAGCATTGAAGTTGGCAAGCTGGCCGACGTAATCCTGATCGATGGCAACCCTGCGGCCCATGTCGGCGACGTCCGCAAAGTGAAGACGGTCGTTAAAGACGGCGTCGTCTACCAGACCGCGGATCTCGACCGGGCCGTTGGCGTGAAGCCTCAGAACTAAACATGCAGTCATGGGAGCCATCTTCATTGCGATCCTTGTTAGTCGCAGCCTGATGGCAGTGGACCCCCGGCACGCACGGAAGAGGTTGCTGCAACACTCCAGTTTCGTGGGAGTCCAACCGGGCCAAGACATAGTTCAGCCTGCCGCAGTAAAATCTGCTGCGGCAGCGAACCGACGAACCAGAGGTTGACTTCATGGCAGAACACGCGACCAGCTCCGGCCCTAATATTGATTCCATACTCCAGGAACAGCGCAAATTCGAATGTCCCGCGGAGTTCGCCAAACAGGCTCACATCCGGAGCCTGGAAGACTACGAGCGCATTTACCAGGAATCCATTGAACGGCCCGACAAGTTCTGGTCGCGAGTTGCCAGCGAACTGCACTGGTTCAAGAAGTGGGACAAGGTTCTAGAATGGAATAACCCTTGGGCTAAATGGTTCGTCGGCGGCCAGCTCAACCTCTCCTACAACTGCCTTGACCGCCACGTGCAAACCTGGCGCAAGAACAAAGCGGCGCTCATCTGGGAAGGCGAGCCTGGCGAAGTGCGCACCCTGACGTACCAGCAACTGCATCGCGAAGTGCAGAAGTTCGCCAACGTTCTCAAGTCGCTGGGAGTGAAGAAAGGCGACCGGGTTGCCATCTACATGGGCATGACGCCGGAGTTGCCGGTGGCCATGCTGGCCTGCGCTCGCATTGGCGCGCCGCACACGGTGGTATTTGGCGGATTCTCCTCCAATGCTCTCATCGATCGCATTCATGATTCGCAGGCAGTGGCGGTCATCACGCAAGATGGTTCGTATCGCCGTGGATCGGAAGTCAAACTCTTTCCCGCAGTTGAGGAAGCTCTGAAATCGTGCCCCTCGGTGAAGCATGTAGTGGTTTACAAGCGTACCGGCACCCCTATCAACATCACGGGCGGCCGCGATCACTGGTGGCACGAACTGATGGCGCAGGCGCCGGACGAGTGTCCGGCCGAGCCGCTCGACTCCGAGCATCCTCTCTACATCCTTTACACGTCAGGGACGACCGGCAAGCCCAAGGGGGTGGTTCACACCACGGGCGGGTATTCGGTCGGAACCTATCTGACGACCAAGTGGGTTTTCGATCTCAAGGAAGAGGACACGTACTGGTGTACGGCCGATATCGGGTGGGTCACCGGACACAGTTACATCGTGTACGGCCCGCTGCAGAATGGGGCCACCAGCCTGATGTACGAAGGCGCTCCCAACTTTCCCCAACCCGATCGTTTCTGGGACATCATCGATCGTCACCAGGTCAACATTTTCTACACCGCCCCGACCGCCATCCGCACTTTCATCAAGTGGGGTGACGAGTGGCCGAAGAAGCACAAGATGACCAGCCTGCGACTGTTGGGCACGGTGGGCGAGCCGATCAATCCGGAGGCCTGGATGTGGTACCGGGAGGTCATCGGTCATGACAAGTGTCCCATCGTGGACACCTGGTGGCAGACCGAAACCGGTCACATCATGATCGCTCCCATGCCCGGCGCGGTCGCAACCAAGCCCGGGTCGGCGACCCGGCCCTTGCCGGGGGTGGTGGCGGAAATCGTTACCATGGACGGCAAGCCGGTTCCCGATGGCTCCGGCGGGTTCCTGATTATTCGGCAGCCCTGGCCTGGCATGCTGCGGACCATCTACGGAGACCCCGACCGCTACGCGCGCCAGTACTGGTCGCAGATTCCCGGTGCGTATTTCACCGGAGACGGCGCCCGCAAAGACAAAGACGGCTACTTCTGGATCATGGGCCGGGTGGATGACGTGCTCAACGTTTCCGGACACCGCTTGAGCACGATGGAAGTGGAATCGGCGCTGGTGTCTCACGAAGCCGTGGCCGAAGCCGCGGTGGTGGGACGTCCCGACGAACTCAAGGGCCAAGCCATCTCCGCGTTCGTGACTCTCGAGCAGGGCAGGATACCCACGCCGGAGTTGAAGGAAGAGTTGCGCCGCTGGGTGGCGAAAGAGATCGGAGCGCTGGCCAAGCCCGATGACATTCGCTTCACCGACACGCTCCCCAAAACCCGCAGCGGAAAAATCATGCGCCGCCTGCTGCGCGAACTGGCGACCAGCGGAGAGGTGAAAGGCGACACCACGACGCTGGAAGATTTCGGGGTCATCTCGAAACTGAAAGAGAGCGACGAAGTCTGATCCGCCAGAAACTGCCGCTGCAAGACGCGATCGGGAAAGATTCTGCGCCGCTTCCTTAAAGCCAAGGAAGCCGGCAAAGACGCAGGCGATGTGTCCACCAGGGAAGGCTAGAAAGAGGCCATGGAGAGACGGGCGTCCCTGCCCGTCTAACCTCCACTCTTGGTCGCGAGCTGTTTTTCTTCCGGAGTCATCTGCTTCCACAGAATCTCGAGATCCTGCTGCACTCGCGCGTTGGCTGGGTCCCGGCGCAGAGCCTTGGCAAACCAGCGGTAGGCGGTGGGCAGATCGCGAGCCACGCAGTGCCCGGTGGCATACATCGCACCCATGAGAGTGAGCGCTCGCGGGTTGGAGTGTCCGGCGGCGGTGCGCAGATTTCTCTGGGCGAGGTCGCAATCTTCCGGGACCCCATTTCCGTAGAGGTACTTCTCCCCATCCGCCACCAGCTTGTCGTCTCCCCTTAAAACGGGTCCGGACCGGAGCGACTGGCTTGGCTTCCGGCTTGATCCTGGGAGTGGGCGCTGGAGGAGCGGGTACTACGGCGGTTGGCGCCGGTTGGGTCGCGTCTGCCGTAGTGGAGCTGTCGGTTGCCGGCTGGTCCTCCGGCTTTGACTGGTCGGCGGCGGCGCCGTCAGGGGCTTGCGCAGTTGCCGGCTCCGGCGTTTGCTCGGTTTTCTTTCCGGCATCCTGCGATTCCGCGGGTTGGTCCACAGGCGGGCCGGAGGTCGCCGCTGGCTGCGCCGGTGGACTGGCTGGTTTTGTTGCCGGTACGGCCGCGCGGTTGGATGGTGGTTCCGGTTGTGGGTTGGAGCCAGCGGCCGAACTTGTTTCCCGCGGTGCAGGAGCCGTCGACGCCGCAGGCGACGCAGCGGGGGAAGAGGTGGGCCCCGTTGTCCAGGGATAACCATCTCGTTTCCAGTGCCACACCATCAGACTCGCCGCCACGACTAACAACACCAGGGTAGCGACCAGTTTCCCGTGGCTCTTCGGAGGCTCGTCTTCGAGAAGATAGTCGAGACTGCGAGCAGCAGCAGGCGGCTCGGTGATGGAGCGGGGGGTAGAGGCGTCGGGCGCAGCCTGGGTGGGCGCGGGCGCTTCCCGGGTTGGCTCGGCCTGGTGCTGTTTCGCAGGTGTCTCCGCGGGTGGCTCCAGACGCAGGGTGGCCCCGCACATGCCGCAAAAGCGGTACATGTCCCGATTTTCGTATCCGCACTCGGGACAACGGATAGTCATGGTTTCATTCTTCACTATACCGATTCTAATCGCGTCTTTGAGGTTACGGTGGGATGGAGTATTTCATGGGGCAACGGCGTTACGGGCAAGCGGGATCATGGGATTCGAGCGAGAGTCTGGCAGAAGGCCACGATGTCCTGGATTTGCTCGGGAAGGATGCCGACGAACTCAAATCCGTGCAGGAATCCCATGCGGTGCCGTACCACCGCCCGCAGTTCAAGGCCATGTTCGCCGGGGATGGAGAATTCCAAGGCAACCATTTCTCCCGGCCCCAGTTCGGCGGTGATGACCGCGCCCAGACCCGATTCGGCGATTTCGGTGCAGCGGCCGTGGATGCGAAGGTAGCCCTCTTCTCCGAGTACTTTGACGATCAGGCGCAGGTCGGTGCGATAGCGCGGAAAGCGGCGATGCTCTCGTTGCTGGGCAGCTGCGGTTGCGTCCCTGGAAGAAGGCGGGGTCATGGTGCGAACAACCTACCTTTGTACGATAAACAACGGGGCGCATTTTGCCTACGGGTCGCAGGTTACCGCGGTCACATGCAAATCGGAATGAGGTTGCGCGCGCGGCGTGATGGGGAGCAGGGAGGCCGATGGATCGACCGCTTGGGAGCCAGCGTGTGCAGCCCGAGCACCTGGGTGCGATGCGGGCGAAGCTGCGAGATCGCCGCCTGCATCGCCGCCTCGGTCTTCGTCTTTACACCCTGCCCGACAACGTGTTACCCTGTTTTCCGTAACGAAGAAAAATTGAAACTAGAAGACAGGAGTGCACCAGGTTAGTGCTAGCCAGAGAGCAAAAAAAATCCCTGATTGATCAGTACGGCACGCATCCCACCGATACGGGCAGTCCAGAAGTCCAGATCGCGTTGTTAAGCGAGCGCATTGGTCAACTGACGGATCACTTCAAAGCGCACCAGAAAGATCACGGCTCGCGCCGCGGCCTTCTCATGTTGGTCAGCAAGCGTCGTCGTTTGCTCGACTACCTCAAGAAGTACGATTCCGAACGCTACAAGGGTGTGGTCTCAAAGCTCGGCCTCCGCAAGTAGTGTTTTCTGACGCATCCTGCTGTCGTGGGGACGGCGGTCTCCGAATGAGGGAATCTGCTGAAGGTGCGTAATCCGGCCATCGATCAAGCCGCTGCTGGCATCCGCTCATCCATTCGTGCAATCTCCCCGCACGCACGCGCGTGTCCTCCTGCCCATAAGGAAAAAGAACCATGAAACAAGAAGTATCGGTTGAACTCGCCGGCGGTAAACGAATCTCATTTGAAACCGGAAAATTAGCCAAGCAGGCGCACGGCTCGACCGTGGTGCGCATCGGCGACAATGTGGTGCTGGCTACCGCGGTGGCGAACGCCGACCCCCGCCTGGGAATCGATTTCTTTCCCCTCACCGTGGACTACCGCGAATACACCTATGCCGGAGGGCGCATTCCCGGCGGTTTTATCAAGCGCGAAGGACGTCCCAGCGAGCGCGAAATTCTCACCAGCCGCCAGATTGACCGTCCCATCCGTCCGCTCTTTCCCGAAGGTTTTCGTTGCGAAACCCAGGTCATTGCATTTGTGCTCTCGGCGGATACCGAGAACGATCCCGATGTAGCGGGCATCAACGGAGCCTCGGCGGCGCTCACGATTTCTGATATTCCGTTCAACGGCCCGATCGGCGCGGTGCGTGTGGGCCTGGTCAACGGCCAGTTCATCGTCAATCCGACTTACTCGGAAATGCGCGACAGCCTGGTCAATATCATGGTGGTGGGCACCTCCGAAGGCATCGTGATGATCGAGTCCGGCGCCAAGGAAGTGAAGGAAGAGACGGTGGTGGACGCCATCGAGTTCGCCCACGCGGAAATCAAGAAAATCTGTGCGGCGATCGAAGAACTGCGCGCCAAATCGGGCAAGAAAAAGCGCGAAGTCACCCCTCCCGAATTCGATGAAGCCTATTACAAAGACCTCAAGAAGCGGGTGGGCGCTGATCTTGCCGACCGGTTGGATACCCAGAAGCATCCCAAGGCCGAGAGCTACGATCTGGTCAAGGCCCTGAAGAAGGAACTGCTGGCTGCCATCCCGGAGGACGACGAAGACGCGCAGGCCAAGCTCAAGACCTATTACGAAACCTTGCGCGAACGCATTTTCCGCGAGCAGGTGATCAACCAGAAGCGGCGTCCGGACGGGCGAGCCTTCGACCAGATCCGCGACATCTGGATTGAAGTCGGGGTCCTGCCCCGGACTCACGGCTCCGCCATCTTTACCCGAGGCGAAACCCAGGCCCTGGTGACCACCACCCTGGGAACGACCGACGATATGCAGCGCCTGGAAGGGTTCGAAGGCGAAGCCAAGAAGCGCTTCATGCTTCACTATAACTTTCCCCCGTTTTCGGTTGGAGAAGTGGCATTTCTCCGGGGAGCGGGACGACGGGAAATCGGACACGGCGCGCTGGCGGAGAGATCGATTTCGGCAGTCCTGCCGAGCGATGACACCTGGCCTTACGCGATGCGCGTGGTTTCCGACATCCTGGAATCCAACGGTTCGTCTTCGATGGCGACGGTCTGCGGAGCGGCGCTGGCGTTGATGGATGCAGGCGTGCCGCTAAAGGCTCCGGTCGCCGGGGTGGCGATGGGACTGGTGAAAGAAGGCGAGCAGTACGCCATCCTGACCGACATCGCGGGTGCGGAAGACCATTACGGCGACATGGATTTCAAAGTTGCCGGCACCAAAGACGGCATTACCGCCTTGCAGATGGATATCAAGGTGGGCGGCATTACGGCGCAGATCATGCGGGAAGCTCTGGCCCAGGCGCAGCGTGGGCGGATGTTCATCCTGGGGAAGATGGACGAAGTACTCTCGGAGCCGCGCGACAAGGTTTCCGCGTATGCACCGCGCTTCTACACTCTGCAAATTCCGACCGACAAGATTCGCGACTTGATCGGGCCCGGCGGAAAGATGATTCGCAGCATCATCGATCAGACCGGCGTGAAGATCGATGTCGACGACAGCGGCAAGGTCAATGTGGCGTCGAACGACGAGACCTCGGCGGCCAAAGCGCTGCAGATGATCGGCGATATCACGGCGACCGCCGAAGTGGGGAAGACCTACCTGGGCACGGTTTCGCGGCTGGCGGACTTTGGAGCGTTTGTCGAGATTCTGCCGGGCACCGATGGTTTGCTGCACATCAGCGAAGTGGCGGAGCATCGCATTAAGGATGTGCGCGACGAACTGAAAGAAGGCGATCAAGTGCTGGTGAAGGTGCTGGCGGTGGAAGGCAACCGCATCCGGCTCTCGCGCAAGGCGATTCTGAAAGAGCAACGCGCCAAAATGGGTGGTGGAGATGGTGCTCCGGTGGACGGCGGCGAAGGTGCACCAGCACCAGCACCGGCCCTGACCATCGAGGGCGGGGGCGATTTCGACGACGAACCGGAACCTAATTTCAATCGCGACGAGGCGGCGGCGCCCGTGGGCGATCGTGGTCCGGAGCGCGGTCCCGAGCGCGGTCCTGGTGGTGATCGCGGCGGACGCGGTGGACGTCCCGGAGGCGGCGGAGGCGGTGGACGCCGGCGGCGGGGAGGCGGTGGCGGAGGCGGCGGCCGTGGAGGACATGGCGGTGGCCACAGCGGGCCGAGACACTAAAGCTTCATCTGCAGGATTAAGAAAGGCCGCAACCATGGTTGCGGCCTTTTTCTTGGGGCACGGTAAGAGGGACTTTCAGCAACACGCACAAAACCAGTGTCTTGCCGGGAAGATGGCAGTAACGACGAGATCTCTTGGGCTGCAGGCAGCAATTCCGCCGATGCCTACATCCAACCTACCAAGTACGTAGTGCTGAAATTGAGGTTTTCACCCATGAGCAAGCTTCGGTTTCCGTGGCTTTGCGCCGCAGTGTTTCTGGCGGTACCGCTGCTGGCGGAAGATACGCCGCGTCCGATTCCGCGTACGATTCCTGAGGGCACGACATTCCTGATCCGGCTCGACGACAAACTCGATACCCGCAAGCTGGATCAGGGAAAGCATTTCAAAGCCAAACTGGCGGAGGACCTGGTGGCTCCGGACGGCACCGCTCTGGCTCGCGGCAAGAAGGTGAAAGGACATGTCAGCTCGGTAGACCACGGCTTGCACGCGCGGGTTTTGCTGAGCTTCGACGAGATTCAGACCGATCACGGATGGATGCCGCTGATCGCCACGGTCACCGGAGTGCCCGGAGAACATGCCGTCAAGCAACCCGATTCCGAGGGCGACATTGAACGTAAGGGGATGAGCAAAACGCGGATGGCTGAGACGGCGGCGGTGGGCGCGGGGATTGGAGCCGCGGGCGGGGCCATTGCCGGTGGCGGACATGGGGCCGCGATTGGGGCAGGAGTCGGGGCGGGCGCCGGCGCGCTGGCCGGGATTCTCTCGGATCGCGAGCTGAAGCTGGACAAGGGCACGATCCTCGAAGTGCGGCTCGACCATCCATTGCAAGTGCCGACCCATTGATTTTTTGACCGGTGCTGTCGTCGCAGAGCCGGTTTCGACGAAGCAAAAGGCGTGGACCGCGAAATCCGCGCCTTTTCTTTTTCTGCAACTTCCCTCTGCAGAATCGTTCCCTGGAGTAGTGTATAAACTCAGGCTGTCATTCCAGGAGACGGCGATGAAGATTACTATTGGATTTCTGCTTTTCATGTTGAGCGTGGTAACAATGGCGGCAGCGCAGGAACATCCTGCGGTCACGGCGCAGCCCAACTCCATCTTCGTGGGAGCCGACGGGAAGTTCGAAGCCAGCCCCGACACGGCGGTTTTGCAATTCAATATCTCGGCACAGGAAGATACATCGCGCGCGGCCTATGACCGGGCTTCGAAAAACGCCGAGCAGATTCGAGCGGTTCTGCGCGCCAACGGAGTCGACGCTAAAACGGCGGAGATTGGGTACATGGCTCTGCAACCCGTGTACGACTGGAAAAATCCCAAGCGCAAGCTGGTGGCCTACCGGGTATCGGCGAATGTCAGCTTGAAATTGAAAGACTTTTCGAAGATCGCACCCATTCTCTCGCAGCTTGCCGACACCGACGTGACCGAGAACCAGTCAGTCAATTACACGCTGGAAAACATGGACACGGCGAAAAGCAAAGCCGTGGAAGATGCCTATCGCCGGGCACGGTCTTCTGCCGACGCCGTCGCGCGATCGAGTGGGCGCACGCTGGGCGAGCTATCCTACGCGTCGGTGGATACGTTTGAAAATGTGCGGGTGGTGCAGCCGATGATGATGCGGGCGATGGCGGCTCCGGGAATGAACGCCGAACGCGTCCCGGCTCCGACCGAGGACTTCACGCCCCAGATGGTGACCGTGACATCGCATGTGAATGCGATGTTCATGCTCAAGTAGCCGGTACTATTTGACAGCCGGTGGGATCCGGCTGGCATCGAGCGGCACTTCGCGCTGGATCACCATTTCCACGGTAGTGCCGGCATCGAGCTTCACGTCGTTGCCGCGGCTGAGCAGGGCAATGGCGGTGCCCACGGCTCCGCCGATTCCTGCGCCGACCAGGGCGCCCTTTCCGCCACGGCTCAGACCTCCGATGACAGCGCCGGTTCCGGCCGTGCTGGCGACGGTGCCTACCTTCTCTCCGGTCTGGCTGTCGCCGCGGATGGTACCCTCCTGATCTTTAACCGAGGTCTTATCGACTCCGGGCGCGTTCTCTACTGAGCCGGGCAGCATCACGGTATACCCGCTCGGGTAGATGAGGGTGGTGAAATGCATCAGGACTTCCGCTCGTCCTTTAATGTGTCCTGCGCGCTGGATGCGCGAAATGCGGCCCTGGACGTAGGTGCCCGCTGGAATAATCACACGGTTATTCACGACGACCGGAAATGTCGTCTCGGCGTAGACAGAATCCCCTTCGCGGGTGGTTTTGGTGGAGATGGCATGCTTCAGCGCCACCGGAACCTTGGTGCCGGCGGGAATTGCCAACTCGGCGGCAGCAGGGGCAGCAGGGTTGTTTTGGGCAGTGGGGGGCTCTTTAGTTTGCCCGAGAGCCGCGGCAGAAAGCAGAATTGCAACGGTCAACAGACGCATGCCCACATCTCCAGTTGCGGTCGAAGTCGAGCCAACCCAATGAAATTGACCCTTCATGTCCGGTAGGATGCGCTGCAACCTGGAAATGGTTCTTTCCCCGAACCGCAAAAGACTAGCTTCCACTCCGGTGCATTTGGGTTTCCCGCACGTTCCCCATGAACTGCGATTGCAGCTTCTGTGCGCACAGTTCACCGCAGAGATGCAGAGTCCCTTCCTTCTGGGCAATGTCTTCATCCCAAGGGCACAGGTAAAGCACAGGACGGTTGTATTCTCCGAACGACGTCCACATCAGCCACCAGCGGTCGCTGGAACGCTTCAGGACGCCGCAGTTGGGTCCGGCGCAGCGGTAGAAGGGAAGTGCAGGGCCTGACGTACCAGACATCCCGGAGGGTCTCCTTCCGAACGTTCTATTTTAGCAAGCCGGCGGTTCGCATTGGGCTACTTGTAAATGAGGTACTTCTGCCGGATCTGCTGGAACTTCTCCAGCGATTCCTGCCAATCTTGCGCAATGCGACGGGGGTCCTGGCCCTTAGCGATGGCATCGTACACCGACTGATTCAACAGCAGATCGATGATCTTCTCGAGATGAAACTGATCAGGATAAAGCCGGTGCAGAGCGGCGGCTAACTCAATGCCCAGTTCAGGGGCATCGAAGGCATTGCGATCGAGCAGAATGATATTCACGCCGCCGCATATCTGCCCCGAATAATTGCTGGCATTGGGAGTGAAACTGGTAGGAACAAAGCGCACGCCCGAGATGTTTCGAGCATTCAGATAGCCAGCCAACTCCTGGCCGTGGATCCAGGGCGCTCCCAGCAGTTCGAAGGGGGTGCCGGTGCCACGTCCGACGGAAATATTGGCGCCTTCAATCAAGCCAACGCCGGGATAGAGCGTGGCCTGGGTGGGGCTTCGCAGGTTGGGTGAGGGATTGACCCAGGTGAGCCCGGTGGAGTCGAACCAGTCGCCGCGCATCCAGCCTTCCATGGGTATGACTGTGAGATGCGCGTCGAGGTGGCGTTCGGTGTTGAACAGTTGCGCCAGTTCGCCCATCGTCATGCCGTGGCGGACCGGGACTGAGTGATAGCTCGTAAAATTTTCGCGCCCGGGATCCGATAGTGGCCCTTGCACAAAAGATCCGGTGACGGGATTGGGGCGATCCAGAACGATGATTTCAATTCCGGCTTTGGCGGCGACTTCGAGAAAATATCCCAGGGTGGTCTCGTAGGTGTAGAAGCGTACGCCGGCATCTTGCAGGTCCACGACCACGGCGTCCAGCGTTTTCAAGACATCGACCGAGGGCCGGCGCTCGGCATCCCTGGCACCGTAAACGCTGTAGACGGGAATGCCGGTGACGGCATCCTTGGAGTTGGCAACGTCGGTGGTGTCGAGGGTGCCGGTCACTCCGTGCTCTGGACTGAAGATGGCATCGAGTGATACTCCGGGCGCATGGGCGAGCACGTCGATGGTGCGTTGTCCCTGAGCGTCGATTCCGGTCTGGTTGGTGAGGATTCCAATGCGTTTCCTGGTTGTGCCTCCGCTGATCGCGTCGAAATGATGAGCTTCGAGAACGTCGATACCGGTTTTCACCGCCCCGTTGCGCAGAGCCACGCGCCGGGCGGCGGTTTCGGCTTCGTTGTAGCCGGTGATGCTTTTCCAGCGCAAGGACTCTTTCTCGCTGGCGGTCAGATTCAGTGCGGCCGTGACTGCCGTTGCCAGCTTCGAGCGCAGAGCCACGGCGCTGCCGCCGCGAGGATGAACCGCGTTGGTCAGCAGAATGATGTAAGTGCGCGTGGTCGGGTCAATCCACAGAGAGGTGCCCGTGAACCCGGTGTGACCGAAAGAGCCGACCGGCAGCAGGTCTCCGCGGTTGGTGGAAAACGGAGAGTCAATGTCCCAGCCGAACCCGCGCAGAACCGGCGCACTGGGGGGCTGTTGCGGTGTGGTCATCTTCTCGACCATCAACGCCGGCAACACGGTGCTGCCGGTGAGCAAGGCCTGGGCGAACTTTGACAGATCGTCCGCGGTCGAGAAAAGCCCGGCATGCCCGGCGACGCCTCCCATTCGCCGCGCGGTGGGATCGTGCACGACGCCCCGCAGCATCCGGTTGGCTTCGTCGTATTGCGTGGGTGCGATCTTCGGTCTCCAAGCTATCGGAGGCAGGAAGCGGGTATGGGCCATCTTCAACGGTTTGAAAACATTCTTCTCGCAGTACTGGTCGAGCGTGGTGCCGGAGACGCGTTCCACGAGAGCGCCCAGGGCGATGAAATTGATGTCGCTATAAAGGAACTTTGATCCGGGCGGCACGATGGGCTTCTCCGCGTACGCCATTTTCAAGGCGAGGTCTCGCCCCTGCCAGGGTTCGGTGAGATCAAGATCCTCGGTCAGGCCCGAGAAATGGGTGAGCAGCTGGCGGATCGTGATGTCCTGCTTGTCGTTCTGGCCAAATTCCGGAATGTACTTGGCGACTGGTTCGTTCACCCGAATCTTGCCATCCTGTACCAGTTGCATCAGCGCCGTAGTGGTGGCCACGACCTTGGTGAGGGAAGCAATGTCGAAGATCGTATCCGCGGTCATCGCTTCGCGACGCGGCTCCAGGGCGCGGCTACCGAACGCTTTGCGGTAGATCACCTGGCCGTTGTGCCAGATCAGGACGACGGCGCCCGGAATTTGCTTGTCATGAATCGCGTCTTTGACGATGGAATCGACTACGCCGAGGCGTTCGTCATCCGCACTGGGCCGCCTGGCGAGGGCGAATCCCGGGGGAGCGAGCATCGCACTCAGTACCAGCAGCGCAGCAAGACGAAAATGCAAATTGCGCAAGATAATGTTCACTGTGATGATTCCGCTGATGTTTTGACTTTACACAACCGTGAGTCGCTCACTCAAGAAACTCCATTTGGGGAGTGCCGTTTCTGCCAAGGGCTGCCTGCTTTACGGGTACTCCGATCTTTTGCTATAACGCAGCATCGAGCATTTTCTGAATACAGGCGAAAGCATGCCGGTGCAAACTCCGATTCCCGCTTACCATGAGCAGGATGCGGTTTTTCAGCGTGCTTTTGTGATCTTGCAGGAGGCAATCCTGGGGCATGCTTTTCCTTCGGCCTCAGTGGCGGTGACCCATCGAGGAAGACTGGAATCGCTCAAGGCGATTGGCCGGTTTACCTTCGAAACAGCATCGCCCGAGGTCACGCCCGACAGCATTTTCGATCTGGCCTCGGTTTCCAAGGCCCTGGCCACCACCAGCATGGCCATGATCCTGTACGAACGAGGATGGCTTGATCTGGAGACTCCGGTCTTCGAGGCCGTGCCAGAGTTTGGCGGCGAAGACCAGCGCCGCCGAAAGGTCACGCTGCGCCACCTGCTCGCTCACTCCTCCGGGCTCCCAGCCTATGAAAAACTGTTCCTGCGGACGCGTACCCGCGAGGAACTGCTCATGGCGGCATTTGTCACGCCGCTGGTTGCGGAACCAGGAACGCGGGCGGAATACAGCGACATCGGATTTATCACTCTGGGTGTGGCCCTCGAGCGCATCGCCCATGAAACCATCGATCGCTTCTGCCAGCGCGAGGTATTTGGCCCGCTGGCCATGATGCACACGGCTTTCCGTCCTCCAGCGGCTTGGCGCACGGCCACGGTTCCCACCGCCGACGACCGGTGCTTCCGCCATCGCATCATCCAGGGGGAAGTGCAGGACGAGAACGCCAGTGTCTTGGGCGGAGTTGCGGGGCACGCCGGCCTGTTCTCGACGGCCAGCGAGGTTGCGATGTTTGCCAACGCCCTGCTCGATGGAAAACAGCCCCGGTTTCGACGCGAAACGATGGCCTTGTTTACCGGCCGCCAATCGTCGCCGCCGGGCACATCCCGGGCCTTGGGGTGGGACACACCCTCAGCCCCTTCCCAGTCGGGGAAGTATTTCTCTGCGAGTTCCTTCGGACACCTGGGTTATACCGGAACTTCTTTGTGGATTGACCCTGAGCGACAGATATCGATTACGCTGCTGACCAACCGCACTTGGCCCGATTGCAGTCCGCAAGCCATCAAACGAGTGCGTCCGGCGTTTCATGATGCGGTGATGGAAGCCCTGGGTGCGAACCGGTGAAGCCAACCCATCCCAGGATCAACCGGCTGAAGACCGAACAGACCAATCGTGCTTCGACGGATCTTGATCTCAAAACTGCGCTGGAGATCGCCCGCATCATCAACGCCGAAGATGCCAAGGTTGCGGCCGCGGTGAAGCGCGCGTTGCCCCAGATTGCCCGCGCCATTGATTGGATTGCCGCCAGCCTGCGCCGCGGTGGCCGCTTGATTTACGTCGGTGCCGGAACCAGTGGACGCATCGCCGCATTGGACGCTGTTGAGTGTCCGCCTACCTTCACGGGAGACCCTGCCACGGTACAGTTCGTCATCGCGGGAGGTCCCAAAGCTTTGGGCGCCGCGGTGGAAGCGGACGAAGATTCCCGGGAACTCGGCCGCAAGGAGATCGCCAAAAAGAAGCCGGGGAAGAACGACGTGGTGGTTGGCATTGCGGCGAGTGGACGTACTCCGTTCACCATTGCCGCCGTCGAGTATGCCCGGCACCAGGGATCCAGGACGATTGCAGTTACCTGCAACCGGAATTCACCGCTGCAAAGAGCCGCGGGCCTGGGAATCGTGACCGAAGTGGGGCCCGAGGTGGTTTCCGGATCTACTCGCATGAAGGCGGGAACGGCTCAGAAGATGGTTCTGAACATGCTCTCGACCGGGGCCATGGTGCGGATGGGTTTTGTCTACGGCAACCTGATGGCGAGCGTGCATCCCAAGAACGAAAAGCTCGGGGAACGCGCCGTCACGATTCTGGAAAGGGCGGTGCCCACGGAGAGGGAAGAGGCGCTCCGAGCGCTGAAAAATTCCGGGAACAGCGTGCCGGTCGCGCTGGTAATGGCGAAGGCCAAAGTAGGCCGGGTGCAGGCGCAACGAGCTCTGCAGTCGGCCCAGGGGAACGTGCGACGAGCGGTTGAGCTGGCAAAGCGCAGCTAGCGACAGGCGTATCAGGCTTCGCTTCCCGGCAGTCGGTGCCCTCTCGATTAACAAATCCTCCCACCGGTCCGGCCGATCCCACTTAGAATAGGAATGCGCCAGGTTGGAAGCATCCCTTGGGCATTTCTAAGGATTCATTCGGATATGGATAAATTTGTCATACGCGGCGGGAATCCGCTGCTGGGGACGGTTCGTGTGAGCGGAGCCAAGAACGCCGCGCTGCCCGCCATGGCCGCCGCTCTGCTTACCGAAGATACCGTCATCCTGGAAAACATTCCGCAGGTGCGCGACATCGAGACCACGCGCAAGCTGCTGGCGGCGATGGGCGCCGAGGTCGAACTCGGCTATGGCCGCGCCCACCATCGCACGACCATCTCGTGCCGCGACCTGGCATCTCCTGAAGCGTCCTACGAACTGGTCAAGACCATGCGGGCATCGACGCTGGTGCTTGGGCCACTGGTGGCGCGTTGCGGTCGCGCCCGCGTCTCGCTACCCGGGGGCTGCGCCATCGGCGCGCGTCCCATCGATCTGCACATCAAAGGACTGGAACGGCTGGGGGCGAAGATCACGCAGGATCACGGATATGTCGAGGCCAGCGCCGAGCGCCTGCAGGGCGCCGAAATCGTTTTCGACAAGATTACCGTCACCGGGACCGAAGACCTGCTGATGGCGGCTACGCTCGCCGCAGGCGAGACGGTGATGCAGAATTGCGCGCGGGAACCCGAGGTCGAAGACCTGGCCAATCTGCTCAATGCCATGGGGGCCCACATCGAAGGAGCGGGAACATCGACGATTCGCGTCAAGGGCGTCAGCAAGCTGCACGGCGCGAAACATCGCATTATCCCGGACCGCATTGAAGCGGCCACGTTCATCGTCGCCGGCGTGCTCACCGGCGGGGATCTGAAGATTGCCGGCTGTGATCCCAAACACCTCGGAGCTCTGCTGCAAAAACTCGAGGAAGTCGGGGTGAAGACAACGGTCAACGGCGATGCCATTCGCGTGATGGGCGATGGCCCGCTGAAAGCCTCCGATATCAACACCGAGGAATACCCCGGTTTCCCCACTGACATGCAGGCCCAATACATGGCTCTGGCGACACAGGCCGAGGGTACGTCGGTGATCACCGAAAATATTTTCGAGAACCGCTTCATGCATGCGCAGGAACTGGTGCGCATGGGAGCGAACATCAGGATCGAAGGACGGCGGGCCATTGTGCGGGGAAAGACGCCGTTGAGCGCGGCCGCGGTGCTGGCGTCTGATTTGCGCGCCTCGGCTTCCCTGGTCCTCGCCGCCCTGGTCGCGGATGGAGAGACCATCATCGATCGCGTTTATCACATCGACCGGGGCTACGAACAGATCGAAGAAAAGTTGAAGGCCGTGGGAGCGGAGATCCGGAGGATGGGAGAAATCTTTCCCCGGCGGCGTGGCGCCGTCGGGTAAGGGACCGCAATGGTTGTCGCAGCCGGGCGTTTAGCGGTGCAGCGCGCTTACCAGTAAGGCCACGGTGTTGCTTGCGGCGATGGCAAAGAACACGAGAATGATGACGGACAGTAGTCCAATCTGGACCTTCTCGCCCAAGGTGGTTTTGCTGGAAGAGGAAGAAGAGTCTAAAGCTTCATAGAGGTTGGTCGCGGGCATAAGTACCTCGTCCCCCCATTGGGCGGGAAATCATGAGCCTATTTCAGCCCTGGCCTTCTGGCAAGGAGTCGAAATTCTCTATCACTCCTCGGAGCCGGTTGGTGAGTGGGATCGCCTCGCATTGTGCCGCAGGGAAAGTCTCATCGCCAAGCCAATGAAGAACATAGGCGCCAGAATCCCCACCGCACGCGGGATTCAGTTCGCTGGCAAAATAGAAAAACCCCTCAGGCGGTTCGCTTGAGAGGCTGCTCCGGAGCGATCGGTTGCTGCGTTACCTTCTCCAGTAACGACGCGGTCCTGCATGGCCGCGGTAGGCGTAGTAACGGGGATGCCAGCGTCGGCCCACATAGTGGCCCGGGCCCGGATAGGCATAGGCGGGAGCGTAAACATACGGACGCCTGGGACCGTAGTAGGCATACGGACGCGGGCGCACAACCACGTAGGGGTGAGCGACCACGACTGGACCCACACCGATTCCGACGACCACGGCCGCACGCGCTTGCGAGGGACTGATCACCGCCAGCGCAGCCGCCAATCCGATCACCGCAAATAACGATTTCTTCAGCATGATTGCACCCTCCCATCTCTAGGCATAGGAACCCTCTGAGGGTACGAAAGTTGCGGAGGCGGGAAGGCTCGATGAAGAATGGGTCTGGGGTGGGCGGGTCCTGTTTATCGGTGAAGCGGAACCGGGAATAGTCAGGACTAATTCTTGGCGCTTGTCGAATAAGCAAAGCGGTAGAGTTGCGCGTCGATTTCCTTGCGCAAATCATCCCAGATATTCTCCGGCATCGAGAGAAATATTTTCACTACGTCAGGATCGAACTGACGCCCGGCCCACACGCGGATTTCCTCGCGGGCAGCGCCGATCGATTGCTTGGGACGATAAGGGCGGTCGGAAGTAATGGCATCGAGGGTATCGGCGATTGAGAACATGCGGGAGCCAAGGTGAATCTGCTCGCCCTTCAGGCCGCGCGGGTATCCAGTTCCGTCCCAGCGCTCCTGGTGGGAATAGACAATTTCCGCAGCTTCGGTGAGGAAAGGGATCTTCTTCAGGATCTGGTATCCGCGGTAACAGTGTTCGCGCATGATGGTGACTTCCTCGGGATCCAGTGCGCCCGGTTTGCGCAGGATCGCGTCCGGAATAGCCATTTTGCCGATGTCGTGCAGGAAAGCGCCGCGGGCGATGACACGGATCTGCTCGGCAGGCAATCCCATGGCCCGCGCAATCGCAATGGTAAAAGCCGTGACTCGCTTGGAGTGGCCCTCGGTTTCCGCATCTTTCAGGTCAAGAGCGTCCCCCAGGGCTTCCAGGGTAATGTCGTAGGAACGCTCCAGGGTGCTCATCGTCTGGCGCAATTGCTCGGTGCGAGCCGCCACCAGGGACTCGAGCTTGGTCTGATAGTCGCGATTCTCCAGCTTGAGGCGACGGTTTTCGAGCGCGCGGCGAACCGTCGCGAGCAACTGTTCGCGTTCGAACGGTTTCAGCAGGTAGTCGTAGGCGCCGTTGCGGATGGCGGCAAGTGCGACCGAAATATCGTGTACCGCGGTCACCATGACCACGGGCATGTCGGGATAGCGTTCCTTGGTGCGCTCCAACAACCCGATGCCATCCAGGTCAGCCATCATCAGGTCGGAAAGCATCAGTTCGAACTCTTCGCCGGAATCCAGGAGGGCTAAGGCTTCCAGCCCGGAGGCGGCCTGGCGACACTTGTAGTTCGAGTTGGTAAGCATCGAGGTCACGATCTCGCGGATCGGTTCCTCGTCGTCGACAACCAGAATGCGGTCCGATGGCATGGTGTGAGTTGAGTCTAGAGGCAATTCTACCGTAGTCCGAGGTTCCGAAAGTAACCTTCTATGTTCGGAAAATTCACCAGAGGTGCAGAAGGCCATGCTATCAAAGAGAGGAGTACAGGCCTCGTTTGGCTGCGATGAATACCTCTATCCTGGGCATCTGGTTTGCGGTCGGGGATCTCAGTGTCCCTAAGTTGATGGCACAGGAGTCGGCTGCGCTTATCATCCTGGCGGCATCGCTGCTGGTGTTCCGTACCTTCCGCGAACGCTATCTTCTGGTCTGGATTCTGGGCTGGGTCGCCTACTTTCTCTCGCGCTGGACGGTGCGGGGAGGGTCGGCGAATCTGGCAACCGGCGATCTGATCGCGATTTCACATGTGGAATTTGTGCTGGCGGTATGCCTGTTCGCGGCCTCGGTACTGGTGTATACCCACGCCCGGAAACTGCTGAACGCCCTGCTGGTGATCGCGGTGGTGGTGGCGGGATTTGCCGCTGCCCGCGCTTTCTATTGGCCGAACCTCATGATGCTGCGGGTGGGGCTGGAAGTGGCATACCGGCTGATCGCGCTGGCGGCCGCCTGCGAGTTAATCCGCTATCGTTGGGGACGAAGAGAAATCGGGCCATGGCTGCTGGCCGGCAGCCTGCTTCTGATTCATCTGGAATGGGCTCCATTGCATATGCTCATACCGCCGACGGTGGGAATGATGGCCGATCTCATACTCGGCATGAGCATGCTTCTGATCGTTTTGGACGACTCCAAGCTTCGGACGCGCCGGCTGGCGGTGATCAATGCCTTGACGACTACCATCACGCGCTCGCAGCAGCACGGTCCGATGATGGCGACCGCGCTCGAGGAATTGAAAAACCTGTTTCGCGCCAAGGCAGCCTGGTTCCGTCTGCTCGAAGGGGACAACCTGGTGATTGCCCAGCAGATCGGTCTTTCGCCTGAGTTTTTGCGCGATCGCACTCTGATACCCATTGATAAAACGGTGGAGCCGATTTTGCGCGACGGAGCGCCGACGGTGATGAGAACGGCGTCGGCTTCTGACTCCATGCGCCCTTTTCTCAAACAAGAGCGCTTTCACCACGTGGTGATGGTGCCAGTGTTGGGGAAGAAATCCCCTATTGGTATGGTCACCTTGGGAAGCCGGCGGCGGTCCTCTTACGCGCCCGACGATATGGAATTCCTGGCTACCAGCGCGCACCAACTGGGTCTCGCGGTGGAAAATCTGCGGCTGGTGGAACAGATCCTGCGTTCGCACCGGCAGTGGAGCAACACCTTCGACTCCATCCAGGATCTGGTTCTGCTGCACGATTCCGAGTTCCATGTCATGAAAGCCAACCGCGCGCTATTGCAGCGGCTGGAACAGTCGCACGCCGACGTCGTGGGCCAGCCCTGCGAGAAAGTATTGCCCCGGGACCGGGGAGAATGGAAAGCCTGTCCTTACTGCCGCGGGACCGAAGAGCCGTTCTGGGAGGGCGCCGACCCCTGCTTCGGTGGATTTTCCATGGTGTCGACATCGTCCTACACCGAGCAGAACAGCAACCAGAAAGGGACTATACACGTGATCCGCGACACCAGCGACCGGCGGGTGGCGGAGGAGAAATATCGCCTGTTGTTCGAGCAGGTGCAGGAAGGGGTGTTCGTAGCTACGACCGAGGGAAAACTTCTCGATTGCAACGACGCCTTTCTGCGGATGCTGGGCTACGGCAATCGTGAGGAGTTGATGGCGGTCAATGTCGATACCGACCTGTATGCCTCGGCCGAGCAGCGCGATGTGTTTCGCAAGGAAGTGGAACTGCATAACTATGTGCGCAACTTCGAGGTCACGCTGCGGCGGAAAGATGCAACCCTGCTGACCGCGATGGAAAGCAGCTTCGCCACGCGTGGCGCGGCGGGCAAAATCGAGCGCTACCAGGGATTTCTGCTCGACATGACGGAGAAGAAGCGCGCGGAGGATGAGATTCGCCGCCGCAACCGCGAACTGAACGCGCTGAATGCCATGGCGGTGATCGCCACCCAGTCGTTTGACCTCGACGAAATCCTGAACCTGACTTTACGCCAGGTGATTACTTTGCTGGGAGCCGAGACCGGTTCGGTCTACCTCTCCGACAGCGACGAAGCCACGTTCCGCCGCCGTGCGGGCTGGGGACAGCGCAGCGCTGACCGCGCTCGCTTCGCTGAGATCAAACTGCCGGATTTCGGGGACTTGGTGACCCGTTCCCGGACGGAAGTGCTTACCCCCGAGTACTTGCCGCATCTGCCTCCGGTACTCGCCGACTTCATCCGTGCCGACAACCTTCGCTCCTGGATATGGGTGTTGCTGTGGAGCAAGGACAAGCCCATCGGCATCATGGGTATCAGCAGCCGTGAAGCCCGCGAGTACACCAGCAACGACGAGAATCTGCTGGTCGCCATCGGCCGCCAGTTGGCTACCACCATCGAAAAGGTCCGTCTTTATGAAGAGACCTGCCGCGCCTACGAAGATCTGCGGCGTACCCAGGAACAGCTGCTGCAAAGCGAGAAGATGTCAGCCGTGGGCCAATTGATTGCCGGGGTTGCACACGAACTGAATAACCCGCTTACCGCGATCCTGGGTTACGCCCAGTTGCTGGAGAGCGAGGGGTTGCAGGATCGCGCGTCTGACTTTGTCAAGAAACTTTTCAAGCAGGCGCAACGCACCCACCGGGTGGTACAGAACCTGCTCTCGTTTGCCCGTCAACGCAAGCCACAGAAACAGCAGGTGGACATCTGTAAGGCGATCGACGAAACCCTGGCCTTGCGCGACTACGACCTGAAAGTGAACGATATAGCCCTTGAACGCGAGGTCGAGGCCTCGCTGCCCGCTGTGGTCGCCGATCCGCATCAGCTCGAGCAGGTGTTTCTCAACATCATCAACAATGCGGTGGATGCGATTCTGGAAAAAGGCTCGGGCGGTACGCTGGCGGTACGAGTGTATGCCAAGGATCATCATGTCTGCGCCGAGTTCCGTGACAGCGGTCCTGGAATTAAGGAACCCAACCGGATTTTCGATCCCTTTTACACGACCAAGACCGTAGGCAAGGGAACCGGCCTGGGATTGAGCATCTGCTACGGAATCATCAAGGAACACGGTGGCGACATTTCGGCGCACAACTCCAAAGAAGGTGGCGCGATCGTGGAAGTCCGCCTTCCGGCAGCCGAACCGGCCAGTCTTCCCGAAAGCGCCGTGCTGGCTCCGCGGCGAGAATTTGCCATTTCCGGGCGCATTCTCCTGGTGGAAGACGAAGAGGCCGTGCTTGAGTTCGAACGCGATGTGCTCACCGGAGCGGGCGGAGACGTAGTCACCGTGCTGAGCGCGGAGGAAGTGAAGTCGCGCCTGGGGAAAGAGCCGTTCGAGGCCTTGATCATGAACGGCAAAATGCCCGGTGGCTGGAGCGTTCCGGAAGTCTACGGCTGGATCGCGGAAAATGCTCCCGGCATGGAAAAACGGGTGCTGTTTACGTTTTCCGGCGTTCCCGAGCCCGAGACCCGGGCTTTCCTCCAGGAAAAAAACCTGCCCTCTTTAGTCAAGCCCTTCGAGGTGGCCGATCTGATCGCGCAGACACGCCGCTTACTGCCCAAGGCCCAGGCCGCGGGCGCAAGCTAGGCGTTACTTCTCAGAGCGCGTCTTTCAACCTCCGGGTAAACTCCTTCAGCGCATTTTCGTTTCGCCGGTACCATCTCCACTGACCGATTTTGTGAGCTTCCACCAATCCTGCCCGTTTCAAGACCGCCATGTGATGAGAAATGGTGGGCTGGGAAAGCTTTACCCGCAACTCGATGTCTGCGGCGCACAGCCCCACATCTTTCCCGATCGAACAGCCGCCGCGCTCCTTGAGAGCTTCGAGGATCCGCCGCCGGGTGGGATCGGCGATGGCGTGCAGGATGCGATTCAGCGTTGGCTCCGTTGTATGCATGACAAAGTACGAATAAACTTCGGATTGATTCCTGTCAATATGCAGGGGCATTGCTGTTTGGCGGTTGCGCGGAGTTCAGCCCTCCGTGTATCAAGGTCGAAGATCAGCGTTCGACGGCGGAAGCCCAAGGTCTGGAGTCCACTTGCATGCTTTTCGAAGGGAACGAGCGCAAAGAACGCGAGCGACAGATGAAAGCAGAAGGTCGCTTACCTCCAGGACAGTCTCTTACCCTCAAATGGCCGGTGTTGCACTATGGCTCGGTTCCGCGCTTCGATCCGACGACATGGGATCTTCGCGTGTACGGCCTGGTGAAGCTTCCCTTGAAGTTGTCATGGGATGAGTTCAATGGCTTGCCCAAGTTCGAACACACCAGCGATTTCCATTGTGTAACCCGTTGGAGCCGTTTCGATAATCGCTGGAACGGGCTCGCGTTCCGTGAGATTCTCCGGCGCACCCAGCCGCTTCCCGAAGCAAAATACGTTCTGGTTCACGCTGAACAGGGATTTACGGCAAATATTCCGCTCGCGCGATCTCGACCGCGAGGAAGTTCTGCTGGCGACACACCATGACGGCGAGCCTCTTGCCGCGGAACACGGCTATCCGCTCCGCCTGATTGTTCCTCACCTCTACGCCTGGAAGTCGGTGAAGTGGGTTCGAGGGCTGGAGTTTCTGGATCGCGACGCGCCCGGATTCTGGGAGCAGAACGGTTACCACATGTACGGGGACCCGTTTCAGGAACAGAGGTTTTCAGAAGAATAACGGGGGTTCGTGCTGCATGGATGCCACCCGCCCGGCGACTTTCTACTTCTTCAAAATCGGATTGTAGCCATCGCTCACCAGTTTGGCGCGCGTACCCTCCGCATCTTTGATATCGGAGAACGGCCCGACCTGCACGTGAAACAACTTGTCAGCGGAGCCGCTGGCGGTGAAAGCGGGATACTGTTTCTTCTTGAGCGCGTCCACCAGGGCTTGCGCATCTTCCTGCTTGCTTACCGCTGCAACCTGTACGAAGTATCCGTTGCTGGCGGGAAGTGCAACAGGATCAAGCGCCAGCTTGCTCTCCGCAGGGGCAGGGGCGGCGTCAGGGGCATTATTGGCAGTGTCGCTGGGTGTGGAGGGAGTATCGGAGTCCTTACGCTCGACGGCTTTGTAGAAGGTCAGGTTCGAAGGGGCGGTGGCGCTCGCGGGTTTGACGGCGGACGGGCGCGCGGAAGGATTTGTTGTGGACGGCTGGGTTGTCAAGTCAGCGCTGAGCGGTTTGACCGAACTACGCCCCAGTGAGAAGCCCATCCCAAAAAATACCGCGCAGAGCACGACCAGTCCGAAGAACAGAGTCAGCATCTTGCCCGTGCCCAATGTGATCTCGGTGTCCGGAGACGTTGCCATGTGTCTGACCTCGCGTTACTTGGTTGGTGATGGCGCTTGCTTTTGCTCGCCCACTGCCTTTTCCAATAGCTTCTGAACCCCGGGGAAGAAATCTACTGGTATGGGGAAGATCACGGTGGTGTTTTTCTCCACGCCGATTTCGGTAAGGGTTTGCAAATAGCGAAGCTGGACGCTAACCGGTTCCGTCGCCAGCAACCGGGCTGCATCCACCAGCCTTTGTGCGGCCGAGAACTCGCCTTCCGCGTGGATAATCTTCGACCGTTTTTCGCGTTCCGCCTCAGCCTGCTTGGCCATAGCGCGCAACATGCTCTCCGGCATGTCGACCTGCTTCACCTCGACATTGGTCACTTTCACGCCCCAGGGGGCGGTGTGGGTGTCGAGGATGCTTTGCAGCCGCAGGTTGATCTTTTCGCGGTGCGCCAGCAGTTCATCGAGTTCCTGCTCACCCAGCACGGAACGCAGGGTCGTCTGCGCAAACTGCGAAGTCTGGTAGACGTAATTGGAAACCTCCACCACCGCCTTCCGAGGCTCAATCACGCGCAGAAAAATGACGGCATTCACTTTCAGCGTGACGTTGTCGCGGGTGATGATGTCCTGTGGGGGGACTTCCAGCGCTTCCTGGCGAAGCGAGACGCGCACCATGCGATCGAGGGGCGCGAACACCAGGGCAATGCCCGGACCTTTGGCTTCCGGCAGCAGCCGGCCCAGCCGGAAAATGACGGCACGCTCATATTCGGCGAGAATTTTGATGGAACTCACAATGTACAGAGCCACAATGACAAGGATGATCGTGGTGAAGCCAAATCCCAGTTCCATCTTCGCCTCCAAGCCCTGAGGTGCGAGGCTTCCTGTGGCGGATTGTACCGTAGTTGGACGCGGAAATGCGGTGCTACTGGCAGAAGCAGGGGTGTCTCCCCGGATTCTGACGCATCCGCCCCTAAACCAGAGTTGTAGCCGGCGTCGGTTGCGCCGCGGCGGCGGGAGCCACCTGCAACTGTAATCCATCGACTTTGCGCACCACGACCGACTGACCGGCCGCCAGAGGGGCGATGGAAATGGCATCCCAAAGTTCGCCGTGGACAAAGACTTTTCCGGCGGGTGAAAGAGCCGTTTGCGCAGTGCCAATCTCCCCGATCAGGCCCTGGATTCCGGTCACGATCTTGTTGTGGCGGGCCCGAAGCGCGATCCCCATCAGAAAGACCGTGATGATTCCCAGCGGAATGCTGACGGCCAGTGCCGTCACAGGTGGACGCGCATCTCCGGGATGGGCGCATCCACCAAAAGCAGTCCACCCAGGGTCAGGGTCACAATGCCGCCAATCGCCAGCACGCCGTGAGTGGCGAATTTGGCCTCCAGGGCGAAAAGCACAAACGAAGCGAGGATCAGCACGACCGCCGCGAACCGGGTGGGAGCAGGTTCAACGCAAAAATGGCCAGCAGTATGAAAATGACGCCGACCGTCCCGGGACGACTGCGCCAGGATGGTTAAACTCCGCATAGCAGCGCCAGCGCTCCAATCGCCAGCAGGATGAAGGCGATGTTGGGATTCATGATGTACGCCAGAATGTGCTGCCTCAAGGTCATGTCGAAGGGGCGCACCCGTTGGCCGGCCAACTTGAGCGAAGCGCTCTCTCCGTGGAAGCGCTTGACTGGTTTCTGCTCGATCTGTTTGAAGAGATCGTCTTCGCTGGCAGCGACGTAGTCGATTAAATGGCCCGCCAGGGCTTCCTGATCGGTGAACGACTTCGACTCTCGCACCGTGGTTTCGGCGATCTCCACGTTGCGCCCGCGCTTAGAGACCACAGAGCGCATCAGGGCGGCGGAGTCGTTCTCGATCTTGGTCTTCATCACCTCATCCATCTTGCCGCCGCCCAGGGTGACCGGATGGGCTGCCCCGGTGTTCGTCCCCGGAGCCATCGCTGCGACATCTGCGCTCTCGAGGATGAAGAAACCGGCGGAAGCAGCGCGGCTGCCGCTGGGAGTCACGTAGACGATGACGGGAACGGGAGAGGCCAGGATTTTTTCGATAATGTCGCGAGTGGACTCGACTAGCCCGCCAGGGGTGTTCAACTCAATCAGTAGCGCTTCGTCGTGATTGCGGTTGGCCTCATTGATCGCCCGTCCGATGTATTCGTCGGTGATGGGATGAATCGTGTCATTCACCACGATCTTGAGGACCTCGGCCGAGGCTGAAACGGTCAGAGCACAGATCGCCAGCAGCAGAACCACGATGCGCGAAATCGCGAGCGTTTTCATGGATGGGGCAGCGGCTGCGCTTTCTCCGCGAGCTTGGCTGCTACGGCGCGCTTCAGGGCCAACGCCTGCCCATTGTTGGGGTCCAGACGCAAGGCCCGGTCCAGGTTCCCCGCGGCCGCATCTGTCCTATTGTCCCTCAAATCGAGCCGTGCCAGTATCACGAATGCTTCCGGGGACTGCTTCAGGCCAAGGGCGGTTTCCGCTTGCGCCCGGGCGCCGGCGGAATCATCGTTGGCTTCCAGCACGCGGGCCAGTCCGACATGAGCCATGGCATTGGACGCATCGAGCGAAATCGCTTCGCGGAACTCTTTCTCCGCCTCGGAAACAAAGCCCTGGTTCAAGAACTGCAGCCCACGGTCGGCATGATACTGGGCGTGGGTGGGAGGGGCGGTTTTGCTGAGCCGCTGCTCCGCAGCTTCGCCCAGCTTGAACGCGAGTTCGCGAAATGCGTTTTCCTGATAGTTCTCGCGGATCCGCTCCAGCGGCGTGCGACGGTTGCTGCCGGCGGCCCGTTGTTGAATGCGATTGGTGGCGTCGGCATTGATGCTGTCAAGCAGGGACTTGGCTTCGCTGTCCTCGGGCCGTAACCCCAGCACCTGCCGCAACTGCCGGGAAGCGCCAGACAGGTCGCCGGCGTGATACAGCGCGGCAGCGAGATTAAAGTGATAGTCGGGATCGTTCGGGTCAGTATCGCTGGCCTTCTGAAACGACTCGGCTGCCGTCTTTTCGCCCCTGCGCGACTGGGCTACTCCCAGATTGTTATAGACCTCGGGCAACGGCATGCGCGAGGCGACCAAGCGGAACGCGTTCTCGGCACGCTGGAAATCTCCCTGGTAATACGCCGACAGGCCGAGATAGAAGTTGGCCTCACGCGCCAGCGGGTCATTCTGAGGCACCCGGCCAAGCACGGTGGCGGCCTGGTCGTATTGACGCTGACGGTAATAAGTCTTGCCCAGTTGCAGCAGGGCATCCGGATACGCTGGATTCAACCTCACGGCTTCGCGAAAGTGACGAATCTGCTCCAGCGCATTCGACGCGGTTACACCGCGAACATAGTTCTCAAACGCGTCCAGCCGGATCGGGGGCGCCGCGGCCGTGTACGCCGGTTTACTGACGCGAAAATCGGGACGGAGCCCGTGGAGCAGGTCCCAAGCCAGCGCATTCTGGACATCAATCAACTGCACCAGCGGTCCGGACTCGGTGATTTCCGGCGATAGCCTTTCGCGCCGCATATCGAGCAACTGCGCCACGGCGGTAAAGGTTCGCCCGTCAAACTTGTAGTGCCCGAGCACCACTACGTCGGCATCGATCTGTTCCGCGATGCGATAAGTGGTGGCACGCGAGGGATGGAGATCCGCTGGAATTCCCATGCGGTCGTACGCCCGCAGGCGATCTTCCCGGGTCAGCACATAGATGCCAGGCGAGGCCAGTCGTTCTTCCAGCAATTCCGGGAAGGATTCACTAATCCATTGCAGGCCCGGGGCGCTGGACTGATTCTCAAAAGGAATGATCGCGATGGTCTGTCCAGCGGGGGCGCTACTCTGAGCTGTGCCCACACCCGTGAGGATGGCACACAACAGGAAGGCTGCGATCAGACGAATGAAATTCAAGCTCTTTCAATTATAGCGGTTGCGGGGCAAGCGATCGGAGCGCGTCAGCTGGCTGGGGTTTTCCGGTTCGATTCAGCGCTCAGTTCGTCCCAACTCGGAAGACTCTGGTTGCCGGTGATGAGGCGAGCCCCGCGCTCGTAGGTGAAGTAAGACCACGCCCATTGAATGAGCACCACGATGCGGTTGCGAAATCCGATCAGAAAGAAGACGTGGACAAACAGCCAGGAAAGCCAGGCGATGAAGCCGGAGATGTGAATCTTGCCGAACTGGGCTACGGCAGCTGCCCTTCCGATGGTGGCGAGGCTGCCTTTATCCACATAATGAAAATCCTGCCGGGGCTCGCCCCGCAAATCGCGCGCAATGTTATTCGCCGTGGCTACGCCTTCCTGCATGGCAACGGGAGCGACGCCCGGCAACATTTGGCCATTCCTGCCTTTCAGGGCTGCGAGGTCGCCGATGACAAAGACTTCAGGATGGCCGGGAATGCTGAGGTCGGCGTTCACCAGGACGCGTCCAGCCTTGTCCACGGGCACGCCCAACTTTTTTCCCAGGGGAGATGCCGCCACCCCTGCCGCCCACAGCGTCACCACGGACGGAATGGCGGTGGCGCCCACGTACACCGCTGCGGGCCCGACCTTGGTCACCATGGCAGAGGTCTGGACCTCGACCCCCAAGCGGCGTAATTGCTCTTCGGCGCTGCGCGAGAGATCCTCCGCGTAGGCCGGCAGAACCCGCGGCCCACCTTCCAGCAGAATGATCCGCGTGCTCTTGGGGTCAATGGATCGGAACTCGTTGGCCAGCACCTGGCGCGAAATTTCCGCCAGCGTGCCCGCAAGTTCTACTCCAGTCGGTCCAGCGCCGACCACCACGAAGTTCAGAGGCACCTGGCCTTCGCCGGCGCCAGCCTGACGTTCCGCCAGTTCAAAAGCCAGCAGGACCCGGCGGCGAATCTCCAGGGCGTCTTCGATGGTCTTCAGCCCGGGCGCAAAGGGCTCCCAATCGTCGTGACCGAAGTACGCGTGGCTGGCTCCGGCCGCCACCACCAGATGGTCATACGGGAATCGCTTCGTCGGCAAGTCGAACCACGCGGCGCGTCAAATCGAAATCCTGCACCTCTCCAAGCAGGACCTCCACATTGGGATAGCGGCGCATGATCCAGCGGATGGGCGCGGCAATTTCCCCGGGCGAGATTCCGGCAGTCGCCACCTGGTAGAGCAGCGGCTGGAAGGTATGGTGGTTCTTGCGGTCGACCAGCGTGATGCGCACGCGGGGAACGTGACAGTTGCCGAGCGCAACGCAAGCCGCCGAAGCCGGCCCCCACAATCACCACGTTCTTGCGCTCGTCGTTCATGCCGTCACTCCATAAGAACCGGCAGCGTTCCCGCGCCGGAAAGTACGTTTCATTCTAGACGGGCCCCTGAGTAGTAGATTCGCGCCGCGACCGCAGGGTCGAAAAGTTTCCACTATGGTTATCCGGTTTCCCCTTCGAACCAACTTCTGCGTTCCGCGGCAGTGGAAATCCGGTACCTGGCCTTTCACTCCTGGCACCACCCCAATCAGGTAACATGACGCCTTGGGTGGCAGCCAAGACGTGAACTCGCCGGTCGAGCTCGGTACGAAGTTGAAGGATCAGGAGAAAACGCCTCCAGTTCCCGGCGTTCCCCTCTGGGGGGGCTTCCTGCTGCCGTCCGTCGGTGATCTGCTGTTCGTCCTTCTCTTGCTCAGCTTGACCATCGGAGTGCTCGCGCCGCGCCTGCTGGGAGATGCCGGGACTGGTTGGCACATTCGCAACGGGGAACTAATCCTGCACGCCGGTTCGATCACCCGCGCGGATCCGTTTTCTGCCACCATGACGGGACAGCCCTGGTACGCATGGGAATGGCTCTACGACGTGGCGATTGCGGCGATTCACGGGTGGGCGGGCCTCAACGGGGTTGTGTTCTTCACCGCCCTGGTGATGGCTTCAAGTTTTACTTTAACCTACCGCCTGGCGATCAGGCGGGGAGCGGTGCTGCCGATTGCCATGATTCTGCTCATTCTGGCGGTCGGCGCCTCGGCCATCCACTTGTTCGCCCGGCCGCACGTCTGCAGTTGGCTCCTGGCGGTGATCTGGTTCGAACTGCTCGACTCCGCCGAAAGCGCCGCTGATCCCGGAACGACCCGCCGGTTGTTCTGGCTTCCAGTTCTCATGATGTTGTGGGCGAACCTGCACGGCGGTTTCGTGCTGGGGTTCGCGCTATGCGGGATCTACCTGGTGGCGGGATTATTACGCCTTTGGCAGGCCAAGGACAGTGCGGAGCGGAAAAGAACTCGCGATTGGCTTCGCCGTATTTCCAGCGTGAGTGCGATTTCGTTTCTAGCGGGATTGGTGAATCCCTTTGGCTACAAGCTCTACCTGCACGTCTACCAGTACCTGTCCGACCGCTATCTGATGAACCACATCGACGAGTTCCGTTCGCCCGATTTCCATGGCGAGGCGCAGCAATGTTTCGCGGCGTTGCTGCTGATTGCCATGGTCGCCGTGGCGGTGGCCGGACGGAAGCTGCGAACCTCGCAATTGCTGGTTGTCATCTTCGCTGTCTATAGCGGTTTGTATGCTTCGCGAAACCTGCCCGTCTCTGCGCTCTTGCTGACGCTGATCCTGGCGCCACTGCTTTCGCAAGAACTGGAGGGAACCGCGAAAGACGCGTCGATGACAGTTCGGGCGCAACGGCTGTTTTCCGGAATCAGCGCTTTCTCGGAGCGGATGAAACGCATGGAGGCACGCTTTCGCGGTCATCTGTGGCCGGCCCTCGCCGTGCTGGCTGGCCTGGTCGTGTGCGCCCACCAGGGCAAGTTGGGGTCTCGCCAACTGATGAATGCCCACTTCGATGGCAGACGCTTTCCCGTCGCGGCCGTGAACCTGATCAAGCAGCGTGGTATTCGCGAACCACTCTTCAGTGAAGACTACTGGGGCGGATATCTGATCTACCGTCTCTATCCACAAAACCGTGTGTTGGTCGACGATCGCCACGACCTTTACGGGGATGCATTCCTGAGACGTTACTTGGCCATCATCCACGTCGAGCCGGGATGGGAGGCGGCGCTGAAAGACCTGAATCCGAATTGGGTGCTGCTCCCTCGAGAATCGACGCTGACCAGCATCCTCAAGGAAATGCCGCAATGGAAGGTGATCTATGAGGATGGAAACGCGACTTTCTTCGAGAGCGTGAAGGTGGAGAATTAAGGGTTGGACTTTTCCATGGTCAATTAAAAATCGACAATCCCCTTTATCGCGTGTCGATGTTAAACCCCAGGATCGCGTTCACTTCCACCGGTTGATCTCCGCGAAAGGCGGGACGAAATTTCCAGTTGGGCAGCGAGGCCAGCACTTTGCTGGTCATCTCGGCGGAACCGGGCTCGAGGACCTGGGTACCGCGCAGCGCTCCGGAGCGATCGAGGATGCACGCGATCACCAGCCGTGAGCGTTTGAAATTGGCAGAAAGGTCTCCTCGAATATCCACACGAATCGGTTCGGGCGCACTGAGTTCTTGCCCATATACGTGAGTTTCTGAAGTCGGGTCCGCGTACTGCATGACGGCAGGTCCCAAGGCTCCGGAATCGATGTAGATCGTGTACACCTTGTCGCCCTTGAGGGCGCCGTAAAAATTAAAGGCTCCGCCGGAACGCGATGTGGCGACCACGGTGACGTCCAATCCCTTCCGGTTCCCGCCGGTTGAGGATCGCCCGGGAGCATTGGGTCCCGTGCTATCGGAGCCAAAACTTCCCAAGGTCACGACGCTATTGCTACCGCCGCTGACGGCAACACCGGGAACCGCTGGCTTGCCACTGGCGCCGCTGCCGGCTCCACCGGGTCCGGGATACGGCGAGATCCCGTTGTGAGCCAGGGTATCCGAACCTCGTCCTTCGCCTTGCTTGGACGCCCCGGAGCCTTCGCCAGAGAATCCGCTCCCGGGGCCCGTACCCCGGCCAATTCCAGTTCCTCCGCCCGAGCCTCCCAATCCTGGCTTGGCACCGCCCGCAGGAGACATGGCCAGGGCTCCCGCGCCGCCTCCGCTGGGTACGCCTGCCTTCGATCCTGGTTGGCTCGAGAGCACGACCCCGGTGCCACCGCTGCTGCCGCCTGCATTGCTGGGCGGTGCGGCGACCGAGCCAACATCGAACGGCCCCCCGAATCCTCCTCCGCGCGTGCCGCGCCCCGGTCCAGCCAGCGAACCCACTCCGGAAGCATTGGGAGGCGGCGCCACCACCGCCGTCGCAGTTCCGCCCAAGCCTCTTGCCAGCGAATTGCGGCCGCCTGCGCCGGCAACCTGGACCGGCGGCGGCACCACCAAGGGACTGCCGAGGCCATTCAGGGTTTGCAATCCGGCGGTGGCGCCGGCCACCTGCACTGGTGGAGGCACCACGTTCACCTTTCCCAATCCGCTGGGACCGTGCGATATGCCGCCGACCGCGCCCACCTGCACGGGAGGCGGTACGACTTGCTTGTGCCAATCGCCCGGCCCGAAGCCCGGGCCCATCTTCGCCATCTCCTGACTCACCTGCGGAGGCGGAGCGACCACGGTGGGCGCCGGCAAAGTCAGCTTGGGATTCAGATTCGTAATCTGCTCAGGCGCCGATACCGGCGGAGGCACCACCTGCACGGGATGATTTCCGGGCACCGCCAGAGAAGGAAGGTCACGTTGCGGTGCAGCCGGAGGTGGCGCTACCACGGTGGCCGCCAGAGCCGGGGCCGCTTTGAACTTGTCGCGCGCGACTTCGGCTGCAGGCGGCACGACCGGCTGCAATCCCTGTGGAAGTTGAAGCGAAGATCTCAGTCCTTCTGCCGGCGGCGGTCCGGGGATCGCTTTGTAGGCCAAAAGGTTCGCCACCGCCGAGTCCGAGGCAGGCAGATTCAGCTTGGGGGCATCGACAACTTTTTCGCGAAGGGAATCGCCCCGCGCCACCCGTATGGTCTGGCTGCGGTGGTGAGCCTCCTTGCCGCCCGCCAAACCGCTACGGCCAGCCTTTGCGCCGCCGTTGTCCTGGGTGCGCGGCAACTCGTCTCCGGAGTAGTAAATGACATCGTACTTCGGCAAAGACGGCGGCTGAATGGTGCGCAGCGTGGCCAGTTTGTCCGGCAGAATGATCACCGCAGCCAGCATCACGGCTTCGAGCGCCCAGGAAATAAGCATGCCCCGGTAGGGCAATAGCCCCGTCCGGGCTTCGCCCGCCAGTCGTTTTGGAGATCGGTGCAGGGCGGGGCCGACCGCAGTCAGGAATTCCTGCCAGGGCGAAGACCATTCCACCAGAAGTTTGGGTGCGTCGTTCACCCGCGGGCGGCCTCCGGATTCTCTCCCATCGCGATCTCGAGTTCATCCCCAACGGCGGTTGCGGTGGCCGCCAAAGTGTTCGGCGGCAATTCAAGAACCGACGCCGCCCGCATGCGCACCGGAGCCACTCGCCAGGGCAGCAGGTTCTTCTCCACGTGGACGACCACTTTCCCTCCGTCGAGATAGACCACGTCAATGGGAAAGCGCATCGCGAAGGTATGAACCCCGTGACAGGGAACGATCCATAGCGCTTTTCCTGCGGGAAAATTAGCCGCCTCCGTCCCCATCAATCCCCGCAGCCGCGACCAATGCGTATTGGCCAGACGCAACTCGGTCGCGAGATAAGCGCGACGGGTCCGGTTGAACGCGTAGCCTGTGGGATTCATTGCCGGCATGACTGCTCCTGGGTTCGATCCTACCTCTGAAACCGTATCAGTGTCCCGTCGCCGGCAGCAGCGTACGGAAAAGCTGAATGACCGCCGGTCCTAGAGTCACGAAGATGATAGAGGGCAGAATGAATACGACCAGGGGGATGACCATCTTGATGGTAGTTTTGGCAGCTTGTTCCTCAGCCCGTTGACGTCTTTCCGTGCGCAAAGAATCGGAATGTACGCGCAGCGCGGTCGAGACGCTGGTTCCGAAGCGATCGGTTTGTACCAGGGTTGCAACCAGAGCGCGAATATCATCCACTCCCGTGCGGTCCACCAGGTTGCGCAGCGCCTCCGCACGCGGTTTTCCGGCGCGCATCTCCAGATTGACCAGGTGAAACTCATCGCTCAGTTCCGGGTGCGCATGGTGCAGGTCTTCGCCCACGCGCATCATGGCTTGATCGAGCGCCAGTCCGGCTTCCACGCAAATCACGGTTAAGTCGAGCGCGTCCGGCAAACCGAGGCGGATGCGCTGCTGGCGGTCACGGATCATACGCTTCAGCGCGAAGCGCGGCAGAAAGAACCCGAAGGCACCCACGCTGACGAGGAGAGGAACGGAATTGAACCCGCTCGCCAAGATCACCAGGGCCATGCCGAAGACGCCCAGCGCGACCCGGCTTCCCACATACATGGTCAGATGGCGTTCATCGCGATAGCCTGCCTGGATCAGCCATTTGCGAGTACGCGACACTTCCGAAGGGGAAAGTGGAATGGCCTTGCTCAGGGGGTCGAGGGCCTGTTCCAGGCGCTCCTTGAAGGCTGGCTTTTCGGGAGCGTCAGGACGCTGCCAGCCCAAGGCCCGCAGGCGTGTCCCAATGACCGACGAAGGGGCATACGCGGCGGCGCCAAAGGAAAACACCACCAGAACGATGGTGACAAACACGATGATGGCGAGTGCCGTGATCAGCATGGTCCTAAACCTGAATCTGAATAATCTTCCGGATCACAAAGTAGCCCAGCGTCTGCAGCGTAATGCCCGCGACCACCAGCACGTGTCCAATCGGGTCCGCGAACAGCGGGCGGATAAAACTGGGATTGAGCAGCAGCATGGTGACCACGATGATGGGAGGCAATCCCATTAACAGCATCATGGTCAAACGACCCTGGGCGGTGTAGACGCGCACCTGGCGCATGATTTTGAAACGCTCCCGAATCACGTAGGACAGGTTATCTAAAATCTCGGCTAAATTTCCGCCCGTTTCTCGCTGCAACATGACGGCGGTCACAAAGAACTTGACGTCCACCAAGGGCACGCGCGCGGTAAGGTTCATCAGCGCATCGCGAACCGGAAGCCCGAATTTCTGCTCTTCGAAGAGCTTGCGGAACTCGGAGGCAATGGGCTCCGAGACTTCATTCGAGATCATCTCCAGGGCGACGGTGAACGCATGGCCGGCACGAACGGCACGCGCCAAAGTGTCGATCGCCTCGGGAAAGAGTTCCTCGAATCGTTGAAAGCGCTTGGTCCGGCGGTAAGAAATATAGGAGTAGGGAAGAATACCGCCGAGCAGCAGAGCCGCCCAAGCCACCATGGGAGCCCAGACGGAAGATCCACCGGCGATGAAGGCCAGCACCCCGCAGGTGGCTGCGGTCAGCAGGCAAATCAGCAGTACGTTCCCCGCCCGCATATCGATGTTGGCTTGCGAAAGCAAGATCTGCAGGTTCGAAATACGTTCCGACCGGCGTAGCAGGTTATCGAACGCCGGGATTTCGCTGAGCATCTCATCGCGAACCAGCGCCAGATCTTCTCCCGCCTCTCGCTCCGCGGGTTTCTCGACAGAAGCCAAGCGCTCGCGGATCAACCGCGCGCGGGCGTTGCGCTGGTCGATCAGCGATCCGATCGCGAAGGCGATCAGCGCGACCACCACGAACACCAGCACCGCGATCAAGGTCGGCATAAGAGCGTTCATAACTTCGCAGGCACCTTCTTAAACTTCCATGCGCGATTCGAACAGGGCCGGACGCAAGCGGGTCCCGCCGGTGGCCAGACGGTCGGCGAATTTCGGGCGGATTCCCGTACCTCGGAACACCCCCTTAACTTTGCCCGCCTCGTCGATCGCTTGCCGCTCGAAGACGAAAATGTCCTGCATCTCAATGACTTCCCCTTGCACTCCGCAGACCTCAGAGATGGCGATGACCTTTCTGGTGCCATCGGACAAACGCGCAATCTGCACTACCGCGTGAATCCCTGACGCAATCTGCAAGCGCACGGCGCGCTCGGGAATATTCAGGTTGGCCATCGAGAACATACTCTCCACGCGGGCCAGGGCGTCGCGCTGCGAGTTGGCGTGCACGGTCGTCAGCGAACCTTCGTGACCCGTATTCATGGCCTGCAGCATGTCGAAAGCCTCTTCGCCACGCACCTCGCCCACCACAATGCGGTCGGGACGCATACGCAGGCTATTGATCACCAGTTGGCGCTGGCGGACCGCGCCCTTGCCTTCAATATTGGGCGGGCGCGTCTCCAGGCGTACCACATGCTCCTGTTTCAGTTGTAATTCCGCGGCGTCTTCGATGGTCACAATACGTTCCGAGTTCGGAATGTATCCGGACAAAACGTTCAGCAGCGTCGTCTTTCCGGCGCCGGTTCCGCCTGAGATCAGAAGATTTAACCGGCCCTTCACCATGCCGGAAAGCAATTCCAGCATGGGCTCGGTCAGGGTCTTGTTCTCGATCATGTTGCGGGCGGTGATGGGATCGTGTCCGAATCGACGGATGGAGAGACACGGACCGTCAATCGCCAAAGGAGGAATGATGGCGTTCACGCGGGAGCCGTCCGCCAGGCGTGCGTCCACCATCGGCGAAGATTCATCCACCCGCCGGCCCACGCGCGAGACGATGCGGTCGATGATCTGCATCAGATGCTGGTCATCTTTGAAACTCAGCCCGGTAGGTTCCAGCTTGCCCCCGCGCTCCACGTACACCTTGTTATAACGGTTGATCAGGATGTCGGAGATGGTGGGATCTTTGAGCAGCGGCTCGAGCGGTCCCAGCCCGAAAATCTCATCCAGAATTTCGCGGGCCAGTTGCTCGCGTTCGGCAAAACTCAAAGGAACGGCTTCGCTGTTGATGGTGTTTCGAACCAGGACCAGTACTTCTTCCCGCGCCGTGTCATTCGCAGTCCGGCCTAGTTTCTCCAGATCCAGGCGGTCAAGGATCTTGCGATGCAGATCGGCTTTTACCTGCTGGTACTCGGTCCTCTCGAAACTTTGCAGATTGGCCATGAGTCTCTCTATACCGTTTTAAACAACGACCAGGCAGAGCGTTTGACCTCGTCATCGTTGGCGGTCAGTTGGGCTGCCAGGCCGCTGAAGCTCCGCGCGATCTCGGTGTGATTTTGCTGCATCAGGGGCGTGCCTCGGTCGATGGCGGACGACACCGCGAAATACTGATTGGGAATCTTCCACAACAGCTTCGCCCCCGCCGCACTTTCCGCGTCGGCCTCGTTGAAGCCGGGAATCTTGCGAAAACGGTTGAGCACCAGTTTGACCCGTTCCCGTCCGCCCGTCTCACCCAGGTACTGCTGCACCCGCGAGGCGCTCCATAAAGATGCCACGTCGGTGTGCGCCACCAACAGGACGGTTTCCGAAAGGTTGCTGACCAGCCGCATGGTTGCGTCCAAGCGGCTGGAGGTATCCACCACCACGTAGCGGTAATGACTGACCAGCATGTCGAACAACCGGGCGAACTCCGCGGTCGACGGCTCGACTGGAACCGGAGCGTTGGCGCCCGCCAGCAGGTGCAGTCCATTCTGATGCCGTGTCATGAAGCCCTCGAGCAGGGAACTGTCGAGGCGATGCAGATTGCGGAGGGCATCGGCGACGCTGAAAAGCGGTTTCAGATTCATGTGCAGCGCAGCGTGTCCGAGCGGCCCCAAATCGACCAGGGCCACGTTCCCGTGCGCCGATTGCAGCGCCAGTGCGAGGTTCACGGCGATGGTAGTGGCGCCGCATCCGCCCTTGGCATTGCACACCGTGAAGACCTTCCCGCGGGCGGCTTCGCGATGCACCTTGCGCTGCGCCGCTGCCAGCCGCACGAACGCTTCCAGCAGATCGGTGGTGGTGGTGGGCCGCTCGATGAATTCGCGGGCCCCCGACCGCATGGCATTCACGATGACTTGGGGTTGGGTCATGCTGCCGATCGCAAACAAAGCCGGTTCCGGCATCTCCTGATGCAGGAGTTCGACGGCGCGCAGTGCCGCGGCTCCATTGTCGACAGGAATGTCGATCAGAATCACGTCGGGCTTAGCGCTTTGTACACGCCGCAGGATAGGATCGGACGCCGCCACCGGATAGCTCGCGCAGCTATGGACCGTGCGGGCCACGCTGGTGCCGTCCACCAGCACTTGCAACACGGCGCGTTGCTCGCCGTCCGCGGCGACAATGACTACGGATAACTCGGGCATGATCCTGCTCGGCCCCCCACCCACTGCCTGAAACTCAGAGCAAACGTCTTCACTTGCCGCTCCCCGACGGCTTCTTCCCGTCGAACTTGTCCTTGTCCATAAACGGCTGCGGATTGGCCGGTCCCGCTGGCGGCTGGTTATTGGGCGACACCCGTCGCGCCGTGCACAGCACCATGAGTTCCGAGTTGCTCCTCTGCGCGCTCTTGCTACGGAAGAAATTCCCCAGGATCGGAATATCTCCCAGGCCCGGAATCTTATTCACAATATTGGTCACCCGGTTGTCCATCAACCCGGCAATCACGAAACTTTGTCCGTCCTGCAGTTCAAATTCGGTGTCGGCCCGGCGGGTGCTCAAGGCCGGAATGGTGAAGCCGGAAATCGAGAGCGCGTTTGCGAAGTCGAGGGTGCTGACCTCGGGCACGACGCGCAGATGGATATTCCCGTTGGGCTCAATCAGCGGCGTGAACCTCAGCTTGACACCGAATTCCTTGAACTGGATGGTAACCGCGGTAAAGCCCTGACCTGGTTGTACGATCGGAAAGGGGAACTCGCCGCCAGCCAGAAAACTGGCCTCTTTGCCATTGACCGCGATCAGGTTGGGCTCGGCCAGAATCTGCAAGAGGTTCTGGTTCTGCAAGGCTTCGACCACCGCTCCCAGATGAATGTCGGGGCGGAAGAGAAACAGATTCAGCACGTTGCTGACGGTCTGGGTTGCAGTCGTCGTCGCACCAGACGTCTGCGTGGCCTGTTGCGGACCAAATCCCCCGAACTGGCCAGTCGTGGTCGTTCCAATGGTGTTGGCGGCGCCGGTGGAAAACAAATTGGCGCCGAGTTGGGTTATCGCCGACCGGTCCACTTCCGCAAACTTGACCTCGAGCAGAACCTCTTGGGCTCCGACCGGACCGTAACTCAGCACGTTGACTACGTTGCGCGAGTAGGCTTCGGCAATCATTCCCGCTCGCTTCGAAACCTCTTCATCGGATACGTGACCCGAAAGCACGATGGCCGAGCGCGACGGGGTTACCGTAATCTGTTCATCGGGGAACACGCGCTTTTCTTCCTCTGCGGCCGCACTCACATCCACATCCACCCGCAGGTCGAAACTACGGGAGCGCTCCAGTTCATCCCAGATCAGCAGAGAAACTTCTCCCGGAGCCCGCCCGTGGATGAGAATCTGGGTGGGACTCACGACCTGCGGATCGGCAATCAGCGGATCGGTGACAGAGACCCGCTTTAGTCGTTCGGTGGTGTTAATGAGCAGGGACTTGCCGACCATGACGCGCAGCGGCGCGGCGCCTGACGATTCCGACGACTGGGTTAGAGAATTGGCAGCCAACCCTTGCGCTTCCGATTGCGCGGGTGCGGCTTCGACTGGAGAACTGGGCGGCGGCGGCGTGGATTGCCCCTGCATGCTGGCCGTCGCGATTGCGCACAGCAGAATGACCGCGAACATCCACTGTGGCAGCCGTTGGTTGATCTTCAATTCGTGCTCCTCCCCATCGCGGGAGTGGGCCGGCGTTGTCGATGACGTCGGAACGCCGGATTACCACTAGAACTTGGTGACGTCCTTCTTCTCTCCGCGGATTACTTCAACCTCATAGACCGCGGGTGCCGCCGGCGCCGTTGTCCGCATCGGGACCCGCTTGGTCTTGGGACGCTCAGCGGCGGGAACCGGAGCCGAAACATTCTTGTAAAGCGCATCTGCTTTTACCGAGGGCAATTCTTCCTGCTTGGTGTCGACGGGGTTCCGCAGCGTCAGTTGGATACGTCCTTGGTTTCCCGCCAGTGTCAGTTTCTGGGCGTCGTCGGGTGAGGCCAGCAGAGTGATGACTGGAGCCGAGGACGCTTCGCCCGCAGCATTGCGCTCCAGACGCTGCCCGGTTGCCAGCACCGCTACATTTTCCAGCACGGTCGCCGTTTGCTGTTCGTTCGAACCTCCCGGATTGCCGGTGAGGAGGACATCGACGCGGGTGCCGGGTTGTACGAAACCTGCCACGGAAACCACTTCGTTTACGCGGACCGAAACCGCGCGCATGCCGGGAGGAATTAACGATGGCATGCCGTATCCCGCGTTGGCGCCTGCCAGTTTTGTCGGCAGAACGAATTCTCCCTGAGAAATCGGAAGCACCACGCCTCGCCCCAGGACTTGTGATTTCTGGCTATAGGAGCGAGGAGGCAGATCCCCGGCGGGGAAGCGGACAACCTTTATGTCCTTGTCTTCGAGTTTGGAACCCACCGGCAGGTCTGCCGTCGCCACCACGATGTCCACTCCCGGGCGGTTGTCCACGGTGACTCGCGACTGCAGGTTGCGATAGACAAGCAGGCTCACGAAGGCGCCCAATGCGAGCGCGACGAAGCCAATCATCAAGAGCCGGTTACGGTTCATTCGTGTACCTCATCAGCGAACATGAGCAAATTGCCGAGGCCACATCGCAGGAGTTTCGCACACCCTCTGCTGAAAGGTCGCCGAAAGTCCCAGCCCCGTCGCGCTCCGCGCCGGAGCGCCAGGGGACGCGAACCACCCGCGTTCCCAGATTGTGCTCACCCCCGCCTCGGCCCCGCGAGGCGACTGCACCTGCTACTGAATCGAACTGGCAACCGTCGAAAAGACGTTGTTGGCATTGGTGCCGATGAGCCGGATCGTGCCCACCACGATCACCAGAATCACCGCCAGCATCACCGCATATTCGGCAATGTCTTGCCCATCATCCCCCGACCAAAGCCTGCGGAGAATAGCATTCATGTTACCGCCTCCCTGATCCAGGCTGGTGGGTAGACACCCCCGCCTGGTCTGTGCAATTTGGTGCGCACTTGGAAGCCGGGCCTTCCAAGTCTTCTCGCTTATCCGAATCAATGGTTTGAGAAGGGAAAGGAGGTGACCTCAAATCCCCAGCCCATCATACCCTGACGAGTCCTTTGGCAGAACGATAATTTGTTGCACATTTGTGCCCGGGATTCTACCCGATCTTCAGTCAGTACTTTCGTAAATCTGGCCTGCAGGTGTGCAAAATCTGCCAGATCGCGCTCGAACCCTGCCGCGCAAGATGGTTCTGGTTCCGGAAATGCTCTATTGAATGGAACTGGCGACGGAGGAAAACACGTTATTGGCGCCGGCGCCAATCAAGCGGATCGTTCCCACTACAATGGCCAGGATCACCGCCAACATCACCGCATACTCGGCGATGTCTTGGCCGTCGTCATCCTGCCAAAGCCTTTGCAATGACTCTCTCATGAGCGACCTCGCGACCAACCCGCGCGTACGGGAGAGGGGCGGGCCATCGGTTCGTAGCACTTTGCCATTGCGCTCTGCGAGCAAAAAAGTGTCAAAACCAGCCTCTATCATACCGTCGGCATGCCCCGCAAACAATGGCATACGGGACTTAAGTCCCAGAACGGCATTAAGTTACGTAAGTAACTGTCAGATCCTATTGCTCTTTGGTCAGAACCGTTGCTTGAGAATCCCCATAAACCTGCTTCCAGCCACCACTTAGCTTCAAGGCCGCGATGAGAGGAGCATCCGGGGGCAGGACTACGGTGCGGATCTTCCACTGCACAATCGGTTGCGCCCAATCCGGGTCCGTTACGTAGTAGGTTGTGGCGAATTCATGCAGGAATTGGTCGCCATACAGGTCCGCCCGGCCATCAATGTAGACCGGATAATCGGGGTGGAGCTTCCAAATGAAGTACCCGCCGAAATTGTAGTGATTGAAAATTGGTCCCGGGGGATGGGCGTAAGCCAGGAAGGATGCCGCCCCTGCGGGGAAGCTCTCAGCCTCGGTTTGCGCCTGGTGGGCAACCACACTGTGAAC
>CAWJAA010000007.1:0-16448 GCA_963840615.1 Terriglobia bacterium
TCAAGTTGCAGGGTGTGGTGTCTGCCATACCGACATCGGATTCGCGGTTGATGGCGTGCCCACTCGGAAGCCGCTCCCGCTGGTCTTGGGTCACGAGATCAGCGGGACGCGTAGTTGCCGCAGGCGAGCAAGCGGCTGCATTGGGTCGGACGAACGGTGATCGTTCCCGCAGTGATCCCGTGCGGGACCTGCGCAGCGTGCCAGGCCGGCCGGCCGACCATCTGTCGCAACCAGTTCATGCCGGGCAACGATGGTGATGGCGGATTCGCGACTCATGTTCGGGTTCCGTCGCGCGGCTTGTGTCCGGTTCCTGAGCCGCTGCCGCCGGGCATCGACGTCGAGTCGCTCTCGGTGGTCGCCGATGCGGTGACCACACCGTGGGAAGCAATTCGCCGGGCAAGTGTCGGTCCGGACGACGTGGCCGTATTCGTCGGTGCAGGTGGTGTGGGCGGCTTCGGCGTGCAGATCGCGGCGGCCTTCGGCGCTGCGGTCATTGCCATCGACATCGACAAGGAGAAACTGCGAACTGGCACTCCAGCATGGCGCCGAAATCGCGCTCGACGCTGCCAGCATGAACGAGAAGGATCTGAAGTCTGCCGTGCGCAGCTTCGCGAAGCAAAGCGGCCGGAAGGGTATCGGACTGAAAATCTTCGAGACCAGCGGGACCGCCGCCGGGCAGCAGACCGCTTTCGGACTGCTCGATTTCGGAGCTTACCTGGCAGTCGTTGGTTACACCGCCGAAGAAAGCGGAATTCCGGTTGTCGAACCTGATGGCGTTCGACGCCACGGCGCGCGGGAACTGGGGCTGTCCGCCCGGAACAGTATCCGGCGGCGCTTGATTTGGTGCTTCGAGGGCAAGGTCGCGATCGCGCCCTACGTGGAGGCAGCACCCACTGGAGGAGGCTCCGGCAGTCTCTTGACGCAGTGGCCGACATGCCATCCGCCGCCGCGTCATTCTGAAACCTTCTACCAACGATCGCAGGATCATTAGGGGAAATCATGAAAAATCACAATCTCGTCGAAACCAGCCCACGTGAACACATCCTGGTCGAACGGCGCCCGCGTTCGATGCGCGCGATGGATCGGCAGTCGCAGGACTGCACAATGTCTGGATCACGCTCAACAATCCGGACGAACTCAACGCCTACACGACCGAGATGACCAAGGAGATCATCCTGGCGTTGCGCGAAGCGTCGCAACGATCGCGCTGCCGTTGCGGTGGTGCTCACCGGCGCCGGAACGCGCGCGTTCTGCACCGGCGGCAACACCCGCGAGTATGCCGAGGTCTACGCCGGCGCACCCGGCGAATATCGCCAGTACATGCGGCTGTTCAACGACATGGTCACCGCGGTCCTGCAGTGCGACAAGCCGGTGATCTGCCGCGTGAATGGCATACGGGTTGGCGGCGGCCAGGAAATTGGCATGGCCTGCGACTTCTCCGTCGCCAGCGATCTGGCAGTCTTCAGCCAGGCAGGACCGAAGCATGGTTCCGCGCCCGACGGCGGAAGCACCGACTTTCTTCCGCTTTTTGTCGGAATCGAGCGGGCCATGTTCAGCGGAACACTCTGTGCGAGCCGTGGAGCGCGCACCGCTTCTACTGGCTTGGGTGGACTCACGCAAATCGTTCCCGCGGCGAAGATTGACGGACAGTTTGTGGCCAATCCGCTGGTCGTCACCGACCGCATCCTCGACGAGTACGGGCGCGTGGTGTTCGGCGATTTCAAGACGGGCGACGCGCGCAAGCAGGCGCAGGAGCGTATTGCATCGGCGGAAATCGATCTCCGTTTGCTCGACGAAGCCGTCGATCAGATGTGCACGCGTCTTCTCTACACCATGCCCGATTGTCTGACCAAAACCATCGAGAGCCTGCGCAAGCACAAGCTCGAGCACTGGGATCGCAATCGCGAGACCAACCGCGCCTGGCTATCGCTGAACATGATGACCGAGGCCAACGCCGGTTTCCGGGCCTTCCACTATGGCGACAAGAGGAATCGCGAGGTGGATTTTGTCCTCCTGCGGCAGCGACTGGCGCAGGGTGCACTTGGAATGAAGAACTCCTGGAAGAGATTGCCCCTTGGGCCGTGCGGACGGTTACCAGCTGGAGCGGTCCGATGAACTCCCAGAAGATCCGGTTGCAGTTTTCTCACAGCGAGCGCGTGGCCAACATTACGCTGGCTGCGCCCAAGGCCAACATTGTTGACCGTGCCATGATCGCGGAACTCGATGCTGCATTCTCTCGGTGCGCTGGACATCATCTGAATGCGATTGTGCTCGGCGCCGAGGGTCCTCACTTCAGCTTCGGCGCCAGCGTGCAGGAGCACTTGCCCGAGCACATCTGCGGGTACGCTTGCCGGGTTGCACGGGCTCTTGCGAAGCATCGCGGACGCGCCTGCGCCGGTGATCGCGGCCGTCCGCGGTCAGTGCCTGGGCGGAGGATTTGAACTTGCGCTGGCGTGTGACCTGATCGTCGTCGGAGGAGGGTGCACAGTTTGCCTGTCCGGAGATCAAGCTAGGCGTCTTTGCTCCTGCGGCCTCAGCGCTGCTGCCGGTGCGAATCGGACAGGCAGAGGCGGCAAGGTTGCTCATCACGGGCGAACCGATAAGCGGCTGCACAAGCCGCCAATCTTGGCTTAGTCACTCGTGTGGTTGCCGGCAACCTGGAGATGCCGTCACCAATTGGCTGGAGGCTGATTTTCTGCCACGTTCGCCGTCCTCCCTCGGGTTTGCGTGCCGGGCAGCGCGGCTGGCTGTGCGCCGCGCTTTGGACCAGGACCTTCCCCGGCTCGAGAACCTGTATCTGCGGGAACTGATGTCAACGCCCGATGCTGTCGAGGGCATTCGTGCCTTCCTGGAGAAACGGCCTGCCCAGTGGAAGCAGCCCCACCAAACGACAGTGCCGGCATGAGATGAGCGATAACCTGGAACTCGCGGGCAGAGTGGCAGTGGTGACCGGAGGCTCGGGAGCCATTGGCGCCGCCATCGTCAAATCGCTGCAGCGCGCAGGCGCGAACGCCATCTCGCTGGACGTAGTCCAGTCGTCAGGACATCCCGTGGAAAAAGTGCGACGTGCGGGATGACGCCGCGGTCGCCGACGCGGTTTCCGACCTTATGCGCGAGCACGGGTCGATCGACATCGCAGTGCATGCAGCCGGGGTATCCCGCGACGCCGTGGTTTGGAAGCTGGCGCTCGACGACTGGGACTTCGTGCAAAGCGTGAATCTCCGGGGCGCCTTCTCGCTGGTTCGGCACGTGATTCCGGTGATGCGCGAGGGAAAGCACGGGGGGCGCATCGTACTGGTCGGATCGATCAACGGGTCGCGCGGTAAGTTCGGTACCGCAGCGTACTCCGCCAGCAAAGCCGGACTGCTCGGACTCAGCAAGACTGTGGCCCGCGAGGCCGGGCGACTGGGAATCCTGGTGAACGTAGTCGAGCCCGGCTGGGTGCGCACTCCCTTGACCGAGAAAATCCCGCAGCCCATTCGTGACGCGGCGCTGGCCGAGAGCCTGGTGGGCAGTTTTCTCGATCCCGAGGACGTCGCCTCCGCGGTGCTGTTCCTTTGCGGACCGGGCGGAAAGCGAATCACGGGACAAATTCTGCGAGTGGACGGCGGACAGTTCCTCGGTCCCACTTAACGGAGGGAATCATGACCAATGCAAATTTCATTCGCTGCTCGCGATGCGGACATGCCGCCGGCGCACCGGACAAATTCTGCGCGGAATGCGGGATGTTTCTCCGCGATGCTTTTGTGGATCAGCGCTTGCTCCTCGCCCTGGTGGATGAGCGCGACGGTCACAGCCAGGAATCGCGCCGGGAGCTTGAGCGTTTGCTGTCGACCGAACCGGAAAACGTGCTGGCCAATCACCTGCTAGGCAATCTCCATTTTCATCGCGGCACCCTCGACGAGGCGGTGCGATATTACCAGCAGGCGGTGGCTTCGGCGCCAGGCTTCATCCTCGGTCATTACGATCTCGGCGTCGCTTACTATCATCGTGGCGACATGCCGGACGCGGCACGAGCCTTCCGCCGCTGTCTGGAAATCGATCCCAACTACAACGCCGCGCACTACCGCTTGGCGATTGCGCTGTTCCATAGCGGCCAACTCGAGGAAGCGCGCGAGCACTTCGAACTGTCCTTGGTCTTAACCCCTGAATACCTGATGGCTCACTACCACCTGGGGGTCATTTACGAACGGAAAGGTGATTACGAAGCGGCTGCGCGGGAATTCGAGCGCAGTTTGGAAGAGTCGAGCGGCGAGGTCAGCAGTCTCTATCATCTGGCGCTGATCCGCAAGGCACAAGGCGATCAGACCGGTGCGGACGAACTGCTGCGTCGCACCCGCGATTTCGCCGCGGTTCGGCCCGTCGGCCACTAAGCGCGAATCGTCTTCGAAGAAGGCGCCATGACGAATCCGGAAGAGAGCAACCTTATCTTCGACTGGACCGAAGTAGGTCCGAGGCGGGTGCAGTGGCCGAGCCACGTCATGGTCGACGATGAGACCCTGCGCGATGGTTTGCAGAGCCCTTCGGTTGCCGACCCTGCGGTCGAGGTCAAGGTGCGCATCCTCCACCTGATGGAGACCTTGGGGATCGAAACTGCCAATATAGGATTACCTGGGGCCGGCGCCAGACAACGCGAGGCGGTGCTGCGCCTGGGCCGTGAGATCTCCGGCCAGCACATGCGCATTCGTCCCAACTGCGCCGCGCGTACGCTGAAGGTCGACATCGAGCCGATTGCGGAGGCAACGCAGCGGACTGGGGTTCCCATTGAGGCGTGCCTGTTCATCGGTTCCAGCCCGATTCGTCAATACGCCGAAGAGTGGGAACTGAGCCAGGTCCTGCTGCACTCGCGTGAGGCGATCGCGTTCGCGGTCCGCGAAGGCCTGGAAGTCATGTATGTGACCGAAGACACGGTCCGCTCTTCCCCAGACCACCTGCGCGTACTTTTGACCGCTGCCGTCGAAGCGGGAGCAAAACGATTGTGCCTGTGCGATACCTGCGGGGCTGCGACTCCCGCAGCCGCCTACAACCTGGTGGGTTGGGTGCGACAACTTCTCGAGGACCTGGGCGCGCGCGAGATTGGCATCGACTGGCACGGCCACCGCGACCGCGGCCTCGACCTGGCGAATACTCTGGCCGCCATTGAAGCGGGTGCTTCGCGGGTGCACGCAACCGCCCTCGGCATCGGTGAGCGCGTGGGTAATACGCCCATCGAGCAACTGCTGGTCAACTGCAAGCTCTTGGGACTAAGGAACGACGATCTCACCCATTTGCCGGAGTACATCGAAGCGGTTTCGGTAGCGACCCGGGTTCCGGTCCCGGTCAATGCGCCCATTGTCGGCCGAGATGCCTTCCGCACCGCCACCGGAGTCCACGCCGCCGCCGTGGTCAAGGCCCAAAAAAAGGGCGATCACTGGCTTGCCGACCGGGTTTATTCCGGAGTGCCCGCGGCATGGATCGGGCGCACCCAGGAAATCGAAATTGGCCCCATGTCGGGGAATTCCAACGTGCAACATTACCTCGCCGCTCGTGGCATCGCTAGCACACCAGAACTGGCCCGCGCCATCATCGACGAGGCCAAAAAATCCCCCCGATTACTGAACGAACAGGAAGTGTTGGAGATCGTCCGCCAGGTTCGTTCAGCATCGAACCCGGCGACCGTCTGAGGGCCAGGACGTGCGCATTGTTACCGTGGGGAAAGGTTTGTGGCAGCCGGACCTGTAAGCCGAATTCGCCGGGCTGCATTGCAAACAGACAAGTTATTTGAAATCAGTCGCGACGGAGTGTCAATGATGTCAATTTCGTCAGTGATGGCAGGTTTTGCGTCACACCGGCGTCACAACCGCGGTTGCTGTTTGATCGAGAAAAGCTTCCGGATCACCCGTCATCCGCCAGGAAAAGCAAAGCAGGAGTCGAGTATTCCTTCCGCATTAGCTCTGGCTGGAGTGCTAGAGTAGCTTTGCGTATTCGGCTTTTGCCGTCTTGAAGATCGTAACGCCGGGGTCGGCATCTTTCCGGAGATCGAGGAATTGTTTGTATTGGTTCAGAGCGCGTACACGGGCGGCGTCCGCGACTGCGCCCTTCGCCTTCTTCGATTCCAACGTATTTGCGCGAGCCAGACCAAGATGGGCTAACGCTCCCGTTGCACAATTCCAAACCATGCCGGCGAGAGTCACTCCAGCCCTTCCACCACATACAAGGTGCCGAGAACCCGCGTCATAGAGTAAGCGTAGGTATTGCTGCGCTCTGCGTATGCGACGTGCAGAGGTCGGATTGAGCCGGCGGTGTCGTGCGGGTCAATCTCCTTTAGCAAAGTACGCTTTCCAGTTTCAGCGTCCACGCGGTAGATTCGCGCATCGCGCGTCGTTGGGGCGATAACCAATACCGCGTTTCCGTCTGCCGTCCACTTTGCTAGCAACTCTTCTGGACCAATACCTGGGATTGTGCGGGCCTTCTGGGTGTTCAGATCTAAAACTGCTGCTCCCGTGGAAGCCGTGCGCCCTGCGATTCGCTTTCCATCGGGAGACACAGCGAAGCCAACGAAATCGGAGGAGCCTATCGGTTGCGGCTTGCCCCCGTCCAAATCCATCTCATAGGCTCGCAGCGATTCTCCTGGGGCTGCTCCTTCGAGCAACAGATGCTTTCCATCCGGAAACCAAAAGACATCCTTCAGGGCGTCAATCTCCCCCAAAGACAGGCGGCGGGTTTCCCCCGTGCCGATTGGGTTCAGGACAACCTGTGGGGGCCTCGTCAGCAGCGGTCCGGCAACGAGGTTTCCATCCGGCGAGAATCTCGGGTCAGCCCCGGACCCCAAAGCCACCGGCGCTGACCCATCCAACTTTCGATAAATCTGCAAGTAAAGCGGCCCGGCCGGCCCTCCCCACTCCGAAAAAGCAATCGCCTTGCCGTCCGGCAACATGTCACTCAGGCCAGAGCCATCGAACCATCCGAGGGCTCGCAATTCCTTACCACTCGATGGGTCAATACCGGCAATCTCGGTCTGTTGCTGTTCCGCGCTCACAAGCACGCGGCCGTCCCCTGCTATGTCGAGCAGACGAATGCTTTGGGGAAGCGTGAGAATCGATCGCTGCTTCCCGGACAGGTCCACGGCAAGCAGACTCCGCGTTGTCGTCAAACTTGTCGCCGTAAACCAAATCTCCGAATTCCTGGGCGACCATGCCAGGCCCTGCACAGTTCCAAACTCTTCGGTCAATCGCTTGTGATTGCCGTTCTCATCTACCACTGAGACCCAACCGCGGTCGTCTCCTAAAACTGCATGCTCAGCAAACGCCACTTGCTTGCCCGACGGCGACACCCTTACGTAGTCGAGATAGCCCGCGGTGGCATAGAGTACTTTCCCTTCCGGATATTCCAGTTGCACCCTGCCGTTGGACCGTCGCGCGATCGCCAGCGTCTTGCTATCGGGAGCGTAATCCGCGGCGATGACATCCTTCTGCTGGGCTCGCGGTGTACCTCCAGCCATCTGCGCCTGCGCCAAGGTTCCGGTGATAAACCAATCCTGCCTCGGATCCAATGCCACTTCCATATCTCCCGTCGGTGAAAGCGCAAGCAGCCCAGCGCTGGGGAGATCGATTCTTGTAGACTGCGGAAATTCGGTGCGTACCGAGTAAATCCGCAGTGGCTCACTATTCCATTGCGCACTATAGACGATGGTCTGCCCATCTTTCGCAAACCGCGCGATCGAGGGATATCCTTGCTCGTAAGTTAAGCGCGTGAATTTTTGCGGTGGCTTATTCGCTGACTTGCGGCCGGTCAACCATGTCGCCGAGATCAGCGCCACTCCGGTCACAGCCGTGGCGGCCCAAAGCAGCCAGTGTCTTTTCGCCCTAGGCTCGATGCCCTGCACGTTGGCACTTCCGGACGAAATGGATGATGTCGCGCTCAATGCCTCGATCGCGAATGCCAGATCGCTCGCCGACTGGAATCGCCGCTCGGGCTTTTTCTCCAGACAACGATGGACGATCCGATCGAGCCCGGGAGATGCCGCTCCGATGGGAGCCGCCAGCTCCGGCACATCTTCCTTCAGGATTGCGTTCATCGTTTCTACGGACGACTCGCCGCGAAACGCTCGCTTACTGCTTGCCATCTCGTACAAGACCGCGCCCAAGCTGAAGATATCGGACCGATGGTCCACGGTCTCGCCCCGCACCTGTTCCGGCGACATATAGCCCACCGTCCCCATCACCGTGCCCGGCGTGGTCGAGGCCGCAAACGTCATGGTCTGCAATGCTTGTGCGGAGGTTTGAGCCGGGGCCAGCTTGGCCAAACCAAAATCGAGAATCTTCACTCGATCATCGCGCGTGATAAAGATGTTGTCCGGCTTCAGGTCGCGATGGACCACCCCTTTTTCGTGCGCCGCAGCTAACCCTTTTGCAATTTCGAGGGCATAGGCGGCCAGCGCGCGACGCGGGAGCGGCCCCGATGTTAGCGTCTCGCGCAGCGACTGACCTTCCAGGAACTCCGAAACCAGGTAGTGTGTGCCCGCTTGCTCGCCCACATCGAACATGGCGAGCACATTCGGGTGGTTGAGAGTGCTCAGGATCCTGGCTTCGTGCTGAAACCGGAGAAGTCGATCGGGATCGCCGGACACCGACGGTGGAAGAATTTTGACGGCCACCGTTCGTTCAAGCCGCGTGTCGCGTGCGCGATACACCTCGCCCATCCCGCCTACACCCAGCGGAGTTTGGATTTCATAGGGGCCGAGTTTCGTGCCTTGGGTCAGGGCCATTCGTGCGCGCAATTATAGCTTAGGCATCACAGTACGCCCCGATGCGACGATTTTCTGGGAGGGTTGTCGGCAAACAACAAAGTGCCGATGGGCTCTACTTCCGGCTTGGCCGTCATCCGCCAGGAAGGGCAATGCAGGCGGTCGAGTATTCCTTCGGCATCGGCTCTGGCTTAGAGTAGCTTTGCGTATTCGGCCTTTGCCGCCTTGAAGACCGGAACGCCGGGGTCTGCATCTTTCCAGAGATCGAGGAACTGTTTGTATTGACTCAGCGCGCGTACACGGGCGGCGTCTGCGACTGCGCCCTTCGCCTTCTTCGATTCCAACGTATTTGCGCGAGCCAGACCAAGGTGCGCTAACGCTCCCGTTGCACAATTCCAAACCATGCCGGTGTGATCAATAACCTTCTGAAATTCAGTGGCGGCGTTTGCCGCTTGTCCCGAAGCCAGATAAGCCTGACCCTTGATGTACGTCGGATACAGACTGTCCGCCTTGCGGCGGGACGGTCATTCCTCTGGGCCACGCATTACTGCGAGGCTCAAGCGACCTACCCGGAGGTTGTGACGCGCCGAGCCGGCACGTATCCCGGGCGAAGCTTTCACCTCAACCCAGGTCCCTCCCTATTTGGTCTTGCTCCGTGTGGGGTTTGCCCTGCCCGCCGCATTACTGCGACGGCGGTGCGCTCTTACCGCACCTTTTCACCCTTACCTGGCATTGCTGCCGGGCGGTATGTTCTCTGTGGCACTTTCCGTCGAACGGGCTTGAACTCGTCCTCCCGGACGTTATCCGGCACACTGCTCTATGGAGTTCGGACTTTCCTCCCTCGCCATCCGAAGACGCCGAGAGCGACCGTCCGGTCCAGCTGCCAACAGATTCATTATACCGGGCTTCCGGCTTCGGCCCCGAGAGAAAGGCCGAGCCCCTGCTAGACTGACTTTAGCTTTCCCGGCCTGGGGCTCCCAGGCCCGAAGCCTGACATCTGGTTCTATGCATTTTCTCGAAGCCTTGCGGATCGCGTTGCAGTCGCTCTGGGCGAACAAGCTGCGCTCGGTGCTGACTCTGCTGGGAGTGGTGATCGGCGTCGCCGCCGTGATCGCCGTTGTCACCTTTGTGAACGGCATCAACGGCTATGTGGCGGAAAAGATCTTCAATCTCGGCGCGGACGTCTTCATCGTGTTCAAGGTCTCTCCGGCAGTCACCAACGTCGATCGCTATCTGGAGGGCCAGAAACGCAAGGACCTTACCATGGACGACTACCGGGCGGTGCTGGAAGGATGCAAGCACTGCGCCTAGGTGGGAGCCTATGCGCGCAACATGACCGGTCACGTGAAGTATGCAGAGGAGTCCCTCAGTGACACCATCGTGCAAGGCATGACCCCCTCGGTGGCTATTACCCAGGATGTCGACCTGGAATCCGGCCGCATGCTGAGGGAATCTGATTTGGAGAACGACGTCGCCGGTCGCGGTAGTGGGCACCGACATCGTCGAAACCTTGATGCCGGGCATCGATCCCATCGGCAAGGAAATCCGCATCGACGGATGGGTATACCGCATCATCGGCGTGGGCAAGAAGAAGGGCAAAACATTGGGTCAGAGTCTGGACAACTATGTGTTCATGCCACTGACCTCGTGGTTCAAGCAGTACGGCAGCTACAACAGCAACATGCGCATCTCGGCAAAAGCCGCCGGCACCGGAGCGCTTCTGGACACCGCCATGGATGAGACGCGGGTGGTCTTGCGATCGCGGCGCCACGTTGCGCCCGACCAGCCGGACAATTTTGACGTCGAGACCAACAGCAGCCTGCTGAGCATCTGGTCGAACCTTACCAGACGTTTTTCTTCGCCATGATCGGGATCGCGGCTATTTCCATGGTGGTCGGCGGCATCGTGATCATGAACATCATGCTGGTCTCGGTCACGGAACGTACGCGGGAAATCGGGATTCGCAAAGCCATGGGAGCGCGGCGCTCGGACGTGCTGCTGCAGTTCCTGATCGAAGCCGTGACCCTGTCGGTTCTCGGTGGAGTCATCGGCGTGCTGTTGGGGATCAGTAGTTGCCAAGGGGGTGACGCTGGCGATCGGCATGCCGTCGGTCATCAAGCTTTGGGCGGTGGCCGCGGGACTGCTGGTTTCGGCAAGCGTCGGCATTTTCTTCGGCGTCTATCCGGCGCGGCGCGCGGCGACGCTCGAGCCGATTGCGGCGTTGCGCTTCGAATTGTAAAGCGATTCTGGAATTTGCCACGCATGATCGCAACAAGCGAAATCGGCGAAATCATCCGGATGGCGCTGGATACCATCCGCAACAACAAACTGCGCTCCGGCCTCACCGTGCTGGGCATTGTCATTGGCGTCGCCGTGGTCATCGGCATTTCGTCAATTGTGCGCGGGCTCAATGACAACGTCAGCAGCGTGATCAGCAGCATGGGATCCAATATCATTTTTGCGTTTCATCTGCCGATCACCTTCGGGCGCCCCACCGAGGAATTGCGCACGCGCAAGGAACTGACTTTCGAAGATGCCGAAGCGATGAAGGATCTGCCGCACGTGAAGGCCGTGACCGCGGGCGTCCGTTTTGTCGAGCCGCAGTTCGGGTCGGGAACCTACGTGGTGAAGTATGGCGATCGCAAAGCCAAGCAGACGATTCTGGAAGGCGACAACGCGACCGTGAAGGACGTGTTTGACCTGAACATGAAAGCCGGCCGCTGGTTTAGCGAAATCGACGATGAACGGCGGGCGCCGGTGATCGTCCTCGGCGCAGACACCGCCGACGAACTTTTTGGCAACGAAGATCCACTGGGTAAGGAAATCAATATCGAGGGCCAGCTGTTCGAAGTGATCGGCGAAACCGAAAAGGTGAAGAGCGCATTTGGCGGCGGCAAGAATCCCGACGACAACAAGGTTTATTTCCCCCTGGCTACGCTGCGGAAACTGCACCCCGAACTCAAGCAGCACTTGATCAGCGTCAAGGCAACTTCGCACGACGACATGCCGAAGGCGATGGATGAAATGCGCGAATTGTTACGGCGGCGGCGGCGCGTTCCGCCCGACAAGCCGGACAACTTCGCGGTCTTTACCCAGGACTCGCTCTCCGACGTGTGGAACCAGATCACCGGAGCCGTGTTCATCTTCATGTTCGCCGTTTCGAGCGTGGCCTTGATCGTGGGCGGCGTGGGCGTGATGAATATCATGCTGGTCTCAGTCACCGAGCGCACGCGGGAGATCGGCGTGCGCAAGGCCATTGGCGCCCGCAAGCGGGATGTGCTGTTGCAGTTCACGCTGGAGGCCATCACGCTTACGGCGATCGGAGGCCTTCTGGGCTTGCTCGTGGGTGCAATCATCACCTATGGCATTCGCCTGGTGTGGGATTCCCTGCCCGCCCGGATGTCACTGTTCTGGGCGTGTCTTCAGCTTCTGCGCCGCGGCTGCCGAAGGTCTGCTGTTTGGCATTTATCCGGCCTGGAAGGCAGCAAATCTGGATCCCATCGAAGCCCTGCGGTATGAGTAGGAGTGGTCTCTCTTTGTGGAGATCTGGCTTTGCTGCGTCGCTGTCGACGCTTTGTTTGATAATCTGCAGACGATGAATCTCATCCTCGCCGTGCGGACGCTCGCGCTGTTGGGCACGATTGCCAGTGCGGGCTACTACTTCCTGTGCCTTTGGAGTGCAGCCCGGTTTCTGAAGGATCGGACCCAGTCGCTGCAGGCGCCACCATCTGGATTCACTCCTCCGGTCTCCATCCTGAAACCTCTCAAGGGCACGGATCCTGAGATCTACCAGAGCTTTCGCAGTCACTGTCTGCAGGACTATCCAGAGTACGAAATTATTTTCGGCGTCAGCGATCCCAACGATCCCGCAATTTCCCGAGTGCAACAGTTGCAGCAGGAGTTCCCACAATGCGCTATCCGACTGGTGCACTGCCGCGAGAATCTCGGCGCCAATACCAAGGTCAGCAATCTGGCGCAGATGGTGCGCCACGCTCGCTACCCTTACTTGATTGTGAACGACAGCGACATTCGCGTAGAGCCAGACTACTTGCGGCGAATTGTTGCCGCCCTCGGCGATTCCGCCGTAGGCATGGTGACTTGTCTGTATCGCGGGATTGCAGGGCGTACGCTCGGGTCGCGTCTGGAATCGGTCGGCATCAGCACCGACTTCAGCGCCGGAGTGCTGGCGGCGAGGCAAATCGAAGGCGGTCTCCATTTTGGACTGGGCTCGACGCTGGCCTTTCGCCGCAGCCATCTCGAAGCCATCGGCGGATTCGAAAGCATTATTGACTACCTGGCAGATGACTATGAGTTGGGCAAGCGGATCGCGGAACGTGGCCTCAAGGTGCGGCTCTCTGAAGTTGTGGTGGAGACTTTTCTTCCGGCCTATTCACTGAGAGCTTTTCTGCGCCACCAATTGCGCTGGGCCCGCAGTGTGCGCGATTCGCGCCGCTGGGGATATGTAGGCTTAGTGTTAACCTTCGGGCTGGTATGGGCGCTGCTGACGCTGATTTTAGCCGATGGCACGGGATGGGCATGGAAGCTGCTCGGGGCTGCCCTGCTCCTGCGAACTGCGGTGGCCGTGGTCGTGGGGCGGGTGACCTTGCGCGACCGCCAGGTGACTTCGCTGTTGTTTCTGATTCCCTTGCGCGACTTGATTGCCCTGGCGGTGTGGGTCATCAGTTTCACCGGACATACCGTGGACTGGCGGGGCAGTTCCTTCACTTTGAAGGACGGCAAACTGGCACGCATTCAGCCCTGAGTTCAGGCTCCGGCCGCAGCCGCCCGAGATTCCAGGACCTGGTGGATTTTGGCCGCGAGCGTGCGCAGGCTGAACGGCTTCTGCAGGAAGCTGGTTCGCAGGTCGACGACGCCCCGGCGCAAGATGGTGCTTTCGGCATAACCGGAGACGAACAACACCCGCATTTGCGGACGCTCAGCTGCAAGTTGCTCGGCCAGTTGCGGGCCACCCATGTTCGGCATCACCACATCCGTCAGTAGAAGATGGATGATCCCTTCGTATTCACGCGCGATGCGCAAACCTTCGGTCCCGTTTTTGGCCTCAAGAACCGTGTACCCGTTCCGCGCGAGAAATTCGCGCTCTGAGTTACGAACCGCGGACTCGTCCTCCACCAGCAATAGAGTCTCCGTTCCGGGAACCGGCGCGGCCTCTGCCGCACGATTCACCGGCAGATGGACCTCCTGCGCAATGCCGGGCAGATAGATCTTGAACGTCGTGCCCAATCCCGCCTCACTGTACACCCAGATGAATCCGCCGCTCTGCTTCACGTACCGTACACGGTGGCAAGACCCAGACCTGTGCCCTTCCCTTCCGCTTTCGTGGTGTAGAACGGCTCGAAGATGTGAGGCATGTGCTCGGGTGCGATTCCGTCGCCGGTATCGCTGACCGCCAACAGAACGTAGTCCCCTGGACACATCACGGCCTGCTTCTGCACATAGCTCTCCGCGATATGCACGTTGGAGGTTTCAACGGTGAGCGTGCCTCCATCCGGCATCGCATCGCGCGCGTTGGCCGCGAGGTTCATAAGAATTTGCTCGATCTGTCCGGCATCGGCTTTGATCTTCCGCAGATTCTTCCCTGAGGAGATCAGCAATTCAATGTCTTCCCCAATCAGGTGCGGGAGCATGGTGCTGATCTCCGCCAGAACCGAGTTCAGATCGAGCAGTTGCAGGGCCTGCAGTTGTTTGCGACTGAACGCCAGCAATTGGCGCGTCAACTCGGCGGCGCGCCGTGAGGCAATGAGGATTTCCTCGGCGTTATGCCGCAACGGATCTTCCGCTGTAAGCGCATCGAGCATCAGTTCCGAGTAAGCGCTGATGACCATAAGCAGGTTGTTGAAGTCATGGGCGATCCCCCCAGCCAGTTGGCCGATCGCGTCCATCTTCTGGGCTTGCCTTAGTTGCGCTTCTACGTTGCGACGCTCGCTGATGTCGAGGAACGTAACTACGGCCCCCACGATTTGGGTGCCATGACGCATGGGATACGACCAATATTCCACGGGCAGGCTGGTGCCGTCGCTGCGCCAGAAAACTTCGTCGCTGACGTGCACTCCCTGGCCTTCCCGCAGGGCGTGCAGAATACGACACTCTTCTCGCGGACTCGGGAGTCCGTCCTGGCGGGAGTGATGTGCCAGTTGGTGAACGTCCTTGTGCAGAAGATCCTTTACATCCCCGTAGCCGAGCAAACGAAGGCAGGCGGTATTGCAGAAAGTGCAATTTCCGTCGCGGTCAAGCCCGACAATCGCTTCTGCCGTGGAATCCAGCAGCAGGCGCACGAACTCCTCCCGCTCGCGCAGAGCTGCTTCCGCAAGCTGGAGCTGGCAGGCCGGACCGTTCTTGCCGTCGTCGCACATACTCTCGGTTACAACTACCCCTTACATCGGAGTCAGAGCGTGCAAGGTTCGCGGCACCACGGGGTGATTACGAAAATAACCGATCCCCCAATCTCGAAACGGGAAGCACCCGCTCTGGGGAATACTCGTAGCGAGACTGCTGTCGTCCGCAGTGTCCCGGTAGGCACAAGTAGCAATCGCGCCAAATGACCCGGAACTGAGCGAAATCCCAGGGGGATTTCCAGCCCCACCCGGCAGCGCTCGTCTACCCACCTGTAACTCTATGAAAATGCATAAGATATATTCTTGCGCTGGCCGCAAGCTTTGGTCCACGGGATGCCCTGCATCTATAGGTTGGCTCGCTTAAATGAGCCACGACCGTGTCCTGTGGGGTCGAACCGCGATGACAAACCTCTCCACCGAAGCTGCTGAACTGAACAACCGCTGGTCACCCCGCCAAGTCTACGGAATGGCAGTAGGTTGCCTGTTCCTGGGACTGGTGATCGGATATCTGTTTCGTGGATCGGAGAGCCCAACCGCCGCCGCGAACCCTACTGCCATGCAGGCCGCTAACCCTCACAGCCCACAAGGTATGCAGCAGATGCCGACCATGGAGCAAATGAAAAGCATGGGCGACAAAAAAGCAGCCCCACTGCTCGAGAAGCTCAAGGCCGATCCTGATAATGCAGCCCTCCTTGCACAGATCGGCACGATCTACAAGGCGACTCATCAGTTCAAAGATGCGGAGGATTACTACGGTAAGTCGTTGCAAGCCGATCCCAGCAACGTCGCGACCCGCGGCGACCTGGCAGCTTGTCTCTACTTCACCGGAGATGTCGATGGCGCCATCGACCAGTTGCAGCAAGCATTGAAAACCAGCCCCAAGGACGCAAATTCCCTGTTCAACCTCGGCATCATGAAGTGGCAGGGTAAGAGAGATTCCGCAGGAGCCATCCGTGCCTGGCAGCAGTTGCTGAAAACCAACCCTGACCTCGAAGCCAGCAAGAAGAACCAGGTGGAAAAGATGATCGCGGAACTCAGTAAGAATCCCACCAAGGTCCAGGAATAAATTTCCTACGTCCTTTCGCCGGAGCACAGAAGTAATCACGGAAGACTAATCCCCTCCGTGATCTGAACCGATGAAACACTTGTGATGGCAAGGGTATTTCATCGGCCCCGCACGACCCTGGTACGGCTCTCATTCGCTCTGTGTTGCCTGCTTACCTTGCACGCGTCGGGGAGCCCCGCCGACCTCACCTATCGCAGCACGGTCTCAGAAGTGCGCCTGACCTTCTTTGCCACCGACGAAATGAATCGCGGCGTCCAATCACTGCACAGCGATGACTTCGCGGTGGTCGACGACGGGCTGG
>CAWJAA010000008.1:0-45699 GCA_963840615.1 Terriglobia bacterium
GCAACGGCTGCATAGGTGGATCAGCTCGCGGCGGCCGTCGTTGAGCAGGGTTCGCACGGCCTCGAACTGGGCGCTGCTCCAGACCTCCAGCACGCTGTCCTGGGTGATGTCGCCGACCACCCCGCGCTCCTTGGTGTCCCAGCAGCACAAAGTCACGCGTCCGTCCGAGAACAGGTACATGCCGTCCATCATCTTGAGGCAGGGCTTGGCCACGGGCGCCTTCTGCCCCTGCCACGGCCAGGTGTACAGCTCGGTGATGACCACCTCGGTACAGCGGCCCCCAGAAGTCTCTGTAGGCCTGGTGCTCGTGCCGGTTTTCGGGCATGTCGATCATGCGGACGTCGGTCATGCACTGCTGGTCGTAGCCGCCTTCGCGCCAGATCTTCAGGAACTGCACGGTGCGCTCGACCACCTGGTTGTAGTCCAGGCCGACGCGGCTGGCGTACACCTCGGGGCTGAAGCCGTCGATTGAGAAGCGCATGATGTCGATGCCGATGTCGAGGATCTCGCGGCTGAGCTTTTCGGTCAAAAGGCTCCCGTTGGTGTTGAACTCGATCTTGGCCGTGGGGTCCTTACGGATATAGCGCATGATCTCGGGCATGCGCTTGTCCACGAACGGCTCGTTCTGCAAGAACGGCCGGTAGACGATCCCCAGCCCGCGCGTGTCGTCGATGATCTTCTTCCACACCCAGTCGTGCATGCGTATCGGCTGCCGCTTGATGTCGTGTTGCGGGCAAAAGGGGCACTCGGCGTTGCAGGTGACCACGGTCTCGATCTGCAAGAAGCGCGGCACCTGTGGGTAGGGCATGCTCCAGCGGGTGGTGACCGGCGCGCGCGAGGCAATGGGCATCGAAGCTCTCCTGACGGGTCGGGGGCCGGGCCGGCACAGGGCCGCCCGGGCGGCTCCGGTATTCAAAGAGATGCGTTGCCGCGCCGCAAGGGCCGATCGGCCCTAGGCGGGAAGGCGAACGGGGCCAGCAATCTGAGGCTGGCCCGGGTGGCCCCCGCCTGCCCCTGGACGAACTGGTGCGCCGCCTGGCCCAACTGCGCCCGCAGCGGCTCGTCCGCCAGCAGCGCGTCCAGGCGGGCGGAGGCCTCCGCGGCGGTTCGCACCACGAAGCCGCTCCCCATGGCCACCAATCGCTCCGCCTCGATCGCGTTGTGGATGACCGGGCCGAACAGCACCGGCAGGGAGGCCACGGCCGGCTCCAGCGTGTTGTGCACCCCGGTCGTGAAGCTCCGCCGACGTAGGCGAGCGCGCCGGCGCGGTAGATCTCCGCCAGCACCCCGACCGAGTCGACCAGCACGCAGCGCCCGCCCGCCGCCGCGGCGGCCGCGCCGGCCGGCGCCAGGCGCGAGAGGCGGGTCGTCGCCACGCCGGCGGCCGCGAGCCGCCGCTCGAGCTCGGCCAGTCGGGGCGGGGACGGCTCGTGCGGAGCGAGGACCACCGTCAGGTCGGGGAATCGCGCCAGCAGATCGGGCAGCACCGGCAGCCAGAGCGCCTCGTCGGGCGGCCAGGTGCTGCCGAGCACCAGGCGGCGCCCCGGCAGCGCCATCAGCCGGGCCACCGCCTCGCCGCCCGCCGCCGCCTCGAAACGGAGGATCACCTGCTCGGCGCGGGTGTCGCCGGTGACCGCGACCGCGGTCCGCACCCCCAGCCCGTCCGGTGAAGCGGTCGCGGTCCTCCTCGGTGCAGACCCCCAGCGCGGCGAAGCGATCGAACAGCGCGCGGAAGAAGGGGCGCAGGGGGGGGCGCAGGCGCCACGAGCGGGGCTGCAGCGTCCCGGCCAGCAGCAGCACCGGCACGCCGCGCCGCGCCGCCTCGAGCACGAGATTGGGCCAGCAGTCGAACTTCACGAACACGACGGCGCGCGGGCGCCACGCCTCGAGCAGGCCGGCCATGGCGGCCGGCGTGTCGATCGGCAGCCACTCGTGCAGATCGGCGCACGGTCGCCGCGCGGCGTAGCGCCAGCCGGACGGGGAGTAGTGCGTCACCACCACCGGCGGGGCGTCCGGCAGCGCGCGCAGCGCGGCGATGACCGGCCGCGCCTGCTCGTACTCGCCGACCGAGGCGGCGTGGAACCAGACGGCGCCGCGCAGCCGCGGCGCGGCCGCCCGCGCCCGCTCCGTCAGTCCCCGGCGGCCGTCGCAGGCCGTCGCGCAGCTTGGCGGAGAAGGGGCGGGCGAGCGGCAGGGCCGCCGCCAGCGCCGGGGCAAGCAGCCGGTATGCCAGCAGCGGCAGGGGCAGCGGCGCGCGGTCAGCCATGGCGCACCCCCGGCGCGTCGGCGTCGATGCGGGGGGGCAGGGGACGCAGCGCGGCCAGGACCGCGTCGGGGGCGATCTCCGCCAGGCAGGCGAGGTCCCCCCGCCAGCAGGGACGGCGGCCGTTGCGCGAGCAGGGGCGGCAGTCGAGGTCCCGTTCCAGCACCCGGCTGCCCGGCAGCAGCGGGAAATAGCCGAAGGCGCGCACCGTCGGCCCGAACAGGGCGAGCACCGGCGTGCCGGCCGCTTCGGCCAGGTGGAGCAGGCCGCTGTCGTTGCACAGCAGCAGCCGGGCGCCGGCCAGCAACGCCGCCGTCGCGCGTAGCCCGACGTCTCCGCACACCACCACGGGGGGCTGCGGCAGGGCGCGCGCGACCTCTGTGCAGGCCTCTTCTTCACCCGGGCCGCCCAGCAGCAGCACGCTGCCCAGCCCGGCGCGCTGGAAGCGGGCCACGACCGCGCCGTAGTCACGGGCGGGCCAGCGCTTGGGAGCGTGGCGTGCCCCGGGCGCCACGGCCAGCACCGGGGCCGGCAGGGGGCACAGCCGCGCCGCGTCGAGGCGGTCGCCGGTGTTGAGGTAGATCGAGGGGCGCCACGCCAGCGCGGGCGGCGTCGGCAGCAGGGACAGGTAGCGGTCCACCATGTGGTGGCGCAGTGGTCGCGTGCGCACGTGCGTTCGCACGAACAACAGGCGAGCTGCGGTATCCTTGGGCAGGCGCGCGACGGGGGCCGGCGGCAGCATCCAGGTCAGCACGCGGCTGCGCAAGGTGTTGTGCGCGTCGATCACGCGCGTGAATTCCACCGCATCCAGCTGGGCGGCCAGCGCGCGCAGCGGGGTCAGTCCCGCCCCGCCCGGCAGGGTCACCAGCCGATCGATGCGCGGATCGCCGCGGTACAGCGGGGCGTACAGCTCCTTCGTGGCCAGCCACACCTCTGCATGCGGAGAGGCCCGGCGCAGCGCTTCCAGCAGCGCGCTCAACAGCACGACGTCGCCCAGCGAGCTGAACCGGATGACGAGGAGGCGCTCCATGCGGCAGGCGCCGAACGTGCTGCGGCGGCCCGGGCGGCCGGCGGTGCGGCGCGCGGGCGGACGCACGCGGGCGTTGGCGCGGGAAGCGGAAGGTAGGCCCCCTTCCCCGCGGTGTCAACGCAGGGCGGGCCAACCGGCGGCAGCTTGCCTTGTGCCCCCCGACCCCCGCCCGTATGCTGCCGCCGGTGCCGTCACGACCCACGCAGATTCCGGGTGAGTGCCGTTGAGCCTGCTGTTCGAGCTCGCCTCGATCGTGCTGCTGCTGGCGCTTTCTGCATTCTTCAGCGGCAGTGAGACCGCCCTGCTCGCGCTTACCGAGGTCGAGCTCGACGACATGGAGCGTGGCCGGTCCGCGCGCGCCAAGCAGGCCGCCGCGCTGGGCCGGCATCCCCATCGCCTGTTGGTGACGGTGCTCCTGGGCAACCTCACGGTGAACGTCGGGATCTCGGTGTTGTCGACCGCGCTCTGCGTCCACCAGTTCGGGGGCGCCGGCGTCTGGATCGCCATCCCGTCCGTGTCGCTGCTGCTGTTCGTGTTGGGTGACATCGTCCCCAAATCGCTGGGGTTGCGGCATGCGCGCCAATGGGCGCCGTTCGCGGCACCGCCCATCGCCCTGTTGGCGTGGGTGCTGGGACCCATCCGATCGGTGCTCGAGCGATTGGCCCGCCTGGCGGCGGGGACGCCACGCCCTGCCGCGCTCAGCCGGGGGGAGCTGTCGACCATGGTCTAGGTGGCCCGCGAGGAGGGGCTCTACTCACCCCATTCGACGCCCGCGTGCTGGGAGGGATCCTGCGCTTCAACGATATCAGCGTCGACCGCGCCATGACGCCCCGCGTCGAGCTGGTGGCCGTGACCTCCGACGCCGACGCCTCCGCGATCGCGGCGGCGTTCGATCGCTCGGGCGCAGCCGGCTGCCCGTGTACGAAGGGGACCTCGACCACGTCGTGGGGGTGCTGCTGCTCAAGGACCTGCTCACCTGGGAAGGGGATCGTACCCACCTGCGCGCCCGCCACCTCATGCGCGAGCCGTATTCGTCCCCGAATCCACGCGCGCCGATCGGCTGTTCCGCGAGTTCCAGGCCCGGCGCGTGCACATCGCCGTCGTGGTGGGGGAGCACGGCGGGGTCGAGGGGATCGTGACGCTCGAGGACCTGCTGGAGGAGCTGATCGGCGACATCCACGACGAGGCGGACGAGCCGCGGGTCGAGTTGGAGCGGCTGCGCGATGGGGTGTGGCGCGTCGACGCGCGTATCGAGTTGGACGACCTCGAACAGGCGGTGGGGGGCAAGCTGGACGCCGACGAGGGGGCGGTCACGCTCGCCGGGCTGTTGGGCGAGGAGCTGGGGGCACGTGCCCCGCGCTGGCGACCCGGGACCAGGCGCTGGAGGGCTTGAGTTCCTGGTGCCGCTGAAGGCCACCCCCACCAAGCCGCTGGTGGTGCGGGTCACGCGCCTGCGCCCGGTCGAAGAGTGGGAGGTGTAACGGTGGAGGCCCACTGGGTGTCGGGGCTGGTCGTGGTGCTGCTGACGGTGCTTGCCACCGGCTTCTTCGAGGGGGCCGAGACCGGGTTCACCAGCGCGCGGCGCGCGCGGCTGATGCATCGCGCCCGCTCCGGACATCGACTGGCGGTGCTGGCGGCGCGCCTGGCGCAAGACCGCGGCGAGCGCGTCGTGCTGACCGCCGTGGTCGGCAGCAACATCATGACCGTGGCGGGCAGCGCTCTGGCGACGGTGGCGCTGACCGCGCGCTTCGGCGAGCGCGGCGAGAAAAGCATCGCGACCATTGGCATCACCGCGCTGGTCGTGGTGTTCGGCGCGATCGTTCCCAAGTCGGTGTTCCGATCGCATCCCGAGACCCTGGTCACCTGGGCCGCGGCCCCGTTCTGGGTGGCCATGCGTGTGCTGTGGCCGCTGCAGCAGGTCATCCAGCTGCTGGCCGGGCTGGTGCTGCGCGCGCTGGGGCAGCCGACCTGGGTCGCCCCCGCGCGCTTCACCAAGGAGCGCATCCTGAGAAACGTAGAGCTGAGCTACCGGAGCCAGACCCTGGAACCGCTCGAAGAGGCGCTGGTGCGTCGCTTCGCCCAGGCCTCGCAACTGTCCCTGCGCCAGGTGATGACCCCGCTGGCCCTCAGGTGACGGCCATCGCTGCCACCGAGACGGTGGCCATCGCCCTGGAGCTGGTGCGCACCACCGCGCACTCGCGCCTGCCGATGCGGGACGCCGAGGGCCGCATCAATGGGTTGCTCTTGTTTCGTGATCTGATCCACGCGCGCGCCGACGAGCCCATCGAGGAGTATGGGCGCACGATGCTGCTGGTCTCATCGGCGCTGGGGATCGACGAGGGGATCGCCGCCTATTCTACGCCCGGGCCAGCATCGCGGCGGTCGTGGACGCGGCGGACGAGTCCATCGGGATCGTCACCCTGGAGGATCTGCTGGAGCCGCTGGTGGGGGATATCGCCGACGAACACGACGTCGGAGCGGCCGCTTGAGCCGCGCTGCGCTGCGCGCCCGCGGACCGGACCGGTCGTGATGCGGGCGCCGGGACCGCCCCCCGGAAGGGCTGGTTGTTCCTTGTCGCTCCCGGCGACGGGATCTACACTGTCGCGACTCGTGGTCGCCCGCCCGCGCGCCGAGGTTACCGCGCGATGCGAGCGTGGAGGGGATGTGCCGTGAAAGTCGACGTTGGCAAGCGCATCAAGGAATACCGCCAGCGCTACAACATCACCCTCAAGGAGATCGAGTCGCGCGTAGACGTCAGCGCGACGCACGTCTCCGAGATCGAGCGCGGCAAGACCTCGCCCACCGTCGGCGCGCTCAGCAAGATCGCCGCCGCGCTGCGCGTGGATACGGCGCTGTTCCTGGCCGCCGACGACCTGCCCGACGTGGTGGTCACCCGCGCGGCCGATCGCGAGACCGTGCTGCTCGAGCGGGAACGGGTGCGCATGCAGCCGCTGTCGGGGGCCGTCCCCGGGCAGGAGCTCAGCGCCATGCTGCTCACCATCGAGCCGGGCGGCGCGCCCCCGCCGCTGCGTGTGCGCGAGGGGGAGCAGTTCGGGCTGGTGCTCAGCGGCGCGCTCGAATTGCGGCTGGGCGAGCACGCCTACGTGGTGGGCGAAGGGGAGTCGATCCACTTCCGGGCCGACGTGCCCCACGCGCTCGCATGCGTCGGCGACACCCCGTGTCGCGCGGTGTGGGCCAGCTCCCCGAAGTTCGGATTCTAGACAGCGCTCCGCTACGGACGTGGAAGGGAGGCACCAGGGATGGTGGACAACCATGCCATCGGAAATCGGCTGAAGGACCGTCGTCGCGAGCTCGAACTGACGCTGAAGGCCATCGAGGCGCGCGCCGGCGTCTCCGCCACCCACATTTCCGAGATCGAGCGGGGCAAGACCTCGCCGACCATCGGCTCGCTGTCCAAGATCGCGGTCGCGCTCGGCAAGGACATCACATACTTCCTGGAGAAGGACGAGCTGGACGAGGTGTCCCACCTGGCGGCCGCGCAGCGCGTGGGCGAGCCGCTGCCCTGGGGCGCCGGAGCGCTGACGCGCCTCACCCGGATGGTCCCGGGCGCCCGCCTGGCCGCCTACCAGCTGCGGTTGGAGCCCAACGGCCGGTCCAGCCCCGAGCATGCCCATGAGGGCAACGAGCTGTACCACGTGCTCCGCGGAACCGTGCGCTTCTCGGTCGGCGGGCAGGACCACCTGCTGGCGGCGGGGGACAGCCTGCACTTGCGGGCAGAGCGTTCCCACCGCTATGTGAACGCGGGCCCCGGGGTCGCCGAGATGTTCTTCTTCACGACCCAGCGGCACACGCTGTAGGTCGCAGCCACTTCCCCCGGCCCACGCGCGATGAGCGATCCCGACCGCGACGACGACCTCATCATGGCCGCGGCCGCGATGTTCCACGCGGCTGCCATGCAACAGTTGGGCAAGCTGGTCAACCCGCTCACCTCCAAGGCCGAGGTGGACCTCGCCCAGGCGCGCCTGACCATCGACATCCTCGCGGCCCTGCGCGCCAAGACCGACGGCAAACTCCACCCCGAAGCCGCGGCCGAGGTGGACCGACTGCTGTTCCAGCTGCGCATGGGCTTTCTCGACGAGACCCGCCGGTCGCAACCGGGGGAAGCGCCGGAGTCCGCGCCCCCGCAGGGCGAGGGCGGAGCCTCCGCGTCCGCCCCGGAGCCGCGCGCGTCGTGAGGGGTTCGCGTCGGCGGCGAGCCTGACCTCCTGGTCAATGCCATGCTCGGCATGTGCAACTGGATCTATCGCTGGTACCACCCCGACGATTCTCCAAAACTGGAGACGGTCAAGAAAACATTTATCGCCCTCATCATGGGCGGGATTCTGAAACGCGAGAAGTGAGCAGGAGACAATCATGAGTAACGAGGCGCTGCAGGCTGTCGCCGAACAGACCGTCGGCGGTTTGAATTTTGATCTGGGCAAGGAGAAGGATTTTCTCCGTCAGAACATCCGTGCGCTGGTGGAGCGCGAAGTACCGCGCGAATATGCCCGCGAAATGGACGAAAAAGAAGAATTCCCCCACAAGGTGTGGAAGGCGCTGGCCGAAAATGGCTACCTCGGCATTCCCATCCAGGAAGAGTATGGCGGCGTGAACGGCGACATCGTTGATATGGTGATTGTCACCGAAGAACTCGCCCGCCGCAGCGGCTCCATCGGCCTCACCTTCTTCATGTCCAGCTGCTTCGGCGCCAAGACGCTGCAGTTTTCCGCCAGTGAGATGCTCAAGCGGAAATACTTGCCCCAGCTTGCCGAAGGCAAGCTGATGTTCTCCTTCTCGCTCACCGAGCCGGATGGCGGCACCGACGTGTTGGGCGCCATGAAGACTCGCGCCATCGAAAAAGAAGATCACTGGGTCATCAACGGCCAGAAAGTCTGGACCACCAGCGCCAATGTGGCCGACTACCTCGTCGTGGTTGCCCGCAGCAATGAGAATGTCGTGAAAAAGGCCGACGGAATCTCGGTTTTCCTGGTGAAGAAAGACACTCCTGGCATCCGTCTGCGCAAGCTGGAAAAACTCGGCATTCGCGCCACTCAGTCCTTCGAAGTGTTCTACGAAGACGTCAAGGTCCCGAAGGATCACCTGATCGGCGAGAAGGATAAAGGCTTCTACCAGACGCTCGGCATGTTGAACAACGAGCGCATCCTGACTGCAGCCCTGTGTCTCGGCGAGGCCCAGGCAGCCTTCGAAGACGCCTTGCAGTACGCGAAAGAGCGCCGCGCATTCGGCAGGCCCATCGGGCAGTTCCAGGCCATCCAGCACAAGATTTCGTGGATGCGCACCAAGGTGGAGCTGGCGCGCCTGATTACCTACAAAGCCGCATGGCTGCAGTCTCTGGGACGCGACTGTGCCATCGAAGCCAACATGGCCAAGCTGGTGGCGGCGGATTTCGCCTGTGAGGTGACCGATGCGGGCATGCAGGTCTTCGGCGGATATGGCTACAGCCGCGAGTACGACATGCAGCGCTACTGGCGCGACTGCCGCTTGCACAAGGTAGGTCCCGTCAGCGACGAGATGATCCTGAATTTCATCGGTGAGCGCATGGGGTTGCCGAAAAGCTATTAGGAGTTTGCCATCGATCCGCTCTGTGCGCAGCGCCTTCGCGAACTGATGGTGGCTGCGCAACCACACGATATGAAGCCACTCGAGGGAAAAGTCGCGATTGTCACCGGTTCCGGCCGAGGCATTGGCCGGGCTACCGCCGTGCGTTTAGCGGCCAGCGGCGCATGCGTTGTGATCAACGATCTCGACCCGCAGCCCGCTGCCGAGGCCGAGAATGCGGTCCGGCAAGCCGGCGGCGAATCCCTCAGCGTGCTGGGTTCGGTGGCCGACCCCAAAGTCGCCGCTTCCATGGTGGAGGCGGCCGTCACTAAGTGGGGAAGGCTCGATATCCTGGTCAACAATGCTGGCATTACTCGTGACGCCATGATCCATCGCATGACCGATGAGCAGTACAACCTGGTGATGGATGTGGTGGTGCGCGGCGCTTTCAACTGCATCCGTGCCGCCGCGCCCCAGATGCGGGATGCGGGCAAGAAAGATCGCCAGGCGGGAACGCCCGTGCACCGCAAGATCGTGAATGTTTCTTCCATTACCGGAGTGCATGGCGCTGTGGGCAACGCCAACTATGCGACTGCCAAGGCGGCCATCATCGGACTCACCAAAGCGATCGCTCGCGAGTGGGCGCCCTATCTGATTAACTGCAATGCCGTGGCTCCCGGGATCATCGATACTCGCATGACCTCCGCCCGCGATGAGGTCAACAATCCCGGCCTCGGTATTCCCGGGGAGGTACGCGACAAAATCCTGCAACAAATGCCGTTTGGAAGAATTGGCACCGCCGATGACGTCGCCGCGGCCATCGAATTCCTGAGTTCGCCCGCGTCTGATTTCATCACCGGCCAGGTTCTCCAGATCGACGGCGGAGTGGAATTCATCAACGTGGTTGGATAAAAACGGCCGCCCACGCGCGGCAGGAGACTTACCCAGCATGCCCAGACTGAAGTTCGATCATGTGTCCTTCTTAGTCCGGAATCTTGACCAGGCGGTGCAGGACTACCAGCAGATTCTCGAAGTCCTTGATCCCGAGCAGGCCAAGCAGATCGTGTGGGATGAAGGCCTCGAGCAGGGATTTAAGTTGCGTTGGGCAACCTTCGTGAACCCCAACGGCGCCTCGCTGCAGTTTTTCGAGAGCGAAAATCCCAACGACCTCAAGTTGCTCGAAAAGTATGGCGAGCGGGTTCATCACATCGCTTTCACCTCTGACGAGATTACAAAAACGGTGGAAGATCTCGACCAAGCCGGCGTGCCGCTGACCAGCAAGGAACTTACCAGTCCCGGTAACATCCCGTGGTTGAAATGGACCTTCGTCCCGCCGAAGAAGGCGCACGGGGTTCTCATCGAAGTTGCCCAGCGCTACAAAGTGCAGGATGGAAAGTGGGTCAAGGATCAGCTTTAGACCAGCGGAGAATGAAGATCGGTGAAGAAGAAAGTCTATAACAGCGTGGATGAAGTGATTGCCGATGTGCCCGACGGCGCTACCATCATGTTCGGTGGATTTGGCGGCGCCGGATTCCCCAATAACCTCATCCAGGCCCTGGTTCGCAAAGGGACGCGCAACCTCACCGCCATCAGTAACAACTGCGGCACCGGCGATGGCGAACTGGGCGTTCTCTTCAAGAACAAGCAGATTGCCAACGTGATCGCGTCTTTCCCCGGTCCGAAATCGAATTATTTCCAAGACCAGTTCGCTGCTGGAGCCGTGAGCCTCGAACTGGTGGCACAGGGAATCCTCTGCGAACGCATGCGCGCCAAAGGCGCGGGTATTTACGCTTTTTTCTCCGCAGTCGGCGCGGGGACGGAGATTGCACAGGGCAGGGAAGAGCGGGTGATCAACGGCAAACGCTGCGTGCTGGAGAATGCCCTGGGCGCTGACTACGCGTTTATCAAGGCGCAACGCGCCGATACCATCGGCAACCTTATCTACCGCAAGGCCGCGCGCAATTTCAATCCGATCATGGCCACCGCTGCCGAGACCGTGATCGTCGAGGTCGACGAAATTGTCCCGGTAGGCTCTCTTGATCCGGAAATCGTTGTGACCCCCTCGGTGTTTGTCGATCGTATTGTGCAGGTCAAAACGCTTCGCTCATGAACAAAACACGTCTCACTCGCGAACAGATCGCGCAACGCGCCGCGCAGGAGTTGCCCGACGGTGCCTGCGTGAACCTTGGCTGGGGAATTCCCAACCTGATTTCTCCCTTCATCCCCCGTGACGTCACCGTCTATTTCCACAGCGAGAATGGCATCCTGGGAATGGGACCGCGCGCCGAGCCCGGAGAAGAAGATCCCGACCTGGTGGACGCCATGAAGGCGCCCGTCACCCTTCTACCCGGCGCTGCCTATTTCAGTCAGGCCGATGCCCACATGATGACGCGCGGCGGGCATCTTGATTTCTGTGTCATGGGCGGTCTTCAGGTTTCCGAAAAAGGCGACCTCGCCAACTGGAAAGTTCCCGGCGCCAGAGGATCGGGTGGAATCGGTGGCGCCATGGACATTGCCGCCGGCGCCAAACACCTGATTATCACCATGGAGCACACCACCAAAGAGAACGAACCCAAGATCGTGAAACGTTGCAGCTACCCGCTGACCGGCTTGGATTGCGTGAAAACCATCATCACCGACATGGCCGTGGTTGACGTCACATCGGAAGGCCTGGTTCTGCGCGAGGTCGCCCCCGGATTCACCCCGGATGAAGTGCAAGCTGTTACCGAACCGAAACTGCGATTTTCATCGCCCGTCCCTGAAATGAAGTTGTAAGGAAGCATTCGAAATCCGTGTGTCTGAACGCTCTTCCAAACTCGTCACTGCCGACCAAGCCGTTGCGCAGATCGCGGATGGCAGCGTGGTTGCCGTCGGCGGCCTCTCGTATTACGGCGCACCCATGGAACTCGTCCGTGCGCTGGTGCGACGCAAGGCGCGGCGCCTTACCCTCATTACCGCCGCCGTCACTTCCATGCAGGCTGATTTTCTAATCGCAGCCGGTTGCGTCAGTAAGATCGTCAGCCCGTACGTGGCGTTCGAGGAACTTGGCCTCGCTCCAAACTTTCGTCGTGCCGTAGAAAAAGGACAGATCGAACTCGTCGAGATCGGAGAGGCTTTTCTCGCCTTCGGACTGAAAGCCGCGGCTGCCGGAGCCCCTTTCTACGCCCTGCCTCCCGCCCTCGCCGCTTCCGATTGCGCCCGCGTCAACCCGCTCTACCAGCGATCCCATGACCCTTTTACCGGCGGCGAAGTCATCTGCGTTCCCGCTCTCAAGGTCGATTGGACGCTGCTCCACGTTCGCCGCGCCGATTGCTTTGGGAATCTTCAGCACCAAGGCACCTCGTTCATGGATCCGCTCCTGGCGCGAGCTTCCCGAAAAGTTATCGCAACCTGCGAAGCGATTCTGGATGGCGATGAACTGCGCAAGCACTCATCGAGTACCACGGTTCCGTCCATCCTGGTCCGCAACATCGTCGAGTGCCCGGGAGGCGCACTCCCCACCGGCAGCTTTGGATGCTACGACGTGGACCGCGCGGAAATGAAGCGCTACGCCAAGGCGAGCCGGAACCAGGCGGAGTTGCAGAATTACATTGACGTTGCTGTACAGACAAAACCTGCTTTGCCGGGACCGGTCGCAGCGCCCGCGGTTGGACAAGGCCGTGAAGGCCAGCCGCCTTCGAAGGCGGAGATCCTGGCCAGTCAGATTGCCCGCTGCGTATCCGACGGAATGTTCACCGGCGCAGGCACCGGATGCTGGGAGGTCCTCGCCGGTCTGCGTCTTGCGCAACTCACCCACGCTCCTAACCTCTCCTTCACCATGGGAGGCTCGGGCGCGTTGAACCCTCGCCTTTCCATGATGCCTCCATGCCTGAACGGCGACGAAGCTTTGCAAAACTGCGAAGCGCGAGTCGGACTCGAGGAACTATTCGATCTCGAACTCGGCGGCGCCTTCGACATCATGTTCGTCAGCGGGATGCAGATGGACCAATTCGGCAATGTAAACCTCGCGTCGGTCGGTCCGCATGATCAGCCCGTACTTCGTGGTCCCGGCACCGTGGGTCTTGAATTCGCGCCCTGTGTGCCGCACTGGGTTGCATTTTTCCGCAACCACACCCGGCAGGTGTTTGTCGAAAAGGTGGATTTCATCTCGGGCATTGGTTACGGCACTGGCCCCGGATCGCGCTCCCAGTACGGCATTGCCGACAATCAAGGGCCCAGGCTGGTGATCACCAACCTGGCCGTCATGGATTTCTGTCCCCAAACCAGGCGGCTGCGGCTGAGGAGCGTTCATCCCGGCAACACCGTCGAGCAGGTAAAGGAGAACACGGGATTCGCCTTGGTAATTCCCGAACACGTGCCCGAGACCGAACTCCCCACCGCTGCCGAACTGCGCCTGCTAAGAACTGAAATTGATCGAGGCGGAATGCTGGCAACGCTCGTCCCGTAAGCCACCCGCGACAGGAGAACTCCTAATGAATCGAAAGAGCGGCCGTCTATGAAAGGAATTGTGGGACACGCCGTAAGCCTTCCCGCATACCGCATCGCGCGCGAAGAAATTGCTCGCGCCTGGAACATCCCGGCCGGAGCCGGCCATAAACGCGTCATTCGCTTCGATGAAGATTCACTTACTCTCGCCGCGGCTGCTGCTCACGGTACTCTGGGCACGCTCGGCGACAACGGCGCCAGTGGCCTGTTCTTTGCCTCGACCACGGCCCCTTATCTGGAACGCCTCAATGCCAGCCTGATCGCGGCGACATGTGATCTTCCCCGGAATAGTGCCGTCGTTGACCTGGCCGCTTCCCTGCGCGCGGGAACCACGGGACTGCAGATCGCGCTCGCCACTCTCGATGGAAAACCGGGGGCTGTCATGGTTTGTGCCGGAGAGACTCGTGACGCGGAGCCGGGTTCTGCTGAAGAAGCGCTCTATTCTGATGCTGGTGCTGCGATCGCCGTGGGCACGAAAGATGTCATTGCGGAACTGCTCGCGGCCTCCACTACCTACGATGATTTTTTTGACGGCGTACGCCGCGACCGCGACCCTTACGTGAATTCGTACGCCTCCAAATTCTCGATCGATCGTGGATACATCGCTCCCATAGCCAGAGTCGTGACCGATGTCTTCAAGCAATCCGGAAAAACCGCCAAGGAAGTCGCAAAGTTTGTCGTCTCCTCTCCCGATCGCCGCGCGCACCTGCAACTTGCCAGGAAACTGGGATTCACCGATGCCCAACTGCAAGAGATCGGTTTCGACGATGGCGGAATCACGGGCGCGGCCATGCCGCTGGCCCTGCTCAGCATCGCTCTCGAATCGGCGAAGCCTGGCGATCTGATCCTGGTTGCGGCATACGGCAATGGTGCCGACGCGCTACTTTTCCGGGCGACCGATCATATTTCTTCTTATAAGCCCCATGTTCCTTTCGCCGCCCAAAAGGCCGTCACCCTCAACTACAGCTCCTACACCCTCTATCGAAAAGCGCGCGAGTTCTTCCGCACCGTTGACCAGGGACTTGAAATCAGCAACGTCTTCTACGCCAAGGAAGAAACCCAGACCATTCGCCTGCATGGCAGCGGTTGCCGCCACTGCGGCATGAAGCAATTTCCCGTAGCCCAGGTGTGCGTCGGCTGCCGGAAAGCGGATGGCCTCGAAGAAGTTCCCCTGTCCCGCACTGGCGCCATTTACACCTTCTCCGAAGACACGTTATATCCCTCTCCATTTCCGCCGACGGTGATGGCAGTCGTGGATCTTGACGGTGGCGGCCGCATCTATTGTGAAGTAGTGGATGTCGCTCCCGGCGACGTGACGATCGGCATGCCGGTGGAGTTGGTCCTCCGTAAACTGAAAGAAGGCGGCGGCCTCTACCACTACTACTGGAAGTGTGCTCCGAGGAGGACGCAATGAGTAAGTCGCTGGCTGACAAAGTCGCTGTCATCGGTGTGGGTTGCACCAAGTTCGGCGAGAATTTTGACCAGAGCCTGCAGGAGATGATGGTGGAAGCCGGAACCGCAGCCTGCGCCGACGCGGGGGTTAGCCTTGACGACGTGCAAGCCGCATGGCTCGGAACCTTCTCGCCCGGCTTCAGCGGCGGCAAGGCGACCATCACCCTGGCCGATTCCCTCAAGTTTCGCGGCCGTCCCATCACCCGCGTGGAGAACTACTGCGCCACCGGTACCGACGCGTTTCGCAATGCGGCCGCAGCCATCGCGGCCGGACAGTACGACATCGTGCTGGTGCTGGGCGCCGAAAAGTTGCGAGACCGCGCTGTTCGCGGCTTGCAACGCGAAGGCATCCATCCCTATTTCGAAGCCGGGTCCACCGCTCCCGGCATCTTTGCCCTCGCGGCCAACCGCTACATGCACACCTTTGGCATGAAGCGTGACACGCTGGCCAAGGTCGCGGTGAAGAATCATGCCAACGGCGTGCACAATCCCAAGGCGCACTTCCAGATGAACATCACCGAAGATCAGGTGTTGAAGGCGCCCATGATCGCCTACCCCTTCGGTCTGTTCGACTGTTGTCCCACCACCGACGGCGCGGCGGCTGCGATTCTGTGCCGGGCCGACTTGGCCCCCAGGTTCCGCAAAGATTTCATCGTGGTTCGCGGCATTGGGCTCGCCGTGATGTCGGGCAAACCGTATCTCGACCCCACTTGTGACTACCTCGGCTTCCCCGCCACTACCGCCGCGGCCAAGGAAGCATACGACGCCGCGGGAATTGCCGACCCCCTCAAAGAAATTGATTTCGCCGAAGTGCACGATTGTTTTACCTGGACCGAAGTCAGCAACTACGAAGATCTCGGTTTCTGTGGCAAGGGAGAAGGCGCAAAATTCATTGAAGAAGGCCGCAGCAGCTTGCAGGGAGATCTTCCGGTGAATCCCAGCGGAGGCCTCAAGTCCTTCGGCCATCCGGTTGGCGCAACTGGTGTCCGCATGATCTACGAAATCGTTACCCAACTGCGAGGCGAGGCCGGAGCGCGCCAGGTGAAAGATGCGGAAGTGGGCCTGGCCCACAACCTTGGCGGCCCCGGCGCCGTCGCCTGCGTCGTAATTCTGGGCCGCGAGGCCTGATCGGCTGCCCCTTGCCGATGTTATGATGCTTCCCTTGTGCGGTTACGGTTGCGCGCGCGCGTTGCCCTATCGCAGATGCTGTCGAGGGACCGGTTCCGATGCCAGTTGCAAATACGAAAAGTTCTGCTGATTCGGGTCCGGCGCCGGCTTCCACTCACAGGGTCGCGCTGGCGGTGATGACGACTCTATTTTTCATGTGGGGCTTCGTCACCGTACTGAACGATGTTCTGGTGCCTCACCTCAAGTCGATTTTCGACCTGAGTTATACCAAGGTGATGCTCATCCAGTTCGCGTTCTTTTCCGCGTACTTCATCTTCTCCATCCCTTCCGCCAAAGTGCTCGACTGGATCGGCTACAAGCGCACCATTGTCGTGGGGCTGGTGACCATGGCTTTGGGTGCAGTATTGTTTATTCCTGCTGCCGGCATGGCGTCGTACCCGCTTTTCCTGGCCGCATTGATGATCCTTGCCGCCGGAATCACCGCCCTGCAGGTCGCCGCGAATCCTTACGTCGCCGTCCTGGGGCCCGCGGAAACCGCCTCCAGTCGCTTGAATCTGGTCCAGGCTTTCAATTCTTTGGGAACGACCATCGGCCCGTACTTGGGAGGGCTCTTCATTCTCAGCGCGGCTCCCGTCAGCATGGATGTCGTCCGCAAAATGTCGGCTGCAGTTCTTCAAGACTATCGGGTTGAAGTCGCCTCCTCTGTCAAGTTGCCGTACTTGATCATTGCTGCCCTGTTGTTTACGCTCGCCATCGCCATCGGTCTGTTCAAACTTCCTCCTGTCCCGGGAGCCGAGAAGCACGGAACCGCAGCCCCCTGGAAGAGCTTGTTCAAGTATCGCCACCTGATGCTGGGATGCGTCGCGATTTTTGTCTACGTGGGAGCGGAAGTCTCCATCGGCAGTTTCCTGATCAACTATTTCGGCCAGCCCGAGATCGGGAACCTTCCGGCGTCCATCGCCGCACGCTACGTGGCCTTCTACTGGGGCGGCGCCATGGTCGGACGCTTTCTTGGATCGGCCATCCTGCAAAGGATTCGCACCGGTACTGTCCTGGGGGTCGCTGCCATCGTTGCGGCGTTGCTGGTCTGCACTTCCATGCTTACCTTCGGACACATCGCTATGTGGAGCATCATCCTCGTCGGCTTCTTCAATTCCATTATGTTCCCCAGCATCTTTACCCTGGGCATTGCGGAACTCGGTCCCCTCACCGGTGACGGCTCCGGCCTGCTGGTGATGGCGATCGTCGGAGGCGCGATTATCCCCTTGCTCCAAGGCGTCCTGGCCGATCATTTGGGCATTCATCATGCCTTCCTGCTCCCCGTCATTTGCTATCTCTACATCGTGTTCTACGCCTTGCGAGGTTCAAAGCCGGTGGCAGCGGTCTGAGGTAAAAGGAAATGTCTCTGGAGCCAACGCCCGAAGCTTTCGTGGTCGGCGTTGACGTGGGCGGAACCAAAGTCGCCGCCGGTCTGGTCGACCCCAGCGGAAAAATTCACTTCCGCGACCACACTCCGATGGTCGCAAATGACGGCCCAGCCAGCGCTCTGGCGGCCGTGACCTCAGTGATCGACTCGGTTTCCGCCAAAGCTTCCAGCGCCTGTGGAGCGCCTGCAAAATTAATTCACGGAATCGGTATCTGTTCTCCCGGCCCGCTCGATCCCCAGAGTGGCGTGGTACTGAATCCTCCCAACCTTCCTTGCTGGCGAAACTTTCCGCTGGCGGCAGAACTGGCCCGCATTTATCGCGTCCCCGTGAAAGTGGATAACGATGCCAATGCAGCGGCCCTGGCCGAGACCCTCTGGGGAGCCGGGCGCGGCTATCGCAACCTGTTCTACGTCACCATCGGCACCGGCATTGGGACCGGCATTTTGTTCGACGGCCGCATCTACCACGGACGTACTGGCGCCGCCGCCGAGGGCGGTCACGTGAGCATTGATTACCGCGGCCCTCGCTGCGGCTGCGGCAAACCCGGTTGCATCGAGGTTCTGGCTTCGGGTCCCGCGATTGCCCGCAGGGCGCGTGAAAAACTGCAAGCTGGAGGTACATCCAGCATTCTCGATCTCGCGGACGGGAAGCTCGCAGCCGTCACCAGCGAAATGGTCGGACAGGCCTGCGCGAACGGAGACCCGCTCGCGAACGAAGTCTTGCGGGAAACCATCGCAGCCCTGTCATTCTGGCTGGGCAACATCGTTGACCTGATCGAGCCCGACGTGATCATCATCGGCGGCGGCGTTGCCACCATGTTGAAGCCGTTCTTTGCCGAAATTCATGATCGCCTCGAGGATTGCTGCGTGAACCCGCGCTGCCTCGAGATCCCGCTCCTCCCCGCTCAGTATGGGGAAGATGCCGGAATCGCAGGCGGAGCCGCTCTCTGCTTCAACCTCCGGGCTGCAAGTAACGAGGTTAAACCGGTCGAGCCGGCGTGATTCCCGATTCCAAGGGAAATCTGTACCTAAGGACCGCTAGCCGTGTCTTTGGGGCCGGAGGACTCACCCGGTCAAATTGGCTTATCTGGTAACCAGGCGGGCAAGTCTTTCACTCCTCCCGGCCGGTGGCGCCGGCCGGAATTGCGCGCTATACACAGCCGTAGCGGCAGCTACTCTCCCCTCAGACCTCTCCTTCCTCTAGGCTTTAGCCGCGAACCAACCTGACCCGCTGTTTTCGCATCTTTTGTGCGGGCATTGTGGCAATATGTATGCATCCAGATTGAGGCTGTCGAGCCCATAACCCCTTCCGGCAGCCAGGTCGCTCCCCGGGTTGTAACCCTGAATATGGCGGAACCGAATCATCGATCGATGGCGTGGCGAGAGCGTCTTTCAGCCCTGCGCAATGTTCCCCCCGTGCTCAAGATCGTTTGGGATTCCGGCCCCCTGGTCGTGGCCTTCGGCCTCATCCTGCGCCTGTTCACTTCGTTGCTGCCGGTCGCCATCCTGGCCGTCACCAAGCTGATCATCGACATTATTGTTCAGGCCGCCTCCACCCATCAGGCGGTGCCGCCCCGCCTCTGGTGGCTGGTTGGGGTCGAGTTCGGACTCGCCGTCCTGAGCGCGATTCTGACTCGCGTCATCGACTATCTGGACTCGCTCCTCGCCGACCGCTACACCCGCTACGTCAGCATTCAGGTGATGAAGCACGCGGCGGAACTGGATCTGATCGCATACGAAGACCCGGTCTTCTATGACCGGCTGGACCGCGCCCGAGTGCAGGCCACCGACCGCCTGGCGATGATCCAGTCCATCGGACGCCTGGTGCAGCAAGTCATCACCGCGGTCTCCATGTCGGTCTCGATCATGATCTTTTCGCCGTGGCTCATGCTCCTGCTGATTGTGGGTGTCATCCCAGCCTTCCTCGGCGAAAGCCACTTCGCCTTCTTGGGGTACGCCAAGAATTTCCGCCAGACCCCGATCCGCCGTCAACTCGACTACCTGCGCCAGTTGGGCGGCAGCCGCGAGGCGGCAAAAGAACTCCGGCTCTTTGCCTTAAACGGTTTTCTGACCGACCGCTTCACCCGCCTCTCCGACCAGATCTATGAAGAGAATGTCGCCCTCTCCCGCCGCAAGCTGTTGGCCGGCGCGATGCTGTCGATCATTGGCACTCTGGGCTACTACTCGGCGTACGCCTTCGTCATCTGGCGCACCGTTCAAGGGCAACTCACCATCGGCACCCTCACCTTCCTGGCGGGTGCGATTCTGCAGGCCAGTTCCAATATCCAACTCACCTTCTCCACTCTTTCCGGCATCGCCGACCAGGCGCTGTTCCTGACTGATCTGCTGGCTTTCTTCCAGATGCAGCCCACCATTCGCTCCAAGCCCAACGCCTTGCCTGCCCCACGGCCCATCCAGCGCGGATTCGAGTTTCGCAATGTCTGCTTCGCCTACCCCGGCAGTCCCCGGCTCATTCTGAATCAGTTGAATTTTCATCTTCATCCCGGGGAGCGGGTGGCGCTCATCGGCGAGAACGGCCAGGGCAAGACCACCATCGTCAAATTGATGACCCGCCTCTACGATCCCACCGAGGGCCAGATCCTGCTCGATGGTGTGGATCTGCGCGAGTACGATTTGGAAGACCTGTACCGCGAAATCGGAGTCATCTTTCAGGACTTCATGCGCTATGAGATGACCGCCCGCGACAATATCGCCGTCGGCAAAGTACAGGAACTGGAAAACCTGGAACTGCTGCAGTCGGCCGCCCGCAAAAGCCTGGCGGATCAGGTGGTGGCCCAGCTTCCGTTAAAATATGAGCAAATGCTGGGGCGCCGTTTTGATGGGGGCGTGGACCTTTCCGGCGGCGAATGGCAAAAGGTTGCTCTGGCCCGCGCCTATCTGCGCGATGCCCAACTGCTCATTCTCGACGAGCCCACCGCCGCCCTCGATGCCCGCAGTGAATTCGAAGTGTTCCGCCGCTTCGCCGAACTGACCACTGGCAAGATGGCGCTATTTATTTCACACCGGTTTTCGACCGTGCGCATGGCCGATCGCATCGTAGTGTTGGAGAACGGCAGGATTGCCGAAGAAGGCAGTCACGAGCAGCTGACCAGCCGCGGCGGCCGCTACGCGGAAATGTTCGAACTGCAAGCCTCCAGCTATCGTTAGGAACAGACAGGATGCCGCAAAACACACATCTGGAAGTGGTAAGCGCATCTGAGAGTCTGCGCCTGGCTGCTCACGGAACCCTGCCCGATGACGCCACGTTACGCACCCGCGCAGCCGATCTGGCTCGTTCCCTCGACTGGTTGCCGAACATCCCCTCTTCCACGTTGGTCTTCGAACGCTGGCAAGCTTTGCTTGCCAGTCTCAACCCTCTGCTCCATCCCCTCCGGGCGCCTCTGCCGCGCACCCCGTTTTCCGACGATTATCGCTGGCTCCATGACAACGTCTCCTTGATCGCCTCCGAATCCAATCCCGGCGACGCCATCGACCCTTTGTTTGAAATACCGCATGTGCGCGACGCCGGCGGTAGAACCGTTCCCAGGGTGGTCGCGATTGCCGAGGGTTTTCTGGCTGCGACCGGCTATCAGTTCACCGAGCAGGCGTTCACCAGCTACGTCGAAGCCTTTCAGGAAAGCACGGATCTCTGGATTAAGGAGCTTTGGGGACTCATCCCCGCGCTTAAGCTGATCCTCCTGGAAAAGATCATCGCGCGCGGAGCGCGGCTTCTGGCCGATCCCACCGCCACCTGTGGTGTCGATGCCTGCATTCGTTCTCTGCGCGAGATTACCCAGACATCATGGCGAGACGCGCTCGAAGGCCTCATCATCGTCGATCATGTGCTGCGTCAGGATCCCGTCGGCGTGTACGCCCGCATGGATTTCGAAAGTCGCGATCTGTATCGCCGCAAAGTCGTGAATCTCGCCGAGCACTCCGAATTTACTGAGAAACAAGTCGCCCTCGAAGCTCTGTCGCTTGCCCAGGCCGCGCAGCGAGGCACCCATCCCGATCCTCGCGTCACCGCGCGCTGTTCCCACGTGGGCTATTATCTGGCGGCGGATGGGGCCAGCACTCTCGAAAAGCGGTTGCGTTTCCAGCCTCCCTTCGGACAGCGGCTACAAACCTTCCTGCGCGCACATCCCGACGAGTTCTACCTTCCCGGTACCGCGGTGCTGACATTTGCCATCCTGTCGGCCATGTTGTTGTTTTTGACCGACCCCTACAGTTCCCCCGGACTCGTTCTGCTCGCCATGCTGGTGCTGTTGTTGCCATCCTCGCAGAGCGCAGTGCAGTTGATGACCTCCCTGGCCACCTCGCTGCTCACCCCCCAGATTCTCCCCAAGCTCGATTTCTCGGAAGGGATTCCGGACGATTGCCTCTCGCTGGTGGCCATTCCCACCCTGCTTCTGAATGAAGCCCAGGTCCGCCGCCTGGTGGATGATCTGGAAGTCCGTTTCCTCGGCAACCACGATCGTAATCTTCATTTCGCTCTGGTCAGCGATTTGCCCGATTCCGCCGAACCTCCCCATGAGGACGATCCCCTGGTCGAATTCTGCGCCGGCTTGATCACCAAGCTCAATCAGAAATACGCCAGCCAGGATGCAGGCTCGTTCTTTCTGTTCCATCGCTACCGCATCTACAACCCGCGCGAACGCGTCTGGATGGGATGGGAACGCAAGCGTGGCAAGCTGCTCGATCTGAATAAACTGCTGCGTCAGCAGTACGACAGTTTCCCGGTCAAGATCGGGGACCTCTCGATCCTGGCCAAAGTCCGTTTCGTCATCACCCTTGATTCTGACACCGAACTGCCCCGCGGGTCCGCTCACCGCATGGTGGGAGCGCTGGCGCATCCCCTGAACCAGGCCATTATCGATCCGCAAAAAAATATCGTGGTTGCGGGCTACGGGATTCTGCAGCCCCGGGTCGGCATCAGCGTGCACAGCGCCTCGCGCTCCCGCCTGGCCAAGATTTATTCCGGCCAGACCGGCATTGACATCTACACTCGCGCCGTCTCCGACGTTTATCAGGATCTCTACGGCGAGGGCAGCTTTACCGGGAAAGGCATCTACGAAGTCGATACTCTGCACAAAGTGCTGGACCGGCGTTTTCCCGACAATGCGCTGCTGAGCCACGATCTCATCGAGGGTGCTTACGCGCGCGCGGGTCTGGTCACCGACGTCGAAATTATCGAGGATTATCCCTCTCACTACAGCGCGTACAACCGGCGCAAGCATCGCTGGCTGCGGGGAGACTGGCAGATTGCCGAATGGCTCACCAGTCGCGTGCCCGGAGAATCCGGAAACCAGGTCGTGAATCCCATCTCGGTCGGGTCGCAGTGGAAGATCCTCGACAATCTGCGCCGCAGCCTGGTGGAGCCCGCGACCTTCCTGCTTTTCGTGCTGGGCTGGCTGGTGCTGCCCGGGAATCCTTTTTATTGGACCCTGGCCACGGTTGCCATTTTGTTTATTCCTGCGTGGTGCTGGTGTGGATTCCAGCTCGTGCGGGCGGCCGTGGAACGCAATGCGGCGACGGCTCGCGGCGCCATTGAAGGATTGTTCTCCGCCAACGTCGCCGTCCTTCTCACTCTGGTCTTTCTCGCCCACCAGATGCTGCTGTCGCTCGATGCCATGATTCGCACCCTGGTGCGGCGCCTGGTCACCGGTCAGCGGCTGCTGGAGTGGGAAACCGCAGCCGAAGCCGAACTTGGCGTTCGCCGTACGCCCATCGATATCTATCTCAACTGGCAACCCGCTCTCGCGCTCGGCTTGGCAATCGTCTTGTGGTTTGCGCGCTCCGGCGCGCTCGCCGCCGCCGTTCCCATCCTCGTCCTCTGGGCCTGCAGCCAGCTGGTTTCCCTCTGGCTGAACCGGTCCCCGCTGGCTCCGCGCGCCGAAGCTACCGGGAAAGACGAGCTCTTTCTGCGCTCCCTGGCGCTTCGCACCTGGCGCTATTTCGCCGAGTTCAGCAATGAAGAACATCATTGGCTCATCCCCGACAACGTGCAGGAGGAGCCGCCTGCCGTCGTCGCCAAGTTGTCACCTACGAACCTTGGACTTCTGCTCAATTCCAGCCAGGTGGCCTGTGAGTTCGGCTATCTCACGGTGCCTGAATTTGCCGATCGAGTTTCGCGCACTCTGGCTACCTTCGCGGCCCTGCCAAAATATCGCGGTCACTTGTACAACTGGTACGACACCCGCACCCTCAAACCCATGCCGCCGGTGTTCGTCTCTACCGTCGATAGCGGCAATCTGGTCGCTGCCTTCTGGACCCTTGAACAGGGATGCCTCGATCAAATGCGCAAGCCTCTGTTCCCGCCCAGTCTGCGGGATGGGCTGTGGGATCACCTTCGCGTCCTGGTCGGTCTCGGCGCTTTCTCCCGGAAGCAACTGGCCTCGCTCGAGACCGAGGTCGAGGGGGAAGACTGGCTGCAGGTTCTCCTCAGCCTGCCCGAGGCGGCGCTTGCGGCTGTTCCCCAAAAGGCCAGCGCAGCCAAGTCAGAGCCCGACGTCCGTTGGTTTTCACAGCAGGCTTGCACCCGCCTGAGGAATCTTCACGAGGCGGTCGGACTCTACACTCCCTGGTTGCTACCGGAGTTTGCCTCCCTGCGCAGCGACTCGGCGGTAAATCTTTCCTCGGCCTGGAAAGAACCGAGCCTGGAACAACTGGCCGTCACCATCGACACCCTGGAAGCCCATCTGGAGGCCGCGCAAGACTCCGGCGCGCACCGGGATCTTTATCGACGTCTGCATGCGCTGCTGGCCCCGGCACGGGCGCGGGTCGAGTGCCTTATCGAGGAGCTGCGTCAAATTACCGCCAGCGCCGGAACCTTCGCGCACGACACGGATTTCGGATTCCTCTACAACCGCCGCCGCAAACTTCTCTCCATCGGTTACGATGCCGATGCCCAGCAACTCAACCCTGCATGTTATGACCTGCTGGCTTCGGAAGCGCGCATCGCCGTATTCATTGCCATCGCCAAAGACGACGTTCCGCAGGATAGCTGGTTCCAACTGGGCCGCGCCCACATTCTCGACAACGGCCGGCCCGTGCTCCTCTCCTGGACCGGCACCATGTTCGAATACCTGATGCCCGTGCTCTGGATGCGCTCGTATCCCGGCACCCTTCTCGATCGCTCGCGCAGCGCAGCGGTTCGGGCACGACAAGCCTTCGCCGCCAGCAAGCGCATTCCCTGGGGCATCTCTGAGTCGTCCTATTTCCAGCGGGACGACTCCGGCAACTACGGCTATCGCGCCTTTGGAGTGCCGGGCCTGGCCGTGCATGTCGATGAAGACGAGAAAGACGCGCTGGTCGTCTCTCCTTATTCGACCTTCCTTGCCCTGCATGAGGACGGCGCCGGAGCGCTCCGAAACCTGCGCAAGATGGCCGCCAGAAAATGGGTGGGAACCTACGGTTTCTATGAGTCCGTGGATTTCACTTCCTCACGCCAGCACTCCTGGCGTCAGCGCTACGAAGTCGTTCATTGCTGGATGGCCCATCACCAGGGCATGAGCTTGCTCTCGGTTTCGAACTTCCTGGGTGACGGCACGGTGCAAAACTGGTTTCATGGCTCCCCGCGGGTGCAGGCAACCGAACTGCTTTTGCAGGAGAAGCCTGTCGATCACGTCTCCGCGTCCAAAGGCGCCCACCGGACATCCGTGGCATGAAAACCTTGCGAAAGACTTACAGGCTCCTCGCCCTCACCCTGCTGTGGACGCTGGCCCCGCCCGTCTCCACCGCTCAAGTCCGCTCCCAGCCAACCGTCATCGTGGTGGATGCCAATGCTCCCGCGCATCCCTTCCCCCATTTCTGGGAAGAAATGTTTGGCTCCGGCCGCGCCATCCTCAGCCTGCGTGACAGCTATCGCCACGACCTGCGCGAGGTCAAGCAGATCACGGGCTTCGAATATGTGCGTTTTCACGCGATTTTTCACGACGAGGTCGGCGTCTACGACGAAGACGCCCAGGGACATCCCATCTACAACTTCTCCTACGTCGACCAGATCTACGATGGCCTGCTCGCCAACGGCGTGAAACCCTTCATCGAACTGAGCTTCATGCCCAAAAAGCTGGCCGCGCAGGATCTGTTGCACTCCTTCTGGTACAAGCAGAACGTCTCTCCCCGAAAGATTGGGACAAGTGGGACGCTCTCATCGCGGCTTTCACCAAACACCTGGTTGACCGTTACGGCATGCAGCAGGTTTCCCAGTGGTATTTCGAGGTGTGGAACGAGCCCGAATCTCGATTTCTGGGGTGGGAATCCCCGGCAATCCACCTACTGGGACCTCTACGACCACACCGCACGCACCATCAAAAGCATCGACCCCAGGCTTCGGGTCGGTGGCCCCGCCACCGCGCAAGCTGCGTGGGCTGACGCTTTCATCCAGCACTGCACCGACAAGAATGTCCCTGTCGATTTCGTTTCCACTCATGTCTACGGCAATGACAGCGCCCAGGACGTCTTCGGCAGCCATGAAAACATCCCTCGCGACCAGATGGTTTGCCGCGCCGTCGGCAAAGTGCACCGGCAAATTAAAGCTTCCAGCCAGCCCAACCTGCCGCTGATCTGGAGCGAGTTCAACGCCAGCTACAAGAACGAGCCCGAGGTCACCGATTCCACCTATATGGGACCGTGGATGGCCGACACCATCCGCCAGTGCGACGGCCTGGTCGACATCCTGGCGTACTGGACTTTCTCGGATGTGTTCGAAGAGCAGGGCGTGGTGAAAACGCCGTTCTACGGAGGCTTCGGCCTGCTGGCCGAAGACAGCATTCCCAAGCCCGCTTTCAACGCCTTGAACTTTTGCATCAGCTCGGAGATCAGCGTCTCACCTTGGACTCCGACTCCGCGTTGCTCACTCGTCGGCGTGACGGAACCCTGGTGGTTGCGGTCTGGAATTACGCGCCACCCGGCAACCACGGGAGCTCGCGAACCTTTACCCTGCAATTGAAAGGCACGCATCCCCGCCGCGCCACGGTATCAATGGTCGACCGCGACCACGGGGATGTGCGTCCCGCCTACGAAAAAATGGGCTCTCCGCAATACCCCACCCAGGCCGAGATCGATCAATTACGCAAAGCCGCCCAGATCCCCGCCCCCCAGGCACGGTCGCTGAAAGACGGCACCCTGAAGCTGACTCTCCCCGCGCAAGGCTTGGCATTGATCGAGTTGAAGTAAGCAGCGCGTGGGGACAGCCGCCTCTGCCGGCCCGTCAGTTGAACGTCTTCATCCCCAGTGCCAGGTACGGCCTGAATCCCGCGCGCTGCATACCCCGTTGCGCCTCCTGGTTCTTCATGAAGGTTTCCCACACATATCCGGTGCGCGCGTTTTCCGCCATTACCATGGTGATGCCGGTGTCAATTCCAATGACATCCGTGTCATACCAGTTCCTCAGCGGATTGAATGCATTCACAAATCCGTAACGGCACCATGCTTGGCCATAATTTTTCCGCACGTTCTGCAGCACCCGCATCACTGGTTGTGGCAGAAAGGGCAAAGAACCCCCAGGCGCGCTGGGAACCACCGTCCCATCAATCGGCCCGGTCGCCGGCGGCCCGCCCCAGGCCACGTAGCCGCGTTCCGAATCCGAAGCCGTGATCCCCCACAACACATCGCTGTAGTCCGGAAACTGCTTCGCCAGCTCTTTGCAGAAGCGGCGATGCACTTCCGTGGCCACCACCGAGTTCTGGAAATAATCCGCATACTTGTCGCGCTTTCCCCGGAAATCGAACCAGGCCTGCGAATACTGGTGCACAAAAAGCGGGGCGAACGACCCGATGTAGCGCAACCCGTCATATTCGAACGTCAGCCGCTTCCATGCATTCCAGGTGTCCACCTTCAAGGGATACGAAGACGAGCCCAGTCCGAGCAGATACATCATCATCAGCTCGCTGTAGTAGTCCCAGCGGTAAGGCAAAAAGCCAAGCTCTGGAGTCCATCCGTGCGGCAGCAGCGACGTATCCTCCGAAAGCCAGGTCCAGTCCACGCGGTTGAAAATGTCATAGCACAGCTGGCTGACTTCCGAGTGCTCTTCGAAGTGCTTTCGGCAGGTAAGCACGCCGCACAGCAGGATCGCCGTGTCTACCGAAGACACTTCCGAGTCCCACATGCGTTCGCCGGTATTCACGTTGGCAAAGTGATAGAAAAATCCGCGGTGGGTCGGTAGTTTCTTCTCCAGGAAGCGCAGCGTGGTCAGCACCCGGTTGCGGGCATCGTTTTGCTGAACGTAGCCCCGTTGGTCTCCTATGCAAAGCGCCGTCAATCCAAAACCGGTAGCGGCAATGCTGGCGGCGATGGTGTTGTCACTTCCGCGCACGTTGCAGCGGTCTTTGACCAGGCCGGTCTGCGGATTTGCCTGTTCCCAGAAGTAGAGGAAGTTGGCTTTCTCAAGCTCTTCCAGCAGTTCATCGTCTGCTTCCGTAAGCCCGGGACCAAAAGTCGGCGCCGGCGCCGGAGGAGCGATCTTCCCGGTTCCTGCCGCAAATAGCGAAGACACTCCCCAGCCGGCCAGGGGAAGGCCCAACCCCAGCCGCGCCGCCTGCCGCAACAGGTCGCGACGCCGCCAAAGGCCGGCTCCGGAAGCGCTGCTTTTGCTCTTCTTCCGCACAGCTTAAATTTTAGACGAGGAAACGCAGAATCAAGACCAGGAAGTACACCTTCACATCATAGAATGATGCTTTACAGTAACCCTATGGCCAGTGGGCGCCAAATCGCCAGTTGGGTCGCCGCCATGGCAGTTCTGGCAACCATCGTGACCCTCGTGCTGGTCGCGGTCCGCAAGGCCCGGCCCGTGACTCTGAAGGGTGCGGTCTTGAGCCAGGACGCCGATCCGCAAAAGCAGCAGCCGATCTCCGACGTCCAAATCACCGGATCGAATGGTTCTGCCATCAGCAATACCACTTCCGATCCCGCGGGATTCTTCAGCCTGACTCTGCCCAAGGAACTCCGCATCCGCCAATCCGTCAAGCTGCGTTTCCGCCACCCTGACTATGAACCGCTCGACCTGAACGAATTTGTCGGAAACAAGCTTTATGTGGTTCACATGGTGCCCCTCGCTCGCCCCGTCAGCACCGATTCCAAGCAGCCGGGAACGGTGATTTCCAACGTTCTGGTGCGCTATTCCGTCAAGACCACGGGCGAAGCCAACGTGGGCAGCGCGGTGAAAACGTTCGAGGTGGTGAATACCGGCAACCTGGCTTGTAACGGACATCCCCCCTGCTCGCCCGACGGGAAATGGAAGGCAGCCGTGGGAGAAACGGATCTCGACGCCGGCGAAGGCAACGAATTCCGCGGCGCTCGCGTCTCCTGCATCGCTGGGCCCTGTCCCTTTACCCGCATTGAGTATCAGAACCTTTCCCGCGGCGGACGTGTCATGAATGTTGCCGCCCGCAACTGGTCCGACACCGCTACCTTCCTGGTTGAGGCTGAAGTCGTTCGCCCCATGGTGAGTGACGTCGTGCGCGAATCCTACCCCGTCATCTTTGGTCCCGCCCTCAACTTCAGCTTGCCTGCTTCCGCCGAAGGACTCAGCATCCGCGCCGATGTCAATGCCGATTCCATCATCTTTCCCCTCGGCCCCAGTCTTCGCCTGAGTTGGGCGACCTGCCACGTGCGTGTCGATAAAGACCAGTCTCGCACCTACCGCTGCGAACTCAAGCCCGGATATCGCTTCAAATAAGCTTCCCGCCGGCAATAAAAAACCGCCGCCCCAGAGGAACGGCGGTTTCTTCATGACTCCAACCATCTTAATGCTGCCGGGACCACGCGTCGATCCGCGATTGCGGGATCGGCTTCTTCTGCTCGTCATCGTAGTAGAAGATCATCTTGTGATCCGACTTCGCGCCCGCTACCGGCTGGTCCGCAGCGGCGCTGAATCGTGCTGCGTCCGCGGTCACCAGCAGCGGCTGCTTGGTCGTGTACATGGCTTCGTTCAACGTGCTGCCCGTCGGCGCCGTGGCCACGGCAAACACCCCGTAAGGATTCCCGTTGTTGTAGGAAACCCCAATGTAGTCCGCCACCATGTATCCGTTGTCCGAAAGCGGCAGCCAGGTCAGCTTCATCGGTCCCGCCAGTTGCTGGCCCGCGGTCCAGGTCGCGCCGCCATCCTGCGAAGTCGTAAAACCAACATACAACTGGCAAGAGCTGCCGCAGTTCGAAATCGGGTAGTAGTAATAAACCACGGTGATATGGGCAGTGGTACCCGAGGTGTTGGCATCAATCCCGATCCCCGGCAGGAAATGATCCACCGTGCTGCTGGTGTTATCGATCGGCACCCGCACCGGCTTCGGTCCAGGTGGTTCCGTTCGCCGACGTGCTGAACACGATGTCGTTCGAACTGCAGCCCGTCCGGAAGCGGCAATCGGACCATGCCACGTAGGCATTGCCCGCTCCGTCAATCGCCGCGGTCGGCAGGTTCGGATTGCGAATGCCGCCCGCTTCGAAGTGGCTGTTGATCGAAGAAACCAGCACGCTCTTACCCCACGTCGCCCCGCCGTCGGTGGAAGTGAATGAGTTAATGCCGGTGCCTTCGAACGGCACAATCACCGTCCCGCTCGGCTGCACCAACGGTTCTCCGCCCAACCCGAATGCATGGTCCGACGAAGTCTTGCCCGCTCCCCACGTCATCCCTCCGTCCCCTGACACGCTCATCAGCACATCGCCCGAACCGTACGCCTGGTCCCACTCGGTATAGCAGTTTCCATAGAACGGACTGCTCGAGGTGTTGTCGCATACCGTCCAATTCTTGTCGTCCAGATGCGTCTTATCGACGTTGATCGGATTTCCCCAATGCAAGCCATCGGTCGAGCGGCTCACCGCCACATCCCCAATGAATTGCTGGCCACCGCCGGTGCCCACCAGGGGCAGCGTCGAAATCAGCCATTGTCCGTGTTTGGCGTCATAGGCCACGGAAGGGTCCGCCGCCGCCCCGTAGGTCCCCGCTTTGTAGTTGATGGTCAGGCCCGGAAGATAGCCAAACTTCCACGTGGTTCCTCCGTCCGTGGAAGTCGAAAAGCCCACGTCCGCGCTGCCCCATCCAATGGATCCCGGCCTGCGCCCCACATGGAAAGTGGTCACGATGGTTGACCCCCAGGAAAACATGTCGGGCTCGACCTCTGTCCGGTGGGTGCTGTCACTGTTGGTGAACTTGTCGATGCTGATCTTTTGCAGGGTGAACTGCGCGCGGGCGGGCGCCACCAGGATCACCGAAACCAGGATCAGCGAAACCAGCCCCACTGCCATCATCGCCAACCCAGACGAGGCCTTTTGTCTCTGAGAACGGAGCATCACATTTTCCTCATACGCTGAGATTAGACGTACGCGTCACCATTAAGACTGACGGGAAGCGAAGAGCGCTAACAATCGCATGGGACACGCGCACCGTGGTGTCCGGCACTATACGACGGATGTGGCGAGCCTGTCCATGAGCCTTGCTGCCCTGGCCCTCTCTCCCCGGTTGCCCCGGTCGGGCAGAATTAACCTGCCTTTAACCAACCCGCAACACTCCTGCAATACGCACCGCCCAAACTGGTCCTTCGAAATCCTTGGCATTGGTAGGCCTTCGTGTCTTTGCCGGTAAATGCACCTATGGGAATAAGCACCCATGAGTTGGTCCCTGGTGTTGCGCACGGCAAGCCGCTTATTTATGTGGTGGAGGACGAAGCGGATATCGCCCGCCTGATTTGCTATCACCTTGATACCTCGGGCTTTGCCACCCGCTCTTTTCCCTCGGCGCTTTCCGTCATTGCAGAGGCGCTGCTCAATCCACCTGTGCTATTCCTGTTGGACATCATGATCCCGGGCGGCGACGGCCTTGAACTCTGCCGCCACATCCGCCAGACCAGAGCTTCTGTCGCGCATCCACATCATCTTTCTCACCGCCAAGACTGCGGAAGGCGACCGCGTCAAGGGATTGGAACTGGGCGGCGATGACTACATCACCAAACCCTTCAGTCCCCGCGAACTGGTGGCCAGGGTGCGCGCCGTCTTGCGCAGCGCCACCGAACCAGGGGAGAGCGAAGTCCTGCGTTTCGGAGAGATCGAAATCAACGCGTCTGCCATGATCCTGCGCGTCGGCGGACGCACCGTGCCCACCACGACCCGCGAATTTCATCTGCTCGATTACCTGGCCCGCCATGCCACCCGCGTCTTCACCCGCGATCAGCTTCTGGATGCCGTGTGGACCGAAGGTTCCTTCGTGACTCCGCGCTCGGTGGATGTCTACGTGCGGCGCCTGCGGGAAAAAATCGAGCCCGACGCCGACCATCCCACCTATCTGAAAACCGTCCGCGGCATCGGCTACCGCTTCGACATCCCCAGGTGAATCGCGTCACGGAGCATGACGCCTGCCAAACCGCACCCATCAATGTCATTCGCAGAGACGCAGCTCAACTGCGTCCAGGGAACGAGGAAATGTGAGAGGGAAATGAATGATCGGTGGAGCGACCGGCGTTCCCGCCCGTCCCGTCGACCCATCCTTACTCCATGGGCTTCTGGTGCAGCGACCCTTCCGCCGTGATCCGGCTGGCCTTCGAGATGCCCTCGCCTACACTGGCCAGGGCGTCACTGGTCCCTTCCGGTCCGTCCGCCGACAAGACCGAACTGGCAGCCAAGGTGAAACGCAAGGCATCTTCCTCTTTCTCGAAGTACACCACTACCTGATTCGCCGCCATAAACGCCGACCTCCCCACGGCTTGGGTTCTTCGCAAATCATAGGCCCGATCGGCTTCCGGAAAACGGTACTTTCTTGGTGCGGGGTGACTCAGAAGGGCAGTTTCTGCTTCCTGGCCGCAGCATTCCCCTTACACGGTACGCGGGTGACGCCGTCACAGCATGGTTTCAACCAATAATGTTACATTTAGCAATTCATGTCTGCCCCTGAATCCCGCTTCGTTAAGGCCTGCAAAGCCCAACCCGTTGACCGCACCCCCGTCTGGTTTATGCGCCAGGCGGGACGCTATATGGCCGAATACCGCGCCGTCCGCAAGCAATATTCCCTGATCGAAATCTGCAAGCAGCCCGAAGTCGCAGCCGACGTGACCATCACTGCCGCCGAAGCTCTCGGCGTCGACGCCGCCATCATCTTCGCCGACCTGCTCTTGCCGCTCGAAGTCATGGGCCTGCCCTTCCATTTCTCGCCGGGCGAAGGCCCGGTCATCGAAAAGCCGTTGCGCGAAAAAGCCGACGTCGCCCGCCTCCGCACCGATCGCGCCGCCGATCTGGGATACGTCTCGGAAGCGGTCAAGCTGGTTGCGAAACACTTCGGATCAAGCCTGCCGGTAATCGGGTTCTGCGGCGCCCCGTTTACCCTCGCCAGCTACATGATCGAAGGCGGCGGCTCGCGCAATTACATTCATGCCAAGAAAATGATGTACTCCTCGCCTGCGGCGTGGGATGAATTGCTGCAGAAATTAGTCGCCGTCACTGGCGCATATGCCGCCGAACAGGTGCGCGCCGGTGCCGATGTAATTCAGATCTTCGACAGCTGGGTCGGCTGCCTCAGCGTTGAAGACTATCGCCGCTACGTGCTTCCGCGCACCACCGAACTGGTGAGGGCCCTGCAAAAAACCGGCGTCCCCATCATTTATTTCGGCACCGACAGCGCCACCTTGCTGCCTTCGATGAGTGAAACCGGAGCCGAAGTCATCGGACTCGACTGGCGCATCCCGCTCGACGATGGCTGGAAGACCGTTGGGACGAAACATGCCATACAGGGCAACCTCGACCCGGTTCTGCTCTTTGCCGAATGGAAAGAATTGAAGGCTCGCGCCCAAGACATCCTGCAGCGCGCCGCCGGACGCCCCGGCCACATCTTTAATCTCGGCCACGGCATCCTGCCCGAAACGCCGGTGGAAAATGTGAAATCCCTGGCCCGGTTCGTGCAACAGCATTCGACGAAAATGAAAGCTCAGCCCTAGAGCAGAATCATGGGGACAAGCTTTAACCACATTGGAGCTTCATTGTGTCCAGCGATAGAACCGCCGTCCTCCTCCTCGCCCACGGCAGCCCCGACCGGGTCGACGACGTCCCGGAGTTTCTTCTGCAAATCACCGGCGGACGCCCACTCCCCCCGCATGTGATCGACGAGGTGAAACACCGCTATGGATTGATCGGCTCCTCCCCGCTCACTTGCTGGACCCTCGAACAGCGCGACCTGCTGGCACGTGACCTCGGCCTGCCTGTCCATGTCGGCATGCGCAATTGGAAGCCGTTGATCGCCGATGCGGTTCGCGCCATGACCTCCGCAGGCATCACACGCGCGGTCGCTATCTGCCTCGCCCCGCAGAATTCCCGCACCAGCGTTGGCCTCTACCGTGCCTCGCTCGCGAAAGAAGAGCACACATTCGCGGTCGACTTCGTCGAGTCCTGGCACGACCATCCTCTCCTGATCAAAGCTTTCGCTGAAAAACTGCTGGCCGGCTGGAAAAAGGCTTGTCTGGAAGCCGCAGCCAAAGTCCCCATCATCTTCACCGCGCACAGCGTTCCCCAGCGCACCATCACCGAGGGCGATCCTTATGAAGCGCAATCGAAAGAAACCGCTGCCCTGGTCGCTCAACAGGCTTCCCTCGCGTCTGCGGACTGGACCTTCGCTTTCCAGAGCCAGGGCATGTCGGGCGGCGCGTGGCTGGGACCCACGGTGGAAGACACGATTCGTGCCCTGAAGGGAAAAGGACACCGCGCCGTGTTCATCCAGCCTATCGGTTTCCTGTGCGATCACGTCGAAGTGCTCTACGATATTGATATCGGTTTCAGGCAATTCGCAGAAAAAGAAGGCATGCAGTTGTGGCGCGCCGAATCGCTCAACGGCTCGCCGCTATTAACCCAAGCCCTGGCCGACCTGGCAAGAAAACGACTCACGTAGCGACAGCCGCCTCGGCTGTCCAGTCGCGAAAGCGATGACCGGGGTTTTAGCTGAATGCTGACAGCGGATTGCTGAAGGCTTAGACATGAAACGCATCGCCATCATCGGCGGCGGCATCTCCGGACTCTCCGCCGCCTTCGCTCTCGAAGAGAAGCGCCGCGCGGGCGTCGCGGTCGAGTATGTCTTGTTCGAATCCTCCCCGCGCCTGGGCGGCGTCCTGGTCACCGATCATGTCGACGGATGCCTCATCGAAGCCGGCCCCGACTCGTTCCTCACCGAAAAACCCTGGGCCTCCGATCTCTGCCGCCAGGTCGGACTGGGCGATCAACTGATCGGCTCGAACGATGCCGACCGCAAGACCTACATCCTCGCCCAACGCAAATTGACGGTCATGCCCGATGGCCTGATGTTCATGGTGCCCACCAAGATCCTGCCCACGGTTTTCTCGCCCCTGTTCTCGTTCGGCACCAAGCTGCGCATGGCGCGGGAATGGTTCCACCCTCCACACCAGGCCGATGGAGACGAGACCGTAGCCGACCTCGTCGCCCGTCATTACGGTCCGGAAATGGTCGACCGCCTCGCCGATCCGCTGCTCTCCGGTGTCTACGGAGGCGAAGCCTCGCAGCTCAGCGTGCGCGCCGTTCTGCCACGTTTCTACGAGATGGAAGCCAGACATGGCAGCCTGGGCCGCGCCATGTTGTCGGCGCGCAGGAAAATGGCGCACGCCGCCAAGGGCCCGCCGCGTCCACTGTTCACTTCACTCAAAGATGGAATGCAGCAACTGGTCGATGCCGTACTCGCTCGACTCACCGCAACTGCGCTCCGTTCCCACACGCCCGTACAGTCGATTCAGCCGCAGAACGGCGGATGGTTGATCTCCGCGGGATATGGCACGGATCAGTTCGATGCCGTCCTGGTCGCCACTCCTACCCAAGCCGCCGCCACGCTTCTCGAAATCGCCAGCGCCGATCTGGCCCAGGAGTTGCGCAGCATCCATTACAGTTCCTCGGTGACGCTCACTCTCGGTTACGACCAGAAAGTCCGCTCCTCGCTGCCGCCGGGTTTCGGATTCCTGGTGCCTCGCAGCGAAGGCAAGCGCATGCTGGCCGCCACCTTTGTCCACAACAAGTTCCCGCACCGCGCTCCCCAGGACCGCGCCCTGATTCGTTGCTTCCTCGGCGGCGCGCGCGATGAAGCCGTCCTCCAGTTGTCTGACGAAGAAATCCTGGCCACGGCCCGCCGTGAACTCCATGAGATTCTCGGCCTCACCGCCGAACCGCAGTTCGCCCGCATTTACAAATGGAAGGGCGCCATGGCCCAGTATGGCGTCGGACATCTCGAGCGCCTGGAACGTATCGATCGCCTCCGCCAGCGCCTGCCCGGCCTCGCCCTCGCCGGCAATGGATATCGCGGCATCGGCGTTCCCGACTGCGTGCGTTCCGGCTCCGAGGCCGCCGCCACACTGCTCGCCGCTCTCGGTCTGGCACCTGCCCCGCAAGTCTCACAAAGCGCGTAAGTTATTACTCCCGTAACCGTGGGGAATGGCTCTTTCGTTGCAGAAACACCCGGCTTCGTTCAGGGTTATAACAACTGGGGTCACTTCATGAAGACACACATTCTGGCCGCTGCTTCTCTCGCTGTCCTGCTGACCGTCTCCTCAGCCATGGCGCAGGACCAGAAACCTTCCGACCGCATGCAGGGGATGGATATGTCTGCTCATGACGCATCAAGAATGACCACCTCTGACCTGCATGAAATGGCGGGAATGGGCGACGGCAGCGCCCACGCGATGCAGGCCATGCAAGGCCATCACATGGATATGGGCCCGCACATGAAAATGACGGCCCTGCGCGATCCCAAGCCCGGAGACGAAGAGAAAGCCCAGCAGATCGTCGAAGCCGCCCGCAAGGTCGCGGAAAAATACAAAGACTACCGCGTCGCCCTCGCCGACGGCTACAAGATCTTTCTTCCCAACCTGCCGCAAAGGCAATATCACTTTACTAACTACTGGTATGGTTTCGAAGCCGGCCTGCACCTGAATCCCGATCATCCCACCTCGCTGCTCTACGAAAAGCAAGGCGACGGCTACAGCTTGATCGGCGTTATGTACACAGCTCCCAAGAACGCCACCGAAGACGACCTGAACAGCCGCATTCCTCTCAGCGTCGCTCAGTGGCATGCGCACATCAACATGTGCATGCCGCCCGACGACAGGAAAAGAGAGATATGGGGACCGAATCCGAAGTTCGGCTTGGCCGGTTCCATCACCACCAAAGACGCCTGCGACGCCGAAGGCGGCAAATTCATGCCCCAGATCTTCGGCTGGATGGTCCACGTCTACCCCTTCGAGCAAAAGCCCGAAGACATCTGGTCGGTAGAACGCCAGCGCGAACAGCCGTAGCCCCAGCGTCCCGCCGGCCGCGTACCTGCCTTTTGCCAATTTACAGACGTCATCCTGAGCCCGATCGGGCGAAGGATCTGGCGTGCAGCGTCTCGACTCTGGCTCGTGAACTCCACGCGCAAGATCCGTCGCGAGGCTCGGGATGAGGTCTAGGGAAGGGCGGGATGGATGCTGCTACACTCCCGTTTTTAGAGGCGACAGCTCAGCTGCGTCTTTGCTAGCTGCTGAACACCACCCGATCACTCACCACAAAATTCACCACCGAACACGCCGCAATCGTGATCCCATTCGCCACCAGGTAATTCACTCCCGCCCAGCCCACCAAGGCGCGCATCAACACCAGGTTCCCCACAATCGAAAGTAACCCGGTAGTCAGATTGAATTTCACAAATCGCATCCAGCTGTCACCCGCACGATCCGCCCAGGTGAATCTTTCGTGCCACACAAAGTTATGAATCACCGCCGCCTCCACTGCCAGTCCGGTCGCGAAGAGATAGTCCAGATGCAGCCCGCTCTTCAACACTGCCAGCACCACCAGTTGCACCAGGATGCCGACTCCACCCACGGCGTTGAACTTCAGCCAGCGCACGCCCATCTCCCGCCACTTCATCCGATCCTCTCTTCCTGGTAAAGCCGGTAAATGTTGCGCGCGGTGATGAAGATCAGCATCGCCGTCATGCCGATCAATCCAATCGCTCCGCCGATATCGAACAGACGATAGCGATGCTGCAACACCACCGGCCACTTCAGCAGCGCCAGGTTGCCCGCCGCCAGCAGAATGCGCAACTCCGTCGGACCAAACTTCCAGAACGAAAGATGGAACTCTCCCATTGTGTAAGTCGCCAGGTACGACTGAATCGACAGCAGCAGAAACGCGATCAGCAACCCAATCGCAACAGGCGGATGCATATACCCTGACAGCGCCAGTCCACCCATCATGCATACCGCTCCGAAGCTGTCGATCATGTGGTCCACATAAAAGCCGTATCGCGGCCGCGGCTGCTGCCGCACTCGCGCCAAGGTTCCGTCCAGACTGTCGCCCAGCCAGTTCAACGCCAGAAACCCGATCCCCACCACCAGCCAGTAGCGGTGATAGCGCGCCAGCGCATAACTCACTCCCGCCATCACTTGTCCGATGAAACCGAGCAGGGTAAGAATGTCCGGGCCAATCCACAACGGAGTCCGCTCCGCCATCCATACCAGTGCCCGCTTTTCCGCCCCGGCCGTGAGGCTCCCATGCACCCGCTTGGCGTCTTGAAAAGGCGTGGCAATTCGCATCTCCCGCAGTACCCCCGGATTCGATTGCTCGCAATATTCAATCAAAGCACTGGCCATAAGATCTCCCTCTCACGCCCAATTTGCGCGCAAGTCCGCCGACCTCGCAATGCACCGCGGGTAAAATCAGCCTCAAGCAGAGATCATCAGTTAAGCTGCTTTAAATGAATAAGATAAAATGATGGATAACTTCAGAAGACGACGTGCAGTGGGAGAGACGGGCGCCCTCGCCCGTCTGGCGTCCAAACCGACGCCTTAGGTCTGAGTACTTGCTTCTTGAATCGCCTCACCCAATTGCCCGGCCGCCCAGGCAATCTGTTCCTCGGTAATCACCGCCGGAGGCGCAAGCAGCAAATGATCCCCGGCCGTCCCATCCACCGAACCCTGCATGCGGATATACCAGCAGCCCGCGTTTCGCCGCCGCCATCCCAACTCGTCCGGAAAAATTCTTTTCGGCAGGGAACGGCCGCTTGCTCGATTGCTCGGCGACAAACTCTACGCCCCACAGCAGTCCAATCCCGCGCACATCGCCCACAGCTTTCAACTCCCGTAAACCATCGAGCGCCGTGCGCATCCAAGACCCCGCCGAACCGGCCCGCTCCGAATCCGCTGCTTCCACCAGGCGATGCCGCTGCAAATATCCCAACACCGCCCGCCCCGCCGCCACCGAAATGGGATGCGCGTTGTAGGTGAACCCGTGCAGGAACGCTCCTGACCCGGATGCAATCGCGTCCACCACTTTTTGCGTCGCGATCACCGCGCCCAACGGCGCGTACCCGCTCGACATGCCTTTGGCCGTCACCATGATGTCGGGCTTCACGCCCCAGTGTTCCACTGCGAAGTTCCGCCCAGTGCGGCCCATGCCGGTCATCACTTCATCGGCAATCAGCAGTACGCCGTGTTTCCGGCAAACATCTTGGACGCTGTTCAAATATCCCTGCGGGGGCAGCACCGCCCCCAGCGTCGCTCCGCTGACCGGCTCGAAAATAAACGCCGCCGCCTCGCCCTCCGCCGCGACAATCGCCCGCTCCAGTTCCGCCGCATACTGCTGCCCGCAATTCATGCATCCGTCGGTGCAGTCGTAGGCACAGCGATAGCAGTAGGGAATCCCCACGTGCGCGAACTCGCGCACCATCGGCAAGTAGATCTGGCGCCGCTTTTTATTCCCCGAAACTGACAGCGCACCCAGCGTCGCCCCGTGATAACTCTGGCTGCGGCTCAACACCTGGTAACGCGGCGTCTGCCCAATTTCCACCTGGTACTGGCGCGCCAGTTTCAGCGCGCTCTCCACCGCCTCCGAGCCGCCGCAGGTGAAAAACACTGCTCCACCGCGAAAATGCTCTCCGGCAAATTCGATCAACTCCCGCGCGTACTCCTCCGCCACCGGAGTCGTGAACTGGCTGGTATGAACAAATTCCAACTGCCGCGCCTGCTTGATCATCGCGTCAGGGATCTCGGCCACGCCATGCCCAATGAAGTTCACCGCCGCCGATCCCGAGAAATCCAGATACCTCTTCCCTGAGGCATCCCACACATAGATGCCCTCCCCACGCACCGCTGGAGGAAACGCCTTGCGAAACGACCGTTTCAGAATGGCACTGGAATCGTGAATGGTAGAAGTGTCAGCCACAATTTGGATTATCCGGCGTCCCCGAGGGGCTGTCAAAACCTCGCAGTGAGCCACAGGACGAACCTCGCCTTCAAATATGGCCTTGTCATCCTGAGCAAAGCGAAGGATCTGCTTTTTGCCTGCGCCGGCAAACTGCCGATTCCTCGCGTTGCTCGGAATGGCAAAACTTCGAGGGTGCAAGTTTATTCTGCAATCAAAAATCTACATTCTGAAATGACACTTTCCCCCGTGTAGAATCCCATCAGCGATGGAGACTTCCACCCCCACCCTGACGTCGAGAATCCTCCGTCTCTTCCGCCCCTCCCACCAGCACAGCGCCTTCTCCGCCACGCTCCTGCTGATGTCGGCCATCATGCTCTCGCGCGTCATCGGATATGTCCGCGAAGCCTACATCGCTTACGCCTTCGGCGCCGGTCCCGCCACTGATGCTTACGTCGCGGGATTCACCATCCCTGACTGGCTGAACTACATCGTGGCCGGAGGCACCGCCTCCATCACCTTCATTTCCATCTACACCCGCTTCCTTGCGCAGAACAAAGAGGAAGAAGCGCAGAAGACCTTTTCCGTCATCATCACGGTGATGACGGTGGTGCTCTCGATCGGCGTGGTTATCGCCGAAATCTTTACCCCGCAGATCGAGCGCCACCTGTTCAGCGGGTTCAATCCCGAACAACTCGACCTCTGCGTACACCTGACGCGCATCCTGCTGCCTGCGCAGATCTTCTTCTACGTCGGCGGAGTGGTTTCCGCCGTCCTGCTCTCGCGCCGCCTGTTCCTGCTGCCCGCCTTCGGGCCTCTGCTCTACAACGTCGCCATCATCGCCGGCGGAATCATCGGCTCACGCCGATATGGCATCTCATCGCTCGCCTACGGCGCCCTCGCCGGAAGCTTCCTCGGCCCGTTCCTGGTCAACGCCATCGGCGCGGCGCGCATCGGGACCGGCTACAGCATCTCCTTTGACACGAAGAATCCCGCCTTCCGCGAGTGGGTGCGACTCTCCATCCCGCTCATGCTGGGGGTCTCGCTGGTCACCGCCGATGACTGGATCCTGCGCTACTTCGCTTCGGGAGCAGTCGGCGACATCACTCGCCTCAACTATGCCAAGCGCCTGTTCGCCGTGCCCATCGCCGTTCTCGGACAAGCCACCAGCCAGGCTTCTTTGCCTTTCTTTGCCAAGTTGTTCGGGGAAAAGCGGCTGAAGGAATTTGCCGACACCGTCAACGGATCCGTCTACCGCATCATCGCCGCCTCGCTGCTGGCTTCCAGTTTCATGATGGCGGCCTCGCTGCCGCTGATCGACCTGGTCTACCGCCGCGGACACTTCCTCTTCCACGACTCGCAGGAAACCGCGATTTATTTTTTCTGGTTCTCGTTCTCGCTCGCCTTCTGGTCGGCCCAGGGACTCTACTCGCGCGCCTTCTATGCCGCCGGCAACACCCTCACCCCCATGATCGCCAGCAGCTTGATCACGCTGGCGTCGCTGCCCATCTACGCCTCTCTTTACCATGGGCTCTCGACCGTAGGCCTGGCCATCGCTTCCGACGTGGGCATCGTCGCCAATACCCTCGCCCTCGCCGTTCTGCTCCATTGGCGCAAGCTGGTTCCCATCGATCAGTTGCAATGGGGAGAAGTCGCCAAGGCAGGACTCACCGCCTGCATCGCCGGAGTGCTGAGCTTTGAAGTGGCCAAGCTGGTGATCGCAAGCAACAGCCGTACCGCCGACCTGAAAGCGCTGGGGCTGATTACCATCACCTGGGCCGCTGCCGTCGCCGCGGGATTATGGATCACGAAATCCAAATTACCCGGCGACCTGCGCCGCCGCAAACCCACGTCGTACCCCCGCGTAGCCGAAGCCGAAAGCGCCGTAAGTCCCGGCATCGAACCGTAAACGGCAATGGGAGCGACGGGCGCCCCCGCCCGTCCAGCTGAACCCCTAACCCGACGTCATCTGAGGCCGCAAGGGCGAAGGATCTCGCGCGCCGCGCCGCAGCCCTTGGTTCGCGGGAACCACACGCCAGGTCCCCCGCAAGGTCCGGGCATGACGTCCAGTTTCGCTCAGCGGGTTTTTTTATTTCAGGTTTTCTCTGTGACTCTGTGTCTCTGTGTCTCTGTGGTGAAAGGCCTACCCGGCAAAAACAAAAACGGCGGCTGCCTCTCGCAAGAGAAGCCTCCGCCGCCAAATCCTGGAGCCCAGAGCCGAAAGCCCGGGTTTCTAGGCCCGCGCCGCTGCCGCTTCCACCGGAGCCGTGGTCGAGGAACTCTTGGTTTCCTCGGCTCCATTTACCTTCTGGCCGGCTTTGCGAATATCAATGCCGCCCTTGAAGAACGCGCCGTCTTCAATCGAGATGCGGGCCGCCACCACGTCGCCGGTGAGCGAGCCGTCGCTGCGGATATCCACCCGATCGCTGGCCGTCAGATTGCCGCGCACTTTGCCCAGCACCACGATCTCGCGCGCATTGATGTTGGCTGCGACCACTCCATTGCGGCCTACCGTTACCCGGTTGCCCGACAGGTTGATCGAGCCTTCCACCCGGCCATCAATATAAAGCGACTCGCTGCCGGTCACTTCTCCCTTGATCACCAGCGATTTCCCGATCGTCGCCTGATCCGCGGTCGCCGTGCTGGTGCTGGTCGCCGTTACTCGTGGCGCCGTCGCCACCGGTTCGCTGCTCATGCTCGATGGAGCAGGCGTGGGAACGGCGGTCGGACGCTCCGGCTCACCTGGCCGGCTTGGAGTCGTAGGCTGATTTGTGGGCTTCCACATGGGCAAAAATTCCTTTCCTTTTTAGGATGGATCAAGGTCAAAGCCGCATTTCGGTGACCACTTCGCATTCTACTCCCGCCAACCCGCATTCAACCTGTGGAAATCATTCGAAGCAAGGGAAATCCAGCCTTTTTCCCTACGCGAAAGGGCAGCCCAGAAGGACATGCTTTCGCCGCTCGCCTCAGGTAATTCTTGCCCTCAGCCCGAAAAATCCACCCCGGAAGCAGGCCGACAACCAATCAAGAAAAGTCCACCCACGCAGTCAAATGCCAGAAGCTAAAGACCACCCGCAACGCCCCGGTTTTTCTTCCTTAAGGTTTTCTCTGTGACTCTGTGCCTCTGTGGTGAAAGCCTCTTGGTTTAAGCTAAGAGCGCAGAGCCGCACACATGCCTACTGATTCCGACATCCTCAAGAAAATCGAGCGCCAGCCCAAGCACACCGCCGGATTCAAGCAACTGGTGCGTGAGATGGGACTGCACGGCAACCAGCGCCGCGAACTTTCGGAACGGTTGGCGCGCCTGGTCGCCGGTGGCCAGCTTCTCCAGGTCGATTCCGACCGCTATGCGATCCCGCAAGCCGCTGCCGGACGCAACCTGATCGTGGGCCGTCTCAGCATGCATCGCGACGGCTTCGGTTTTGTCATTCCCGATGCCAGTTCGCTCGACGAACGCCTGAAAGCCAGGCTCAGCGGCGACATTTTCATTCCCCCGCCCGCCGTCGGCAACGCCATGCACGGAGACCGCGTGCTGGTCGAAGTCAGCGCCGTCCGTCCCGATGGCCGCGCCGAGGGCCGCATCGTCCGTCCCCTGCACCGCGCCCATGCCACCGTGGTCGGCACCTTCCACTACGGCCGCCACAACTACGTCACTCCCATCGATCAAAAAATCGCCCAGGAGATCATGATCCCGCCGGGCCTGGAGGTGCCGCAAACCCAAAAAGCGGACGTCATCCCGAGCGAAGCGAGGGATCTGGCGCGCAGCACCACGAATCCCGCTGCTACCCGTACCGGCAAGACTCCCCACCGCGTGCTCGGCGAAGAAGCTTCACGCCGCCCCAACTGGGACGACCTGGAAAACGTCGTGGTCGACGTCGAAATCACCGAATGGCCTTCGGCCACGCAGAATCCCAGGGGACGCGTGGTCGAGATTCTCGGCTATGCAGACGATTTCGGTGTCGACGTCGAAATCATCATCCGCAAATTCCACCTGCCACATCGTTTTCCCGCCGAAGTACTGAACCAGGCGCAGGATGCCGACCCCACGATTCCCGCCCGCGAAGTGCATAAGCGGCGTGACTTCCGCCACTTGCCCATTGTCACCATTGACGGTGAAACCGCCCGCGACTTCGACGACGCCGTTACCGTGAGCCGGCTGGAAAACGGCAACTACGAACTGCAAGTCCACATTGCCGACGTTGCTCACTACGTCACCGAAGGCTCGCCGCTCGATCAGGAAGCCCGGCTGCGCGGCACCAGCGTCTATTTCCCCGACCGCGCCGTGCCCATGCTGCCGCTCGAGCTTTCGACCGACATTTGCAGCCTGCGTCCGCATCTCGACCGCTTAGTGCTCTCCTGTGTCATGGAGATTGACCATCGCGGCGAGATTCTGGGCTACGAACTCTCCGAAGGCATCATCCGCTCTGCCGAGCGCATGACCTACACCGACGTCCATGCCGTGATTGAAGGCGATGCCACCGCCCGCAAGCGTTACGCTCCGCTGGTCGAACAGTTCGAAAGGATGCGCGATCTGGCCCTGATCCTGAATCGCAAGCGCGAACGCCGCGGCTCCATCGATTTCGACCTTCCCGAGCCGGTCATCGAATTCGACGAAAACGGGATGATGAAGAGCATTACCCGCTCCGAGCGCAACCTGGCTCACCGCCTGATTGAAGAGTTCATGCTTTCGGCCAACGAAACCGTGGCCGGGCACCTGGAAAGAAAACGCATCGCGTCGCTCTATCGCGTGCACGAGAAGCCCGACGCCAAACGTGTCTACGATTTTGAAGTCATCGCCGCCACCTTCGGTTACTCGCTGGGCGTGGGAGCCTTGCCCATCGAACGCATTCAACTCAAGACCGACCGCCGCGCCAACTATGGCAGCGGCAAGCGCACACCGGCCATCGAGATTCCCAAAGAAGTGCACCTGACGCCGCGCATGTATCAGAAACTCACCGAGAAAATTGCCGGCAAGCCGGAAGAACGCATCCTGTCGTACCTGATGCTGCGCTCCCTCAAGCAAGCGCGTTACTCGGAAGAGAACCTGCGGACACTTCGCGCTGGCCGCAACCACTTACACCCATTTCACTTCGCCCATCCGCCGCTATCCCGACCTGATCGTGCACCGCATTCTGAAAGAAGTCATGCAAGAAGACCCGTGTGGCGCGGGCGTCCTCGCCCGCGTCTGCCGGAAGCGGCCATGCTCCCTCCCCATGGTCCAAGCGCCGCGAGCGCGAGGCTATCGAACCTGCAGGAGGCCCGATCTCCCTCGAAGTGCTGCACGAAATCGCCGAAGAGTCGAGCCAGGCCGAGCGCCGCGCCGATGAAGCCGAGCGCGAACTCATGGAATGGAAGAAAGCCAAGTTCATGGAAGATCAGGTGGGGAATGACTTCGACGGGCTCATCATCAGCGTGACCAAGTTCGGCTTCTTCGTGGAACTCATCGATCTTTTTGTCGAAGGCCTCGTCCCGCTCAGCCACTCTGACCGACGACCGCTACATCTATCACGAGAACACGCGCGAGATCATCGGACAGCGCAGCCACAAAACCTACGGTTTGGGACAGAAGATCCGGGTGCTGGTCGATCGCATCGATCCCGTGGAAAAGAAAATCCAGTTCGCGGTGTTCGAGGAAAAGCCGCAACCGGCTCGCAAGCGACGCTCGTCCAAGCGGTAAATTTCCGCCTCTGGGAAAAAGTGTTGCAAAAATCAACTATAAGCTATTCAGTAGACCCGGGTCATGAGCGGGCGGGCGAGATGGGGAGAGGTCGGCTCGTAGAATGCCCCGCCACTGCGTTTGCAGGGCCGCTGGGCAGCGATCGCGCCCATGGGCGACCCAAACGCCATCGGGATATTGAAACGCAGCAGCGGGCAGCAGAGGCGCCCTGCTGTTAAATGTTAGCTACAAGAGAATATAAGAACGAACGTGTTTATTGTTGCTATAGCTAAAAGAACATACCTGTAAATATTACATAGCTGGTTGGATGGCCGGCGCGGCCATGCCTGGCGGCGGAGTCCGGTACCTGCGGGCCGGTGGCGAACAGAATCGGGAATGGGAGACAGCGCAAACCGGTCGAGGTAGTGTAAAATCCAAAAGTCAACCCCACCGCCGCAGCACGCGGGCGGTTTCCTTCCAGTCGGGACGTGGCTCAGCCTGGTAGAGCACTCGCTTGGGGTGCGAGGGGTCGGCAGTTCAAATCTGCCCGTCCCGAC
>CAWJAA010000009.1:0-144979 GCA_963840615.1 Terriglobia bacterium
AAGGCATGGTGCGCGACGCCCATCTTCCAGGCGCCGATAGGCCAGTCCGATCGAAAACGACGCAAGCGATCTTTGACCAGCACAAGGACTGGATCTGCACGACCAAGACAATGGAGCTGGCGGCGAAGAACGCGATCGATCTGCACTGCCTGCCGTGCGACCGCGGTTATGAGGTCGCCAACGACGTGATCGACAAGACGAGCGGCACGGGCTGGACCTCGGCGGCATTCGACGAAGCCGAGAACCGCTTGCACGTCCAGAAAGCGGTCATGAGCCTGGTCATGTAGTCCGGTTGTCATGCACTTGCGCAGGTTGCGGGACTGGCGTGGTTCCCGCAATCTGCGTTTTGGTCCTTTCTTTTGTGCGATCAGGGTGCCACTCCCATTGATCGGAATCCTAGTCGGTGTTATTAATCGAGGAGTCGGGTTATGGATACGGTACGATGGATCGATGCCAACCGCGACCGGTTTGCGGCGATGGCGGACGCCATCTGGGAATTCGCCGAGACGCGGTACGCCGAGGTGCGGTCGGCCGCGCTATTGGCGGACGCACTCGAGTGCGCCGGGTTTGCCGTCGAGCGCTCGCTGGCCGGCATACCGACGGCGTTCGTCGCCACCTTTGGCACCAAGAGCCCAACGATCGCCCTGCTCGGCGAATACGACGCCTTGCCGGGACTGAGCCAGGACCGGACCGCCTCGCGCGGCCCGCTCAAGCCCAACGGGAACGGGCACGGTTGCGGTCACAATCTCCTGGGAGTGGGGGTGCTAGCGGCCGCCCTGGCCGTCCAAGAAGCCATCCGGGCGGGCGACGTCCGCGGGGACGCTCCGCTCACTACGGCTGTCCGGCAGAGGAAATTGGCGCCGGCAAGGCCTTTATGGTCAAAGCCGGGAGTGTTTCAAGGCGTCGACCTCAGCCTCACCTGGCACCCGGACACGCTCAACGGCGTGGTCGATTCGAGCGACCTCGCGCGCTGGATGGCGCATTTCAGCTTTCACGGCCGGTCGGCGCATGCCGCCTTCGATCCCTATAACGGGCGGAGCCGCGCTGGATGCGGTCGAGCTCATGAATGTGGGCGTCAATTACTTGCGCGAGCACATCAACCCGGAAGCGCGTATTCATTATATCATTACCAACGGCGGCGAGGCGCCCAACATCGTCCCTGCCCAAGCCGAGTCGCTTTACCAGATTCGCGCGCCCCGCTCGGATCAGGTGCGAGAAATCTCCGACCGGGTCACGGACGTGGCGCGCGGCGCGGCGCTCATGACCGGCACCGAATTCGAGGTCCGCTTTCACAGCGCCGTCTCGAATGTCTTGATCAACGACACCATCGCGCAAGTGCTCGAGCGCAAGCTGATCGAGATCGGCGCGCCTGGTTTCCATCGGCGGAGCACCGCGTTCGCCCGCGCGATCCAGGCGACCTTGCGCGCCAGCCCGGACGAATCGGCCGGCCGAGTGGAAGTGGACGTTCAGGCGGCAAGGGCGCTGCTGCGCGAACTGGCGCTCCACGACCGGCGTCAAGCCCAGGCGGGCGTCGGCTCCAGCGACGCCTGGAAGCACGGACGTCGGGGACGTCAGTTGGGTCACGCCGACGGGCCAAGTCCTCACCGCGTGCCAAGCGCTGGGGGACGCCCGGGCACTCCTGGCAGATCGTCGCACAGTCGGGGATGGGGATCGGGCACAAGGGAATGATCTACGCGGCGCAGGCCCTCTCCGCGGCGGCCGTCGAGTTCATGCGCCGGCCGGAGCTGGTGCGCAAGGCGCGGGACGAGTTCGCGGCGCGGACGCAAATCATGCCGTACGTGTCGCCGATCCCTGACGGCGCTCGGCCACCCATCGGAGAATAGCAGAGAGCGCCACAGAATCACACGGAAGATGGGAAATCGTAAACAAGTAAACAGGTACACAGGGAAACAGGTAAACAAGCCCGCGGGTACGCGGCTGTGTCGTTTTCTTATCCACCTGTCTACCTGTCTACCTGTTTACCTGTCTGCCTGTTTACCTCTGCTTCCCTTCCGTGTGTTTCCGTGTGGTTCTGTGGCGCATTTCTCTTTGTATGAGGAAATGTATGGACGCCATTCGCCTGCTCGATCTGGGACTGGTTCCGCCGATTCGCTCACAGACGATCTATCATGCCGTCGCCTATGCGCTGGACGAGAACTCGCCCGACACGATCATTCTCGTCGCGCCGACTGATCCGTATGTCTGCATCGGCTTTCACCAGGAGCTCGAAAAAGAAGTAGACGTCGAGTATTGCCGCGCGCATGGCTTGCCGATGGTGCGGCGCGAAGTGGGCGGCGGCGCGGTGTATCTCGACCGGAACCAGGTGTTTGCGCAGTGGATTTTTCATCGTGATGCGCTGCCCGATGACGTCGGCGAACGCTTTGCCTTGTACGTCAAGCCGCTGGTCGAAACATATCAGGCGCTGGGCATCCCGGCGAACTATCGCCCCATCAACGACGTTCACGTGCAGGGCAAGAAAATCGGCGGCACGGGCGCAGCGCAAATGGGCCTGGCGCAAGTCGTCGTCGGCTCGCTGATGTTCGATTTCAATTTCAATCTGATGTCGCGAGTGCTCAAGGTCTCGTCGGAAAAAATGCGCGACAAGATCTACCAGTCGCTCAACGAATACATGACGACGATGACGCGCCAACTCGGGCACACGCCGGACCGCGACGCCGTCGCCAAGATTTACCTGGAGCAGGTCCAGGCTGCGCTTGGACGCCGCAGCGTGCGCGGCGAACCGGCACCGGCAGAGCTTGCGCTGCTGCACGAATTGGACAGGCAGTTCGTGACGGATGAGTGGCTGTCTCAAAAGGGCGGCCTGCGCCAAGCGGGGATCAAGATCCATCAAGACGTGCGTGTCGCCGAAGCCAATTTCGAAGACGCCGGGCGGGCTGGTCCGTGTGACGGCGCGCCTCCATGCCGGGCGTGTGGACGATGTGACGCTTTCGGGGGATTTTACCATGCTCCCCCAGTTCGCCCCGGCGGCGCTCGAGCTCGGACTACGCGGCACGGCGCTCGAACCGGAGGCGTACGCGAGCGCATCGGCCAGGTGTACCGGGCGCTCGACGTCCAGTCACCCGGGGTATCGGTGGACGACCTGACGAACGCCGTGATGCTGCTCAAATAGACCCCGAAACCCCAAAACGTGTGTTCCGAGTATGCAGCCAGCCCCACAAAAGGGGCTGGTTTTTAGTTTCGGAGCCAAATGGTACGGAAAAAGAAATAATTGGCCTGAATTTAAAGAAAATCATTGACATTGCGCGAAAGTGGGCTTATAATAAGTTCGAAAACCGAACAAATATGCGACTATCACGGTCGAAAAACGTGGAGTGGCGGGGTCCCCCCAGCGGTGAAAACCCGCGACGCGTTCTCAACCTGTTGCGCCTCCAGCCCGGGATCTCGCTAACGAGATCGCCAAGCAAACTCGTCTGGGCAAAGCCACTGTGTCCACTATCGTCCAGGGGCTCTTGCATGATGGTCTCATTCGCGTAGACGGCGCCGGCATCCAGGTCGCTTCTGCCGGTCGCCGCCCGGGCCCGGGTCAGCTTGAACGCAACCAGACATCTCTCCATCGGGCTCGAGCTCACCGGCCGGGAATGCATCTCCGCGCTCACCGACCTCTACGCCAACCCGCTGAGCGTGTTGCGCACGCCGCTGCGCGAGCTCTCCGTCTCGGCCGTCGTTGATTGCCTGGCCGACTCCGTCGACGAGCTGCTCGACGCTACGATGAGACACACTGCTCGGCATCGGCGTCGGCGTTCCGGACCGGTGGACGCGGCTCGGCGGCGCGTGATCAGGGCCGAGAACATCGGCTGGACCGACGTGCCGCTGGGCTCCCTGCTGGAAGAACGGCTGGGCACACCGGTGACGGTGGTCAAGCGGCAGAACGCCGGCGCCCTGGGCGAATACTGGTACGGCGTCGGCCGGGGCAAGGCCAACCTGCTGTACATTTCGGTCGCGGTGGGGATCGGCTGCGGCATCATCCTCGGCGGCAAGCTGTACGAAGGCACCAGCGGCAGCGCCGGCGAGATCGGGCACATGACCGTGATCCCGGACGGTCGCCCTGCAAGTGCGGCAGCCGCGGGTGTCTCGAGACCGTGTCCAGCCTTCCTGCCATCGGCGTCCGGGCCATCGAAGACGTGAGACAGGGCAGTCCCAGCCTGCTCGGCGGAGCTGGCCCAGGGCGATCCCGAGACCGATCTCCGGGGAGATGGTCTTGCGAGGCGTGCAGCCCAGGGCGACGGCCTGGCCATTGAGGTCGTCCAGGGAGGCCGCCGGGCTACCTGGGCATCGCCATCGCCAACGTCATCGACGTGGTCAACCCGGCACGTCGTCATACTGGGCGGTGTCGGTGCTCGACGCGGAGAGCCTCTTTCTGGACCCGATCCGGAGGAGATCCGGCAACGGCCTTCTCCATTCCCTGGCCGCCGTGACGTCGTCCCGAGCTCGCTGGGTTTCCGCGCGGCGGCGATCGGGGCGGCGACCATGGTGACCGACCGCTTCTTTTCGCCGGCCAGGAACTGCTGCACGCGGCTAGGCCTCACCGGCCCGTGAACAGTACGCGGCCGGCGCCTCCGTACCAGACTACTCCTGTCAAGTCGAGGTGTCGCGGCATGGGCGATCCGGAAACGGCGCAGTATCGCCATTTCAACGTGCGACAGACTCAGTCATTGTGTACCATGCGTCCGCGCGGCTCTGGAGATGGCCGCCGCCGAGGCCGTGGCCGGCAGATGCGCCACGGCTCGCCACGCCGGACCGCGTGGCCATGATCTTCGCGCCGCGCCCGTCCCAGGAGGAGTTCCTGGCGGCGCTGGCAGTCGCAGCCGGGGCATCTGGACTGGCAGCGCGTCACCGCCTTCCAGATGGACGAGTACCTTGGCCTGCCGGCGGACGCGCCGCAGAACTTTGGGCTCTTTCTGCGGCAACGGCTGTTCCACGCGGTGCACCCCGGCGTGGTGCACACCATGAGACTCGCCGGCCGATCCCGCCGCCGAGATCGCGGCGATACGGCCGCTGCCTCAACGGCCGTCGCCGCCCGACATCACGTGCGCGGGCATCGGCGAGAACGGCCACCTCGCGTTCAACGACCCCCCGTTGCCGACTTCGAGCGACCCCGCCGGTCCTCAAGGTGGTGCATTGGCCGAGCCAGCCGGCGGCAGCAGGTCCACGACGGCTGCTTTGCCACCCTCGAGCAGGTCCCCAGATCCGCGCTGACGCTACCATCCCGACCCTGCTGTCGGCGCCGTACTTCTCGTGCGTCGTTCCGGGGCGTCTCAAAGCCGAGGCGGTCCGGCAGGCGCTCACTGGGCCCGGTGCCGCCCGATTGCCCAGCCAGCATCCTGCGCAGGCACCCAGCGCGCGTCCTGCATCTGGACCACGATTCGGCGGCGCGCATTCCGCGAGATCATTCCGTAGACTCGCCCGGCGGGCCATTCGCATGATCGGAGGATGTTATGGTCGGAGCATCCAAGTACCACCAGGCCGCGGCAGCGCGGTCATCGAGACGATCCTCAAGGAGGAACAGGGCAAGATCAACGCGGCCGCGCGATCCTTGCCGATCAGATCGCCGGGGCAACCTCATCAATGTCTTTGGCAGCGGCGGTCACAGCTTCATCGGCGCGGAGGAGATGTTCTATCGCGCCGGCGGTCTGGTCCCTGTCAACCCCATCTTCGAGACTGGCGTTTCGCTCCCGCCGGGCGTACTGCGATCGACCTCGATCGAGCGGACGCCGGGTTTCATGCCGGGGATCCTGGCGACCTACGGCACTCAAAGCCGGCCAGGTGATGGTCATCGTCAATGCCTACGGAATCAACTCGGCGACCATCGACACGGCCCTGGTGAGCAAGAAGCTCTGGGCTGAAGACCATCGCCTTCACCTCCCCGCAGATCGCCCTGGCGCTGGCGCCCGACCATCCCTCGCGGCATCCGTCGCGCAAGAACCTGCACGAGCTCGTCGACCTCTGCATCGACACCCACGTCCCATGGGCGATGCCGCCGTCGACTTGCCCGGCTTCTGCGGAGCGCGTCGGCCCCGTCTCGACCATCGCCAACTGCCTTTGCCATCGAGTGTATCGTGGTGGAGACCATCGACCTGCTGCTGCAGCGCGGCATCGATCCGCCGGTCTGGAAGAGCGGGAATTCGCCTGGCGGCGACGAGTACAACCAAAAGTACCTGGACAAGTACGTCGGCGTGATCAAGCACCTCAGGGAGCGAAGGCGGCTCGCGCGCGTTGCCGGGGCGGATCGGGCGGCTCGACATGCAGGCGCGCGGAGGCGGGATCTATCATGAGGGTACCATGTGGCTGCAGCTTGCTCGGGCCCAGCCGTCCGGAGCGGGCGAGGAGCCGGCAGTCGCCAACAGCCTCGAGAGTGGTGGGCGGCTAGGCTACCTTCGGTACACTCGTACTTCCAGAAGGAGGAGACAATGCCGATCGATCAGAAATCCCTCGGAATGAGCCGAAGGGAGTTTGTGAGCGCCGGTACGCCTGGTCCTCGGTGGTTCCGTTTTGGCGGCGTGCGCCGTTCCGCCGACGCCGTCCCGACCGGGCTCCCCCCGCCGCCGACCACGGCACCCGTCGTGGCCACCTCAGCCCCACCGCCGCGACCGTGGCACCCACCGCGGCTCCCGTCGCCAAGGCGGGCGGCCGCGTCGTGCTGGGCACCGTTGGCGATCTTTCGAGCCTCGACCCGTTCTACATGTCCTTCAACAACTACCCGATGATGGAGAACGTGTACGACCAGTTCGTCCGGCTCGACAACCAGGTCAAGCCCGATCGCGGCCATCGCCACCGAGTGGACGACGAGCGCCGACAACCTGAAGCTCACGCTCAAGATTCGCTCCGGCGTGCAGTATCACGACGGCGGCACCGTCACCCCCGACGATGTCGTCAAGGTGATCAAGCGCGCCCTGAGCGCCGAGACCGGCAGCCACCAGTATCACCAACTGGCAGAACGCCACCGACGTCGTCGCCGCCGGCAACGACTCCGTGGTCGTCACCTTCAAGCAGGTGACGGCCTACATCATCAGCGCCCTGGGCTTCATGTCGATGCTCAAGCCGTCCCTCTTCGACACGCTCAAGGGCAAGGAGGGCGGCACGGGCGCCTTCATCGCCAAGGAGTGGGTGCCCAACGATTACCTGGAGCTGACCAAGTTCCCCAACTACTGGAACACAGGGCAAGCCGCTGCTCGACTCGGCGCGGATCAAGATCTTCGCGGACCCGCCGACCATGGTCTCGGCGCTCGGAGGCCGGGACCATCGACATCGCCATGAGCCTGCCCCCAGCGACGCCCAGCGCCTGGCCAGCAAGGTCGACGTGATCAAGGCGCAGGAAGCGGCCAACTTCTACTACTTTGCCATGAACACCAAGAACCCGCCCTTCGACAAGAAGGAGGTTCGCCAGGCCATCGCCTTTGCCATCGACAAGGATTCGATCTGCAAGAACGTGCTGTTCGGCATTTCCAGCCCCATCGACCTGCCCTGGCCGAAGTTCTCGCGTCGCCTACGACACGCAAGTACGAGGGCATGTACAAGTACGACCTCGACGAGGCGAAGAAGCGCCTGACGGCCGCCGGCTACCCGAATGGCATCGCAGTTCACCATCCCCTCGAACAACGCCGCGCCGGAGACGCTGCAGATGGGGCAGATCATCCAGGCCAGCCTCGCCAAGATCGGCTGCACGGTCACCCTGAACCCGATGGACACGACGCAGTACAACACCATCGTCCAGGCCGGGACCTTCCAGGCCAACATCAGCATCGCCGGCGGCACGCAGTGGTTCCCGACCCGCATCGCGGCCAGCTCGCTCTATCGCTTCGTGAACAACACCTGCTGGCCGAACGGCGTTCCGCCCAAGGACTGGATGGACGGGCTGAATGCCACCGACGCACAGCTGGATCCTGCCGAAGCAGAAGGAAGCCAGTCAAGCCGGCCGTGGCCTCGTTCATGGACGAGATGTGGTCGCTGCCCGATCGCCTTCCGGTTCACGCTGTACGGGCTCCAGAAGAGCATGAGCAATTTCGCCTATGGCGTGTTCGATCAGCCGCGTCTCGAGGGCGTGACCAAGGCGTAGATCGTCGCAAGCGTTGGTAGAGACGTCCGCCGGAACGCTCGCCCGCCGTCTCTTGCCATGGTTGACAGCCTCCCGGAGGTGGCGCCATCTCCGGGCGGTTCGATCCCTGATGGAGTCGTATCACTCGTGACGGGGGGATCCGGTATGGGCACGTACATCACGCGGCGCTTGCTCCAGGTTATACCTGTCATCGTCCTGGTATCCATCATCGTCTTCATCATGATCCGCCTGATCCCGGGCGATCCGGCGCTCGTGCTGCTCGGGCACCGACGTCACGCCGCAGCAAATGGCGGCAGAGCGTCTCAAGATGGGACTCGACCAGCCGATCTATCGTCCAGTACCTCATCTGGGCCGGCAACATGCTCCGCGGCGACTTTGGCAAGTCCTTCATCAACGATTTTCCGGTGAGCCAACTCATCCTTAAGAAGCTGCCCGCAACGGTGGAGCTATCCGATCGCCGCGCTGATCGTGGCGACCCTCATCTCCTTTCCGCTCGGGATCCTGTCGGCCCTCAAAAACGGCAAATGGCCCGACCGCGTGATCACGCTCTACAACAGCCTGGCCATGGGCATCCCCAGCTTCTGGCTCGGCATCTTGCTGGTGCTGTGTTTGCGCTGCAGCTCAAGTGGCTTCCGCCCTCGGGCTTCGCCGACATTGTCGAGAGCCCGCAGGGAGGGCTTCAAATACATCCTCATGCCGGCGGTGACTCTCGGCGTCTTCATTTCCGCCGTATGGGCGCGCTTTATCAAGTCGTCGATTCTCGAGACGTTGACCCAGGACTATGTCCGGACGGCTCACAGCAAGGGCCTGCCGCAGAGCGTGGTCATCACCCGCCACGTGCTGCGCAACGCCATGATTCCCGTCGTCACGGTCTTCGGTCTGAACTTCGGGAGCCTGCTCGGCGGCGCGGTGATCACCGAGTCCATCTTCGACTGGCCGGGCGTCGGCCGCCTCCTCGTCCAATCGCTGCTGACGCGAGACTATAGCATCGTCCAGGCGCTGATCATGATGGCGGTGCTCGTCTATCTTGATGGTGAACCTGGTGACCGATCTGCTCTACGGCGTGGTCGACCCGCGGATCAGCCGAAGCTAGAGGGAGAGGCATAGAGTGACCCGACCAGCCCGGAGTGCAGAGACCCCCAATCGGGTGCCCCTTGCCCGGCCGCGTCCCGTCGCCAAGCGGCACGACTGGGTGGGCATCGCCGCGGGCGCCGCCCTGTTGTCCTGGTGATCATGGCGATGGCCGCGCCCGTCGTCTCCCAGCTACGATCCGCTGGATAATGTCGCTGGGCGACACCTTTCAAGCGCCCTCCGCCGCGCACCTCTTCGGCACCGACGAATTCGGGCGCGATCTGCTTCAGCCGGGTCGTGTTTGGGGCCCGCGTCTCGGTGGGGACGGCGGCCATGGTGGTCGTCGTCGCCAGCGCCCTCGGCATCCCGCTCGGCCTGGTAGCCGGCTATTTCGGCGGGGTCGTCGACGCCGCTCATCATGCGGTTGATCGATACCCTGCTGGCCTTTCCGGCGATCGTGCTGGCGATGAGCCTGATCGCGGTGCTGGGCACCGGCGCCACGAACGGCATGATCGCGGTGATCGTCGTCAGCATTCCCTCGTTCGCGCGATTGGTGCGCGCCAGTACCTTGCAGCACAAGGCTCAGGAATACGTCATGGCCACGCGCTCGATCGGCGCGACCGACGGGCGCATCATCGGCGCGCCATTTTGCCGAGCTGCCTGCCGCCGGTCCTGACGCAGGTGGCCATCAGCGCCAGTACGGCGGTTTTGCTCGAGGCAGGTCTGAGCTTCCTCGGTCTCGGCGTGACGCCGCCCACACCCGTCGTGGGGACAGATGCTCAACACGGCCGGCACCTTTCTTTATCGCTCGGCGTGGTACGGTCTCTTTCCCGGCATTTTCCTGACGGTTCTCGTCCTTGCTTCGAACATCATGGCGGACTCGCTCCAAAAGAGAATGAGCCGCGGCTGGATCCAGGATCAGACGATCTGATATCTCTGGCACGAGCCAATCAAGGAGGCAGCGATGAGCAGGACCCCATTGGGCGTTGGCGTCATTGGCATGGGTATGATGGGCAAGGCGTTTGCGCAGATCTGCACCCAAATGTGGGAAGCGAACCTGGTCGGCGTCTCCGACGTGGTGGAGGCGGCCGGCAAGTCCGCCGCGGAAATGTTCAACGTTCCGTTTTACGCCGACTATCACGACTTGATAGCGGCCGGACGTGCAAGGCGGTCATCATTGCCACGCCGGAGGACACGCACGTCGAGCCGACGGTGGCGGCTTGGAGAGGGGCAAGGGCGTGCTCCTCGAAAAGCCGATCGCCGATACCGTCGCAGACGCACGTAAGATCACCGCCGTGGTGGACAAGACGAAGCAAGTCCTGCTCGTCGGCCACGTCCAGCGTTTCAATACCCAGTACACGCTGGCCAAGCAGACGGTCGACGAGGGCAAGATCGGCGCCATCCAGTACATCCAGACGCGCAAGCTGAACGGGCGCAGGCGCCCAGGAACGACTCAAGGGGCGCTCGTCGCTCCCCATGTTCCTGGGCGTGCACGACTATGACATCGCCGACTGGCTGGCGGGCAGCGAGCCCACCCGCGTCTATTCCGAGTCGCAGTTCGTCGTGCTCAAAAAGATGGGGTTCAACGTCGAAGACACCAACATGGCCCTCATCACGTACAAGAACGGCGTGTTGGCCGCCTGCGAGACGGGATGGATTCTTCCTCCCGGCCATCCCAACAGCTCGGATCATCGTCTGTGGATTCAGGGGAGCGACGGGCGCATTGACATCGAGATCATGAACCAGGGTATGATGATCGCGACCAACGAGCGGACGAATTTCCCCGGCATCTCGTTCCTGCCGCGCATCGGCGGAGAAATCCGCGGCTATTTCATCGACGAAGTCAAGCATTTCCTGGCGTGCGTCCGCGACGGCAAGCAGCCGCTGATCACTCCGGAAGAAGCGGTCACCGCAGTCAAGATCGCCGAGGCGGTTACCGAGTCCGCGCGCACCCACATGCCGGTCGTATTTTAGGCGTACAGGACAGCGGTAGGGGCCGCTCCCCGTAGCGGCCTGTGTTGGCCATCACCAGGCCGCTACGGGGAGCGCCGCCCCTACGCGTGCGGCCAGAGTGGTAGTCCATGGAGAGGAGGTTATGAAAGTAGGTTACGGCAAAGCGCGCATCACCCCGCCACTGCGGCGTCGCCACCGTCTTGGGTCTGGAGGCGGAGCTCGTCCGGGTCCTGGACGATATCTTTGTACGTGCCGTGTATATCGAGGCCGGTCGGCAGCAAGTCGTTATCGCGGCGGCCGATTTGATCGGTCTGGATCCGGCAGATAGCGACGAGTTCGTGGCGGCGATCGCCGAGGGACCGGCGTTCCGGTCACGAACGTAGTCGTGCACATCATTCATACCCACCGGACGGCCAACAGCCACTGGGAGACATCGACGCTGCTCGAGCCGTACGGCCTCGCGGATTAGTATGCGAGCCGGGCATTCCGGGCGCTGGTCGCAGATGGGTTGGTCCGCGCCTCGGCTCAGGCGGCTGCGGACCTGCCGCGAGGCCGAGGTCTGCTTCACCACGGCCGCGGCGCAGGGCATCGCCTCGAACCGGCGCGTGCCTGTCCCGGGGGAGGGCAACCAGGTGCGCTTCAGGGAGTCGCGCCCGAACGCCGAGCTGCGCGGTTATCCGGAAGGGCCCATCGATCCCACCGTGCGTTTACTGCTCTTTCACGTGCTGGATTCGAACGACCTGATCGGCATCACGAACTATAACTGTCATCCGACGTCCGCGGGCGGGGACGGCGGTGCGTACGCCACCGGCGATTTCCCCGGCGTGGGCATGTCGATCGCCGAAGGGGATGTTCCGGGGCTGCATCTCTTGCACCTGACCGGGACCTGCGGAGAGATCAACCCGGGCAAGTACGTCAGTAGCGACTCGTACCTGCCCGAGGACCACCGAGCCGCGATGCGTGGCGCCTCGGCTCACGCTATGCGGCGGCGATCGTCGCCACGGTCGAGGCGGCCGCAGGTTGGCGGGCGACCGAAAGCATGGGTATGGCAGTTCTGAATCCTCTCCGGCTGAGCGTGTCGCCACGGCTTACCGGCGAAGGTGAGTTGCTGGACAAGCTCGCGAGGCGGTTGCTGCCTACCGGGTGCAAAAACCCGGCGGCGCTCAGCCGCGCCGGCCGTTCCAGCGCGATCTGGGCAAGATCATGGCCTGGCGCAAGACGCACGACGGCGTGCTCCACACGCAGGCTGCGGCTCTGCAAGTCGGAAATGTGTTTCTCAACTTTATGCCCGGCGAGATCTTTTTACAGTTCGGCAACATGCTGCGTGAGCAGTTAGGGCAGCCGCAGCTCATCAACGCGGCGTACTGCTTTGGTTCCGATTTTGGCTATGTGGTGCCGCCTGAGGCGTTCGCCCAGGGAGGGTACGAGCCGACCGCGACGCTGCTGGCCGAGCATGCCTACGACGACTCGCGGATCAGGTGCTCGGGCTCTTGCGGTCTGTGGGAGATGAGATTCGATGATTGTCGACGTCGATACGATCGTAGGGTTCTGGCCCGCCCGACGCTGCGATATCAGTGTGGAGCGTCTGCAAACGCTGATGCAGCGCCATGGCGTCGCCCGGGCCTGGGTTTGTTCGGCACGCGGCATATGGTACGACGACGAAGAGGGAAACCGGGGGGACGGCCGAGGTGGCGAGCCGTCATGCCAACCTGGTTCCGGTGGCGACCCTCGATACCGCGCAAGTTTACGAATGCCGCCGCCGAGATCAAACGCTGGGTGGATGGGGGCAACCGGATCTTTCGTTTCTTTCCCGATACCAGGGTTGGCCGCTCGACAGCCCGAGCCTTCGCCGTATCCTCGCCATGTTGGATGAGGCACAAGCCGTCATCGTCGTGGGCGGTCCGGTCTCGCCGGTACTGCCCGATACAGGCTTGCGCACGCCGGTGATCCTGGCCGGGGCCCACGTGTACCAACTCGCCGACACGCTGGCGCTGGCCGGCGAGGTGCCGAACGTCTATCTGGGCACGCGGCTCTTGATCGGTCCGGGGTCGGTCGAGGTAGCCGTATCGCACCTCGGCGCCGAACGGCTGGTATTCGGGTCGCACGCGCCGGTGGTCTATCAGGCCTCGGCCCTCCGCGTCGTCCAGGCCGCGGACTTAAAGCCGAGGAGCGGGGAGGCGATCCTCAAGGCAACGCGCAGCGGCTGATCGGGGGAGGCGTATGAGGATCGTCGATATTCACAACCACTATGGCAAGTGGTCGTTTCCGATGCGGCAGCTTTCGGCGCGCCGGACATGGTATCGGTTCTCAAGGCACACGGCATTGACAAGGCGATCGTCTCTTCCAGTTTGGCCATCGTCTATGACTTTCGAGAAGGGAATCGGATACTGGCGGAAGCGATCCAGCCTCGCCCCGAGTTGTTCGGTTACGTCACGATCAACCTCAACTACGCCGAGGCTGGCATCGAGGAGCTGGATACGTACGCTGCGAATCCGAAATTCGTCGGCTGCAAGATTCTCACCCGAACTATTCGCGGCAAAAGATCGATTCGCCCGATCGGCGACGCGTGTTGGGGGTCTTGAACGAATTGCGCCTCCCGCTGTTGCTGCATACATACAGCTCGTCCTGAATCGCCGTGGAACGCCGTGCCGGTCGCGAAAGCCAATCCGAACGTCCCCATCATCATGGCTCACATGGGCGGGATGCCTGGCGAGAGGCGCCTGCTGATCGACTCGGCTCGAGAATCGCGGAATCTGTACGTGGACATGTGCACGTCCTGGGCGGATGCGGATAAGGTGGCCGCCGCCGTTACAGAGCTCGGTCCCGAACGGGTGCTGTTCGGATCGGATTTCACGCTCTTCGACCCGGCGCATACGTTGGGAATGGTCGAGGAGGCCGATTTGTCGGACGAGGTGAGGTCGCTGGTCCTGCACGGAAATGCCGAGCGGTTGTTCGGCAGCGTCCTGGCCGCATGATGTGAGTTCTTTACGTTGCGCGAATGACAGGGAGACGGGTCAAGTCGCTTGTGCTTGGCCCGTTTCAGTTTGCACCCGCCGCTCTGGGGCGCAGTTCGAGACAGCGGGCGAATTGTCATCCTGAGTCGAACTTGCGAAGGGTCTCTGCGCTCGACGGCGGAGGTTCCATGACGGAGAGGGATTCTTCGCACGTTCAACTCGGAATGAGCAACTCCCCCGCGGCGAAACTTGACGGCGAACGCGGAGTCCCCCGCTACGATGAGAGCCATGATTAGACAATGGGTCGCACGGGCCCAGCGCGCGGCGGCTGGAAGGCCGAGGGCGAGACCGCCAGCCTGAATCGCCAGATGTTCAGCCTGGCGTGGCCTTCCTTGATCGAGAACCTCCTCCAAACGATGCTCGGTTTTGTCGACCTGGTGTTCGTCGGCCAACTCGGCGCCGATGCCATCGCCGGCGTCGGCTTGGGCAACCAACTCGATGTACTTGCTCCAGGTCGCGTTCGCCGGCTTGTCGGTCGGCAACCAGGCGCTGGTCGCACGCAGCATTGGCGCCGGCGACAAGGCGGGGGCCGAGCGGATCGCCAAACAGTCGCTCGTCATCACGGTCGTGCTTTCGGTCATCATCGCCGCCACCGGGTTCGTGTTTTCCGATTCCATCATCGCAGTGATGGGCGCGACCGCCGAGGTGACCGCGATCGGCGGCGCCTTTCTCCGGATCGTATCCACCTTTTCGATCGTCATGGGCATCATGCTGATCGGGGGCGGCACCCTGCCACGGCTCGGCAGCACGCGCACGCCCATGCTGATCACGGGCTGTATCAACGTCGTCAACATCGTTCTGGACTATCTCTTGATCTTTGGCAACTTTGGTTTTCCCAAGTTGGGTCCGGTGGGCTCTGCCGTAGCGACGACGATCGCACGCGGGATCGGCGCCGTGCTCATCCTGTATGCGCTCGCGCGGCTCGACGATCAGGCTGCGGCTCCGCGGCGCGTGGGGTTGGCACCGCGATGCCATCGGTCGCATTCTTCACATCGGCGGACCGGCCGCGGCGGAACAAATCGTCTTTTCGCTGGGGTTTCTCACATTTACGGCTATCACCGTGTCCCTCGGCACGGACGCGATCGCCGCACAGCAGGTGGCCTTCAATATCTCGAACCTCTCGTTACTCCCCACGTTTGCGTTCGGCGTGGCGGCCACGACGCTTGTCGGGCAGAGCCTGGGCTCGGGCGATCCGGATCGCGCCGAAGCGAGCGCATGGTCGGCGCTCAGGGGCGGCATGCTGTGGATGTGCGCGGTCGGGGTGTGCTTTTTCATCGGTCGACACCAGTTGGTGAGCATCTATACCAACGACCGGGCGGTGATCGAGCTGAGCGAAATGTGCATGGTGTTCTTGGCGCTGACCCAGCCGCTGCAGGCGACGGCCGTGGTCCTGGCCAGCGCACTGCCGCGCGGGCGACACCCGGGCGACGCTGGTGATCACGTTTGTCGGCATCTGGGTCATCCGCGTCGTGATCGGCTATACGTTGGGGATTGTGTTGGGGCTGGGGCTCTTTGGCGTATGGCTCGGCTGGGTCGTCGATTTCTTTACCCGGGCGACGCTCATCGCCTGGCGGTTCCGCGGCGCACTGGAAGACGCTAAGGGATCTGAACGGATAATGAGAAAAGGGCCAGAAGCCACAGAGGGCACAGAGATATACAGAAACGACCGAGGGCACAGAGAGTACAGAGAAGAATGAACGAGAGGGTTGTTTTCTCTGTGTTCTCTGTGCCCTCTGTGGCTTTTCGCGGTTTTTTCCTAGTCCGGCGTCGTTGCAGGCGGACGCGGCGTTGATCCGCTCGACGAGCAAGACGACGCCGCCGACGACGAGGGCGACACCGGCCGACTGGGTGACAGCGAGCCGTTCGCCCAACAAATGGTACGCGTAGAGCGCCACGAAGGCGATCTCGCTCATCGCGATGATGCTCGCGACGCCCGCCGGCAGTCGCCCCGATCCAAAGAGGTACGCCGGGAACGAAATGATCGTCTGCACGATCCACCCCGCTAGTCCGATCCACATGGCCGTAGGAACCGGCCATGGCTGTTCCACAAAGAACTGGAAGGGGGACGCGCCGGCACGCGCCCGAACCCAAATCCGTACGTCAGCATCACGGACGGGTTGTACTGATCGCCTACGCTCTTGCCGAACAACGTCCACACGGCATAGGCCAGAGGCAGGCAGATGCCGATCGCCAGCCCGACCAGGGTGAAGGGCGTCTGGCCCGTTTCGCCGATTCCGGAAACGAGGACGGTCCCCCCGAATGTCGACCGCGATGGCGACGAGCTTGCGCCAGGTGAGCGGCTCGCGCCAGGCGATCCACGCCACGACGACGACTGGCGAGGCGCGGCCGCCTGCTGGACCGTCGCCACCGCCGCTCCGTTGAGCGATACCCCCAGGTTCCAAAAACACGTGAAATGCGCCGAGGCTCGCTCCCATCGCCGCCAGGCGAACCATATCGCTCCCCGGCGAATCCTCAAGGCGGATGGGCGCAGCACGCTCACGCCGATCAGCAGAGTCAAAAAGGTCAGCAGGTCACGCCAAAAGGCGGACCGCGATCGGCGACATATTGGTCAGGCCGGCGATGTATTTGACAAAGAGGCCCGAGGTGCCCCACCACGCGGCGGCCATCAGAACGGCGAGGTAACCGGCGGTCGTCGATAGCGGAATGACGGCGTCGGGACGCTGGGGTAGGTTGAGAGAGGTTGTTTCATTCGGTTTGGTCTTTGTCCCTACGTGGAATATGCCGGCGCTTGCCGGGAACCGAGACATTATCGCACAGGGCCCGCCGCAGGTCAAAAGCCAAAGTCGCCAGGGGTATGGCGCAAGAGCGTCGGCAACTTGAGAGGCCGCACCAAACCCGAAGGGTCTCCGAGACCCTTCGGGTTTAGGCTCTACGATTCTGCGGCACGCTCAGTCGCCACGGCGCCACAACGAGAACCGCCCCGAGCGGGGCGGTTGTCATTCGCATGGGCCTAGATTGTTTCACTTGTTCCGATACACGATGGCCTATCAGGCCGAACGCCGCCGGCGTGCCGGGCCGCGCCTTGCCCTCGATCTGCGGCCGCGCCTCCCGGACCGGGATCGGTTTTTCGCCCAACGCCCGCGCCGCGTCGTACGCTCGCAGGTCCTCCAGTTCCTCGGCCTGCTCTATCAACCGTCGATACTCCGCCAGGTCGAGCACCACGGCCACACGCTCGCCTTGTTCATTTACCAGAATAACGTTCCCGAGGGCTGCCCACAAGCCTTGACCTCCCTTCTCGTTGCCCTCTGCAATGATACTATACTGTCTGAACAAACGCAAGCTCAAGCCGATCCGATCTTGACATTTGCCATCAGCCACCGTATAACTACGCGCGCGCATGGCGGCGGCCGCACAGCGGGACCGATCCCATCCGGTCTTCTTGGGCGTATCTTGATTTCGCGCAGGTCTTTATGGATTCGAAATCACACGCTCGTTTGGCAGTAGACGGTTTCATTTTCGATCTCGACGGCACCATCTATCTCGGCGAAGAGGCCTTGCCCGGAGCCGTGGGTGGCGTGCGCGAGCTGCGGGAACACGGCAAGCGCGTCATTTTCGTCAGCAACAAGCCGCTGGCACCGCGCGCGGCGTATGCCGACAAGTTGACCCGGCTGGGCATTCCGACGACCGAGGATCAGGTCATCACCTCGGCCTTTGTCCTCGCTCACCATCTTGCCCGCGGCGATGCCGGCGCTGCGCTTGTACGTCGTCGGCGAAGAGTATTGAAGGCGGAAGGCTACGCCGCCGGCCATGGCTTGACGGTCGTCGAGGAACTGCTCAGCAATACGTGGCTGTGGCGTACCTTCGACGACCTGGTCTGCTGGTGCCCAAGGCCGACTACGTGGCCTATGGAATGGCTGCGCTCAATTGCCTTACCGGCCACGTAGAAGATGCTCTGCGCCACCTCGATGATGCGATTCGCCTGAATGCCGCGCTGCGCTTTCAGGCGCGCAACGATTCGGACTTCCAGAACCTGGTGGAAGACCCACGCTTTACCGAGTTGCTTTATCCCGATCCCGGCGCCGAGTTGCTTTCGTCGGCCGATGAGTCTGAGGAGAATCAATAGGTCGCATCATGTCCGCCCCCCAGCAGCACCCGGAGTCTTCTCCGCGGGAAGGGCTCGCGGGCGGACCGGGCCTGCACGTCGTAGCCATCGGCGGCGGCACCGGCCTCTCCACGCTGCTCAAAGGTCTAAAGAATTACGTTCACCCTTCCGGCCCAGCGCAGCCCACCATTGCGGAACTTTGTGCCGTGGTCACGGTAAGCGATGACGGGGGCTCCAGTGGACGCCTGCGCAAAGAGCTCAACATGCTGCCGCCGGGGGACATCCGCAACTGCATCGTCGCGCTCTCTCAGGACGAAGCCTTGCTCTCTCGCCTGTTTCAGCATCGTTTTGTGAAGGGTTCGGGGCTGGAAGGCCACAGTTTTGGAAACCTGTTCCTCGCTGCACTCACCTCGATCACAGGCGATTTCGGCGAAGCGGTCCGGCTCTCGTCAGAGATTCTGCTGACCCGAGGACATATCTTCCCCGCCACCACTGCAAACGTGGAACTGGAAGCTCTGATGGAGGATGGGACGCGGGTACGGGGCGAGACCAAGATCACGGCCAGCAACGGCCGGATCAAGGAACTGTTCCTGGTCCCGCCGGATGTAGAACCCATGCCCCAGACTCTGGAAGCGATTGCCAGCGCAGATATCATCACCATGGGCCCGGGCTCGCTGTTTACCAGCCTTATCCCGAACCTGCTGGTCAAGGGGATTGTCAAGGCGATTGCGGAGTCGAGCGCCGCCAAGGTTTATGTCTGCAACCTGATGACGCAGGCCAACGAGAGTCTGGGGTTAACGGCTGCCGATCATATTCGCGCCCTCAATCGGCACGCGCAACTGGAACGTCTTTTCGACTATGCGCTGATCAATCGCGCACCGGCGCCGCCGGAACTGAAGGCGAAATACGCGCTGGAAGGCGCTTCGCAGATTGTCGCCGACCTGGAGGCCATCGAAGCACTGGGGGTTTGCCCGGTGCTGGGGGACTATCTGGAACCGGGACTGGTAGCGCGGCACGCCACCGACCGTGTGGCGAGCGACCTGATGCAGATCGCCGCTCAGGCGGAGAGCCTACCCAAACGCACGGCCTCCCCTACGTCTCGCAGCTAGACATGCGACGTCCGCTTTCTGCTCGCGGTATATTGGGTCGAATGCCAAAGACGAAGACTGTACGGTCCAACCCTGCTCCCCCGCATCGCCGTCGCCATCATGGCGGCGGGCAAAGGTACGCGGCTTAAGTCGAAACATCCCAAAGTCCTGCACGAAGTCGGCGGCAAACCGGTGCTGGCGCATGTGATCGCCGCTGCCGTCCGGGTTGTCCCCGCCAAGGACGTGTTTGCCATCATCGGCCACGAAGCCGACCGAGTGCGGGAAGCCGTCGCCCACACCGGTATCAACTTCGTTCTGCAAACCGAACAACGCGGCACCGGGCATGCCCTGATGGTCGCGCGCGAGGCCCTGGCCGGGTATGACACGGTGCTGGTGCTATCGGGGGACGCCCCGCTGGTCACTCCGCAGACCATTGAAAAGCTGCGCGACTTTCACCATGCCAAGAAAGCGGCGATGACCTTGCTCACCGCGCAGTTGGAGAATCCGACCGGCTACGGGCGAGTGATTCGCAAGAGTGCGAAGAGCGACGACGTGCGTGCGATTGTTGAGCAAAAGGCGCTGACAGCCACACAGAACAAGATTCGCGAGATCAATGCGGGCTTCTATGCCTTCTCGGTAGTGCCCCTCTATCACCACATCGACAAACTCAGCACCGCCAACGCCCATGCCGAGTTCTATCTCACCGACATGGCCGCGATTTTAGGAAAAGCGCAAACAACGGGTCGTCGCCGTAGCCGCGCAAGAACCCTACGAGGTGCTGGGAGGGAATACCCGCGCAGAATTGATGGAAATCGACCGGCGTCTGCGCACGCTGAAGACGCAGCGGTTGATGGCGGACGGCGTCAGTATCTACTACCCAGAAACCTGCGTAATCGATACCGAGGTCGAAATTGGTGCCGACTCTATCATTGAACCTTTCGTGCAGATTCTGGGGAAGACACGCATTGGCTCGGACTGTCGCATCCGCTCGTACAGCGTGATCAAGAACTCCGAGATTGGCGACGGAGTGATGGTGCGCCCGGGAACCATCATGGAAGACTCGCGGGTAGCGGCGGGCGCCATGCTTGGCCCCTATTCGCACCTTCGCCCGGGCAGCGAAATCGGCGAGGGCGCGCACCTGGGGAACTTCGTCGAGACCAAGAAGATCAAGCTGGGCAAGGGTTCCAAGGCTAACCATCTTACCTACCTCGGAGATGCGGAAATTGGCGCAGGCGTAAATATCGGTGCCGGCACCATCACCTGCAACTACGACGGCGTAAACAAGCACACCACCATCATTGAAGACAACGTCTTCATCGGCAGCGATTCGACTCTGGTGGCGCCGGTGCGGATAAAGCGCGGAGCTTACGTGGGAGCGGCATCCTGCATCACTGAGGACGTGCCCGAAGACTCGCTGGCGATCGCGCGCGGCCGGCAGGTGGTCAAAGAGGGCTGGGTGAAGGAGAAACAGAGAAAAAGGTAGAAGAACGCGGGCGAGGGCGCCCGCGCCACACTTGATTCGCCTACTTCGAAACGGCTGCAAAGAGTTCCGAGTGCATCAGCGACTGGAATTTCTTGTCGTCGGTCTTGAAATGCATCTGCAGGTTGGAGCTCTCGGAGTCGACCGTCACACTGTCGAGGGCCACTTTCTCCGCCGGTGTCGCGGACAACTTCTTGTACAGTACACCGGCTTTCACCAGGGTTGACAGGGTTGCGGCGGTGATCGAATCGGCGGTCAGCACGTCGAGATCGAAGTTCACGCCGTTCGAGAAATTCATCTGGTAGCGCGAGCCCAGCAGGCGTTTTTTCACCGTCTCGAAATCACCCAACTGCGAGGCATCGCCCAGCGCCGAGCGCATCATGTTTTGCGTGCCTTGCTGGTCGAGTACGCTCCACACCGTGCCGGAATCAACTGAACCCATCATGTCGGCGATGGTGTTGTTGGTATCGAGCGTGGGACTATAACCGTCGCGTGCGTCCAGCGCTCCCTGGACTGCCGAGCGATCCCCGAACAGAAGCGTATTTTCATCGAGGAAGGTCATGTCCAGGCCGCCGGACATAGGCCATAGATTCGTGTTCCGGATCTTCACTGGCTTGATTTTGTGCAGGCTCATCCGTTTCAGGAAAGCCTTCATGGGAAAGTCGCCTTGGGCGACGCCGATCATTTTTATGGTTTGTTTGCCATTGCGGTAGGAGGCTACGGTGAGCTGCTCCACATTTTTTTCCGGATCGAGGCCAGCTCCCTTGAGCGCCTCTTCGAACTGTTTGAGGTTGTCGGGCTCGATCTGTTGCTTGAGCGCCATGGCGGTATCGGAATTCTTGAGCGCGCGATAGTCCACGGAGATAATCTGCTGGATATCAGCAGGAATCACGCCCCGCGCCTGCGTGCCCATGGGCATCGCCCACGCCGCAACCCAAGACCATAGAACGACGCCGCCAACCAGTACCCATCTCTTCATAAACTGCCTCTGGGGAATATGCGTAATTAGATGCCGCCCGGCCCGCGAGCGTAACCTGCATCGCAAGTTCATTGTATGCCAACCTCCGGGCCGCAGGCGGGAACGAAAGTGCAAGAGCGGTGTGATCAGAACGGTTCCTGGAGGTTTCTGGCGGAGAACGGGTAGCGACTCAGGGCTCGCTCTTAAGCATGCCTCCCGGCTCGAGTGGCGGCCCAGAAGCGTTTTCAATGTGGATGAGGGCTTGCGCCTTGCCGGCCTGCGCGTACTCACGGAAACCGTACTGTCGGTGGGAATGGTGAATTGATAGGCGGAGTCCAGTACCATCTCGGCCTCGATCGCACACGTCTGGTTTCCCGGATGCGTACTCAAGCGGGTAACATAACCGACCTTAACGCCGGCGACCAGCACGGGGGCGCCTTCTTTCAGCGGAACCGCATCGTGAAAACAGGTGCGCACCGCCAGTCGTTGCGCGTGATGCCGCCAGGTCAACTCCGCCGAAAAGATGAGCACGACGATTCCCGCGATCGCCGCGATGACCACCTTGCCGGCCAATCGGCCGACTGGGCGGGGCTCAGCCTGCTGGCTGGATGGATCCTGCATCAGATCTTCAGCGCCTGGGCTTTCTGGCGCGCATCCGCGGCGAAAGCCTGGTCTTGCATGGATTCCACGTTGATCTCGACATTGGACAATGCGCCTTCGATGGCCGCACGGGCCAGCGCGGTGGCCGTAATCAGATCCGATTTCATGTTGGGGTTGGTGATCGGGTGCAGGCGCGCGACAATCTCAGCCACTTCCCGGGCCCTCTGCGCCACCCCCAGGGGCACAAGCGTCGCCTGCTTGAGCGCGGCGACGACAATGCTGCTGTCGGCGTCGGCCGATGCCTTGGCTTGTTTGTAGGCTTTCATGACGACGTTGTAGGAGTCGGCATCGGCGTCGATCGCGGCCTTAAGTTCCTCGCGCAAGGGCGAAAGCCGGGCGATGGCTTCGCTTAACTCGCGCTCGTACTGCAGGTAGGCTTTCTTACCGCGCGACAAGCGACGCCACCATGTTTGCGAGTCCCGCTGCCATGGCCGCTGCCGCAGCGGAAGCGCTGCCTCCGCCGGGCGTAGCCGTGGCGGCCGCCAGTTGTTCGATGAACGGTTCAGCCCCCGCGCGGAGACCGCCCACCGCCATCTTGCCACCCATGACTGCCGCCAGCCGGTTCTCCAGGATCAGAGAAGAGTCGAAATTCTCGACCTGCAGAAACCATTCCGCGGCCGATTCCAGGGCCTTCTTGGGGATCAGCCCGACGATCTCACTGCTCACCGGTTGTACGCCGTAGCGGGCGGCTTCGCGCTTCACGCAGTTCGAACACGCGGTGCACGGGAGTCTGCTCGAAGTCGGTCAGGTTCATGGAAACTTGCGCCAGGCCGCGGACCAGGAAACCGGCCCCCTTCACGAAGCGCATCCCGCCGGTTGAAAAGCGCACCGCCTTGGCGATCTTCTTGGCAATGTCTACGTCCGCGGTGTTCAAGAACACGTTGTAAGCGATGAGAAACTTGCGGGCGCCTACGACCGTGGCGCCGGCCGTCGGATGAACCCGGGCTTCGCCGAAATCGGGCTGGCGCGCGGGGTGGGTGGCAATCTCGGCGCGGATGCCTTCGAACTGGCCGCGCCGTATGTTTTCCAGGTTCTGCCGCTCGGGCACGGTCGCTGCGGCTTCGTACAGGTAAACCGGAATCTGATAGCGCTTCCAGATTTCCTCGCCCACGTGGCGGGCCATGGCCACACAATCTTCAATGCTGACGCCTTCGATGGGAATAAAAGGGACCACGTCGGAGGCGCCCATGCGCGGATGCGCTCCCTGGTGACGATTTAGATCGATCAACTCGGCGGCCTTGCCCACGCCACGAATGGCGGCTTCCTGAATGGGATCGCGCTCGCCCACCAGGGTGATCACCGAACGGTTGTGGTCGGCATCCATCTCGCGATCGAGCAGGTACACGCCGGGCATCTTCATCGCTTCGACAATGGCGTCTACTTTGGATTTGTCACGGCCTTCGGAAAAATTCGGGACGCATTCGACCAGGGTTGACATAAGGCAGAAGAATATCGGGCGGGATGAATCGCTGCAACTCGCAGACCAGGAAAGCGAAAAGGGGAGGATGGGGGAGGACAAATCAAGAGGGCTCATTAGGTAGCCCCGGACCCCCCGGTCAAGGAACAAAGTTTCTCGCCCGGCAGCTAAGGAGGCAGGACAACGTTGCGCTACGTCATCCGAATCAGGCTGCCCGGGAGAATCACCCTAATGAGCCCACCGATTATTGAGATGCACGGGTGCGCGGGAAGTTACAAAGCGAGAGGAAATTCCACCAACGAAAGTCACTAGCAGTAACGAAAGTTTGCAACTCACTGATTACACGCTGTTTATTTTTTATCTTTCTTGTGCCGGGCATGGCCGTTGGGCAAGAACCTGCCAACTCCCAGGCGCACCTGCACGGTATTCACCCCTGAGTTGGGAGAGGTCAGCCCGGCGTTGGAGATATGCATGTAACGCAGTTCCAAACTCCAATTGTATTTCTCACCCAGGATGTATGTCCCCAAGGCTGTTCCTGAGGTGAAGTTTACCTTCGAAGTTCCCGGGGGCACTTCGTTATTGGTGAACAGCGTCCCTCCGTCCAGTTCGAGATAAGGGACAAAGTTGCCGCGGGTAGCAAAGTTCCACTTGAGATTTACGGGGTTAACTCCAAATCCATATGAGGTGTTAGCGGGTTGGAAAACCATGAACACGGGGACGGCATCCACAGCCGCTTCGAAACGGCCTTTCAGAAAGCCAGGGCCGTGCGGACGAGTCAAAATCCAGCCATAGCGGAGCCCCACATTCCATACTCCGGTATTTCCGGTTCCGCCGCTAACCGAATGGCCGCCACCACTCCAAACTTCCAGTTCGTGGCCGCCGTCTTCGGGGCGGACCTGGGCGGAGGCCAACAACGGAATGAGGAGCATGGGGATGAGCCAAAGTGTTTTCATGGAAGTGGCGAATTGCGCACGATACAGGAAATGCCAAGGGTGTGACAAATCCCGGGGGCCGGTTTCAAAGGCCCAAGCCTCCGTCTACCGCCATAATTTGTCCGGTAATAAAGTGAGGAGCGGCGGCAAAGAAAAGCACGGCCGAGGCGATTTCCTCGCCAGTGCCGTTGCGTTGCATCGGGGTTTGCTTGGCCATCCGGCGCATGAAGGCTGCGGCTGACTTCTCACCCAGATCGATCATCCCGGGTGCCACGCAATTGACCGCGATGGCGGGCGCGAGGGCCTTGGCCATCACCTTGGTGAGCATGTGCAGGGCTGCTTTCGACGAGCAATAATGGGCATGGGTGGGCCATGGACGCAATCCTCCGAGCGAACCCATGTTGATGATCTTGCCGCGCCGCTGGCGCAGCCATTGCAATGCGGCCTGCGACACCAGGAACGGACCGCGGGTATTCGAAGCAAAGATGGCGTCCCATTGCTTTACCGTCAGTGTGTCGAAATCGGCAGTCTCATAATTGGCGGCATTATTGACCAGGATATCGATGCCTCCCAGTTCCCTTGCCGCTTCTTTCACCGCCGCTTTAACGGATTTCGGGTCAGTGACATCGCAGCGCAGGGCTACGGCCCGTACCCCCAGGCCGCTGAGGTCAATCACGGTGTGCTGGGCTTCCCGGGCGGAGTGCTGAAAGGTGATGGCAACGTCCACGCCGGCCCGGGCGAGGGCCAAGGCGGAGGCGCGACCCAGGCGCTTGGCGCCCCCCGTAATCAACGCCGCTTTGCCCCTAAGGGGGTGATCGTTCGACATGGGTCCGATTGTACCGCCGGCTGGCCGGCGGTAGGGATGGTATGCGTCCACAAGGCTTCGCTGAACGGCCGTCTGGCTTGCACGAAATGCTGGAAACCGCGGGTCATTCCTTGCTAAACTCGCGGCATGTTCGGCTCGCGGCAAGTCGTCGTGTATTCCCGAAAGGGCTGCCACCTGTGCGAAATCGTCAAAGAGACGCTGACCAAACTGGAGCGCCGGGGCGGATTTCGCTGGCAGGAAGTCGACGTTGACAGTGACGAAGCTTTGCGGCGGCAGTTTACCGACGAAGTTCCGGTGGTATTTATCGACGGGCGCAAAGCCTTCAAATACCGCATGGACGAGCGTGAATTTCTGCGGAAACTCGCCAGCTAATTCTGCCAGGGATTTCCAGGCCAGAAGGCGCGGTCACCCTCCAAACCCTGACATCGTATTCGAAGGCGGATGCCACCGGGCAACGACGAACCAGCGGCCTTCGCGGTATCATGATGGTCGAAAGCGCTTATGGATTTCGACCAGCTCGAGACCTTTCTGGAAGTCGCGCGCTTGTCATCGTTCTCCCGCGCCGCGGAGAAGCGTTTCCGCACTCAGCCTGCAATCTCCTCCCAGATTCGCGCGCTCGAAGAAGAAGTGGGCGCCAAGCTGCTCGACCGTTCCGGAGGCAAGGTATCGCTCACGGCTTCGGGCAAACTTTTTCAGAAGTATGCCGAGGAAGCGATTGATTTCCGCAAGGCGGCGCTCACCGCCATTGCTGAAACCGAGCGCGTACCCCGAGGCGAAATCATCGTGGGCGCGAACGAAGGCACGTGCCTGCACATCCTTCCCGGGGTTTTCGCGCACTTCAAGAGGCAGTATCCGGATGTCGCGGTCAACATCAAGCGCGCCGATTACGCCAAGATCCTCGAGTCGGTGATCGATAATTCGGTAGATTTCGGCGTAGTTTCGCTTCCCGTAACCGACAACCGCCTGACGGTGGTGCTGATTCACCGCGACGAACTAGTGATCATCGCAACCCCGCAACACCCGCTGGCCAAGATGAAGTCAGCGACGCTGGCGGAAGCCGCCAGGTTTCCGTTGGTCATACCGAAGGCGGGACACACCCGCGATGCCCTGGAAACCCTGTTTCACGAGCACAAACTCAAACCCCGCTATGCCATGGAACTGGATTCCAGCGAATTGCTCAAACGTTTTGTAGCCGCCGATGTGGGGGTAGGATTCATTGCGCGGTCGAACGTGTCGGAAGACGTTCGCGCCAATGTATTGGCGGCCATTCCGCTCGCGGATGCCCAGATTCGCCGCGATTTGGCGTTGGTATTCCGCAAGGATAAAGCGCTCAGCCGCGCAGCGCTGGCCTTCATTGACACCACGGTGAAGATCAAGACGGCGGATGCGCTAGCCCTGGGCAAACCCTGATCGGGGGCAGGTTTGCGGCGCGTGGTTTACAATCCTTCGCCGTGAAGCTTCGGCATCTTCCCTTGCTCATTCTGTTGCTGAGTGTGGTGGCTTCCGCCCAGACTCGCAAGCTGGCCCCCAAGGATCTTCCGCCTTCGGCTTTCAAGCTGATTGCGGTGAAGGTTACCGGAAACCAGCGTTACACGCCCGCGGAGATCACCGAGATTGCCGGTCTGAAGGTGGGACAAACGGTCAGCGAAGCTGATTTCAAGGCCGCCGCCCGGCATCTGGGCGACAGCGGCGCCTTCACCGACGTGGGGTACAGCTATCAGTATTCGACCGAAGGCACCAAACTGGTCCTGCAGGTCACTGAATCCGGCGACCTGGTGCCGGCGCGCTTCGACAATATCGTTTGGTATTCCGACCAGGAGTTGCTCGAAAAGCTGCATGAACGCGTACCGCTATTCCATGGCCAACTGCCGGTGGCCGGCAAGCTTCCGGACCAGGTGTCGGAAGCGCTTCAGGCATTGATGATCGAGGGCAACGTGCAGGGCCGGGTGGACTACCTGAGAGCCGGCAAAGAAGACGGCCCCATCGACGCGATCGTCTACAGCATCCGAGGCCCGAAGATTCGGATCCGCAACATCGACTTTACGGGCGCAGCCCCGTCAGAACTGAGTCTCTTGCAGCAGGCGGCCAGACCCATGCAAGGTGCCGACTACCTCCGCTCCATCCTCCGCGTGCAGGAAGACAAGGATCTGCTGCCGGTTTACCTGGCGCGCGGCTATCTGCAGGCCAGTTTCGGCGACGCGCAGGCCAAAGTTGTGGAGGAAGATCCCCAGCAGACCCAGGTGGACGTACAGTTCCCGGTGGTTCCGGGCCTGCAATACAAAGTCACGGAAGTGCAACTCTCCGGGGAAACGGCGTTCCCTGCCGGCCAGCTGCAACCCATGATCCACCTGAGCACAGGAGAGCCTGCGAACGCGATCCAGCTCCAGGACGACCTGGGGGCCATCCGCAAGCTCTACGGGACGAAAGGCTACATGGCGGCGTTTCTCCGTCCCACGCCGACGCTGGATGACGCGCAGTCCACCGTTAAATATCGAATCGAAATCCGCGAGGGTAGTGTTTACAAAATGGGAGACCTGACCATCGAAGGACTGGATACGCAAACCACCGGCCGCCTCCAGGAATCCTGGCAACTGCGTGGTGGCGATGCTTACGATTCCAGCTACCTCCAGCGGTTCTTCCAGCAGACGACCAACGAAATCTCAGGAATGGGCGGGTGGAAGACGACCACGCACGAGTCGTTGGATGACAAGGAGAAGGTCGTGGATGTGACCATACGCTACGATCCCAAACCGCGCTGAGGGTTCTTCGCGGGTGGCGGGATGGGCGCGATTTGCAAAAAAAAGCTGTAACTATCTTGCGCGTTCGTAATCTGTTAAGTAAGGGTGGTGGTGTATTCTGGCTAGCCCTCAAGAATCTACAGGATTTGCTGTATTGAAAGAAGGAGACTGCTCGATGACATTCGGTTCGCAGAAATTTGCGGTTTCGCTCGCGGCGCTGGTTCTGGGCGCGGGACTATCGGGTTCCCCGGCTATGGCGGCCGACAAAGCCCAGACGTTTAAGGGCGAAATCAGCGACACCATGTGCGGCAAGAAGCACATGATGGAAGGCGATAACGCCAGTTGCACGCGCGCCTGCGTCGGCAAAGGCTCCAGCTACGCGCTGGTGGTGGGAGACAAGGTTTACACGCTCGACGCCAAGGATAAGGCCGCGCTCGACCAACTCGACCAACTCGCCGGCAAACAAGCCAGCGTGAAAGGAACGGCCAACGGCGACACGATTACCGTAAGCTCGGTCGCGGCCGCAAAATAAGATCGACTTTTCCGGCGCAGCCCTCCCCCTTTTCGCGCCGGGTTGAGGCGGGAACCTTCCAAGCAGGTTCCCGCCGTTTTTTTCGTCGCAACTCAATTTTCATATTGCTGTCATGTTTCGCTGTGTTAAATTTGACCGCGAAACCAACTAAAAGCGCATCGGAGGAACAACGAATTGGGCAAGGACATGGTCCCCAAGAAGATTTTCTTCACCAAGGGGGTCGGCAAACATCGGGAACGTCTCACATCCTTCGAGTTGGCGCTTCGCGACGCCGGCATCGCCGCGCAAAACCTGGTACGAGTCTCATCCATCTTTCCGCCGCAGTGCAAGCTCATTGCGCGCTCGCAAGGGTTGAAATATCTTCATCCCGGCGAAGTGGTTTTTGCGGTGGTGGCGGAGAATTCCACCCACGAACCGCACCGGCTGTTGGCGGCCAGTATTGGAGTGGCTATCCCTGCCGACCGGAATACTTACGGCTATCTGAGCGAGCACCACTCCTTCGGAGAAACCGAAGACACCGCCGGCGAATACGCCGAGGAACTGGCGGCTGAAATGTTGGCTACCACGTTGAACGTGGAGTTTGATCCCGACCGCTCCTGGGACGAGAAGAAGGAAATCTACCGCATCTCGAACAAGATTGTGCGCACCGCCAACGTCACCCAATCGGCAGTCGGCGACAAGCGCGGCCTGTGGACAACGGTCATCGGCGCAGCGATCTTCATCTTTGACTGACGAAATCCACCGTTAACTACCGTGGAGACGCAGCTAAGCTGCGTCTCAACGGAAGATGCGGCGGAGATACCACGGCGGCTCTGATTCGGACCCCAACATCCGGGGCCAGGGCATTTACTTCTTCGCGCCGGCTTTCTCTTTCTTGGCCTTGCTGGCGCCGTTTCCCTTACTCTTATCCAGCCGTTCGAGAACCGCGGCCACGATCAGGGGAAGTCCAACCGTGGCATCGACGAAGACTTCGCCGAATCTTCCGCCCTCGGCTGGGGGCACGAACTTGCCCCAGGAAACCGCTTCGCTATAGGGACTGCCGGACAATCCACCCCAATAGACGGGCTCGGGACAGATGCGCACGCCGTAGTGATAGCGCTTCAGAGGCACGTTCTCTCCCAGCCGGCGATGCCGCAATTCGATGAAGGGACCGAACTGCTGCGACCAGTTTCGCGGCACACCGCCGCCAATGGTCAGGATTCCCAGCCGCTTCTGGCGTAACAGGGTGGCGGCAAAATGTTCCAGATCTTCAAAGGGATCGAATCGCAGCTTGTGGCGGCCGGTGGATTCACGGAGACGGTTGTTGAGCGCGACGTCCAACCCCAGCTCTGAATCGGTGAACGCGGGGACAAACACGGGCACGCCTTTCTCGTAGGCGGATTTCAAAATGCCGCGCTGCCCTTTCGCATGCCTGGCCAGGTGCTCGCCGATGACGTGATTCAATTTGTAGGAACAGACGATCTCGTTGTGATCCCAGCCTTCCAGGATTTCTGACATCACCTCTTCGACATCGTCGAGATTCTGCTCTGGCTCGAGCGTGTCGTAGACGCGGTTGTATCCCTGTTCGTACAGCTCTTCGTCGGGGACGCTGGGGTCGTATTGGAAGTGAGCGCGGCCCGTGGCTTCGACCAGTCCGTGCGCCATGAGGGCTCCGGTGGAAACAATGGCGTTCACGATCCCGCGATCAATCAACTCGGCAATAATCAGGCCTTGCTTGGCAACCGTCATCGCGCCCGCGAGGGTCATGACCTTAAAACATTCCTGATCGCGCGCCATGGCTTCGAGCACGTCCGCCGCCTCGCCTACCTGCCGCCCGGTGAATGCCGTCCTGGCCATGGCGCGCACCAGGTCGTCCACGGAGTGGACGTGGTTGAGATCCAGAGGTTCGAGCGGAATTAACCGGTCTTCGATCGGATTATGCAGTTTGCGCTCGATGCCCGCGCCGTCATGATTGCCTTGTTTCAAGACCCCACCTCCCGCACTTCTTACGATTTAAGTGAAGAATTACTTTACTAGAACCGCCGCTTGCCGTCAGCCGCAGCCGTCACCTCTGGTATCCTAGTTCGCGAAATCCTCCCAGGAGAAGCAATCTTGCCGTCCAAGAAATTCTGCGTCGGACTGGTGCAAATGTCGGCGACTCCCGACCCGGAAAAGAACCTGCAGCGGGCCATCGACAAGATTCACCACGCCCAGGCGCGCGGTGCGCAAGTGGTCTGCCTGCCCGAACTGTTTCAGACGCAGTACTTCTGCCAGCGGGAGGATGCGGCCCTGTTCGATCTGGCGGAACCGATTCCGGGACGCACCACGGCAACCCTGTCCACGCTTGCCCAGCGGTTGCGAGTCGTGATCATCGCTTCCCTGTTCGAAAAACGCGCCCCTGGCGTGTATCACAATACCGCGGTGATTTTCGACAACGATGGCTCGTTGCGCGGCATGTACCGCAAGATGCACATTCCCGACGACCCTCTGTATTACGAAAAATATTATTTCACTCCCGGAGACCTGGGCTTCCGCGCACTGGATACAGGCGTCGGTAAACTGGGCACGCTGATCTGCTGGGATCAGTGGTACCCGGAGGCGGCTCGTCTGACCGCGCTGCAGGGGACGCCGGTGCTTTTCTATCCCACGGCCATCGGGTGGCATCCCGCCGAGAAGCAAGAATGGGGTGCGGCGCAGCACGACGCCTGGCGAACCATGCAACGCGCCCACGCCATTGCCAATGGCGTTTATGTAGCTGTAGTCAATCGCGTCGGCCACGAGAACGGAGACATTCGCGGCAATGCCGCCCCTGGTCCCGGTCTGGATTTCTGGGGAGGCTCGTTCCTGTGCGATCCCTTCGGCCGGGTGATTGCCGAGGCCGCGCACGATAAAGAAGACATCCTGACCGGCGAAATCGATTTGAAATTGCTGGAGGAAGTCCGCCGCAACTGGCCCTTCCTGCGCGACCGCCGCATTGACAGCTACGGCCAGATCACCAGCCGGCTGCTGGATTGATGCCACTTTCAGACAGTGATGAAAGACTCACCTAAATGCACAACCCAAAGCCGGGTGCGCTTCCCCGGCGAATGGGAGCCCCACTCCGCCACTTGGCTCGCCTGGCCACACTTCCGCGACGACTGGCCGGGGAAATTCGAGCCGATTCGCTGGGTCTATGCCGAAATCATTCGCAACCTGGCTGGTCACGAACGGGTGGAGTTGATCGTCAATGACGCCGTCTCGGAAAAGCGCGCCCGCAAGACGCTCGACCGCGCGAACGCCCTGAGCGGCAATGTGGGCTTCCATCGCTGGCCCAGCAACCGTGTCTGGACTCGCGATTCTGGCTGCACGTTCGTACTCCACTCAAACCCGTCATCCCCAGCCAAGTCGAGAGACCTTGTGTTTCCCTCCACGCTCTCCGCCATCCATTGGCGATTCAATGCCTGGGCGAAATATCCCAATTACCAACACGACCAGAAAATCGGCAGCCGCATGGCGAAAGCCGCCGGAGCCGCCGCACGGCAACCGGTTTTCGGCAAGAGCCCGGTAGTCCTCGAAGGGGGTTCGATCGACACGAACGGCTGTGGGACGCTGCTGACCACAGAGGAGTGCCTGCTCAGCAAAGTGCAGCAACGCAATCCCAGGATGTCTCGCAAAGATTACGAACAAGCGTTCGCCGAATACCTGGGAATCAAAAACGTGATCTGGCTGGGCTCAGGAGTCACGGGGGATGACACCCACGGCCACGTGGATGACATCACGCGTTTCGTCTCACCGGACACGGTTGTTACGGTGGTCGAATCCGATCCGGAAGATCCGAACTACGAGTCGCTCCGCGACAACATCCAGCGCCTGCGCGCCGCCGTCGACCAGGACGGCAAGCCTCTGGCGATCGTCGAGCTTCCCATGCCCGCGCCGGTTGTCTTTGAAGGCCGCCGCCTGCCCGCCAGCTATGGCAATTTTTACATTGCCAATGGGGTGGTGCTGGTGCCCGTCTTCAACGACCCCAATGACCGGGTGGCTCTGGATATCCTCGCCGACCTCTTCCCCGACCGCGACGTCGTCGGCATCTATTCCGGAGACCTGATCTGGGGATTTGGGGCGATGCACTGCATGACGCAGCAGCAACCAGTCGTTGGCCGTTAGTCGATTGGCTCTTAGCTGTTAGCTTTTAGCTGTTAGCTCTTAGCTGTTAGCTCTTGCATTTGGCTTTCAGCGGCGATGTGGCTGGGGAGGATTCGAGGGGAGTACAGGTTTTTTGCCAAGAGCTAAAAGCTAATGGCTAAGAGCTGAGAGCTAAGAGCTGGTTCGAAGTCACTTTCGGAGCACAACCTTGCCTCGCCCGGAGAAGAAACCGCACTCCGGCGTATCCGGTTGTACCGAGTCGCCGCCCTTGGGATTCAGGTCTTCCCAGGCCTTGGCGACGGCGTCGCCGGCAGATATTTTCTCCAGCAGGTTTCCCAGGAATAGCGGGAAGTACGGTCCCAGGCGTCGAATCGTGGTCACCAGGTTGATCTTCCTTCCACGGGTGTCAAAGGCTTTGGCGTAGTTCTGGGGCCGGTTGTCGCTGGCCATCCACAACAGCTTCACATTGGCGTTGCAGCAAGCATCCATGAGTTGTCGGCCGCTCAGTTTATTTCCGCCGTTGTCAGCCATGGTGCCTTCGGGGGAAACATCGCCGTAGAAATGCACGACATCGTACCCTTGCGCGATTGCCTGGGTAAGCTGCTGGACTCCGGCAAACACGCTGGCCGTGGTCGCCGGATACAGCCGCCTGTACTGTTGGCTATCGGAGTTCATCACAGGACTGAAGCGGGCATCCAGGCTGCACACCAGCACTTTTGTCCCGACCACTTCTTCTTTGCGGAAGGAATCGAACAGGCCCATGCAGACTCTCAAGGTAAACAGGGATCGATCAGAACCAAACCATCGCTGCTGCGGCAGTACCTCTATTTCCGGTATTGCGTGGGTTGCGGACCCTTCTCCAGTGTCTCGCGGTCCCAGATTGCGCCCTCGCGCGTGTAGTTGGCGAGTTCGAAGTCCTGGGTCAGTTCCAGAGCATCGGTGGGACAAGCGTCTTCACACAGGCCACAGAACATGCACCGGCTCAGGTCGTAGGTAAAGGTGGTGAGTTCCTTGCGGCGGGTCTTCTCGTTACGCTCGCTGGAGACCACGATCAGGTGTTCCGGGCAGGCCAGCGCGCACAGATCGCAGGCAATGCACATGGTCTCGTTGGTATCGGGATTTACATTGAGTCGCGGCGCTCCGCGATACCGTTCTGCCACCTGGGGGCGCTGAAGAGGATATTGCTCGGTATAGATCTCTTTGGGATTCTGATAGCTGAAGGTCACTTTCAGGCCCTGAAGCAGGTCCACGAAAAGGATTTTCCGGAGCAGGCTCGGCATTCCCATATCGCCCAAAGCATATCACTATCACCGGCAGCCGTCAGCCCAGAAACCCACCAGCGGCGGCGGGAATGTTTGCGGGAACTTCCCCACCTCCGTCTGCGTAATGATCACAGGGAGAAGGTTGATGAAGACCTATTTGGCGCAATTGCCGCCGCTGGCCTGGGTGGGTTTGCTGGTGCCTGCGCTGTTGGTCGCGCACCTGGTGCTGGCGGCAATTGCTCCGGAGCTGGTTCGGGCGGCCGTGCCCTCGTCAGTCTGCAACTTGCTGCGCCTTCTCTAGAACTACTCTGGCGGCTGCGGTTCGTCGGGAACCCGGGAATCGGCGCGCACCTGCTGCATGTGCTCTCGCATGGTTGCGCGGGCGCGTTCGGGATCGTGCTGCTGCACCGCTTCCAGAATGCGCTTGTGGTGATACTGGCCGCGCTCCGGACCTCCGCCCGTGTAATAAGTTCGCATCCGCTGTTCCCGCAGCAAGCCTACGATCGAATCAATCAGCGAAAGAATAAGAGGGTTGCCGGCCGCCTCTGCCAGCGCCAGGTGAAAATCCAGATCTGCCTCGATGAAGGCGTCGGCATCATGGCGCGAACGGTCCATGACATCGACCGCTTCCCGCAGAGCCGAAACATGCGACTCCTCGGCCCGGATAGCCGCGAGCGCCGCAATCCCGGGCTCGAGAACCTCGCGTAATTCGGCGAGATGCACCAGTCCTTCCTGCGGACCGATCTTGATCATCAGATCGAGCGACTGGCGGATCGCCTGCGACGTGCCGTTGGTGACGAAGGTGCCACGGCCGGAATAGGCCTCGACCAATCCCTTTTCATTGAGCACGCGAACCGCTTCGCGCACCGCCGTGCGGCTCACTCCGAACTGTTGGGCCAGTTCACGTTCGGCGGGTAGCTGGTCACCGGGCTTGAGCACGCCACGGGTGATCGACTCTTCAATCTGCCGAACGATATGTTCGTAGAGGCGGGAGGTTTGCACAGCTTTGTACAAAGAGGGGTCTCCGAGTCGGCTGGCGTACCGCAAGGCCGAACCAGTAACTATATCAACAAGGGGCGGCGTGCGGTAGAGACACCCGACCGGACCTAGCCCCCCTCAAAGGAGGGCCTTTGCCCGGCCGGGAGCTCAACCCTTTTGCGGGCAGAACGCTCCAGGCTAAGCGCCTGTCGGTGGTCGAGACAGAAGTCTCCCCCAAAAACCGGCTTCTAGCTCGGAGACACGACTACCAGATGAAACGTTCCCGGCACCGCCTTGGGCCGGGGATGAGGATTGTCCGCAGTGGCGGCGGGAGGCTCCCCGAACTTAGCTGCCGGCAGATAAATCTTTTTCGTCTTGGGATCGAGCGCCATGGTGCGTGCGCTCTTCTCGGTCATGAGGTTGTCCACGACCGAGTACTTATCCGCGCTCTCTTGCTTGACGATGGTCAAGGTACCGGCTCCGTTGGAGGAAAACAGCAACCTGGTTTCAGCATCGTAAGCGGTAGCATCGGGCCCGTCGCCGATGGCCACGGTGGTGACCAGTTTGCCGGAAGCGGCATTCACCACGGCCATCTTCTGATTGTCGCAAACCGCAAACAGGCGCTGACCCGGTACATCGATCGCCAAACCGGACGGCTCCTCACACGGCGCCAGCGGCCAGCGCGCTGTGACCTTCAGGGACTGGGGATCAATCTTCACAATTTCACTTTTGTCCTCGATGTTGGCATAGACATTGCCGCTGCCGTCGCTGACCGGGAACTCCGGCTTGCCGCCGACCGGGATCGTACCCAGCACTTTCCCGGTGCGCGGCATCGATGGCGGTCACATCGCTGCTGCGGCCATTGAAGGCAAAGACCCGTTTACTGGCGGGATCGTAGAGAATGCCATCGGGATTCGTACCCGCCTTCACCTTCTGTAGAACCGCATGCGATTTGAGGTCGAAGATCACCACGTCGTCTTCGCCGCCATCGCTGATGAATCCACGGTTCAAGTCCCTGGCCAGCGCGATGCCGTGAATATGTTTCATGCCGTCGATCTTGCCCACGAGTTTGTCGGAGTCGAGGTCGAGCAACTCCACCTGGGTTCCGTGCGACACGTAGAGTAGACGGTTGGCGCCGTCGGCTAACAGATAGTCCCATCCCCAGTCGCCGGGGATGGGGATGGTACCGGTAACTTTGTAGTGTTGGGCGTGCAGCACGGCGGGCACGGAAATGAGCAGCAACAATAAAGCGGCAAGGGTGCGCCTCATCGAAAGGCCTCCGATCATGCGGGGATTTTGGCTCTCCGATTCTACGCGCCGCACCTGAAGGCAAACTTAAGACTCACACTGCCTGGGAAATGCGGTGGCGATGCATTTCTGGTTGCGCAACCTCGAGAGGGCGAATATCATCGAAAGGGCTGCAAAAATACGAACTGCTAATTGGGCCGCTGGTCGGGAATACAACGGATAGAAAGTAATGAGAATAAAGTCTCTGCCAGACCCTGTGCAATTCGTTTCATATTGACAACCATGGTTAAGGACTCCACACTTTCGAATGCAGCTGTGTCACTAATGAAGCATCGTTAGTCGAACACTGGTAGTTCGCCAAGCGGGGAACAGGAACAACCACGAAGACGGTAGGCGCTGGATCTACCCCCTGGGCAATCAGCGATAGCAAGAAGGAGCCCCGATGAATACTGAATCCCTCTCCAGGCGGATCGGTCTGGTGCTTTTCGCTCTGACCGTCGCCGCCACATTTCTGGTTCGCTTGGGGCATGTTCCACCGGCGCGCGTCAATGCACAGACGACCTTGGGTGGACCGTTGGCTGGGCTCACCACCGGCCAACTGTCGCATTTCACGACCGGCATGACGCAGTTCGACTTCTCCTGGGATGCGGTGCATGGTCTGGGTCCGGTGTATACCAATACCAACTGTAATAACTGCCATGCTCAACCCGTGTTTGGCGGCTACAATACCGCGCTGCGCACAACCTTCTTCGGCAGCCTGAACAGCGATGGAAGTTTCAACCCGTTGACCAACAAGGGTGGTTTTGTTCTGCAGCCATTGAGCGTCAGCAAGTTTATTAAGGGTTGCGCCCTGGCCGGAGAAACCACCGCCAACACCGGGGCTACGATCATCGCGCAACGCGTGCCTCCGCCGTTGTTCGGCGATGGCCTGATCGACTCGATTGACGATTCCACCATTCTGGCTAATGCCGGGCCCAAGGGCCTGGGCATCAGCGGGGTCGCCAATATGGTGCCCGACTACACCGGTATAACTCGCGTGGGCCGCTTCGGACGCAAGGGCCAGTTTGCCTCGCTCTTGCAGGTGGTCGGCGAAGCCTTCCTGCACGACATCGGCATTACGAATCCGGTGGCCACCACCGAGGACTGTCCGCAGGGAAACTGTAAAGTTCCGGCCAACTGCTTCAAGAAGTCGACCAGCAAACTCAACGACCCCGGCCCCGAGACCATCCAGATTTACGATTTTGTGGTTTACCTGGCGCCGAACATCCCTGGGGCGGTTAATACGAACGGGCAGACGCAATTCAACAACGTCGGCTGCTCGTTGTGCCACACCGTAAGTTACCAGACGGATCCGGCGGCGAAGGTGATTACCGATTTTGCGGGACATACGAATGGACCAATTACCGCATTAAGTAACCAGACGGTCAGCCTGTATTCGGATCTGCTGCTCCACCACATGGGCCCGAACCTCGCCGATGGGATTGGCGGATCCGTGGCCGGTTTCGGACTGGCCGCCGGCGATCAGTGGCGTACCGCACCCCTCTGGGGACTGTCGTTCCGCACGGTCTACTTGCACGATGGCCGCGATAGCAGCGTGATGCAGGCGATCGAAGACCATTTCAGCACGGGAAACGGAACCTATCCTGACTCAGAAGCTAACCAGGTCATCACCAACTTCAACAATCTATCGCCGCAGGATCAGGCGGACCTGATCACCTTCATCAATTCCCTGTAATTCCCGACGAAAGTTCTGGACACGAAGCCCTTGGGCTTCGTGTCTTTTCGTGTTTCTGGGGCGGGTTGCTAGCCTCAGATGCTTCCGGCGGCAGAAAAAGTCCTTTGTTTGGGACGACGTCATCACGGTGGATAGGGGCGAATGATTCGGCGGATTCGAACATCCCATGCCAGCGTTTTTCCGCACCCCCGGAATTCGTGGGCTCTCGGCAAAAACTACCTCGCTGCGCTCGGAGGACAGCCGAGGTGGCTATCCCCACGCAAGCCAGGGCGAGGCAAGACGCCAGTCCTACTGCACCGGGTACAATAGTCGGGACCGGGGACTAGCCATCATGTCTACTACGACTCGCGCACCTCGCACCGAAACTACCGCCGCCGAGATTCCTGCCGTTCCGCTTACCATTGAAGGCTACAGCGTGCTGCATCAGATGATGCGCATCCGCTGGTCGGCGTGGCGGCAATTGCGCGCGGCGCAGAAGACCGACATTGTGCACGAGGCTGCCGGTGTTCTGGGCAAGATGGAGCAGAACCCGGCGGGACCATCGGCGCTTTATTCCCTGCTCGGGCACAAGGGCGACCTGATGTTCGTCCACTTTCGAAATTCATTTGACGAACTGAACCAGGCGGAGCTGCATTTGTCGCGCATCCGGCTGGGCGACTTCCTGGAGCCCACATCTTCGTATCTTTCGGTCATCGAACTCGGCCTCTACGAGTCGACGATCAAGACTTACAAGACCCTGGCCGAACGGGGAGTCGAACCGCATTCCGAAGAGTGGAATCGCGAGATCGCCGAGACTTTGCAGCGGCAAAAAGAAGCCATGCATACGCGGCTCTTCCCCGAACTACCCCGGCACCGCTACCTTTGCTTTTATCCCATGGATCGGCGGCGAGGCGAGGACAAGAACTGGTACACCGTGCCGATCGAAGAGCGGGCGCGGCAGATGAACGAACATGGACTGGTGGGACGCCGGTATGCGGGAGAAGTGCGGCAGATCATCACCGGGTCGATCGGTTTCGACGATTGGGAGTGGGGCGTCGACCTGTTCGCCGACGATCCACTGGTGTTCAAGAAGCTGATCTACGAAATGCGGTTTGACCAGGTCAGCGCGGTCTACGCGCTGTTCGGCGCGTTCTATGTAGGCATGCGAGTGCCGGCAGCCCATCTGGGCAAACTCCTGAAGGGCGAATTACCCAAACCCTAGAACAACCCACGCAGGGACGGACGCCCTGGTCCGTCCCGCCGCGGAGCGACGACAGAAATTTGGGAAGGGCACGGCTTCCGTCGTGCCGCGAAACTGAAAAACATTTGCGCTTCAGCGCCTGAGGGTCTCCATGTCCCACCTTGTCGAATACCAAAGCGCCAGCCCCGAAGTCCGCGCCGTCTATGACGACATCATGGCCACGCGCAAGACCGACTGGATTAACAATTTCTGGAAAGCCCTGGCCAATGATCCCGCAACCCTGAAGCGCACATGGGAAAGCATCAAGCAGATCATGGCGCCGGGCGCGCTCGATCCGCTGACCAAGGAAATGATTTACGTCGCAGTCAGCGTGAGCAACCAATGCAACTACTGCATCGCCTCGCACACCGCCGCCGCCCGCAAACAAGGCATGACCGACGCCATGTTCCACGAGTTGATGGCGGTGGTGGGTATGGCCAACGAGAGCAACCGCCTGGCGGCCGGATACCAGGTAGAGATCGACGAGCCGTTTAAGTAGTCTGTGGCCGTTGCTCGATAGCCGTCGGGCACAACGACCGCGCGAAAAATCTGGCTTTCGAAATGTTTTGGGAAGGGCACGACTTCAGTCGTGCCCTCAAGTCCTCAACGGGTCCGCGCTTTAGCGGCTGCGGTCCGCGATTTCCTGACGCCCGAAGCCCGAGGCCTGGTGCCCTTTTTGAACACGAACTCGTGCACCTTCATATCCACACGGCGGCCGCGGAAGGAGACTCCTTCGGCTTGCAGGCGGAAGCGCTGTTCCAAGGCAGCCTCTCCGCCCAGTTTGATCTCTCCTCCGGCGCCCAGCACTCGTTGCCAGGGCAGGTCGAAAGCGCCCTGCAAGGTCCTGGCGACCAGTCGCGCCCCTCTCGGATAGCCAGCGGCGCGAGCCACGGCGCCGTAGGTCGAGACTTTGCCTTTCGGAATGCTGCGGATCGCGGCTACGATGCTGGATCGCGAAGCCATATCCCCAGACTATAACGCTGGAGCCGGGCTTCCCAGAAGTTGCAAAGCGATCCCGCAACCGCACGGAATGAGCGGCGCCTCAGAAAACGCAATGAGAATGAGAAGGGGCGGTGGGCGCGCCCGTTACTATGCGGCCGCGCCTTTACGGAAAGACTCGATGGCCTGCTCGGCGTTCTCGTAGACCTCGAACACGGTGACCAGTTTGGTGACTTGCAGAAGGTCGCCGACACGCTGGGTCAGGTTCGCCAGTTTGATGGACCCGCCGGAAGTGCGGGCGGTGGTGTAGAGAGAAACCAGGGTTCCCAACCCGCCGCTATCGATGTAGTTGACGCCGCCCAGGTTCAGCACGATGCGCTTGTTCTCCGAGATCAGTTGGCGAATGGTGTCGCGCAGCATGGCTGACTCTTCGCCGAACACAATGCGCCCGTGGCAGTCGACGATGAGAATGCCGTCCACCGTCCGGGTATTCAAGCTTAGTTGCATAGAACCCTCCGAAGTCTGACCCTTGTCAGACAACGCTAGAAGCCTATCTTGGAAGCGCTCGGTTCCGCAAGGACTTCGTGACTTCCGGCTCCAGGAAAACAAGAAACGCTGGCCCGCCAGGACACCGTTCGGCCGAGACCGGTTCCGGGAGCAAGAAGCTGCGGCGAAACGCTCCCAGCGGTCCTCAGGCATACCGTATAATCAGGTGTTCCCCATCATGAGCTATCAAGTTCTGGCGCGTAAATACCGTCCGCAGACGTTCTCCGAAGTCATCGGACAAGAACATGTTACGCGGACGCTCAAGAACGCCCTCGAGCAGAGCCGCACCGCCCACGGCTATATTTTCAGCGGGCATCGCGGCATTGGGAAGACCACGGTGGCGCGCATTCTGGCCATGGCCTTGAATTGCCGCTCGTCAGACAAACCGGTGACGGAGCCTTGCGGAGTCTGCGAGTCCTGCACCGAGATTCGAGCCGGGAACTCGGTGGATGTCATCGAGATTGACGCCGCCACCAACCGCGGCATCGATGAGATTCGTGAACTGCGGGAGGCGGCCCGATACCGTCCCGCGCGCGACCGCTTCAAGATTTATATCCTCGACGAAGCGCACCAGATTACCGACGCCGCCTTCAACGCGCTGCTGAAGACGCTGGAAGAGCCGCCCGGCCATGTGGTGTTCATGCTGGCGACGACACAACCGGAGGACATTCCGCAGACGATTCGTTCGCGCTGCCAGCACTTCAGTTTTCGGGCGGTGCGTTTCGAAGAGATTCAAGGACAACTGCGCGACCTGGTGGGACGGGAGAGGATCGAAGCCGACGACGACGCTTTGGCACTGCTGTCGGAAGCGGGCGACGGCTCGATGCGCGATGCGCTCTCGATTCTTGATCAGGCGATCGCCTCGTCCGCGGGCCGCTTAACCGCAGAATCGGTGCGGCAACTGGTGGGCGCGGCGCCTTCCGGGGTCATGGAAGAGGTGATGCAAGCCGTCGCCCAGGGATCGAGCCAGGACGTTCTGCGGACCATTGACCGGCTGATCGGCGAGGGACATAGTCCTACGCATTTCGCGCGGCAGATGGTGCGATTCCTGCGCAACACGATCGTGGCGAAGGTTGCGGGAGCGGACTCTTCCCTGCTGCAGATTTCCGGCGATGAACGTCAGCGGGTGGCCCGGGTCGCTGAACTTTTCAGCGAAGAAGACCTGTCGCGGCATCTGCAGATCATGCTGCGCACCCATGGCGAGATCGGGTATCGGCAGGAGCAGCGCTTCCACCTGGAGCTAGGACTGCTGAAGATGGTGCATGCACAGCGCCTGCTGCCCCTCGAGCAATGGTTGAGCGAGGCGGCGGGCAGCGGAGGCAGTGCGCCCCGGGTCAGCGGGCGACCGGCGGTGGTTCCGGACACCCGGAGATCGGAACCGCCGGCGCGGACGAACCCGGTGTCACCGTTTGCGGCCGATTCGGCAAGGAAGACAGGATCAAAACCGGAAATGTCGTCGGAGAACGGGCCCGGCAGCGGTCCGCGCGCGGTTGCGGACATGCCTCCGCGAGTGGTGATGGGGGCGGCCGCTCCCGCGAATGTGCCGGAATCAAGAGCCGAGCCTCAGCCTGCGCCGGCGATCGCGCCCGACCCCGGCGACAAGGTAGACAGTCTGCGAAATGCAGTGCTCAACGCGTTAGCTGGACAACTCGTACTGGCTGCCATGCTGGAAGCGGGCGAGTGGCGGGTGGAAGGCAATGAATTGGTCATCCAGGTATCTGCTTCGCCGACGGTGATCGACATGTCGGTGAGCGCCGACGCGAAGCGATTGATGATTGCGGCGGCCAGCGGCTCGCTGGGACGAGCGCTGAAATTGAAAGTGATTTCCGGCGGCCCCGCTCCCGCGGTGGCCGCGAACCGGCCTTCCTCGAACGGTGGAGGCCGCAGCCGGGCTGAACAGGAACCGGTGGTAAAGCGCATGAAAGACAAGTTTGGTGCGGAAATTCGGACGATTATTGATTATCGGGAAAAACGGTGATTAGGCCTGAGCCGAGGTATTCATGAGTGGATTCAACCTTCAAGAACTGATGTCGCAGGCTAAGCAGCAGTATGACCAACTGCAGAAGAAGATGCAGGAGACGGTGGTGGAATCCTCGTCGGGCGGGGGCAGCGTCACGGTGAAAATGGACGGCCGCAAGCAAGTACTCAGCATCAAGATCGATCCGGAGACGGTGAAGGCGGGGGATATTGAGATGCTGCAGGACTTAGTCACTGCCGCGGTGAACGGGGCAAGCCGGAAAATCGACGATGCCATGCAGTCTACGATGGGCGGCATGTTGGGTGGCCTGGGGATTCCCGGATTGTAGGCTTCATTTCTGACCGGTTTCCGGATTTACATTTTCCGAGGTGATCTGCTTGTCGAAGTTTGCTGAGCCCATGGCGCGATTGATTGACGAGTTGAAGAAGCTGCCCGGGGTCGGCAGCAAGAGTGCGCAGCGGCTTGCGTTTCACATCTTGCGGTCGAGCGACGAAGACGCCGAGGCGCTGGCCGGGGCGGTGCGTGATGTGAAAGCCAACCTGCGGCTGTGCTCGATCTGCAACAACATTACCGATATCGATCCCTGCGTTTACTGCAGCAGCGCGACCCGGAATCAGCGGCTGGTGTGCGTGGTCGAAGAGCCCACCAATATTGCTTCCATCGAAAAGACCAAGCACTTCAACGGCAGCTATCACGTGCTGCATGGCTCGATTTCTCCGCTACACGGCGTGGGGCCGGACCAGTTGCGTATTTCGAATCTGCTGCGGAGGGTGGAGGGTGGACTGGTGGATGAGGTGATTATTGCCACCAATCCCACCGTGGAAGGCGAGGCCACAGCCACCTACCTGTCGCAACAACTGCGGCGTCCGGGCTTGCGGGTAACCCGCATTGCGATGGGAATTCCGGTGGGCAGCGACATCGAGTACGCCGACGAAATTACCATGCTGAAGGCGATGGAAGGGCGGCGGGACCTGTAGTCGGGAGCCGGAGCTTGGGCAAGCCTGGGCGAGCTGCGGCGCTGCGAAATCTGGCTTTCCAACTTGTGCAAGATTTTGCCCTCGACCCCGGTCCCGCCCCGCCGTTACTCCTTAGCCCCAACCGTGAGCAAATAACAACCATTCTATATTCATACTGTTACAAAGAATACATCGAGGAACTAGATGAGCTACGGGATGGTACGCCGGTTGCACTGCTGTCAGCGTTCGACGCCTCGCTCTTTTTGGCTTTACTGACGCGAGGGCGTGCAATCCGGGTGACGGGTCTGGGCACAAACAGCGACCAGATGCACCTTCGGCGCCAGCTTTGCGCCGCGCTGCGATGTAACCGCATCTCAACTCGACGCTACGACAAACCGGGCCAACCAGCCCGGTTTTCTTTATGCCTCAAGCGTGGCTTCGGATTCCAGAAAGAGATTGGGTTCTTCGTCGGGCGACAGGATGCCCTCTGGCATGGCGCCGCGGTTGTACTCCGCCATGCGGTTCTTCCACTTCAGGAAGTCAGTGATGCTCTGCGGTTCGATGCGAATCTCGACGCGGCGCAGGCTGGCGAGTAAGAGGTTCATTTCGTAGCGGAAGCCGGTGGAGGATCGCAGATTGCGGGCCGAGGGTTTGGTCATCCCTACTTTGCGATTGTGGAACTCGAGCAGACCCCAGTCCCCGGGCAGTTCGTCTCCGCGAACCAGACCTTTCGGAACCAGGTAGTAGCGCTCGCAGCCTACCCCGATCCGCGGTCTTTTGCGCACCGGCTTTTCGCGATCAGCGAGGAAGTCGGGGCGGGAAATCTTGCACTCCACCAGAACCGAATGGCAGGCGCGTTTCCATCCGATGGCATCGGGCATTTCGCCGCTGGCGCAGGCCTGTTCCGACAGAACCACTCCGCAGCGGTAGGAACGAAGCCAGCGCACGGCGATGCCAACCAGTTGAGCATGGGTCATGGGTTGAAGATATAGGACGGATCCGCTCGCCCGGAAGTGACAGCAGGGTTTCCAGTCCCTAGCGCCGAGCCACCAGTTTCAGGCTGGGAAGAGCCAGCGCTTTCACCATCACCGGGCGACGGTATACGGTTTCGAGAAGGTGACGGGCGGCGGCGACGTTTTCGGCCATGCGGTCACGGGGAGAATATCCCTCGGCGGAGACGAGCAGGCAGGCCTCCTGGTCCCGGACTTCCAGGCGCCCGATACGGCCATCGCGAGTGCAATCGAAGGCATCCGCAAGCCGCAGAATGCCGGCCAGTCGCAGGGCAATTTTTCGATCCGCAGGAGTAAGCCCAAGCAGGGTCTTATGCCCGGCGCGCGGAAGGGCGCCGCGATGATAGCGGGCTACTGCCCCGGCCAGCCGCAGATCACGCTCCGTCCAACTCAAGGGAGGCGCCATGCCGATGACCAGCCGGTAGGTACGCTTGTGATGATCCCGATCACTCTTGCAGCGGCCGACATCGTGCAGCAAAGCGGCCATGCGCAAAACCGAGCGTTCGTCCTGTCCGTTCGAATCCAACGCGGAGCCCTTCCCCGGCAGCCCGTCGTACAACTGCAGAGCAAGGTGAGAGATATGTTCCGCGTGCTTGAAGTCGGGATCCAGCATGGAAGCCCACAGCTTCAGCCGGTTCTGCGCCGCAGCGGAGATTTCCGGGCCTTGCGGCAAGTCGGCGCGCCACACTCCCCAGAGCGAAGCCGGGCCAACCATTTTCTGGTGATACCTTGCGATCCGGCTCTGGCGCTCCCCGGTCAGCCGTTCCTGCCAGCGCGATCGGGACTCCCCGTCGGGAAAGGCGTGAATGCGGACGGCGGTGGCCCACAAGACATCAAGATCGTGAATTTCGCCCAACTGGTCTTGCAGTTCTTTCAGGTCGTCTTTCCAGGCGAGGTGTTGTTGGGGAAGAAAATTTTCTACGATGTAGCGAAAGCGCTTGAGGCCGATGCGCAAACTGTGGAAGCCGACTTGGGAGCGATTGCGCAGTGCGCGGCGATGAAGCTGGTGGGCCGCGGTCCACTTCTCCAGAGCCAGATGTTTGAAAATGGCGCTTCCCTGGCGAAATCTAGCCGCCCGGCGCGGCAAACTCCGGCTCCAACGGGCCCACTGTTTACGATCAAACTCCTTCAGCGCTTGCTCGGCTTCCAGTTTGAGCTGGCTCTCGCGGCTGGCGAGGTAGGCAAGCAACGCCTTTCCTGCGGGATCGTCATGACTCTCCAGGCGGTGGACCCATTCTTCCATCACCTGGACATCCCGCAATTCACCGAGGCTGGCAAACACTTGCTTGCCGGCTTTCTTCATCGCCTTCCAGGTGGGATCGGGATCCATGGCAATCAGACCGTCGGCCAGGGAGCGGCAGCGACGCAGGGCCACCCGTAAATCGTGGACAGGATCGGGGGCAAAGTCTGCAGCGGCGTGATCGCATTCCTCCAGGACACGCTGCATCCAGAAGCCGAGGCCGACGGGCGGGTCGGACCGCTTAAGGACGGGATGGGTGGAAACCGAAGACAAGGAGATTCGACCTGGTGCTCAGGATGGTCGGAATATTGTCGCTGGAAAGCGAGTTTTGTGCCAGTGGGAATGCCGTTCCTGAGGGGTTTTGGCCGGTCCTAAGACACCGTTCCCTGGGGTTGCGGCGCCGGCGCAGGGGCGAGGACTCTGGTACGTTTCCATCCCTTCTGCGGCACTGAAGTCGCAGGCCCTACGCGGCCGCTCCTATTACCTCCGTAATGTGCGTCAACGTACCTTTCGCATTACGCTTACGGCGTAGGGCCAGAAATTCAGGAGCGGCTTATTCTCACCACAGACACCAACAAGGAAAGCCGGAGCGCATCGGCACGCGCCTTCGTCCATAGTCTGAACATTCTGGTGAAGTATGTGCGGCTCTACGGCTTCGAGCACAAGCGTACCGAGGGACAGTTCGAGAGCACGTGGGCGGAGTTGCAGAACGGAATGCCCAAAGGGCCGGACGGCAGTTTTCTGCTGGGTGTTTCCGGAAACAAACTGCTCATGGACGGTATCGCTCTCGAAACCGGGCAAGCCGAACGCAGCTTTGCGCAACTGCTGACCACCGCCGGGCTGGCCAGTATTCATTTCTCGAACAAAGTCACGGTTGACGATTTCGCCCGCCTGGTGCGCGCTTTTGCGGTCGGTGGTTCGAAAGCGCAGGACGTGGTCAAGCAGATCAAAGAGACTTTCGGCGACAACAAACAAGCCAGCATCCGGATTAACGAAGTGAAGTTTGTGGCGGCTGATCCGGCGACCAATGACGTCACCGTAGCCGCTCAAATTGCGGCCCAGAGTCTGGGGCCGGAATTCAAGCAATGGCTCAACGATCCGCAAAAACTTCTGCAATTGATTGCCGCGGCGGAAGGCGCGCACAGCGGCGGCGTCCCCGGGGGAGCCCCGATGGGCAGCGTGCCCACCGTCAAGGTCAGCGGAGGCGGCGGTGGTGGTGGAGGCACGGGCAGTGGCGACGGCTCAGGGACCGGCGGGGGTGGCGGCACCTGGAATGGCGGGGTGGTTCCGCTGCAGGAAGAGGAAGTAATTCAGGCCATCCGGCTGTTGACCAAGTTCGGAGAGGTTGGCGCCGACCCTAGCATCAAACCGGAATTGCTGCACAAGGAACTCGGCAGCGTTGACGCCAACACCAAACTGAACCTGCAACAACTGCTGGAGAGTCTGGCAGCCAACGTTTCCACGGAACAAACGGACACGCCGCTGTTGATGAAAGCGGCCGAGCACATGGCCATCCGTTTCGCGCTGGAGCGCTTTCAGAAGGGCGAAGTGAAGGTCAATGCCGTTCACCAGATGCTGGAGCACATGAGCCGGCAGATGGATACCTTGCGGCAGATCCTGAAAATCCAGGAAGAGAAGATGGGCAAGGCCGGCATCCTGGTGGAATCGCATGCCGACATCCTGGACCGTATGTTCTGGGCGGAAGTACCGGAAGCGGGCAAGAGGAGCGTGCTGCTCTCGAACGAAGCCGCGTGTGTGCCGGCCCGCAACGTTCGCCAGTTCGTCGAACTGCTGCTGGAGCGCGGCGATAAGGAAAGCGCGATCGCCATTCTGAAGAACTATTTTGGCGGCCTGGACGCAAAAGACGCCGAACCACGCAAGAAGACGGCAATTGGCATCAGCCAGTTAGCCGACTTGTTTGCCGCCGCGGGCGGCGAAATCATGGGCGCGACGGTGCGCAAAGTGGGGGAGGCGCTGGGGCGGGAACCGGATCCGGAACAGCAAAGCTTGCTGGGCGCCGCCTTCGTGCGGCTTAGTTCGGAAGCCAGCAACCGCAAACAATTTGGAGCCCTGGGCGAAGTTTGCGCGGCCATGGAACTGGTGGCCAAGCAGAGACCGGTGCTGGCGCAGGAACTGCGACCGCGGATCGGGGTGGAGAATCGCCTGCCGGAATTCATCGAAGAGGCGCTGCGGCTTCCCCAGTATCCCACAGGATCTGATGTTGGTGCTGCGCCGCACTTCGCAAGCTTCCGTGGATCATCTGGCGGACCGTTTTTTCCGCTGCATGCGCCGCGAAGAGTGCGACCGCATGGTGGAAGTGGTGCGGGAGTTGGGCGCTCCCGGACTGCAACAGCTTCGGGATATGCTGCGCACGGGACAACCGCGTCAGGCCGCCTCCGCTGTCGGGTTGATGAGCCGCCTCGATGTCCCTTCGCTCTTGGAATTACTCCCGGCTCGCCTGCCGGAGTGGAACCGCTTTTACCATGATGTGGTGGTGCGCCAGATTGCCTACGGCGCCGCCCATGACCGTGGACGCTCACTGCTGGAACTTCTGGAAATCCTCGACCCGCTGGTATTGCCGCAAGCGCTGGATGAGATCGGAATGAGTGGGGACCGCACGGCGGTGCCGCCATTGCTGATCATCGCGGAAGCGGGCGAGACCCAGGGACGCTCGCCGCTGCTGCAGGTCAAGGCCGTGGAGTCGCTCGGCCGGTTGCGCGAACCCGAGGGGGTGCCGGTGCTGCGCAATCTGCTGGAAGCCAAGAAAATGTGGAAGTGGGCCAATCACCGCGAGCTGCGCATTGCCGCCGCCCAGGCGTTGGCCAAGATTGATCCGCGCTATGGAAGCCAGGTGTTGTCCGACAGCGGCCTGGAGCCGGGAGAGTTGGCCATCGCAGCTCTGGATGCCGCTCCTGCGTGTCCGTGGGTGCGCCAGCGCCGCTATGAACGCATTGTGCTGCGCAAGACGCTTTCCGCCACCATCAGCAGTTCGTGGGGTAAATCAGCCCTGCTGGTTCGCGAGCTGAGCCTGGGCGGCGGCATGGGCACCAAGGAAGACAATCTGCGCGTGGGTTCGGAAGCCAATATCGACATCTCCACGGGTGTGCGTCACATCCGCGCCCAGGTACTTCTGCGGCGAGCCCGGGTGAACGAAGTCGGCTTCGAGATTGTGAACACCGACCTGGAAAGCCGCTACCGTTTGCGCCGGGTTCTGGTGGAATCGGTGGATCGGGCTCCGGAGGCAAAAGGCCAAGACTGGGACGGAACACGAAAAGCATAGACCTGATCTGCCTTGCAAACAATAAAGCCTCTGTTCCTGGAACAGAGGCTTTATTGTTGTAAGGCTCAAGACATTGTCCGCTCCGTCTTGCCTGCGGCGTATCTCTACGAAAAAAAAGACGCAGTCGAGCTGCGTCTTTACGAAACCTTTGTGGATTACTACTTACGCGACCTTGACGAAAATAATAACCAGGGTGAACAGCACCAGGGACTCGATGAAGGCCAATCCCAGGATCAGTGCCAACTGAATGCCTGGGCGGGCGGCAGGATTGCGGGCCAGTCCTTCACAGGCGGAGGCAGCCACGCGTGACTGGCCTAGAGCCGCCAAGGCGACGGCCAATGCCATCGCAAAACCCGAAGTGATCGCCACCCAGTTGGTACCGGCGTGGGCAGGAGCTTCCGCTCCCTGAGCGAACGCCGGCATGGCCACCATCAGGCAGACCATCAGCATCATCAACAACATCACGATCTTCCTCATATTGCACCTCTTCGTCATGAATGTGCCGCCAGTGGGTGGTTGACGTCATCCTCGTACAGACGCCCTCACGCTGAACGGATCCCAGCCAATAGCTGGTAGCGAGTAGCTGGAATTTCCAGCGACTGGCTCCAAGCTAGGCCCTTTCGTGCCGTCCCTGAAGGGACTCCAAATCAAGTTGTCGCATCTACCCCGGACATACGTCCGGGGCTAGCATCTGCCGTCGCTTCGCGACTGATCATGTCAGCCCACGGCCTCTTGCCATTCAACCAGCCGTGCCTTGCTTTGAAAGGGCGCGCCTTTCAGGCGCGCCGCCCGTACTGAGGGCTGAGGCCTAGTGTTCGTGGGCCGTGGCTTCTCCCAGATAAACGCAGGCGAGAAGGACAAAAATATAAGTCTGAATGAAAGCGACTCCGATATGGAGACCCTCGAAAATGATCGGTACGCCCAAAGGAATCAAGGAAAAGAAGACCAGGGTGACCATTTCCCCGGCGAACATGTTGGCAAACAAACGGATGGTGAGTGACATTACGCGAGCGAGATGGCTGAAGACTTCAATGGGAAACATTAAAGGAGCAAGCCACCACACCGGTCCCATGAAGTGTTTCACGTAGCCCAGGACTCCATTCGCCCGAATTCCCTGAATGTGGTAGTAGAACCAGGTCACCAGGGCACAACCCAGCGGCACAATCGGGACCGCGGTGGGAGACTCCAGGCCAGGAAGCAAGCCGATCAGGTTGCAGGTCAGGATGAAAAGTCCCAGCGTGACCAGATAGCCGACGTAAGGTTGGTAGTGATGGCCGATGACTTCTTTTCCCAGGTCGGCGACGAAACCTTCGATGCCCTCCATCACATGCTGCAACCCGCCGGGAGAATCGACCGAGAGGCGCATTCGGACCGCCAGAAAAAACGTCGTCAGCAGAAGAAACACCAGCACTTCCATGGCGACGGGGTTGCTGATGGGGTGGGCGGGGTACTTGGGATGAATATGTAGCGCTTCCAGGAGAGCCAGCACCGGGCCGCCGAACAGGTGATTCAGAAGTTGTGTGAACGCCAGTTGCTCCAAGCAATTTTTCCTGGACTACCGGATTTGCCGATCAGTACCCGCGGTGGAGCGCAGCATAGGCTTCATACCCAGCCTCGCATAGCATGGCGGCCACCGGCAGGCACAGGCCAAACAGAAAGCCTCGAAAGGCCTGTGAAGAACCTCTGAATATAGCATAGGCGGCGATTCCAACCAACACATAACGCAGGAGAAAGCGGAAAACGACAGAGGCGCCCCGTTCCCGGCTTTGGGCTTCGACGATACGCCCGGCCAGGGCCTTGGCACTGCTGGCCAGGGAGCGGAAGTTGAGCCAGGCGAGGCCGGCTCCGAGGAAAAAACCAGCAGCCACCAGCAGTCCATAGAACCACCAGACCGCGAAGGGGACAACGATGGTGAGGACGAGCAAAGTCCGCAGGATTCTGCGAATCGCGCCGGCATAGAAGCGTTCGGCCTGCGGCGTTGGCTGGATATCGCTGGGAGTGGTGCTGTCCACTACTTGTCCTTCAATGAGGAGGATGCCATGCGGATCATCTGCACGAAACCGACCACCGCGCCGAAGATAAGGCCGCCGACGGTCAGCCACCGGGTGTGCAGCCAGTAGTCGAGCAATTTGCCAAGAACAAATCCCAGCGAGCACCGCTGCCGGAATGATGAAGCCGATCTCGGAATAGCGGGCGACCGTTACCCAGGGATTGTTGCTGTCGCGATCGGGATCGTGGGATGCCACGGCGAAAGGTTAGCAGAAATCCGTGCCCAGAAGCGCGCTTGGCCCGGGCCGGGCCTCTGGCTTAATCTGTGAGGCAATGAAACGCAAGACCGGTCCGGGTAACTTGGAGCGCAACTTCTGGATTGTGGTGATCCTGTTCGTGGTGGTGGCGGTGATTCTGATACTGGTGGAAGGGCATTACTGGAATTTTCAGTAGGCACGAAGCCGCGCGCACACCACGCTGAAGTCATCCTGAGCCCGTTAGGGCGAAGGATCCGGCGTGTGGTGACGGGGCTCGCGCCGGGCTGGGGAGGGATGTACTGAGAAACCCCGAAAGACGCAGCGCGGAGCTGCGCATTTACGGTTGGACTTAGACAGGACTTACCGGGTGGAAGCGGCTTCGCCCTTCTTGGCCTGCTTGGCGGTGACGAATTGCTCGATCTGGTTGATGCTCTGAAAGTTTTCCAGGACGATTTCATCGTCCGCGATGCGGACGCGGAAGCTATCTTCGAGGAAAGCTACCAGGCGAAAAATTCCCAGAGAATCGATAATGCCCGACTCCATCAGCGACTGGTCGTCGGCGACCTGGTTGATCCCCTTGCTGCGGGCGTTTTCCAGAACAAACTCTCGAACCTGCTCTTTGACCGATGCGTCTGCCATCTTTCCCCCTGGGAATTTGAAATGGAATCATAACCTACCCTTCGCGGTGGCGAAGGGGGATTTCCAAAAAGCGTTCTTCGCTACGCCGCCGGAGCTTTCTTCGCCAGACTCACACGGTCGATCTTGCCGGTAGAAGTCTTGGGCAGGACGTCACAGAGTTCGATGAACTCGGGAATCATGTACTTCGGAATGCGTGTGGCACAGTGCTGCTGCAGTTGGACCTGGGTGATGCCGTCGGGTTCATTCAACGACACGAATGCCTTGATGCGATTGCCGATTTCCTCGTCGGGAATGGCGACCGCCGCGGCCTCCTTCACATTGGCGTGGCTGAGCAGCGCTGCCTCGATCTCCCCCAGTTCAATGCGATAGCCGCGGCTCTTGATCTGGCTGTCGCGGCGTCCGAGAAAGAGGTAGCCGCCTTCCTCGTCAGGGGTCACCAGGTCTCCCGTGCGGTACATCTTTTCTTCGAAATTGGGCTGGAAGCGATTGGGCAAACACATCTTCGCCGTCTTCTCCGGGTCGGCCCAGTAGCCGGGAGTCACGCACGGTCCGCGCACATAGAGTTCGCCAACTTCTCCCTTGCCGATGAATTTGTCGTGTTCGTCGACCGCGAAGACTTCGGTGTTGGCGCAGGCTTTGCCAATGGGAAGTTTTTCCTGCGTTTTCAGCCGCTGGCGATCGACCTTGTAATAGGTACAAACGTTGGTCTCGGTGGGGCCGTACAGGTTGTAGAGTTCGATGTTGGGCAGCAGGCCGGCAAGCTGGCGCAGATATTTCATGGGAAAAACTTCCCCGGCGAAAAGAATGGTGCGCAAGTTGGGAATGCGTTCGGGCGTCAAGTTGGCGTGCTGCAGCAGCAGGATCAGCGCCGACGGCACTGCATAGCAGACCGAAATCCTGTTGCCTTCCATGAATTTCCCCAAACTCGCGGGGAACATGGCGATCTCTTCCGGAACCATATAGATGGTAGCGCCGGCCTTGATTCCATCGTAGATATCGAACACGGAAAGATCGAAGTGCAGCGGAGCGTGATTGGAGAGGATGTCGTCACTGGTGAGGTTGAAGGTCTCGGCGCACCACTCAACGAAGGTCAGCGCATTCTGATGGGTGAGCATCACCCCCTTGGGTCGTCCCGTCGAACCGGAGGTATAGAGAATGTAGGCGAGATCGGTGGTGGTCGCGTCGATCTCGGGAGCGCGAGCACCATCGAATTGGGAAAGCTCCGCGAAGTTCAGGTGATCCGCATTCTGCTTCTGGTTATCAGTGAGGACAGCGAATTCCACGGAGGGAATGGTAGCGAGATCTAATCCCTTCAGCTTGTCTGCACAAGTGACCAGTCCCTTGATGCCGCAATTGGCGATGATGTAGCTGATGCGATCGACGGGAGCTTGGGGATCGAGCGGCACATAAACCCCGCCCGCCTTGACCACACCGAACATGGCGGCCACGAGCTCGGCACGTTTGGGAGAATAGAGGCCGATACGATCGCCCTTTTTCACTCCGCGCTGCCGCAGGAAGTGGGCCAGTTGATTGGAGCGCTCTTCCAGTTCGCGGTAGGTCAATCCCTTACCGCGCGCAGAAACCGCCAGCTTGTCGGGATGAAGGCGGACACTTTGGCTCAGCAGTTGTTGCAGAACGTATGGCATGCTTCCCTACCCTTGACTCGGTATGTTTCCCTTACAGCCCATGAAGACCGGCGATAATCATTTCCTGGATTTCCGACGTGCCGGAGTAAATCTTGCCAGAAATTGCATCGCGTAACTCGCGCTCGATCTGGTACTCGGTCATGTAGCCGTAGCCGCCGTGAATCTGAATCGCGTCGAGTGCGGTTTGTACGTAAGCGTCGGCGATGTAGAGCTTCGCAATCGAGGCTTCGCGCAAGGGATGTTTTCCCTGGCTCTTCAGCCACGCGGCCCGATACAGCAGCAGGCGCGAGGCCTCGAGGCGCATATCCATCTGCGCGATCTTGTTGGCGATGGGAGCAAATTTCGCAATAGCTTGTCCGAACTGCTGGCGCTCCTGGGCGTAGCGAATGCTGGTCTCGAGCAGGCGCTGCATGGCGCCAAGTTTGGCCGCCATGATGCAGATGCGTTCCCACTCCATGGAGGCGGTGAAGATGGCGGAGCCCCCACCTTCCTTGCCGAGCAGATTCGTCACCGGAACTTCCACATCCACCAGAGCCAGTTCCGCCATGGGCGAAGTGCGCAAACCCATCTTGTGGAGTTTCTTGCTGATGGAAAACCCAGGCGTGCCTTTATCGACGATGAAAGCGGACACGCCGGCTTTCCCTTTCGAAGGGTCAAGATTGGCAAAGACAATCACCATGTCGGCCATGGGTGCGTTGGTGATGAAGGTCTTGCTGCCGTTGATCACGTAGCGGTCGCCCTTGCGCTCGGCGCGGCTGCGCATCGCGTAAGCATCGGAACCGGAGGTCGGCTCCGTCATGGCGTGAACACCGACCCATTCTCCACTCACCAGCTTCGGCAGATATTTCTGCTTCTGCTCCTCAGTGCCGAAGGAGAGGATGGGAATTTCCGAACTCCACATGTGGGCGTTGATGGTGAACAGGAGTCCGTTATCTTTGCAGCCGTAGCCGAGAGCTTCCAGGCCGCAAACCGTCGTCAGGATGTCGGCGCCACCGCCGCCATATAGCTGCGGGATGGGCAGGCCGTGAATGCCAAACTTGGCACACTTGTCCCAGAGATCCCGGGAAAATTCCTCGCCCCGGTCACGCTCGATCATGTCGTCCGCCAGTTCCTGCCTGGCAAAGCGGATGACTTCCTTCCGAAAATCCTGCTGTTCCTCACTCCACGAAAAGTCCAATGGGCACGCCCTTTTGATGGTATGTGCTGCTCTGTTACTTCGACTGCCAGGAGATCAACTCTTCACCGGCTGGCGGGGAAAGCGCCGTACTTTCCCACCAGGTATGCGAATCCGCGCCGGAACGCCCATGACCGTCAGGTTGTCACCGACATCAGTGATCACGGTACTGTTGGCGAGGATCACCACGTTGTTTCCGATTTTCGCGTCGCCAATCAGTTTCGCGCCTGGTCCAAAATAGACGTTGTCGCCCACCCCGCGGCTGCCGCCGGCGATCAGCACTCCGGTGCCGACCGTGCAGTTGGCTCCGATGCGGGTGGGGCCGATGCAAATGCCGTAAGGCGTATGGACAATCAAACCCGGCCCGATCTCCGCCTCCCGGCTGATGAACACCCCATTCCATAGCTCGACCCAGCGCTGGAAAATCACGGCTACCAGCAACACGAGCTGGCGCACGACCGGGACCCGAATCCTGGTGGCCCAGTGGGAAAAGCGGTAGGCAATCACCGACCAGGTGTTCTGCGCCATCAGGATGCGCAGCGTCTGCAACCACTCCGCATTCTTCCAGACACCCTGCCCCAAAGTACCGACCCGGTCCCACTTGGCTCTCTGGATGTCTGCCCGCAGATTGTCGAACATGATGGGACGCCCCCGAACCCCAAGATCGGGGACAAGTGTAACAGCACAGCAACCGAGCTACCCATTAGCTGGCCTGCAAATAGCTTATTATCAATACGTTGAAGTCGCAGCTCGGATGCCGGAATGAAGAAGTTTGCGACTTTGGGTGAACTGGCGGTTCCTCTGGTAGAAGAATTCAGCAAGCCGGCTCAGTTGGACCAGGCTGCGAGTTTGCCGATGAGAAGGCGGCACGGGCGCGGCAGGCTCCCGTGCGCTCAGGGTGAAAGCGATTCTCAGAGCGAACTGATGAATGCGATCAGATCCGCCTGGTCCGCAGGCGTCAAGGCGTTGAAGTTCTGAATCACCTGGGTCGCTTCGCCGCCGTGATCCTGAATCGCGGTATTGAGGTCCTTGGCGCGACCGTCGTGCAAGTAGACGGTTCGCTGCGACAGTCCCCACAACGGTGCCGTGCGCCATTGCGTACCCGTAGCCTGGCCCAGCGGAATCTTGTCCTGCAGTCCGGTCCCCATGTCGTGCAGGAGCAAGTCAGAATACAGATTCACGGTCTGATTGCTGAGTGCAGTGATGGGTCCGTTGAAGTGTCCCGCCAGATCCGATGGGATCATCACGGCCGGGTCGGTGGGATAGCTGGGATTGTGGCAGAGGGCACAACCGACGGAAGAAAACAGCGCCTGGCCGTTCGAGTTACCCGCTCCGGGTGTGACCGGGGCGAGGTAAACCAGGAAGTCGAAGATCTGGACCGTCTCGGCACCCAGCGGATCGTTGAGCTCCGAGCGCTTTACGCAAGCCCCGGGAATCGACTTCCCTTGGGGAAGATCTTCGACGGTTGAGATGGGATTCGTGATTCCTAAGTCGTGGCCGAAGGCCAGGCCCACAATCTGCATCAGTGAAGCGAATTGTGCCTTGGAACCGAAGCGCCCCACGCGGGTCACGCCGGTGTAGTCGGCCACCATGTTGGGCACGCCATTAATGCCAAAACCTTTAGACCCAGCGTTCGCCAGGATGGTGCTGTCGTCGATGGAATTGATCAACCCATCGCCGAACAAGGGCGGCGGCATGCGCTTGGCAATGATGGTAGCGTCGAAGGGAACAATCTCGCCCGGCAAAGGGCATCCCGGGATGAACTTATTGACGCTGAGCTTCTGCAGCAGCATACCTCCCTCACTGGTCAGAGGGTTGAAGCTGCCGTCGCTGTTGAGTTTGCCCACGAGAGTGTTGAAGAACGAAGAATCACCGTTAAACCCACCCGATATTGGGCCAGCGGTAGCGGTCTTGATGTGGCACAGGTTGCACTTGGTTTGGGTGTAGACCGGACCAAGCCCGTGAACCGGATCCCAAGGGAAGTTGAATTGGGTTTGCCCAAGCGTGAAATGGGACAACTGCCCGCTGGTCAAGCCCGGCAAAGCTCCGCCGAGCGCGGTCTGCGCCGTCACGTGGGTGGACGGGAGCTGGCCAAAATTTGAAAGCAGCGTTGCCGCCGCCAGCAACAGCAGAACCACCAGACCGGCACTCCTCAGGATGGAAGCGTTTGGCCACTTCATAACGGGCTCCTTCCTTTCAAACACAGCGAGCCAGGCGGGCCGGTGCGGGCCCGCTTCTTCCCTACGGCTCGGTAATCGTCATGCGCTGGTTCCCTACAACGTTGGTCAGCGTCTGCACCATTCCGCTGGGCCAGAAAATGGTCAGGGTGTCTGCCTTGGTAGCAGTGCCCAACCCAAACTGCTGGATCAGCGTACTGTTGCCCTGATAGGTGCCGCCGTTGAACACCGTCTTCACCAGGTTCACGCCGGCGACGCTAGCCACCAGGCGGGCACCGATCGCATCTCGATTACTGACCGTTCCCACGAGTTTCACCTGCAACCAATGATTCGTGTTGCCCTGGGAAGGCCCTTGGTTGGCGAAGAGGTGCTCCAGTCCGTTGGAAGGCGCCTGGAACACGTCCATAAATCCGTCGTTGTTGAAGTCAGTGAACACCATGGCCGGTGCATTGCCCGCCTTCTGCGTGCCGTAGGTCCCGGCGATGTCTCCCAGATCGAGGAATACCCCTTTCAGGTTCATCAACACGGTGGAATTGACTGGTTGCTCGGTGCAGCCATTGGCGCCCGCACCGGAGCCAGCCATGTAAATGTCTTCCCAGCCGTCATTGTTGAAATCCACGAAGCCGGTACCCCAAGTCACGGAACTCGCCTGACCTCCCGGCGGGCTTACGCAAGGAACCGTGGCTCGCTTGGTATGCGCTCCGCCTTGCTGATCCCCCTGATTCTGTATAAAGACGCCCGACGACGATCCCGCCAAAAGAATATTGTTGAGGGGATTCGGCAAGGCATTGAAGTTGGCCAGGTAGATGTCGAACTGACCATCGCGGTTATAGTCGCCGACGGCCATTCCCATGGCTGCCATGCCAATGCCAAAGCCGCTGGCGGCCGAGACGTCGGTGAAGATCCAGCCGCCGCTGCCGTCAGGTCCGTCGTTGCGCCACATTACGTTGGATCCGTAGTTTGTTCCCTGGTCGTTACCCAGCAAGATATCGACGCGGCCATCCTGGTTGTAATCCACGAACAGTGCCGTCAAGCCCCGGCCGTTCACCTTGGTGGTCCCTAAATACTGGGACACTTCGGTGAAGGTATTGTTCTGGTTGTTGTGGTAGAGGTGCACGCCGCTGTTCTTCCCGGAACAGTCGGCATGAACGGCGATGAACAGGTCGAGAAAACCGTCGTTGTCGTAATCGCCCCAGGTTGCGCTGAAATTATTTTGTGGAATCGCCTCGATCAAGCCGGAGGTCGCGGTGATATCGGTGAAGGTTCCGTTGCCGTTGTTATGCAGCAGAATGTTCTGGGCCTGCGGTCCACCGAGCAGCAGCAGGTCGGGATGGCCGTCGTTGTCAATATCGGCAAACGAAGCGCCGCTGACCGACGCGGTCGCAGTCAAAGGAATTCCGGCGGTGGCAGCGTTGTCGGTGTAGGTGGCGTTGTGATTGTTCCGCCACAAATGATTGTCACCAGCCTCGCCCGCGACAAAAATGTCTTCGTATCCGTCGCCGTCATAGTCGGCGACCGCCGTGCCGGAGTTGCCGGCATTGAAGTCGGGAAAGCTTCCGCAGCCCGGCGGCAACGTGGGCTGCGTTCGGGGCGCATCCAGCCCTGACATGGTCTTATCCTTAAAGACGACGGTAAAGAATCCAGGCGGCAGACCAGTCCGGCTGAAGCTGTGAGTATCGGTCGAGAGCACATTTCCGCCGCTGTCGAGCACATTCACCGTGACCGAATAAGTCCCGGTCTTGGCGGAGAACTGGGTCGTCGTGGCCGTCAGCGGCGTAATCGTATTCGACCCTGCATTCATGCTGACCAGCGCGCCCGGCTTAATGATTTGGGTGGTGCCGTCGGTGAGGGTGAGAATGGTTTGCGTCTGCAGACTCATGCTGGAAGCGCCCAGATTCGCCACTACCGTGGAGAAATCGTAGGTGTAACCGAGTTGTCCCGCGTCCGGACCGCGTCCGCCGATACTGCCATAGATACCATTCGCGGGAACCGGCACAACCGTCACGGAAATCGTCTTGGACATCACCATGTGGCCGGTGCTGTCGAGCGTGAATGCCTGCAAACTGAAATTTCCGGTCGCGCTCGTGAAAGTGCTGGTAGTGAAAGTACCAGGAGTTCCCAGAACCTGCCCCGGAGCCAGAGTCGGGGTGGTCTTGAGCAGTTGGTAGGTCGTATTGGTGGGATCAATCAGATTGACTTGATCGGTCAGAGTGACTGACGTCGTGCCGGTGTTGGTGAGCGTGATCTGGAACTGCATGGGCACGCCAAGCGCCGCATGCGGCGCGGTCAGCATGTAAAACGACAATGTGACCGCACTGGCTTGCGCCGAAGCTGCCTGCGGCAGCGCCATAGAAAAAAGGATCGCGAAAAGCACGAGAGCAGCGGAGACACCGCTTCTGAATTTCATCACTCAAACTCCTGTAGTCACACGTATGGGCGTCGAAGGGGGAAAGGACGGCACAGGTAGACCACCGATAACGGCTCTGGCCCAAGGAGTGTGGACGTTGCCGCCACGCCTGTCAAGATGAAAGAAATTGCATATATCTTGCCAAACCGCACGACTGGCGCGGGCTTGAGGCAAACGCTAGTGACAGTTGGCGATCAGATCGCTAGCGATGGTTTGAGCACCGTCGAGCACGTCTGCGATTTTGTGGGGACCATCGCCGATGCATTTGTTCGAGTGCTGCGAGGTAATTGCCTTCTCCCAGAGAACCGCGAGTGCCGATCCGGAGCCCGTGTCTAGCGCGCCGAAAATAAACTCCACCGGTGTTTTGTAGCTCAATTGGGACTTTCCGTCGGACGAAAGAATGCTGTCCGCCTGCCATTGGGCGGTCAGCGGAGTAGCACTCGAGTTCGAGCAGTTGCTGTTGCCGTAGGCGGGATCCAAGAACAGGTTGGCATCGGTCCCGTAACAAGTGGCTTGCACCCCGGCGCAATCGGTAGTTTGCATGGTCTGCTGGCTGCAGCGGCAGCCATCGTCGATGCGGGTAAAGGGTGGTCCACTGGTGGGCAGCACAAAATTGAAAATCGAATCCTCGCCAAAGCGGGAAAGGGCGTAGGCAATCACTCCCGCGCCGCCGCTGTTGCCGGTCGCGCACAAGGCCGTCCCTGAAGTCTGGACCGTGGTGTGAACCCATTGCGCCAGGGTCGCCCAACGGCAGGACAACAGCAGCGGTCCGCCGGGACCGTCCAACCAGCCAGTGTTGCTGCCGAAATCGGTTTGCACTGCCGTGTAACCCGCAGCCACTACATTGTTGATCGCCACATTTCCATAGATGAACTGGTCCTCATAGAGTTGGTTTCCGCCGCCGCCCGTGGTGTAGATCACGGTACCCTTCGAAGCCCCCGAGGGATTGGTGATTTTGACATTCGCGGTGTTGTAGGCCGCCACCCCGGGACACGAAAGGGTCAGCGTGTAGCAAGCCGAGCCGACCACCTGGGGGTTGACCGTAGAAGCCGGGCATTGAGCAGGCACCGCCGAGAAGCTACCCAGTTGGTTAGGGGCCCCACTCGGCGGCATTACGATTGGACTGGAACTCCCTCCGCCGCAAGCTACCAGCAATAGGGCAACGGTCAGCAACATCATCAGCCCAAGCAGAAAGCTCCATCGGACAAACTTTGTCATTCCTGCCACTTCTTTTTCCATGGTCATGGGGGAAGACCGCTCCTTCGATTGCAAACCCGTGCGAAGATATGAACCCGACTGGGCAACAGAGGTTGTGCCAGGAACCAAACAAACTAATGAGGGCACGCACGAAAGTGCCTTCACGGCAGCCATTCTTTCATATACTTCGGAACGGTTGCTACCGAGCCCAGGTTCGGGGCTGCGTCGTCCCTCTCGAAACCCTTGAGGAAAGCGGGTCCGCTCGCCTTGCGCCTAGAGAAATCTTACTCAGGGCCATCGGACCGCTCGCGCTCCGGACCAATAAGGTGCATTATCCCGAGTGCCGTACCGGACGGGGTTTCCGGATGGGACTGAGGGAACCAAAGCCCTTTTACAGTTTATGCAAAAACTTGCGGTAATCCTGTGCTGCAGATTTGAGGATGAGCCAGAGAAGCTCGCAAGCGCCTTTCTGGACAGTAGCTTGCGAGCTGCGGACCGGGATACGTTTAGAACTGGCAATGGCAGCTGGCTTGCTCCAGCACGAGGGCGGCTAGCTGTAAGTTCCCGTAGCTGAAGTGGTTCGACGGTGCGTCCCGCCGACTGGGCCGATGCGACCAGGCTCTTTACGGAAGACTCCACCGAAGCCGGCTAAGCGAGGATGGGACGCGCTTCCTTGAGATCGGGGTTCTCGAGGCAGGTGGGCGTTGGCAAACGAGAGAGAGTCAGTAAGGCGTGGGGATTCCAGGCCTGATCGCCGCTTCAGTTTGCCGTTCATGAAAATTTCTTTGGGAGAAATGACCGATGAGACCGAGCAGTCTCTTGCGTATGGGAATGTTTTTTTTGTTGCTGGTGGCAGTGAGCAGCGTCGCCCAGCAGCAGCCCGCGGCCAACGGTCCGCAAAACGGGATACAGGCGTCGGACATGCAGAAGGGCGCGATGCCGGCGAACCCGCAGAGCGGGATCCAGAATGGCGCCGAGAGCACCCTGACCAGTTCGGACCAGCCGTCGGGTACCGTGCCGGCTTCCGGTCAAATGTCCAGCAACGGGCAACAGAATTCAGCACAGCAATTGCAGGCGCGGGATCCGCGCTACCGCATCAACAAGACCGATCAAATCAGCGTCAACTTCCTGTTCACACCCGAATATGACCAGCAGGTAACGGTACAGCCGGACGGATACGTGACCATGCGCGGCATCGGCGACGTCAAGGTGGAAGGCAAGACGGTGCCGGAAGCGGTCGAGGAGATGCAGGCCGCCTACGGAAAAATCCTGCACGATCCCGTCATCACCCTGTTGTTGACCAACGTCGTGCCTGCCTATTTTATTGCGGGCGGCGAAGTGAAGAATCCGGGACGCTACAACTTCGCCGGGGATACGACGGTGACCCAGGCAGTTACGATTGCGGGCGGATTTACCTCCTATGCCAAGCATTCGCAAGTGATCTTATTCCGCCGTATTAACAATGAGTGGGTCGAGGGGCGGAGGATCGACGTCAAGCACATGATCAACACCGCGAATCTTGCCGAAGATCTCCATCTGCAAGCGGGCGACATGCTGTATGTGCCCAAGAATTTCATTTCGAAGACGACACCCTGGCTCACGCCGTTCTCGGACTTTATTAAATTCGGCTTCTTCGGCAACTATCCTGTGGTGTTCTGACAATTTTGTTCTGAAAAGAAGCGGAGAGAAACAATCCAATGGAAGAACTACACCGCAACGGAAACGGCCACAACGGTAACGGCAACGGAAACAACGGCAATAAGGCTGTCAAGCCCGGTTCTTCCGTGGTGAAAGAGTTTGTGACCCTTTTGTTCCGTCGCCGCGACGTCATGAGGAAGGTATTCCTGTGGAGCACCCTGGGAATACTGATCGCGGTCTTTTTCTTCGGAATCATTTACGAGTCCGACATGGAGTTCCTCATCCGCACGGACTTTGTGCAACAAGCGATTACGCCCGATATGAATCCCCGCGCTTCCAGCGGGCCGACGGGCGCGTCGAGCAACGAACTCAACAGCGAAGTCGAGCTGTTAATGAGTCAGGACGTGTTGCGGGAGGTAGTGAACCGGTGTCCCATGCTGGTCGAAGGCACTTCCCTGCCCTCGCGCCTGGCGCAGAAAGTGACGAGCTTGGTGCCGGGCTACCAGGAGACGAAATTCCCGGACGCCGTGAAGAAACTGATGGCCAAGATAGAAGTCACGGCGGTCAAGGACGCCAACAATATTCAGGTTTCGTACAGTTCGAACGATCCGATGAAGTCCGGATGCGTCGTTACCAGCCTGGCGGATGTGTACCTGGAGAAACGCGACAAGGTGAACCGGCCGCCGAAGATGTATGACTTTTTCGCGCACCAGACCGAGGACTACCGGCAGCGGCTGACCCGGGCAGAACAGAAACTGCTGCAATTTGAAAATACCCAGGATGCCGTCGCGGCAGGAACCCAGGCAGGTATCGCGGTGCAGCAAGGAAGCCAGTTCCTGGCCGCTTTGCGTAATACCCAAGCTCAGATCGAACAGACGAAGGAACAGATTGCTGCTCTCGAAGCGCAACAGAAAGTACTTCCTCCGCGGGTTACGACCTCGGAAAAGAGCGGCGATAACACCAATTTGCTCTCGAACCTGAAGACCACGTTGAACAGCCTGCAGAACACGTACGTCGACTACAGTTACCGCTACGACCAGAGCTACCGCTTGGTGCAGGATGTGGAAAAGCAGGTGGCGCAGACCCAGGAAATGATTGCCAAGCAGAAGGGCGACTTGCCCACGGAAAGCACCTCGGACAACAATCCCTCTTACCAGTGGGTGCAGCAGCAATTGGTCGCGGCCCAATCGCAACTGCCTTCGATGAAGGCGGAGGCGTCAGCCATCGCTCATAATGTGAAGCTCTATCACGATGAAGCGCAGTCGTATAACGCCAAGGGGATGACGCAAGACGATTTGACGCGCGAGGTAAAAGCCGAAGAGGGCAATTACCTGTTGTACCTGGGCAAGCGGGAGCAGGCGAGAATTCAAGACATGATGGATGCCCGCCGCGTCTCCAACGTAGTGCTCGACGAGTCTCCGACGTGGCCGGCCCTGCCCACCTTCTCGCCCTTGCTGCTGATTTTCTTGAGTTTTCTGGTCGCCGCATTCCTGAGTGTCGGCACGGCGCTTACCGTGGATTACCTCGATCCGTCGTTCCGCACTCCGGACGAAGTGAAGGATTACCTGGATATTCCAGTCTTCGCATCGATTCCGGCGAATGGGCACGACGTTCCGGTGGGTGCAGCACCGAAAAATGGACACTGAGCGTTAGCAACGAGCACCAGGGGAGGGACACGTTGAGCAAGGCTTTCGAGTTGCTGCAGAATGTTGAGGCGGAACGCGGGACCGTAATCGGCCCCGTGCCCGTGAATGGCCACCGGGTTCGTCCCAGCGTGGTCGACGGAGAAGAGATCGGCCGCCTGGTGCAGCGGGTATTCCGAGCTCCCAACGCGCCGCGAACTGTCCTGTTCGCGAGCATCGACCCGGGCGACGGATGCACTTCGATCTGTGCCGCGGTGGCGGAGAATCTGGCGGCCGCGGCTCCTGGCACGGTATGCCTGGTGGACGCCAATCTGCGCAACCCTTCCATCCACCGGCACTTCGAAATGGATAACAACCTGGGTCTGGCGGAGGCGATCGCGCAACCAGGCACAATCCAGAATTTCGTTCGTCGCGTGGGCGGAGCCAATCTTTGGGTCCTGCCCAGCGGATCGGGCCTGGCGGCGGCCTCGGCGCTCACGAATTCGGAGGGCATGCGCGCTCGCATGGCCGAACTGAGGGAAACCTTCGACTATGTGCTGGTCGATTCCACCGCGTTGAACCGTTCCGCTGATGCCGTGGTACTGGGGCGTCTGGTCGACGGTATGCTCCTGGTGCTGCAGTCCAACGCCACCCGGCGGGAAACGGCGCGGACCGTGATTGACAGCATTCGCAGTGCGAACGTGAACTTGCTGGGGGCGGTGCTGAACAAGCGCACATTCCCCATCCCGCAAAATTTGTACGAGCGGCTGTAGTTGTAGTCCTCGGACCCCCCAACAGAGCCGGCCTGTCCAGCCGGCGGTCAAGGAACTTGCAGGACCGTAAAACGGGACTGAGAGGGCGGAGCTGTGCAGACTGAGTGTTTTTCTGACATTCCGGGACGGCCGGTCAGCTTCGAACGGCCCGAGTGGTTCGCGGTCCAGACTCGTTCCCGGCATGAGAAAAAAGTCGCTGCGGAGTTACGTGAGAAGGGGATTCACACCTTCCTGCCCTTGATGACCCAGGTGCACCGCTGGAGCGATCGCAATAAAGAGGTAGAGGTCCCGTTGTTTCCCGGCTATGTCTTCGTGCACACCCTGACCCAACCGGAGTACCGAGTTTCGGTATTACGAACTCCCGGGGTTGCGAATTTCGTCGGGAATCAAGGAAGGGGTACGCCGATACCCGAGAAACAGATTGCGGACATTCAGGCCATTGTCGGCGAGCGAGTGGCGGTGGTCACTCATCCTTTCCTGACCGTCAACCAGAGGGTACGAATCCGCGGAGGCTCGCTGGACGGCGTCGAAGGAGTGCTGGTGGGAATGAATCCGGACTTGAGCCTGGTGGTCTCCGTGGATCTGATTCAGCGCGCTGTCGCCATCCGGGTGTCCGGGTACGAGGTCGAAGCAGCATAGCAAGCAACTTTTCCGTGTTTCCTTTTGCATAGGCAATCCAAACCATTCGCAGCATGGTTCTGAGGAATCCCCGGTGAAAACAGGCAAGCGCAGACCAGCTATTAAGATCGCAGTTTTGGGTATGGGACATGTGGGGCTACCGACGGCACTCGGCTTAGCCGAGTTGGGATGGGAAGTGATCGGCGCCGACGACGATGCGCAGAAGATAAAGGTTCTGCAGTCAGGCAAGGTCACCTTCTACGAACCGGAAATGCAGCCACTGCTCGCAAAACACCTGGGCAAGAAATTTCAGGTTACGAGCGACGTGGGGAAAGCCGTATCCGACGCCACCGTGCTGTTCGTTTGCGTAGGTACTCCCCAGGGAGAAGACGGGAAAGCGGATTTGCGCCAGGTCGAAGGCGTGGCGCGAACCGTAGCCGCAAACCTGAATGGCTACAAACTTATCGTCGAGAAGAGCACCGTCCCTGCCATCACCGCGCAGTGGATCAAACGTACGGTAATTCGTCACGCCCGGATCGATAACTACAGCGGACGGAACGGGGCGGGCAAGAGGCAGGCGATGCTCGGAAGCGTTCCGGAGTTCGATGTAGCCTCGAACCCGGAATTTCTGCAGGAAGGCAAGGCGATTGAGAATTTCTTCCATCCGGACCGCATCGTGATCGGCGTGGATTCGGAACGGGCTCGCGAGCTGCTCGAAGCGGTGTATCGCCCGTTGCAATGTCCCATCGTAGTCACCACGCCGACCACGGCCGAGCTCATCAAGCACGCCGCCAACGCGTTTCTCTCCACCAAGATTTCGTTCATCAACATGGTGGCGGACATTTGCGAAGCGGTGGGCGCCGATGTCGAAAGTGTGGCGCGCGGCATCGGTCTCGATCCCCGAATCGGGACGCAGTTTCTGTCCGCCGGCATCGGATTCGGCGGCTATTGTTTCCCCAAGGACCTCCGCGCCTTCCTGCACTTGGGAGAAGAACACGGGGCGGACACTTCGCTGCTCGGCGAAGTGGAGCGTATCAATCATCGCCGCATCGACATTTTCATGTCCAAGGTGCGAAAGGCGCTGTGGGTGGTTTCAGGGAAATCGATCGCGGTGTTGGGGTTGGCGTTTAAGCCGCGCACGGATGATATTCGCGAGGCGCCCAGCCTGAAAGTGATCGAAGCATTACTGCGCGAGGGAGCGTCGGTGCGTCTCTACGATCCTGAGGCCATGCCCAACACTCAGCGGCAATTGCCGGAAGAGCCGGGGCGGATCACTTACTGCAAGTCAGCCTACGAGGCGGCGCGCGGGGCGCATGCCATGCTGGTGCTCACCGAGTGGGACGAGTTCCGCCAGCTCGACTTGAAGAAAATTTGCGCGGCACTCGCGGTTCCGGTGATTGTGGACGGGCGCAACATCTATCGTCCGGAAGCGGTGCACGAAGCCGGGCTGGAGTACATCAGCATGGGACGGGCGAACGCCGATGCCGGCGTGCACCCCATCTCGCCCGCCAAGAGTTTAGAGCGGCGACGGACTTCGGCTGTGACGGTTTCCAGTTAAGTTTTCCTTCGATCACTAGTTGGCTGTCAGTAGGAAGTTGTCACCATACGAGGTGAGCTCCTGTGGGTACGGTCCGTCGACGAATCCTCCTCAATCTGTTCAAACTGTTTGACCTGGCTCTGATGGTGTGCGCGTTCACACTGTCAACCCTGCCGGTCTTGCGGGAGCATGGCGGTCTGTCGTTCACTCAGTTTCTGTCGATGCGCGTCAAGATCGCGAACATCGTCCTGTTCCTCAGCCTGCTGGTCACCTGGCACGTCATCTTCTCCGTATTTGGCCTGTACCGTTCCAAGCGTCTATCCACCCGCACCTCCGAACTCCTCGACACGCTGAAAGCCACGTCCGCGGGAACGATCACCCTGGGGACCATGGCGCTCCTTTTCCATATTCAGGTAGTGACCAGCACCTTTCTGCTGGTCTTCTGGGTGCTCGTAACCGTTCCTGTCATCCTGAGCCGCCTGTTGCTGCGCTACTTCCTGGCACGCCTCCGCACCCACCATCGAAATTTGCGCTGCATGTTAATTGCGGGCACCAACGGGCGAGCGGTGCAGTTCGCACGCAAGATTGAATCGAAGCCCGAGCTGGGATACCGCATCGTTGGCTTCGTCGATGAGGAATGGGAAGGCACAGAGGAATTCCGCAAGACCGGATACCCGCTGGCAGGCGGATTTGATGCGCTGCCGGCGATTCTGCGACAGAGTGTAGTGGATGAAGTCGTGATGGGATTACCGGTAAAGTCCTGCTATTTCCAGGCAGCGCGCATTGCCGCCTTGTGCGAAGAGCAAGGAATTGTGGTTCGCTTCCCTTCCAGCATTTTCGATATGAAGCTGGCGCGCACCAAGGCTGAAGATTTCGCCGGCGATTCGGTCATCACCATGTCGTCCACCGGTGCGTTGGAAGACTGGCCGGCGGTGGTAAAGCGCTCGATGGACCTGGTGCTTTCATTGCTGTTGCTGATTGGGTTGTCCCCGTTATTGTTGATCGCGGCTCTGCTGATCAAGCTGACATCTCCCGGCCCGGTATTCTTCCGTCAAAAGCGGCTGGGGTTGAACAAGCGCATCTTCCAGATTTACAAATTCCGCACCATGGTTCCGGACGCGGAACAGAAGCAGGCCGAACTGGAAAAGATGAACGAGGCGCTGGGCCCGGTTTTTAAAATCAAGGACGATCCCCGGATCACGCCCATGGGCAAGTTCCTGCGGAAGACCAGCATCGATGAACTGCCGCAGTTGCTCAACGTTCTTACCGGCGACATGAGCCTGGTCGGTCCGCGACCGCTGCCGGTGCGCGATTACGAGGGTTTCGACAAAGACTGGCAGCGGCGACGTTTCAGTGTGCGCCCAGGAATCACCTGCCTGTGGCAGATCAACGGCCGCAGTTCCATCCCCTTCGAGCAATGGATGGAACTCGATATGCAATACATCGACAAGTGGTCACTTTGGCTGGATCTGAAGATTCTTTACCGGACAATTCCGGCGGTCCTGAAGGGTTCAGGAGCCGCGTGAGATTTCGGGCCCCATCCCTACTCCGCTACGCCCCTGGCTGCAATGTCCTCCCCTCAGTTTTCTTCGAGCGACGCCTGGAAGTATCGATCGTTCCACCGGGTTTGCGCCGCTTGTTTCGCAGCGAATCCCCCAAGACCTCGACCGGTTCGTGAGTAGAGAGGCGTGAACCCCTCGAGTAGACGTCTGTAGCGCCATGGCGGCGAAGGTTTAAACAGGACATACACTATGGTTTCCAGATCTCGGCGGCTTCGACACAAGATCATGCGCACCAAGCTTCGTGCGCCCCTGATCTGGCTTCGGCATCGAGGCCTTGATGGCCACGATGTGTTTCTGGCTTCCTATCCTCGTTCCGGCAACACCTGGACCCGGTTTCTTTTGACCGAAATTCTGTCGGAGGAGTCCGCCAGCTTTGACAACATCAATCAGGTAATCCCGGAAATGGGCATTCATGCCCGCGCCAAGGTGGAAATCCCCGGGGGCGGACGCCTCATCAAAACCCACGAACCGTATCGCAAGGAGTACAAGCGCGCGGTTTACCTGGTGCGCGATTTTCGCGATGTCGTCCTGTCGCAGTACGCCCGGGAACGCGAATTGGGTTTGTACAAGACGGATTTCGACGAATACGTGGCGGCCTATCTGGACGGCCGGTTGAGCGGTTTTGGTGCCTGGCAGGATCACCTGCCTACCTGGCTGGATTCGCCGCTGGCTGACAGCGGTAATTTGCTGGTCATCAGGTTCGAGGAGATGCGCAAGAACCCGGAACCATCGATTTCGAAGATCGTCGATTTTCTCGGCTTACCCGTGGACAGCGGTCGCATTCGCGCCGCCATCGCCAATAACTCCGTCGAACGAATGCGAGCCAAGGAGAACGCGGCGCAGAGCCTCCAAAAGAGCACCGGGGAAGAGGGGCGTTTCGTGCGCAAGGGGGCGGTCGCGGGTTGGCGCGACAGGTTCAGCGAGCAGCAGTTGAGGCTGGTGGACCAGCGGGCGGGAGAGGTTTTGCTGCGGGCTGGATATCCGCTGGCATTCCCGTCCGAAGAGTTTGCCACGGCGGGCGCGGAACGCCGCACCGGATCATAGGCCGGTCCACGAAACCGTTTGAGGAGACGCGATATGCAACCAGCCATGCGCCAAAGGTCGCAACGATCGGCAGTCCAGCGCGTCGGCCGCGCCGTCGGCGGATGGATCGCGTACCTGTTTAGTTGGTACCGCTACTAGGCGGCCCGCGCCCGAATCGAGGGAAAGAACAACTCATGTTACGACGAATTCGTTACCAGCTGTCCAAAAGCAGTCTGCGGGTACCATTGGTCTGGTCCCGCCATCGCGGACTGACTCCTCGTGACGTCTTTGTAGCTTCTTATCCCCGTTCTGGGAGCACCTGGCTACGGTTTCTCTTGTTCGAGACGCTCACCCGGAACGATGCCGGCTTCGACAACGTGAACCGCATGATTCCGGACGTCGGCATGCACGGCGCTGCCACTTCCCTTCTGCCGAATCAGGGGCGTCTGATCAAGACGCACGAACCCTACCGGCCGGAGTACAGGCGAGCTGTATACGTAGCGCGGGACGTGCGCGACGTCGTTCTTTCCGAGTATGCATACCAGAACGCTCTGGGGCGCGTGCGCGGCACCTTCGATGACTACTTGAACGAGTTTTTGCGCGGCACCGCGACCGGTTACGGCTCCTGGCAGGAACACGTGCACGGATGGCTCGACTCTCCCCTGGCGGACCGCGGCGACCTGCTGGTGGTCATCTACAGCGACTTGCGCAAGGACACGCAAAACCGCATGGAGCAGATCCTTGATTTTCTGGGAGTATCGGTCGACCGGAAGATCATTGCGAACGCGATCCGCAACAATGAGTTTCAGAAAATGCGCGCCAAGGAAGACCGCAGCCCCCAGTTGGGTAAATCGGGAGATGAAAATAGACGCTTTGTGCGTAAAGGCTCAGTGGGTGGCTGGAGGGAGCAGTTGACCCCGGATCAACTGGAGCGTATCGAGCACAAGGCGGGTAAAATGCTGGCTCGGCTTGGATTGGAGTCGGGCATGCAAGATTTCAGTCTGGCGCCGAACACCGCTGCCAGCGCAGATTAACGTTCGCAGCCAGGTCCCCAAGAAGGAGTTATTCCGTTGCCAAGAAGTGACAGATCGTCCTCGTCAGGCCGGGCGGACAGCTTGTTCTCGATGCTCGCCCCGGTTGGCTTTGCTTTATTGGGACTGATCGCCGGGCTTGTCCTTTTGAGTATCGCCAACTTCCTTCAGAAACACAGCCACCGTTATGCGGAGATCTTGTTGATCTCAGGGTTCATCATTGGGCCGCTGATGCTCTTTTACTGGTGGGCCTCGTTCCGGCAATTGTTCCGCGGCTCCAAGACGCTCTTCCGCAATCTCTGCTGGTACCACTATCTGTGGGCGCTCCTGTTTATCAGCATGCTGACCTGGCGCAAGCGCGACATCAGCGAAATCCGCGCCGAACCGGTCGATAGCTTTGCCGCGTTTCGACTGCTGCTGGTGACCCTTGTCGGGTGCATTTTGCTTTACCGCCTGTTCATGCGTCACACCGACTGGTTGAAATCGTGGTTCCGGGGGATTCCGGGCATCTTCATGTTGTTCGTCCTGGCTGCGTTGTGTTCCTGCTTCTGGTCGATTTATTGGCAGTGGACCCTGTACAAGGCGTGCGAGTACGCCGTCGACGTCGCCATGCTGGCAGCGGTGCTTGCGGTGATACGAACTCCGGAGGAATTCAAGGATCTTTTTGACTGGACCTGGATGTGGTACGGACTTCTGCTTTGCATGTGCTGGTTGGGCGCCGCCTTGTGGCCGGACCTAGCTCTGACCAAGCAGATGGAATACGGAGAATCCGGAATCGGTCTGATTCCCGTCCAATTGAGCGGTGTATTTCCCGACGTCTCCGCGAACCGTGTGGGAGAATATTCGGCGTTGATCGCATGCGTTGCCCTGGCCCGGCTTTTGCCGGCCAGCGGCTGGAAGCGCCTCACCAAGAGTTGGTACAGCTGGCTCTTTCTGGCCGCGTTTACCACCATGATCTTCGCGCAGACGCGGTCAGCCATTCTCGGCTTCTGCGTTGGTGTGTTCTTCATCTTCCTATTCTCCGGACGGGTTCGATTGGGGACCGCCATTGTCGCCGGCTCCATCATCCTCATCGTGATCACGGGATCAGGGCACATCCTCTACGACTACTTGCGGCGTGGTCAGACGCCCGCCGAAATGGCGACTCTTACTGGCCGCATTCAGTGGTGGGAATTTGCCTGGAAGAAATTCACCGACGCGCCCCTAACCGGTTTCGGGGCGTGGGCCGCAGGCCGATTCCTGGTGATGGGAGCGATCGGCAATAACATCGGCAGCATGCATAGCGACTGGGTCGAAGTGCTGGTCGGCACCGGCTTTGCCGGCATTCTTCCGTTGGTCGCCGGAATGGCCGTGGGTTGGTGGAAGTTGATCAAGGCGGTTCTTGACCGAGGGTTAAGCCCGCTGGAGCGGCAATTGGCTCTCGAAGCCATTGCGGTTTTCTCCGTGGTTTCAACGCGTACGATTTTCAGTACCGACTTAACCTGGCACGCTCCCCTGGCATTCTGGATTCCGCTCGGCTACGCCGAGTACATGCGTCGCCAGGAGGTTCATGCCTACGCCCCGCAAACCATTCGCGCTTACTCAACCACCTAGGCAAATTGGATACGGTTTCAGGAAAGCTTTCCCCAGGATCGATGATGTCCGTAATGTTTGAGAGATTGGCAACACCCGTAGCTGCGGCGGTTTCAGTTCTTTTCTTTGGTACGGTCTTGTTGGGTGCCGGCTCCAATAAGGAAGTTACGGTGCAACCGGACGCCAACGTGCAGCAATTGGTGGATCGCAATCCCGCAGGTACTACCTTTCACTTCAAGGCCGGCACCTATCGTGGGGTTTCGATCGTCCCCAAAGACCGGGATGTATTCCTTGCGGAACCCGGCGTTGTGTTGACGGGTTCGCAGCTGTTGCGGTTTCAGCAGAGAGGCAATCTCTGGGTAGCGCCGGGACAGACCAATCCTGACGAAGAGCAAGTCATGCGCCAGGGCCTGCCCGTACAAAGGCCGGGAGGTGGGCCCGGGCAAGGCGGACCGCGCGGGCAAGGTGGCGGAGGCCGCGGCGGATTTGGTGGACCGCGGGTGTTCGGTATACCCATCGGCGGGGGCGGTGGACAGCGTCGTCCGGGCGGCGGAGGCGGTGGCGGCGGACAACAACGCGAGTATCGCGGGCGCTGTCAGCCTGAGTATCCGCTATGCATCTTTCCCGAGGATGTTTTCCTGGACGGTTCTCCCCTGCTGCGTGTGCAAACCCGCGAAGAATTGGGGCCGGGACGCTGGTATTCCGACTCCGCAGCCGGAGAAATCTACCTCGGCAACAATCCCAGCGGGCACACCGTTGAGTTGAGCGTGACGCGCCGGGCATTCTCAGGCGGCGCGCGCGACGTGACGATTCGTGGATTCGTCATCGAGAAGTACGCGCAACCCGCCGGCGAGGCCGCAATTGACGGCAAAGAGGGCGAAAATTGGACCGTCGAACAGAACGAATTACGGTGGAATCACGCGTCCGGAATTCGCGCCAATAGCGGCTGGCGGGTTCTGAACAATAAGACTCGCCACAATGGCGAAGCCGGCATGGGCGGCAGCGGCCGCGACATCCTGATCGAAGGCAACGAAATGGCGTACAACAATTACGCCGGATACTGGCCGGGATGGGAAGCCGGGGGCGCCAAATTCGTTCTCACCGAAAACCTGGTCGTGCGTAACAATTTCTCCCACGACAACGCCGGACCCGGACTATGGACTGATATCAGTAACAACAACACTCTGTACGAGGGAAATCGAACCAGCGGAAATACGGAGGGAATTTTTCACGAGATCAGTTTCAAAGCTATTATCCGTAACAACACCATCTGGGAGGACGGCAACAACACCTTCGGACACCACGATGTAGACGCCGGCATCCTGATCGGTGAATCCCAGGACGTTGAAGTCTACGGCAACACCATTACCAACTGTAAGAATGGGATTCTGGGACGGCAGTTGAACCGCGAAGAGGATCGCCAGCGCTATCGTTCCGACCGGCCTTACCTGATCAAGAATTTATATATTCATGACAATGTGATAACCCAGCCGTCGGGAATTGCAATCGGCATCGTCAAGCCCGCGCCTCATGTCAGCGATGATGTTTTCAAAGGCTGGGGGAACCGGGTAGAGCACAATACGATCAAACTAGAGGATCCCAACAACAAGGCTTTCGCCTGGAGCAACGAGCGCTTCACCGAGAGTGAATTTCAGAAGATGATGAAGGAGCACTAGAGCCCCGGACCCCCCGTTTGCAGTTCTAGCTTCTCCTAAATCCATGAAACAACAAAAGTCTGTCGTTACTACAAGCTGGGATGACGGCGATCGCGCCGATCTAAGGCTTGCCGAACTTCTCCAATCCCGTGGAATGGTGGGCACCTTATACGTCCCGATTGAGCCGTTTTTGGGCCGCCCGGCACTGACGCGGAATGAATTGCGCATGTTGTCTGACGCGGGCTTCGAAATTGGGGCTCACGGCGTGGACCATGAGCACATGCCGAGCCTTTCCCGCGATCAAACTCTGAGGGTGGTGCGAGAGTGCAAGAACCGGCTGGAGTCTACCGTGGGCCAGTCGGTACGAATGTTTTGCTATCCCGGCGGCCACTTCACTCGCACCACCGTGCGCTGCCTGGCCGATGCCGGGTATCACGGTGCCCGCACCACGCGCATGCTGGCGACCCGATCGAGTTTCGGTCGCTTCGAAATGCCGACCACGGTGCAGGCCTATCCTCATAGCGGGTTCACCTATCTGAAGAACACGCTGAAGGCTGGCCGCCCGGTTCGTCTCTTCAACTACGTGATCGGCGGGCGCAACGGCTGGGTAGAACTCGGGAAACGGACCTTCGATCGGGTGCTGCAGGATGGCGGAGTGTGGCATCTGTACGGGCACTCCTGGGAGATCGAAGATCACAATCTGTGGGATGGCCTCGCAGAACTGATGGATTACGTCAGTGGCCGCACCGGGGTCCTCTACTTGACCAACGGCGACGCTTTAGCATTGCTGCAACCTGGAATCGACGCGATCCGGGAAGGGGCGCTGGCACGTGAAGATTCTGCTCGTTCACAACCAGTATCAACAGCCGGGAGGTGAAGACGTAGTCTTCGAGCAGGAGCGCAAGCTGCTCGAGGCTGCGGGGCACCGGGTCGCAACCTACTGTCGCACGAACGACGAAATCAGCGGGTATTCGGCAGCGCAGCGGCTCGCCCTCATCAAGAACACGATTTCTTCTGAACACAGCCGGCGTGAAGTGCTGCAGGTGTTGCGACAAGAGGAACCGGACGTGGTTCACGTCCACAACACCTTCATGATGATTTCCCCCAGCGTTTACGGGGCGTGCCGTGAAGCGCGAGTGCCGGTGGTTCAAACCCTGCACAACTATCGCCTGCTCTGTCCGGCGGGCAACTTTTTTCGCCAGGGACAGGTTTGCGAGGAGTGCGAAGAACGCAGCCTGTGGCGGGGCGTGCAACATGCTTGCTATCGTGATTCCCGAGTCGCCACCGGAACCGTAGCCCTGATGCTCCTGGTACACCGGCGGCGTCATACCTGGACGGAATCGATCGATCGCTTCATCGCACTGAGCGAGTTCGCGCGCAGCAAGTTCGTTGCGGGCGGCCTGCCCGCGGACAGGATTGACGTGAAGCCGAATTTCGTGGACCCGGACCCGGGTGAGCGCACCCGTGGCGGCGGTTACGCGGCATTCGTCGGTCGTCTCTCGGAAGAAAAGGGTCTCGAGACCTTGGTGGCGGCATGGTCGAGATTGGGGAACCGGATTCCGCTGGTAATCGTCGGCGACGGCCCGGTTAGCTCCCGCGCCAAACGGCAAGCCGGAGAGCAAGGAATATCGAGTATTAGTTTCCGCGGCCGGTTGCCGCGGGCAGAAGCCCAGGCGGTGGTAAAGGGAGCGCGTTTTCTGGTTCTCCCCAGCGAGTGTTACGAAAATTTTCCCATGGGCATGGTGGAGTCGTTTGCTTGTGGCGTACCCGTGCTTTGTTCTCGTCTCGGCGCCTTGCAGGAACTGGTGGACGATGGCCGCACCGGATTGCATTTTGCTCCCGGATCCCCCGAAGAACTCGCCGAGAAAGTGGAGTGGGCCTGGTCGCATCCTGAGCGAGTGCGCGACATGGGGCAAGAAGCTCGGCGCGAGTTCGAGAAGCGGTATACCGCAGAAAAAAATTACGCGATGTTGATGGACATCTACAAAACGACGATGGCGCAACCCCACGAGGTGATGGCGTGAACACCGCGGTGGCGAATCCTTCCGTTGCATCGTTCCGGCTGCTGGGAGTACGGGTGCATGCGGTCCAGATCCCCGACGCGGTCTCGCAGATGCGGGAGTGGATCGAACAAAAACAAGGCTGTCACTACGTCGCCGTCACCGGAATGCACGGAGTAATGGAAGCCCAGCACGATCCGGCTTTCAAGCAGATCCTGAACTCGGCAGGTCTGGTGGTGAGCGATGGGATGCCGCTGGTGTGGGCGGGCCGGCGCTACGGCTATCCGATGAAGCGCAGGGTGTATGGGCCGGAACTCATGCTCACGTTTTGCGAGCAGACAGCAAATCAGGGATACCGTCACTACTTTTACGGAGGCGCCGAAGGCGTCCCCGAGGCACTGGCCGAAAGCCTTACCCGGCAATTCCCTGGTCTTCGGGTCGCCGGCTGTTATTCCCCTCCTTTTCGTCCCGTGACGGAAGAAGAAGATCGGGAGATTGTCGCCCGAATCAACGCTTCTGGCGCCGACATTGTCTGGGTCGGCCTCAGCACTCCGAAGCAGGAAAAGTGGATGCATGCACATCGCGACAAGCTTCGCGTTCCTGTGCTCATGGGTGTAGGGGCGGCGTTCGACCTGAACACCGGCCGGCTGACCCAAGCTCCCGCCTGGATGCGGGAGCACGGAATGGAATGGTTTTTCCGTTTGGTGATGGAACCACGTCGTTTGTGGCGGCGGTATCTGGTGCTCGGTCCCAAGTTTGCCTGGAACGTTTCTCTTGAAATGCTGAAACTCAAGCAATATCAATAGTTTAGCTTGACGTCACAAAAGCGGTTCCAGGGACATTGGCGGAGCGAATTTGGACGGTAAAGTGCACTTGCAGAAAATCTGGTGAGAACAATTTTCGGGGAAACTCAATGAAAACTCAGAAGCGAGTCCTGGTTACGGGTGCAGGTGGGTTCATCGGCCATCATCTGGTGAAACGTCTCAAAGGCGACGGGCACTGGGTTCGTGGTGTGGATATCAAAGAACCGCAGTACGAACTGAGTGCGGGCGACGAGTTCGAGGTACTGGACCTCCGCAAAGCGGATGCCTGTCTTCTGGCTACGCGCGGCGGGATCGACGAAGTTTACAACCTTGCGGCCGACATGGGCGGCATCGGCTACATCACCGCTTCGCACGCGGACATTTCCCGCAACAACATCCTGATCAACGCTCACATGCTCGAGGCCAGCCGGGCGAATAGCGTCGGCCGTTTCCTGTTCTCCTCTTCGGCTTGCGTATATGCGCAGGGCAAGCAGAAGAATCCTGACGTCACTCCCCTGCGAGAAGAAGACGCGTATCCCGCGGATCCTGAACCGGGCTACGGTTGGGAGAAGTTATTCGCCGAGGAACTCTGCCGTTATTACTACCAGGACTTCCGCTTCCCCACCCGCATCGTGCGCTTCCACAATGTGTATGGTCCGTTGGGAACCTATGACGGCGGCAAAGAGAAAGCGCCGGCAGCGATCTGCCGCAAGGTGGCCCTGGTCGACGACGGCGGTACCATCGAAGTCTGGGGTGACGGCGAGCAAACCCGCACTTTCATGTACGTGGATGATTGCTGCGAAGGTCTGGTCCGCCTGATGGCCTCGGACTACACCGAACCGTTGAATTTGGGCACCGACGAATTGGTAACCATCAACGGCCTGGTTGACATGGTTGCGGGAATCGCCGGCAAGCGCGTGACCAAGGAACATAACCTCAGCGGACCTCAAGGTGTTCGTGGACGCAACAGCGATAACACCCGCCTGAATCGCGTGCTGGGATGGGAACCTTCGATCAAGTTGCAAGAAGGTCTGAAGATCACATACGACTGGATCGCCTCGCAACTCGGCGTCTCCCGTAAGCCAGTATCGGTTGCCGCTGACTGAGACATCGTCTGCTGGCAACCGCATCTTTGAAGTCAACATAGTCCGGAGAAGCTTGTGAAAAGTATCTGGAATCAACTGAAGCGCTTCTGGGCCGGCTGGACGAAAGTTGCCCACATCATCGGCAACTTTCAGGCCCGGGTGTTGCTGACCATCATCTATGGAATCCTTGTCCTTCCTTTCGGGATCGCGGTAAGGATCTTTGGCGATCCTTTGCGCATCAAGAAAGCTCCCGATCAATGGCTCGACCATGCCGAGGAGAAGATGGATTTGGAGTGGGCGCACCGGCAATGACGGGCGCGCGTCCGTTCCACTGGAAGCAGCGGGATTCACAACCTGGGTTCCTGGGGGTTCATGCAAGCCGTGAATGACGAGCGCGCCGTAGAATCGCAGCCTTCCGCGGCCCAGCGTTCGTTGAACAATTTTTTCGCGATGGTGGCGATGACGGGACTGCTCCTGCTGCTGCTGGAGTTCGTTTCGTTTCTGGCCATGCGCGGGTTGCGGGCGTCGGTCTTCGAAGAGACTCCCGGGAAAGCGCGAACTGGCCGCCTACAAGGGGCAAAGCTGGGCGCCCGCTCTGGCGCGCGAGGAAAAGGCTTCCCGTCAGGTTTACGATTACAAGCCTTATACCATCTGGCGCAGCCATCCTTATCACGGTGAAGCGGTAAACATCGACGAAAATGGCCTGCGCCGAACCTCTAACTCGCACTGCCAGGCGAATGAGTTCACCCTCTGGATGTTCGGTGGGTCGACCATGCGGGGCAACGGCTCGCCGGACTGGGGCACGATCCCCTCGGAACTCGCGGCGCTGTTTGAAAAGGCCGGCCAGCCGGCTTGCGTCCTGAACTTCGGCGAAGGCGCATGGGTGAGCACGCAGGAAGTCACCCAGTTGATGCTGGCGCTGAAGAGCGAGTCTCGCAAGCCCAACTTCGTCATCTTTTATGACGGAGCCAATGACACGTATGTGCCCTACCAGTCCGGTAAGGCTGATGTGCACATGAATTTCAATACCATCAGGAACCAGTTCGAAGGCCAGCGAGCGTTGCGCGACGGCAGCTTCGGGTACCTGTTGCAGACCAATACCATGCGGCTGATTCTCTCGCTCACGGCGCGTGCGCTTCGGCGCGCGGGAGATCGTCCGGTGCCAAACAGCGATCTGGAAGGGTTGGCGAAGGCGACGGCGAACAATTATTTCGCCAACATGGACGTCGTCAAAGGCATGGCTCAGCAGTACGGCTTCGACTACGCCTTCTTCTGGCAACCGGTGCTGTTTACCACCCGCAAGCCGCTGTTGGGCGACGAACAGCAGATCAAGCAGTCGAAGGCCCAGGCAAACCTAGCCTCATGGACCCCCCGGGTTTACGATCTGGTTCGCAGTCAACCGCGCCCGCATTTTTACGATTTGACCGATACTTTCGATCAAGCGGACCAAATGCTGTTTCTCGACTGGTGTCACATTGCCATGCCGGGCAACGAATTAATTGCCCACAGAATGTTTGAAGTGCTTCGACCGAACGGCTCAGGCTAGCCACCGCCTGGTCGTGAAATCCGCGAATGTGCGATTCTGGACTTTCGCCAAAGATCTTGTTTCCGGAGGAGAAAGAGTATGGGCTTCCTTCAAGTAGCACAACGGCGATTCGGCATTGCCGGCGAATTGCTGTCGTTCTTTGCGCGCAACAAGCGCTGGTGGATGCTGCCAATGATTTTCGTCGTGCTGCTGCTGGGCGTGCTTCTGATCCTGGCGCAAAGCTCGGTGATCGCTCCGTTTATTTACACCCTGTTCTAAATCGTAGTAACGCATTCTGTGCGTTCCTTTAGCCTGCGCCCCCAAGTCTGGGTGTGACGCCGGCAGGAACCAACCAAGGGAAAACTGAACCGTGCATATTCTCGGAATCTCCTGCTATTACCACGACGCCGCGGCTGCCCTGTTGCACGACGGACAGCTGGTCGCTGCCGCCGAGGAAGAACGCTTTACCCGCAAGAAACACGACTACGACTTCCCCAAAAATGCCATCCAGTACTGCCTGGATACCGCCGGCATTACCGGGAAAGATCTCGACTACGTCGTGTTCTTCGAGAAACCGTTTCGCAAACTGGACCGCATCCTGGCCACCGTCCTGCAAACCTACCCGAAATCGTGGAAGGTGTTCCGCGAATCGATGATCACCTGGGTGCTGGATAAGCTCTGGGTTGCCAGCACCCTGCAGGCGGAAATCGGCGTACCCAAGGAACGCGTGCTCTTTTCCGAACATCACCTGTCGCACGCCGCCAGCGCTTTTCTATGCTCGCCCTTTGACGAAGCCGCCATCCTGACGGTGGACGGCGTCGGCGAGTGGGTGACGGGCACCTATGGCGTGGGCCGCGGCAGCGACATCAAGATCCTGAAGCAGATGGAATTTCCTCATTCCCTCGGGCTTCTGTACAGCGCGTTCACGGCGTTCCTGGGCTTCGAAGTAAATGAGGGCGAATACAAGGTCATGGGCATGGCGCCCTATGGCCAGCCTCGTTACGTCGACCAGGTGTGGAAGGTGATCCATCAGAATGCCGACGGTTCATTCGCGCTGGACATGAGTTACTTCAGCTTCCAGCACTCGACCGAAAGGACGTATAGCGACAAGTTCGCCCAACTTTTTGGTGACCCTCGTCCCACGAAGCTGCAGTTCTTCACCGAGGCCACAGGTTTTCCCAAATACTTCGGCGATCCGCCGGGAAATTTCCACGAACTTTGCAAGCTGAACCAGCACTATGCCGATATCGCGGCCAGCATTCAGAAGGTCACCGAAGAGGTGCTGCTCGGCATGGCCCGGAATTTGCACAAAGTGACCGGGATGAAGCACCTGTGCATTGCCGGTGGGGTTGGGCTCAACAGCGTCGCCAACACGCGGATCCTGAACGAGACGCCGTTTGAGCGGCTCTACATCCAGCCGGCAGCCGGAGACGGCGGCGGAGCCCTGGGAGCCGCGTTGTGGGCGTACAACACGCTGCTCGGCAAGCCGCGTACTTTCCGCATGGATCACGCTTATTGGGGAAAAGAGTTCAGCGAAGGCGAAATCGCCGACTTCCTCACTGCCAACAACATTCCGTATCGCCAGGTCAAGAGTGACGACGAACTGCTGGACCGTACCGTGGAACGGCTGACCAACGCGAAGGTGATCGGCTGGTATCAGGGGCGATTCGAGTGGGGACCGCGCGCGCTGGGAAACCGCAGCATCATCGCCGACCCGCGAAATGCGGGAATGAAGGAAATCGTCAACGCGAAAATCAAGTTTCGCGAACCCTACCGGCCGTTTGCTCCATCGGTCCTCGCCGAGTATGCCGATCGCTACTTCGAGCTGCCCAACATGATGGACCACTACCCGGCGCGCTACATGCTTTATGTGGTGCCAGTGAAAGAGTCGGCACAGGCCACTCTGCCCGCCATCACCCACGTGGACGGCACTGGCCGCTTGCAGACGGTATTCAAAGAGCAGAGTCCGCGCTACTACAGCCTGATCGAGCGGTTTGGCCAGGCGACCGGGGTGCCGGTGATACTGAACACCTCGTTCAACCTGCGCGGCGAGCCCGTAGTGACCACTCCAGCCAACGCCTTCAGTACTTTCTCGAAGAGCGAAATGGACAGCCTGGTGATGGGCAACTTTATCGTCGATAAGCCCACTTCGCCTGCTCACTCCTCGGTCGCGGTAGAGAACGTTGTGGAGGAGGCTCCCGCCCGTTCCTGATCGCTGGGATCGGTGAGTCGGGCGGTACAGTTGTGAACGCGGTCCCGCAGCTTGTGGGTCCGCGTTTTCTTTCAGAGGCAATCCCCTGAACTGCTGGCGGGGTTGGAATTCATGCTGATACTGGGCCTTTCCTCGTTGGATCACGATATCGCGGCAGCCCTTCTCGAAGACGGGCAAGTGGTTGCTGCGATTGAAAACGACAAGCTGATTCGTTCGGGGATGCGCGGATTGCCGCAAGAGGCGATACGCTTTTGCCTGGAGAAAGCCGGCGGTGACTGGGGCAACCTGGCGGCCATTGCTGTCGCTTCCGGACCAGTGGAAGGCTGGACGCGGCGCTCGCTGCTGCGCGCCCGTCTGTCCCCGCTATCGCTGCGCGCCAGCGCCTATTACGGAGTCAACGAACTGGGCCGATTGGCGCGCGAACTGAACCATCGCCGCGTGCTACGCCAGTTGCACGGGCGGCAAGCCAGGGTCACAAATTTTTCGCACCACCGGTGCCATGCGGCCAGCGCCTTCTACCAGTCTGCTTTTGATCGTGCGCTCATCCTCACTCTGGATCACGAAGGCGACGGGACCTCAGGCCTGGTAGCGGCGGGCGAAGGCACGAAGATTCGCCGGCTCCATCGCATCCCCTTCCCCAATTCCATGGCTTGGGTGTACTCACAGGTCACTGAACTTCTCGGCTTTGCGCCGCGCAAGGAAGAACACAAGACGCAATGGCTCAGCCTGGAAGGCGAGCCTGCTTACAAAGATCTCTTTCTCAAGATTCTGCGCCGCCCCGGATCCCCCCTCCCCCACCTCAACCCCGCTTATTTCAATCGTGGACTGGTGGGCCGTCTCGCCTTCTCGGAACGCTTCTATCGCGAGTTAGGACTGCCCAAGCCTGTCGAACTGACCGAGGAGCAGCGACGCCGCCTGGCCGCCAGCGTGCAGCACGCCAGTGTGGAAGTAGTGGCCGATCTGCTCGATCATTTCCGCGAGCGCGAAAAAGTTAACGACGTGTGCCTGGCGGGCGGATTGTTCTTGAATTCCTTACTGGTGTCGGACGTGGAAAAAAAGCTGGGTCAAAACCACGTCTACGTCCCCCCAGCCCCCGGGAACGCGGGCTCGGCCGTTGGCGCCGCCTTGCTGCTGTGGCACCACGAACTCGGCAAACCACGGAGCGTCGCCCAATCCGTCCCTTATTGGGGGCCATCGTTCAGTCGCACCGAGATCAAAGACACTCTCGACAACTGCAAAGCGCGCTACTCTTTGCAGATTACCGAAGACCGCAAACTGGATATGGCAGTCCAGCTATTGCGTGCCGGCAAGATTGTGGGATGGTACCAGGGAGCTACCGAGTTCGGCCCTCGCGCCCTGGGCAACCGCAGCGTCCTGGCCTCTCCTTGGGCGGAATACGTAAAAGAGAATCTGAATGACTACATCAAGCACCGCGAGTGGTTCCGGCCGTTTGCCTTGGCGGTGCCCGAAGAAGATTGCGACCGCTGGTTTGAAGCGTCGCCCAGTTGCCGTCACATGAATTCTCTTGCCACCGCTCGGCCGGTGCAGAATGGAGTGCCGGAGGGCTTTCTACTTCCCGGAAACCGCGTGCGTTTACACGTAGTCAGCAGAGACGCGAATCCGGCATTCTGGCGCCTGTTGAAGCGCTTCGGAGAATCGGCCCCGGCACCGATCCTGGTCAACACATCATTCAACCTGTTCGGCGAGCCCTTGGTGGTCAAACCCAGGGATGCCATGCGAAGCTATTTCTGCTCCGGAATTGACGCGCTGATCATCGACAATTTTGTACTGTCGAAGTCAGCCGTCAGCCACATCGTCATGCCCGCACCAGCCTCGCAGACAGCGTGATACAGAAAGCGGCAAGAACAGGAAAGCCCTCGCGGTCGAGGGCTTTTCTGTTGCGCGGAAACAGGGGGAGACTATTGATTTTGCAAGAGAACGGGTTTCGCCCCGACGGGTACCGTGCCACCCGCGACGGCGTGGCTGACGCCCGTCAGATCAAGATAGTGAATGTATTGCGATCCGACTGCCACCGGAGAGGTCGTGCAGCTTCCATTGGCGCAGGTCTGCGACGTATCCCAAATGGCCTCGGCGGCGTAACCGCCAGTCCGGGTGTAGTCGCAAGTCCAGATGGTCCCTTTCTGTACACATTTTCCTGACGTTGTCGCACCAACCATCCAGTTTTCCACTTGCTGATAAGCCGTGCCCGAAGCGTTCAGACCGGAGGTGGCGTCCCACAGTCCGCCCCAAGCGCCATTGTCGTAGGCGTACCAGTAGTAGCGGACTACACCCTCGCTGTTCTGTAACAGGTAATGGCGCGCCACATATGCGGCATGCAGGTCCGGATCCGTAAAACCGTTCCCGGTGGTGCCGCCCCAACTGCCTTCGGTGCACCACAGCGGCTTGCTGCTCTGCCCGTATAGCGCGGTTTGCACTTTCAAGTTGTCGACAATTCCCACAATGTCTTCCGGTTGAGGATACACACCCGGGTTTTGTGACCAGCTGTAGCCATGGAAAGAGATGATGTCGGCATATTGGCCGCCACCGGCCGCCAGGTACGGACCCATCCAGTTCGCAACTCCGTTAATGCCCGTTGAGGGTGATGGAGTGGTCACTTGCGCCGACGGATCGATCGATTTAATGATGCTGTAAGCGTCGCTGGCCATGCGGACCAATTGAGCATCATTGCCTTGCCAGTAGGCCGCAATGGTTGGCTCATTCCAGAGTTCCCAGTACTTGATGCTGCCAGCCGCGTGGGTCACGATCGCAGTGACGAAATCCTTCCAGTGCTGGTCGGTACCAGTTCCGTCGGCATTCAGATCGTTCGGCGGGGCACACGATCCCAGATTGAAATTGATTCCTGTCCCGCATACCAGGTTGGGCTGGGAAGAGGCCCAGGTCGGCACCAGGCCAAAGGCGTAGATGAGGTCCACGCCATTGGATTGGGCGGCTGTGGTCCAGTTGTCGAGCACGTGGAAGTCATACACCCCGTCAGAAGTATTGATGGTCGCCCAATAGGTGCCCGTATCCCAGAGGCGTGCACCATTCACCGTGATCGTTGGCCAGTTATTCCGGCTATGGAAACTCATCGAAAACAAGCTGGCAGGAACGGTCGGGCCCGAAGAGTTGTTCTTGTTGACGGTTACGTTGCTCGCGGATTGGACGCCGCCGCGACTGGCCGTTATGGTGGCGCTTCCCGGCGCGACCGCCGTGACCAGGCCGGCGCTGCTCACCTTGGCTACGGCCGGTGCCGACGAACTCCACGACACGTGACCGGTTACGGTGTGCATCTGGTTGTCGGTGCCCATGCCGGTCGCTGCCAGCTGGGATGTTTGAGCGGGGTTCAAGGCAAGGCTTGCGGGCGCGACTTGCATCGACAAGCAGGCTGTAACCACCGGTTTTACGGCCGGCGCTCCGGCTGAAGTCGCCTGCTTGCGGGCTGGGCAATGGCCGGCTTTGTGCGGCTCCCGGTTGATGTCCGCCTACAATCACAGCCAGCAAGAAGGCTATGGCAAACAGCCACGCAGTATTCCGTTTGGGGGTCACGGACTTCCTCCTGAATTTGGCCAGAGGTCAATTGCTCATCTGCAGGTTAAGTGGGGGCAAGCGGGCAGCACAGATCACGAAAGGCCACTTGGCGATTTGCCAGAGCTCTTGCAGGCACCGGCGAGCAGGCGAGGGGGGACATGGCTGGCGGTAACCCAGGGGCCGCGCTAGCCGAAAGAGTGCTTTTTCACCTTTCAATAGCTATAAGATAATTCGACGTCTTCTCTTACCATGTGCAACCCTTTGCAGCCCCTGCGCTTCAAGTAGGTAAGACCTTGCACATCCCCCGGATTGAGCTATTGACAAGCATTGTCCTAAAGCTAATATGGAATGCCAACGTGAGGGCTACCGGTCGCGGTCCCGGCTTCTGGGTGCGAAAGGCCTGCTTCCGGCTCCCAAGGACATAGCGACACTTTTCCACAACCATCGAGCCTGATTCCCCAGGAGCAGGCTTTCTTCCCAGGAGTGTGAATGCAACGTTCCAGAGTGGTCAAGATCACAGCTTGCCTGTTCGTCCTCTTTCTCGTTGGCGCCCTGAATCTGTGGGGACACTACCCTTTCTACGTGCCCGATCAGGCGGAAAATGGAGAGGAAGAAATCCAACTGGCGCCCCAGCGGATTCCTGCGGATTCGCCGAATTTGAAGGCCGCCGCATCCCTTCCCGGGAACCTTTGGCGGTAAGCCGTATTTAGTGGGTCCCCTGGTCACGCCCACCGCTACGGTGTCGGAAGCGGAAACCAATATCGCGATCAATCCCTCGAATTCCGCGAACCTGGTCGCCATCATTACCGATTACTCGCTACGACCCGGCGGCATTTCCACCAACGGGGTCAGCAAGTACGCCGTGTCCAACGACTTCGGCACGACATGGACTGATGGTTTTGTGCCTTATTCCGGCGGCTATGGCCAAACCAGCGACGGGGTGAAGTGGCTGGTCAATCGGGACCCGGGAGTGGCCGTCGACTCGCAGGGCTTCGTGTACTTCTCTGGCCTATACCTGAAACTGGCCCCCGGGCAGAACGCCACGAATATCACCTACAAACGGGATCACACTCCGGGTGGTGTCTACGTCTGCGGAGCGCAACTGCCGAATATCAGCATGACGAACGCCAACTGCCATCCCGTGTTCGCCTACACCCAGGCGACCGGCAATACCAACGACGTAGACCGCGACTGGCTCTCTGCGGATGGCAACGCCACGTCTGCTTTCGCGGGAAATGTTTACGTCACCTGGACGCATTACACCGGCTGTGGCGGCACCATCTGTACCAACAAGTTCATTGCGTTTTCGCGCTCCACGGATCACGGTGTTACCTGGTCGCCGCTGATGCAGATCAACACTGCCAGCCAGACCACGGTGGACTGGTCGATGGTCAACGTAGGCAGCGATGGCACGGTCTACGTGGTGTACCAACTCTACTTCCAGACGAATAATCTGCGTCAACACTGGCTCTCGACCTCGACCGATGGCGGGGTCACCTTCAGTGCGCCGGTGGCGATGACCCCGCAGTTCCGCGATGTGGTCTTCAATACCAAGTACCGTAAGAATGCCGCCCCCAACGTAGTCATCAGCTCAGTTCCCGGAGCAGAGTATGTCTATGACGTATTCGCCGAAACGACCGGCAGCGCCACCAGCATTGCGATGGCGCGCTCGAACCAGCCAAAAGGGGCGGGCGGCTTCACTCCGCTGGTGACGATGAACGATTCCTTAGCCGGACAGCGGGAGTACCCCGCTGCCGCAGTCGACGCGAACGGAACCCTGCATGTTGCCTGGCTGGATACGCGCAATTCGTCGGTGGTCAGCATGTACGACGTCTATGCGACGTACTCCAGGGATCTGGGCAACACCTTCGCGCCGAACGCGAGGGTTACCCCTTCCCTGCTGAATGGCAATAGCACTTTTCTCGGAGATTATTTCGGCATGACCGTCGAGCCGGCGACCGGAGTTGCACATGCAACCTGGACGAACGGTGGTTACGGCCCCGGACAGCTTCAAACCACCACTCTGACACCGCAATAGTTCGCGCTGGATTGTGTCCGGGATACGGCCATCGCCCTCCCGGACACAGCCCGGTGCAATCTTCCTCCACCTCGCCCACAATACCTGCGGTTCCCAAGTACATTCCTGCCGCAACATCGAAGTCTGCCATGTGTTTACGTGGTAGAGCTGTGTGCCGGACTTTGTCTCAAAACTGATCCTCTACCGGGAAGGGACGACTCATGCTTGTGAATTCTGAACCGATCTCACGGCGCCGCGGGGGCGCTTGTCTGGTACAAACCCTGGTGCTGCTTCTGGGCCTGGGAGCGCTGGCGGGAACTTCGGCGGCCTCCGAACCTGCGCCTCCCCATAAACCGATCCCGGCGACTTATTTCGGCCTCCACGCGCAACGTATCGTGGTACCACCCCGTCTGCAGATGGATCCCGCGCCGTTTCCAACCGTGCCGTTTGGCAGCTTCCGTCTGTGGTCGATTCCAGACTGGTTCCAGATCAACGGGCGTCCCGGGCAGCAATATAATTTCATGGCGATTGACCGGTTTGTCGACCTGGCCAGGGAGCACAGCGTCGACGTGATGTTCACCGTCGGCCACACGCCGCGCTGGGCATCATCCGATCCGAACGATCAGGGGTGCGCACCCGCATTCAACCCCGGAGGCTGTGATCCGCCGAGTGACTTGAAAGCGGATGGCAGCGGTTCCGATCAGTATTTTCGCGATTTCATCACCGCCTTGGCCAAGCACGAAAAGGGTCGGGTCAACAATTACGAGATGTGGAACGAGCCCGGCGGCCGGCGGCAATGGACGGGAAGCGTCCAGCAACTGGTCCGCATGACCAAGGACATGAATTCTATCGTCAAGGATATTGATCCCCTGGCGCTCATCGTGAGCCCCGGCTACACCGGTGTCGGGCGAGATATCGCTTCGCGCCTGGGAGAGTTCCTGAAAGCCGGCGGAGGCAACTATGTGGACGTCATTGCCTTTCACGGCTACATCTACCGCCGCCCGCCGGTTCCTGAAGAAATCGTGGACTATGTGAAGAACATCCGCGAAGTCCTCGATCGCAACGGAGCCGGAGATAAGCCCCTATGGGACACCGAGGCCAGCTGGGGACACAATCCCGACTATCCCGATCCCGATATGCAAGCCGCCTTCCTGGCGCGTATGTATCTGTTGCAGTGGTCGCTGGGCGTAGAGCGTTACTACTGGTGGACCTGGAGCCACTACCCCTCCGGTACGCTATGGGACTACGAGAGCAAGTCGTTGACGAAGGCGGGCGTAGCTTACAAACAGGTCTATGACTGGATGGTGGGCGCCACCCAGCCCGAGGTGTGCAAGGAAAAGAGCTCGGTCTGGACCTGCAGCTATACACGCAGTGGAGGATACAAAGCGCAAGCCGTCTGGGACGCGTCGGCCGACGCCCGGTAAAAGCAGGGCTTATGCGGCTCCGGCGGATTTCTCGAGGTATCGCGACTTGGATGGCAACGTGAGTGAAATACTGAAGAATCGACAGGTCCCGATTGGAGCCAAGCCGATTCTTCTGGATTATCTGGGCCGCCGCCGCGATAGACGAGGGGGACAGCTCCTGAAAGCTTAAAAAGGAGGAGGGCCAACCCCTCCTCCTTTTTTGTTTATTCAGTTCTTATTGCGGTGTGAGCGTGGTGGTTTGCAGGAAGCCATTCGCCAACCCGGAATTACTCCAAACCGCGTGGGCGACCCCGGTCCAGGTTCCACCGTAATCCCAAAGAAGTCTCCCAGAAAGCTGGTGTTCCCGTTCATGAGAGCGGGAGTCACGCGCGCATTGTGGGCCCAGCTGGCGCCCTTGTTCTTGGAGTAGGTTCCGTAGACATCGTACATTTCAACAGTCGAGGAATTGCGCGTGTCCAGCCAGATGGTGTGGATGGTTCCGTTGCCGTCGACTGCGGCCGCTACGTACTGTCTTTGACCCGCGGTTGAGTCATTGATCACCACCGGGGTGGTGAATCCGCCCAGTCCCTTCGGTTGAATCGACTTGGCCACCGCAATATCGGTTCCCTTGCTCACCTGTTCCGCCCAAGCGTCATAAACGTACTCAGCGCCCGCCACCGGGCTGACCACAACGTTCGGGGCACTGTTCTCACGGTAGGTGGTGCTGTACACCACGTTGCGAAATTGCGGCGTCATCGCCACCGGAGCGCTGAAGGTCACTCCTCCGTCGGTCGAAGTGGTAAGAAAATGCTGCCGCATATTGTTAATCATGAAGTAGTACTGGTACGCCACATAGACGGTCCCATCACTGCCCACGGTCACCATTGACCAGTCGACAATCGTATGCTGCGGTGCGCTGATCTGGAGCAGCGGGGACCACGTGACCCCATGATCGGTGGAACGCGAGAAAGCGATAAACTTGGCCTGACAGGTGGTCAGCGTGCAGCCGGTGTAGTGCGTCCAGACAGCGTAAACGTTGCCCGAATACTGAGACGTGCTGCTATCGACTGCGATCCAATCGCGGTCCACCGAGGTGGTATTCCCGGTCGCACCGGTGTAGGTGAAAACGGGATTGCAGTTGCTCGCGGTCAAGCTGATCGACGGCAGCATTCCTGAACAAACGTACACTCCACCGGGATAGGTCTGGCGTGAGATGGTATTGGCGGAAGCGGACGCTCCGCTCTGTCCGGGAGCCAGCTTCAAATAAAGCCCTGAGAAGTACACGTGACCCTGCAAATCGATCGCGATTCCCGGGTCGCGATCCAGCAACCAACTCACACCGTCGCTGGTCGCAGGATAGGAATTCTTCGAAGGAACAAACTGCTCTGTCCATGTCTGGCCGGCATCGTTAGAAATCACGTACTTGCTCACACCGTTGGTCAAGTCGCCACCGGGACGCATGGAGTAATCGGTAATCAGAGCCACCAGGTTGGAGGAGTTTGCGGGATTAATCGCAATATTGGTTTCCGCCTCCGGAACCGTAGTCGTAGGGTTCACGATGGGCCCGACCAGATAGGGGTTTCCTCCGAAGGTCGCCGGCCTGGGCGCGGGAGGATTCTGGACCGCTGGTACGCCAGTGGAAATGCGCTGTGGGGCCAGACGAATTTCGTCGTCGCCATTTTCAACCGGGTCGACGTCGAAAAACGGGCGCCAGCCCCAGAGGTTGAGGCTCGCCAGCAGAAACAAAGCGCACCAAGAGATCACAATCCGGCTCGCGGCCACGCGTCGCATGACAACTCCTGCTCTTGATTTGTGGGGAGGTTCTCTAACCCAGGGGAAAACTTCCGGCAGCTCCAGCTCAGGCTTCCCTGAAGCGGGGACTCAGTTCCAGGGAGTCGTCACCCCTAAATCGTGAACGTCCCCTTGATGGTTAATCCAGCCAAAAGACTTGTCAATAGGGTCATTCGGGCCTGTGAAAAGATTTGCATCCGGACGGTCAAACGGACTTTGTCGATCACGGTCAACAAGAGTAGAGTTAGGAGGAATTGCCGTGGCGAGAAGACTCGGCCTCGATCACTAAGCGCGCCCGGTATTTCTTTCCAGGTCACTCCTCGTGACATCCACAGGTCGCGTGTAAGCAATTGAAAGCATTAGCCCTTGCGAGGGCCCGAAACGGCAGGAGACTTGCACTTGTGAGTGGACCAACCAGGCAAAGTACGCCACCCACAGCGCATCTAAATGGCGGCACCAGGTCGTAGCGATCCTATTTTTGCAGGCGAATTTGGAGGAAAGGGCAAGCGTGATTCGGCTTGAACAATCCGAACTGTCCTGCGAGCCCCACAAGGGGGTACGATGCGGCTCCTAAGTGTGCGCCTGATCGTTTCCCTCATGCTTGGCATAACCCTGGTCTCCCTGCTCTCTTCGTATAACGAAGTGCGCTCGGAGAAACGGGCGCGGCGCCAGGAATTGGAACGCCGCGCGGACGTGCTGGGCGAAAGCCTGGCGGCCAATGTGGAGCCGCACGTCGAGAAACCTTCGACCCGCGAACTGCTGAAGATTGTCGATCGCTTCAGCCACCGCGAACATCTGGTCGGGGTCGGAGTGTACAACCAGCAGGGAGAACCCCTGGCGGTGTCATCGGGGTTGCCACAATCGCTGAGCGCGAAACCAGCGGCAGTGGCCCAGGCCATCAGGACCAACAGTCCGCAGAGCCAGTTCGTCCATCAGGATGGCGCGTCGCTGCACATCTATGCTGTTCCCCTGCATGGAAAAGAGCAAGACGACGTGAACGGCGGGTTGGTCATCGTACATGACGCCCACTATATCGACGCGCAAACGCGAAATATCTGGCGGGTAAGTTTCCTGCGGGTGCTGGTGCAGGTACTGGTCATCGCTCTCTTCACCCTGTTGATTGTGCGCTGGAGTATTACCGGGCCGATTGCGCGTGCGGCACAGTGGATGCACGCGCTGCGCACCGGACGAGCGGGAGCTTCGTCCCGCGCTCCCTTCCCTGACTTGGACCTGCTAAGGCCCCTGGCGAAAGAAGTAGTAACTTTTGCGGAGAGCCTGAATGCGGCACGCATTGCGGCCGAGAAAGAAGCGCAGTTGCGCGAGGCGGCGGAATCGCTCTGGACCGCCGATCGTCTGTCGGTTCATGTGCGCAGCCAACTCAAGGGGAGCAGACTGTTCGTGGTCTCGAACCGCGAGCCCTATAGTCACGTCCGCCAGGGTAAGTCGGTGAATGTGATTGTTCCCGCCAGCGGATTGGTCACTGCGCTGGAACCAGTGCTGCGGGCGTGTGATGGCACCTGGATCGCGCACGGCAGCGGGGATGCCGACCAGGAGACGGTCGACCGGCATGATCGTCTGCGCGTTCCTCCTGACGAGGCCAAGTACACGCTGCGCCGGGTCTGGCTGACCAAGGCAGAAGAAGAAGGCTACTATTACGGGTTTGCCAACGAGGGCTTGTGGCCGCTGTGCCATATCGCGCACACGCGCCCTATTTTCCGCTCGTCCGATTGGGATTCCTACCGGAAGGCCAATGAGAAGTTCGCTGAGGCGGTGCTGGAAGAAATGAAGGGCGTCGAGGAACCGGTCCTGCTGGCGCAGGATTATCACTTCGCACTGCTGCCGCGACTGGTGAAGCGAGAGCGTCCCGACGCCCGCATTGCGATCTTCTGGCATATTCCGTGGCCGAATCCGGAAGCGTTCGCCATCTGTCCCTGGCAGAAAGAATTGCTGGACGGGCTGTTGGGGGCCGATCTGATCGGATTCCACATTCAGGCGCACTGTACCAACTTCCTGCAAACCGTGGACCGCACTCTCGAGTCACGCATTGATTGGGAGCATTTCGCGGTAAATCGCGAAGACCATCGCACGGTGGTGAAGCCCTTCCCCATCAGCGTGGATTTCGCCGAAACGCCGGAACATGCGGAAGAGTCTCCCTACCAGGAGCGTGTCCACTTGTTGCGTGAACTGGGAGTGGAAGCTTCGTTGCTCGGTGTAGGCGTGGATCGGGTCGATTACACCAAGGGTATCCTGGAACGGTTTCTGGGCATTGAACGGTTACTGGAGAAGTATCCGCCATACCAGGGTAAATTCGTGTTCGTGCAGATTGGGGCGCCAAGCCGGACGACGATCAAGCGGTATCATGAGTTGCAAGTCGAAGTGGAGCAGGAGGCGGAGCGCATTAACCGGCGCTTCCAGACAAGTAAATGGAGGCCGATCGTACTGCTGAAGCGCCAGCACAGCCATAAAGAGATCCAACGCTACTACCGGACCGCCGACTTGTGCCTGGTCACTTCCCTGCACGACGGAATGAATCTGGTGGCGAAGGAATTTGTGGCGGCGCGGCACGATGAGCAGGGAGTGCTGGTGTTGAGCCGGTTCACGGGCGCAGCCCGGGAGCTGCGCGACGCCGTGCTGGTGAACCCGTATGACATCGAGCAGACCGCTGACGCGATTCGTCTTGCGCTCGAGATGGAATCGGAAGAGCGGGTGGCGCGCATGCAGCGTCTGCGCAAAGTGGTGAGGGAGCAGAATATTTACCGCTGGGCGGGCAATCTGATCGCAGATCTTTGCGCGGTGCGACTGGATGTCCCGGCAGAGGCGGCCGCCAGCCGGGCTACCGGGGCATAAAGCATGTGCCGCGCACTCCTCCTCGCAGGGGGCAGCCAACCTCAGGCGCGGAAGCGCGGACAACTTTAGCGACGTAGCGGCTCGAGTGAACTCATGCCCTTCCCGCTCTTGCCAGCCAGTGGTCCTTTTCAGCAACCTGTTAGGGGTCGATAGACCGGAGGTGGGCGACAGCTTCCGCGACGCCTGCCCCGCGTTCGCCTTTCGTTACCAGTTGGACGTCCCTCTTCAGGGCTGCGATCGCGTTGCCCACCGCTACGGAAAGTCCGCAGCTTCGCAGAAACGCATGGTCGTTCTCGGCGTCACCGATTCCCATCACGCTTTCAGCGGACAAGCCGAGATCCTCGAGGGCGGCGGCCAGGCCTGTGCCTTTATGGACGCCTTGCGGCAACACCATCACCGATTCGCGATTCATGATCACCTCCCAGTTGAGGTGCAGTTCTTGCATCGTCTGCTTTACCACAATTTCATGGGGAGTGACGGTTGCGATCACGCAGCGTCCGGCTGAGAGAGGCCGCACGCCGCCTCGGCGAAGCGCGGTCAGCAGTCCGTTGGGGGCGGCCTGGCAGAGCAGACGCTCGCGATTGGTGGACGGCGAGTAGAGCAAAGCGCCGTTTTCGGCGACCACCAGATCAAACAAGCGAACGGCCGGAAAGACGGAGCGCAGGCTTTCGAGTTCACGGCCCGTAACCAGTATCAGTTTCCGCCCGGCCGCTTGTGCTTGCTCTAAAGCAGCCAGGGCTGGTAAGTAGGCACAGCCGTTGGTGGCCAAGGTTTCGTCGTAATCACTAGCAATGGCGAGAAATCGCAATACAGTATTTCTCCTTTAAAAATCAGGTGAAAGCCATGATCGTGCCGAGGCGCCCCCCTGCCATCATCATAACCCCCTCCGGCAGGCCGGCAAGCCATTCCGCACCTTCATGAGTTGCAGGAAGGGATGCGCGGTTGCCCGGACGAACGCCACCTTTCGAAACCAGCGCTGGCGGTGCTGCATCGAAAGCGTATGAATCTACAACTCGAAGGTAAGCGGGCACTGGTCACGGGGTCTACCGCGGGCATTGGCTTCGCGATCGCCCAGGCATTAGCGAACGAAGGCGCGTCGGTGATTGTGAACGGGCGCACCAAACAGCGGGTGGACGCAGCCCTGGACAAACTCAAAGGCACGCGCGCAAAAGCGGAAGGCCTGGCAGCCGATCTGGGCACCGCTGCGGGAGCGCAGGAGGCCGTCAAGCGCTTTCCCGAAGTCGAAATCCTGGTGAACAACCTGGGCATTTTCGAGGCCAAACCGTTTGAAGAAATTCCTGACCAGGACTGGATGCGTTTCTTCGAGGTAAATGTCCTCAGTGGAGTGCGCTTGAGCCGGCACTATTTACCAGGAATGCGGCGCCGTAATTGGGGACGCATTGTATTTATTTCCAGCGAGAGCGCGGTGCAGATTCCGGCGGAGATGATCCACTATGGAATGACGAAGACCGCCCAGGTGGCCATCGCCCGCGGTTTGGCCGAAACCACTGCGGGAACCAATATCACGGTGAATACCGTGCTGCCGGGACCGACGGCGTCGGAGGGCGTGAATGATTTTGTCGAGCAACTGGCGACGAATCAGAAGACGGATGTGAAAACCATCGAAAAAGAGTTTTTCACCAACCTCCGTCCCAGTTCTCTGCTGAAGCGGTTTGCCACGGCCGACGAAGTGGCCGCCCTGGTGGCCTTCGTTTGCAGTCCACTGTCGTCGGCGACCAACGGGGCCGCACTCCGAGCCGATGGCGGGGTGGTGCGAGCCCTTCTCTAAACAAGAAAAAGAACGGCTGTCCTTCGGCGGCGCAAGCGCCAGCGGGGCCCGCGCCGATGCCACCCCATAGTAACCAGAGTGCTTAATAACACAATAGATAATGGACCCTTCACTGCAATCTCGCCTCGAAACCGTCTTTTCAATTGCTTTCAAGCAAGGTACAGAACCAGGCCGGGATCGGACTACAGCCCTCCGAGCCGCCTGTTGACGGGCATGCCGACCATTGGTTAAAGTACGGCTAAGGTTTGGGGCGGGTTCATGCGACGGTATCTGATTCTCACTTTTGCGTTAGTCCTGATCGTGGTGGTCCAAGTCGTCCCTCAAGCGGACCTCATGGACGGCGACGGTGGGTTCAGCTACGCGATCGTATCCCGGATCCACTTCCATCCTTCATCCTCCACCAACAAAGTAATCCTGTCGGCGACGCAATGCCTCGCGGCGCTTGGACAACCGGAGAACTCTCGTTTTTCGATCCGAGTTGCGCGCACGGAATATGCCCTCCCGGCCAATCCTGCCTCCGTTCTGCGCTGTTAGAAACCCCTGTACGGAAACTTCTTGAATTAGGTCAGCACCGGGCCATTTCCTTGTGCGCTTCCCCATCGCATGGCTGCCTGCTGACCGCCGACTCAAGCTACGCGCTCCTTTCGAGGGGCGGCAAAACGTTATAGGGGAATCAAATGAAACAGGAAAATGAACTGAACGCCGAACTCTCGCTCAGCCGCGATGAAGACTCGGCGCTGGAAGCAGGAATGGGTCTCGCACTCGACGCGAGGGCGGAACAATTGTTTCGGATTCTGCAGGAAATGGACGCCCTGGCCGACGATCTAACCGACGAACAGTTCTGTGGACTGGTTCACCAGGCCGCGACCTCGTGCGGTTTCGTGGATGCGATTGACGCGTGGTTTTCACTCCTTGTCATAACGGAAAAGAGGATCGGGTCGATCGATTTCCGTGAATTCATGCCGAAGGGGCCGGACCTCGTGAACTGACGGCCGAGCGAGTTCGCTTCGTTGCCGGCTTCGTCCTCGGCCGGCAGGGGCGGGCGGTAGCTGACGCATGGCATGGCGAATTGGGCGCTGCCCGGGGCGGGGCGGTTCCCACCAGCGGTGCGGCGTCAGCTACCAGCTGATTTCACGCGGACCGGGTCCGAGAATGGAGATTCCCCGTTTATGCGCTTGCGAGATTATTTTCATTCCGATTCGCCGGTATACCGTCATCTGAGCTCGGAGAAACGGAATCGACGAGTGACCGAATTGTGGGTGGCCGTCGGATTTGGCTTATTCTCGACGGTTACTGTGCTGCTGGTGTTTCTGGTCAAAGCGCTTTATGACCATCAGTACCTGTTCCAGGCTCTGCCCGAGTGACAAGCAGTCAAGTTTTGGGGGAAGGTAAATATTCCCCCTTGGCTGGAACCGCAATGCCCAGAAGAAAGCAAGGGGACGACCCCTAGTGGCGAATGAAGTATTGCCACTTGTCGATGTTGGCGGGAACGGCGATGTCGAAGAACCCAACCATCATCTCGTTGTAGGTCTGATCTCCCCATTTCACCGCCTGGTTGGGGTCAGGGTTGTGGGGATTGTTGCGGGAGTTGTCATACCAGGCAATGGCACGCAGGTCCGTACCCGCCTTGAGAAAGCGCGGTTCGGCGAGGCGGTAACTCAACTGCCAGTAAAAGTCATAGTTCACGCGCAACAGGGTTTCGACGGTTTTGTCGGGCTTCACGATGTCATATTCAAATCTCTTCCCTCGCAGATGCATATGCGGGAAAAAACTGAGCAGCGTCGCGTCGTTGGGCAGGGTTCCGTGAACTTCGACGCGATAGTTGTCGGTATTGGGCGGAATCGGAATGGTGTCGTGGTCGTTGGCGAGTTGCAATGTGATGACCCGCTGCTTCGGTTTTTGCCGGGCAAACACCATCCCTACACTGGTCTGATCCGACGCAGCCTTGCCGTTTGCGGTGTAGTGCATCTGGAAGACCAGATCCGAGTGTGCGGGAACGAATTTGGCCATGCCGGCGGGCCAGTGATCGGGCGAACTGCCGGGGGCATAGACCAGCAGCATGTCGCTGGTGGTTGAGTGCGCGTCGTGACGCAGATGTTCATCTCCCAGGCTGGAAGCCGTGAACGGAACGCCAATCGGCGCGGCCCGCAGCCAATTCGAGTCGGGCGGACGGATGTAGACAACAGCATGATGTACGTGGGCGCGACTTGAGGGACGAATCTCGGAGATCTGCACCCAGCGGTCTTCGCTGAAATCCGTAGGAACGATTTCGTAGGTGTACTCGATATCTCCGCGCGCGGGAATCGAAACCGGTTTCGGCATTGCAAGAACAAGATCGGGGTGCGGAATGTTCCATCCTTCCGTCCAGGCCGGAACCGGAGGAGCATCTTGCGGATTCCCCGCCGGCGCCTTGGCGTTGGCCCAGGCGGTGATGCTGGCGATCTCTTCTGCGGTGAGCGAAGGATCATCGGAGAAATGGCCGCAGCATGGGTCGGCAAACCAAGGCGGCATCTTCCTGGAGCGGACGGCGTCACGGATCTGGTCGGCCCAGTCTCTGGCCTGATCGTAAGTCACCAGCGGCAGGGGCGCGATCTCATTCGGGCGATGACAAGCCTGGCAGTGCTGTTGCAGGATCGGAAGAACATCTTTGTAGAAGGTGGCCGGCGTCTTCTGGGGAGTTGGGGCAGCCGATTGAAACAGCACAAAGGCGAAGCAGCAAAAGATCGGATAAAAGAATCGGGGCAAGGCGGACTCCAAGAAGCATTATCGCAAACAGCAGGGGCGACTCGCCTTGTGCATCATCCAGAGCCTCGATTCAGCCTTCTAACTTTGTGCCTTAGGTTCCTGGCTGGCAGCACTCTGACGGGCGCGGAAGTACCCGGGGAGTTCGCGCACCGCGTAGCCAGTGATGGCGGAGAAGATGGACCCGACGGCGGTTAGTATGAGAGTGCCGGCGTAACGGGCGAACCAACCGGGGTTCCCCGGCGGCTCATCTGGCGACGCGTCCTGCGCACTGGCCACGCCTCCCTGCCAGTTCAACTCGAGGTCACTGTGCCGCGCTACCACGGAAAGGGTGCGCGAGGTATCGCGCGAAAAGTCGGCATCGATCGCATCTTCCTGGACCGTACCGTCATCCGCAACCACGCGTACCTTCACCCGATGGCTGCCCGAAGGAACCGACAGGGTCTCGGAAAGACCTCCCTGCATGTATTCGCCAAACAGGCCGAATTTCTTCTTGATGGAGCCCACAAGTTTTCCCGAGTAAACGGAGTCGTCGTCAACCCAGACTTGCAGCTGGGCGCTCCGAAAACTGTGCTGCACTTTCAGACGAAGAGTCGCATTCCGGGCACCGAATGCGGCGTAGATCGCCATAAACGCAGCGACTACAAGGAACCCTCCGACCACCACCTGCCCGGTGACGGGGAGTTTACCGAACCTCTCCTTGGCCTTGCGGCAAAAAGCCATCACCCGGGTACGGATTTCCGCAATGTGCTCATGGTCCATGGAAACTCTTATTTTCTACCTGCGGGAACCCAGACTCCAGTTACCAAGGTGCAAAGACAGTTGCTCTCCCACGTCCGCCCGCAAACGAAAGCTCCGTTGAAGCGGTAGCTTTACCCTTGGGCACTTCCAGGAAGGGCCGGACACACTACTTTCCGGTCTCGGTGAGCAGAACCACATCGCGGCTGGTGCGGCCTCGCGAGATCGCCAGTTTCCGGCCGTCGCGCGACCACGCGTAATCGAAGATCTTGTCGGACTTGAAATCGGTAAGCGGTTTGGCAGGGCCACCCGCGAGAGGCTGGACCCAAATATTGCCCACGCCCTGTTCGTCGGAGACGGAATAGGCGATTCCCTTCCCATCCGGAGTAAAGCGGAAATATCCGTCTTTGTTGGGAAGCACATCGAACTGGTGCAGCGGGGCTCCGCCGCCAGCAGGAATCACCGCCATTTTCAGACGAAAACTGGCGGAACTGCCCTCTCCGTAGAGGTAGGCAACGAACTTACCATCCGGTGAAATTGCCGGAGTGTAGCTGCTGATATCGGTGAGTTGCTGCGGGGCGCCGCCGTCGATCGAGGCCCGCCAGATGGTGAACTTCCCGCCGTCGGTGGATGAATAAACGAACCACTTGCCGTCAGGAGAACAACGGGCCGATTGATCGAGCGAGCCCTGCGTCAGCTGCAACAGGTTGCCGCCACTGGCGTCAATGCGCCAGATGTTCACGGAATTTCCGGCATGCAGCGACATAAAAACAATATGGGCGCCGTCGCCGCACACGGAGAGACTTTGGCCGGGCCATTCGTCTTTGAACAGAACGGCTTTCCCGCTGCCATCCGCGTTGTACGAATCGAACTCCAGCCCGTCGCTGTGCGGCTGGCTCACAAGGTGCCCATCCGGCGTCCAGTCGAGTTCAAAGGCTTCGGCTTCGCCCGAGGTCACTTGTACCGCCTGCACGGCGGGCGCACCTGTCGGCATCACCCAAATATTGTTGGTTGACTCACTGGCCACGGTTACTAGCGAGCGAGCATCGCGCGTGGCGCTCAACGAATCAGAGTAGTGATTCAGGTCATTGGTCACGCGGCGCAACTGTCCTGAGGGATAAGGGAGATACCCAATCTGCCGATCCCAGCGCGTACTCTGGTTGGCGTAAGAGAGCAAAAGCCCGGAACTGTCCGGGAGCCAGGCCGAGTCCGTCACCAGGCCCACCTGGGAAGCGGGCGCAATCTCTTTAATGCCGCCATGACCCACATCCACTGCCACCATCGAGCCCAGACCTTCCTTGCCCAGGACCCGCATGATGGCGATGTTTTTCCCATCCGGAGACCAGGACGGCGCTCCCTGGAAAAGGGTGGGCTGGTTCACGGTAACCAGCTTATGTTCTCCGCTGCCGTCGGCGTTCGCGATCAGGATGGAACTCGAGCCATTCACCGATGCATCGCGGCGAAACGCAAATTGTTTTCCGTCCGGAGAAAAACTGATGTGAGAATCGACGTCAGTCGAGACCAGTTTGGGCGTGCCTCCCAGCACCGGAACCTGATAGAGCTGGCCGATGGAAGGGTGGTCCTTCTCAACCCGATCGAAGTAAACGTAGCTTCCATCCGGCGAAAAAGTCACACCCATATAGTTGGCATCTGCGGCGGGGACGATTTGCGCATTGCTCCCGGTCGCAATGTGACGGATCCATAAACTCTGTGTGCCATGCTCCTGCGCGACGTGGACGACGTACTTGCCGTCCGGAGAGATGGCCGCCATGAACGCTTTGCCCGTGTCGGTGAGCTTGCTGATGTTCATGCTCTGAAACGGTACGGGCCTGGCGTGATGCAGAAAGGCATAGATTCCGTAGCCCGCCGCGCCCAGTACCAACACCGCGCCCAGCGCGATGGCTGCAAGGTTCGATCTGCGGTCGCTCCTTTCCGGGACGGCCCCGGTGGTCCGGGTAGAAACTGGGAGGATGGGAGGGGCCGCCACTGGCTCGGGTAGCAGCGTGGCCACCGGGACGCGCGCCGATTCCGTATCCCGCCTCAGGCGTTTGAGGTCGCTGCGCAACTCGGCAGCGCTCTGGTAGCGGAGATCGCGATCCTTCTCCAGCAGTTTGGAGACGATGCGTTCCAGATCTGCCGGCAAGTTCGGGTTCAGCCGGACGGGAGGAACCGGGGCACGGTGCAGAATGCCATCGAACAACGCGGCCGAAGTCGTGCCCTTGAAGGGCAAAGCACCGGACGCCATCTCGTACAACACCGTCCCGAAAGAAAAGAGGTCGGAACGGGGATCGAGTTCCTCGCCAAGCGCCTGCTCGGGAGACATATAGGCGACTGTGCCCACGGCAGTGCCCGGGCTGGTGAGGTGGGTGGCGAGCGTGGCCGCAGTTGCGTCGCTGGTCTCAAGTTCCCGGTGTCCGGGCGCGAGCTTTGCCAGACCGAAATCGAGAATCTTCGCCTGGCCACGATTGGTGACAAAGATATTTCCCGGCTTGATGTCGCGGTGAAGGATGTGTTTGCTGTGCGCGGCATCGAGCGCATCGGCGAGCTGGATGGCCAGATCAAGCAGCTGATTTACCGGCAGAGGCTTGCCGCTGATCTTCTGATCGAGGGTCGCGCCTTCCAGAAGCTCCATCGCAATGAAGTGCTGGCCTTCGAACTCGTTGATCTCGTAAATAGTGCAGATATTGGGATGGTTCAGCGCTGAGGCGGAGCGAGCTTCCGTTTGCAGGCGGTCAAGCGCTTGCTGATCTTTTTCCAATTCCTGGGGAAGGAATTTCAGCGCGACGTGACGGCCGAGTTTCAGGTCTTCGGCTTCATAGACCACCCCCATGCCGCCCGCACCCAGCTTACCGATAATCTTGTAGTGAGAAACCGTCTGCCCAATCATGGCGAGGCCGTCGGGAAATCCTATTGGCAGAGAAGACAGGTGTCAATGAGACGGTCGTCCCCAACCAGGTATCAATAGCCCTTCTGCTTGTCGACGACCGCGAGTAATGGTTGGCCGGCAAGATAGCGGCGCAGGTTCTCGGAGATCAGGGCGTAGTTACGTTCCCACAGCTTCTCGGTGAGCCCGGCAGTGTGCGGCGTGATCAGCAGGTTCTCAATATCCCACATTGGCGAGTCACCAGCCAGGGGCTCCTTCTCAAAAACGTCGAGAGCTGCGCCGCCGATCTGTCGCTTGCGGAGCGCTTCCACCAGGGCGGCCTCGTCAACCAGAGATCCTCGACCTACATTGATCAGGCAAGCCTCCGGCTTCATTTGAGCCAGCCGTATGGCACCGATAAGCTGCCGTGTGCTGGGAGTGACTGGCGCCGCCAGGACAACGTAATCTGATTGGGAAAGCAGCGTCTCCAACTGAGCAGCCGAGAAGACCTGTGCAACGCCATCCGGCATGGCTTTCTCAGGATGTTCGCGAACGGCGATCACGCGCATGCCGAGGGCGAATGCATGTTTGGCGACGGCACACCCGATGCTGCCCAGGCCTACCAAGCCCAGAGTGGCCCCGGCAATTTCGCGGGGACGCGGCAGGGTTTCCCACATCAGCTTCTGCCCCCAGACGTGCTTCTCCTGCAAGCGAATCGCCTGGGGAATGCGCTTGGCCAAGGCAAAAACCAGCCCGATCACGTGTTCAGCCACCACCGGCCCGTGGACGTCGCGGGCATTGGTGAGCAAGATGTCACTATTCACGAGTTCTGGAAAGATCAGCTGGTGTACGGCGGCGGCGGTCGAATGAACCCATCGCAGGTTGCGCGCCGACTTGATTTGCTCAGGCCGAAGCGACCATGCAATCACGATTTCGGCGTCGCTGATCTGCTCTTCGATCCCTGCGTAATCCTTCAAGTGAACCACTTCTACTTGGGGAAAGTCCTGGCGCAGACGCATGGCCACCCAATCGGGAGGGTTCCAGAGCTCGAAGGGATGGCGGAGAACGATGAGAAGCTTCATGGCATTGACTCTCAACCGCAAATACTATTGTTTGGAGCTTGCAATCCATTGCTCGAAACCTGCCACCCATTCACGCTGTTCCCCGGTGTTGGGCACTTCCCAGCCGCGGGCGATCGAGATACGATCGAACGCGACCTCGCTGGGCACTCCTTCCAGCGCCAGTACACACGCCGCAATCACCGAGGATCGGCCGATTCCACCCCTACAGTGGATTGCCACGGTACCCCCAGAGTCTATCTTCCGTTTCAAGTCGCGGACAAATCTGGCAGTCTCCGGGATCGATGGCGGCGCCTTGAGATCTTGGATTGGAAACGACACGAACTCGATGCCGGCGTGTTTACAGGCTGCGGCTTCCTCCTGGAGAAACAGGTCGTGAACCTCATCGTCGGTGAGCAGTGAGACCAGCACATCGACGCCTTGATCCCGAAGGTGCCCGATTTCCCGGTGCAGCAGTTCGGGAGCGCGCGGACGCGACAGGGTCGCAAGGCGCCCCGGGCCTGCCCGAGAGATCCAATAGATCGGTATCAAGATTTGCTGTCAGCCCCCGCCATGGAGAACAACAGGGGGAGTGTCTTTCACTTCTTAATGACGGGCACTCGCAGATCGTGCCCCGTCATTTCCTTCGGCTCCGGCAACTCCAGCATGCCGAGAATCGTCGGCGAGATGTCGCGCAGCGAGCCGTCCGGTTTCAGCGTGAACTGCTTCGCGTCTTCGGAGACCACGATGAATGGCACCGGGTTGGTGGTGTGCGCGGTGTGCGGGCCGCCCGTCACCGGGTCAATCATCATTTCCGCGTTGCCGTGATCGGCGGTGATGAGCATGGCTCCGCCCCTGGCGCGCACCGCTTTTTCGATCGCGACCCAGGCAGGCGTCCACGGTTTCGACGGCCTTCATCGTCGGCTCGATCTTGCCGGAGTGGCCCGACCATGTCGGCATTGGCGAAGTTCACGATGATGACGTCAAAGGTGCCGTCTTCGTGGCCTTCACGACCGCGTCGGCAATTGCCGGCCGCGCTCATCTCCGGCTTCAGATCGTAGGTGGCAACTTTCGGCGACTGCACCAGACGCGATCTTCTCCCGGAAATGGCTGCTCCACGCCGCCGTTGAAAAAGTAGGTGACGTGCGCATACTTCTCGGTCTCGGCCACGCGCAGGTTGCGCATGTTCATCTCGCCCATCACATTCGCCAGAATGTTGGCCATGGATTCGGGAGGAATCACGACCGGCAGAGTGAAATTCTTGTCGTATTGCGTCATGCAGACGTACTTCAGGTTCTTGGGGACGCGGTCGCGAGGAATGACGGCATCGAGATCCGCTGCGCCAGCAAGATCGCTACCGCCCTTCGGATTCAGCCCGCTGTTGCGGCAGAGCGCGCGCGTGATCTGGCGCACGCGGTCGGCACGGAAGTTGAAGCAGATACAGGAATCGTCATCGCGAATCTTTCGCCAGCGGCTCGCCGCGATTGTCGACGCAAGACAAGGGCACGACGAATTCGTCGGTCACATCTTTGTTGTAGGAATCTTTCACGCCCTGCACGGGGTCTACGTATTTGCGGCCCTCGCCCTTCCCGTAGACCATCGCGTTGAAGGCCTTGGCGATGCGCTCCCAGCGGCGGTCGCGATCCATGGCGTAGTAGCGGCCATTGACGGTGGCGATTTTGCCGGAGTTGTACTCGCGCATCTTCTGCTGGAGTTGTTCGAGGTACCCGGCGCCGTTGGTGGGCAGCGTGTCGCGGCCGTCCATGAAGGCGTGCACGAAGACGCGATCGACGCCATTCTGCTTGGCCATTCGCAGCAGGGCGTAAAGATGTGTCTGGTGGGAGTGCACGCCGCCATCGGAAAGCAGACCGAATAGATGCAAGCTGCGTCCGCCGGCACGGGCATTCTTCATGGCATCGAGCAGCACGGGGTTGGAAAAGAACTCGCCATTCTGGATCATCAGACTCGATGCGCGTGATGTCCATGTGCACGATGCGTCCGGCGCCGATGTTCAGATGTCCGACTTCGCTGTTGCCCATCTGCCCTTCGGGCAAGCCGACAAATGGACCGCTGGTGTGAATGAGCGTGTTGGGATACTCGCGCAGCAGGCGGTCGTAGGTGGGCTTGCGCGCGAGCGCGATGGCGTTGGCCTTGGTTTCGGCGCGGTATCCCCAGCCGTCGAGGATGATGAGGATGAGAGGTTTGGGTCGGGACAAAATCAGCTCCTAGCTTTTAGCTCAAATTCTTTGTCACGGATTTTCGCGGATGACACGGATCAAAATCCCTTCCACCACAGAGGCACAGAGTCAGAGAGAAAACGTGGGATTTGTGGCTATGCACCGATGCAAGGGGTTTCCCACGCGGCGAATTCTTGGCTCGTTCATTTCCAGAACAGGTCTTCGATCTCCTCCGGCAATGGATCATTGAAATCGTCAGGAACGGTGAACTCTCCCTTCGCCGAGCCGAAAATGCGGCTCTGGGACGCCTTAACGAAACGAATCGTTGGCAATTTCTTTCCGGGACCGAAATGCGCTTTCACGGCTTCCTTGACCTGAAGTCTCAATTCTTTCATCGTGCTTGCCTGAGTGAAAATGGAGTGCCCAACGGCACGGGCCTCGTAGCCGCCTTGGGGCGATTTCCTCACCGAAAAAACAACTGTCGAATCAGTCATATTGCACCTTGGCACACCTTCTCGCTCGGCTACCTCAAGTCAAGCGGCTCCGCGGCGAGATCCGACTGGCGCACGGGTAGAGAAATCCCATACCTCGCCAGCATGCCCTTAACAAGGTCGGTAAACCAAGACTTAGCTGTTGGTGAGATAAACACATTTTCGACCAGTGATTCGAGGTTCACTCTCTTCCAGACAGTCGTCTCTGGAGCTGGTCGATATTCATGGCCCGAGGCGACGGCCGGACCAGCTTCACTGATTTTGTCTATTTTGGTCCAAACTGCTCTTAGCTCACGCTCATACTCGAAGGACCTTCGCTTATGCATCAGGGGCCAAAATGTGTTGCCTGCGGGTATTTTGTCCGGATCGTAGGAAATATACTTGGTTATTCCGATGTAGACATCACCGTCTAGTGCTTCTCGCAATTGTGCAAAAGATGCCTGAAGACAAACGGACTCGTTGGTCGTCGAGTAAACTTTCCACATCGCCGCCGACTCGTACTCATTCATGTGCCAGCAGTTCACAAAGCTCCAGCCTCTCGTCAGTCGCAGAAGGTCTGCGTGCTGCTGAGGGTCGCCTAAACTTTGACGTGCGAGAAAATTCCAAAGAGGTCGCGACATTGTCCCTTCGAACTTATCTTCCAGCAGATCAGCACGTCGAAAAAGAAGCCCTCCAGCTTCCAACATGCTGACAAATTGCGTGAAGTCCATATAGCGCCAAATTTTGATGTTCGAGTTGTCAGGCTCTTCAAAAGCCGGATGACGCCCTTTCATAGCTTGCGAATCTATAAACTATGTGTACCTGTCCGCACTCATCCTCTGTAATTCAGCGCTTTTAGTCCCAGGAACCTCGCCGAGCTTCCCAGCTCTTCTTCGATGCGCAGCAACTGGTTGTACTTGGCGATGCGGTCGGTGCGCGACGCGGAGCCGGTCTTGATTTGGCCTGCGCCGGTCGCCACCGCCAGATCGGCGATGAACGTGTCTTCGGTTTCGCCGGAGCGATGGGAAATGACCGCTGTGTATAGCCGTTGCGCCGGGCCAGGTCGATGGCGTCGAGCGTCTCGCTGACCGTGCCGATCTGGTTGACCTTGATGAGGATCGAGTTGGCCACTTGCTTGTCGATTCCCTCTTGCAGGAGTTCGACGTTGGTCACAAAGAGGTCGTCGCCGACCAGCTGAATCTTGCCGCCAAGTTCTTTGGTCAGATTCTGCCAGCCGTCCCAATCGTCCTCCGCATAAGCCGTCTTCCAGCGAGACGATGGGATAGTCATTCGCCCACTTCGCCCAGATAGCGCACCATTTCGTCGGAACTCTTCGCCGACTTGTCAGACTTCTTGAAGACGTATTTGCCATCCTGATAAAACTCGCTGGCCGCTGGATCGAGCGCAATGGCGATCTCCTCTCCCGGCTTGTACCCGGCCTGCTGAATGGCTTCGAGCACGACTTCAATCGCCTCCACGTTCGACTTTACCGACGGCGCAAAGCCGCCCTCGTCGCCCACGGCGGTGTTGTAGCCGCGCTTCTTCAAGTACGCCCTTCAGGGTATGGAAGACTTCCACGCCCCAGCGCAGCGCTTCGGAGAACGACGGGGCGCCGACAGGCATGACCATGAATTCCTGGAAATCGACGTTGTTATCGGCGTGCGCGCCGCCGTTCAGGATGTTCATCATGGGAACCGGCAGCAGGTTGGCGCCCGCTCCCCCCAGATAGCGGTAGAGGGGAGACCATATTCATGCCGCAGCGGCGCGGGCGGCGGCCATCGAGACGGCCAGGATGGCGTTGGCGCCCAGGCGTCCCTTGTTCGGCAGTGCCGTCGAGTTCGATCATCTTGGCGTCGAGTGGCACGCTGCTCGGCGGCGTCCATGTTGCTGAGCGCGTCGGCGATTTCGCCGTTTACATTCTCCACGGCTTTCTAAGACGCCCTTGCCCTGGTAGCGCTGCTCGTCGCCATCGCGAAGTTCGACGGCTTCGTGCTCGCCGGTCGAAGCACCGCTCGGCACGATGGCGCGGCCCACCGTGCCGCTCGGTCAGCCTGACTTCGGCTTCTACCGTAGGATTGCCGCGGGAATCCAGAACTTCGCGTCCGTGGATATCTGCGATATTCGATCATGTACTGCTTCCCTGTCCTTATGAAGATCTGTGTCATGGCTCTTGGTTCGTCGTCGACCCGGACCCATGGGCGACCGGAATCGAAACGTCAGTCGACGTCCCGTCAGAGTAACCGGTGCCGGTATAGAGTTCGCGCCATGGCTATGCTCCGAAAACGGTGATTATATCGGACGCGGAGAGCGAGGCGGTCAGTGCTAGTCGTGACGGGTCGCCGGTTCATTCACCGACGAAAAGAGTAGCCATCCGAACTGGCGTTCGCCTAGCATTGCTCGTTCTCGCGGTGGTTCCCCGGAGTTTAGTGGGTTGTCCGCACCTGGACTACCTTAGAGTCGATGCAGGGTGAAGGATCGCACGGACACTCTCGAGAATTGGAGCGCATGCGCCCGAGTTCTCTCTGGGCGCGGCGAACCGCGAGGGAACGTTCACTCTCGCTCGCTTGCTTGACACGCGGACCGCTGATTCTGGAGTTTCTTGCGCGGCACCTGGTGACCGAACTGCGTAAAGCGCATGGCTCAGTTGGAGTCGCAGAGACGGCAGACATCGAGGCAGCGAGCGGCAACTGTTGGCGTACATCGCTGCCGAGAAGCGCGGACGGCGTGTGGAAGCCGGCGACGTTTTTGGAAAAACATCCGATCTCGTTTCCATTCCTGCTCGATGAGGATCGCGACGGTGACCAAGGCGTACGGTTTGTACCACCGGATTGGGCAAACGATGCGCTTGAATATCGCGCATCCGGCAACGCTGATCATCGATCGCGGGTGGACGGTGCGCTACATCTATCGCGGCGACAACCAGCACGATCGGGCGCCGGTAGAGGAGGTGATGAAAGCGGTAAGTGAGATTACGAGAGTGATGGCGGTGGGCGAGTCGCCCACCGAACTGCCGGCGAGGAGCGCTGGCGCTACAACTTCTGGAGGATGTATGAAAAAAGTCACCTTGTTATTGCATTGGCTTGTCCTACTGGCGGCTTTCGCGTCAGCCCAGACTTCCCTGCCCACGGGCACCGCACTGAAGATGAAGCTTGAAACCACGCTTGCGACACTTTCAGCAACAAGGCGGGGGATCCGTTCTCGGCTCGAGTCACCGAACCGGTCGTGGTGGATGGCAAAACCGTTGTCCCGATCGGGACGACCGTGCAGGGCCGCGTCACCAAGACCAGCGAACCGCGACGCGTTTCCGGCAAACCGACGATTGCGCTCTTTCCTGAGAAGCCTGGTGCTCCCCAACGGCGAACGCTTCATGCTCAACGCCACGCTCGTGGATACCAGATGCCCGCCGCGGCACCGACGTCAACACGGAAGGACAGTTCAAAGGCGCGGGACATGACGGCAAGGACGCCACCGAAATCGGCATGGGCACAGGCGGCGGAATGCTGATCGGGGGTCTGGCCGGAGGCGGCCAGGGCATGCTGATCGGGGGAGGCGATTGGCGCGGCTGCGACGGTCACCCACTGGCTCGCGCAAGCATCGCTCAGCTACGCTGCCGGCAGGTACCGAACTGGTGATGGAACTGAGCCGTCCGATGGTGATGAGTCCGAGCGCAGGACAGTAGAGTAGCGAGTTCGCGAGCTCGTAGTGCGAGTTCGCGAAGCGGACTTATGAACTCGGAGCTCGACACTCTCTACGGCTACTGCTCCTACAGTCCCAGCGACCGCAGATCCCCTTCCATCAGCAGTTCGCAGTTCAATCCAGCCTTCGACGGGCAAGGCGTCGACCGGGAGATGGTTACGCCAGAGGCTGAAGCGCAGGCGCAGGCGGGTCGTGAGGGATTCCGGATTGCCTCTGCTGTCTGCAACTCCACCGGAGCGGCCATGAGCCAGGCAGAGGGGGTGCGAAACTCGAAGTTTTTCGCCCCAGGGCAACACGCGCCGCTTCTGGCTGATTCGCTGGAGGACGCCAGCAGCTTTCTCTCTTCGGCACGGTCACTTTCCATGACCGCAGTTCGCCCGCCCTCCACGACCGCGTCCAGCCGCAACTCACGCCGCGGCCATTCGGCGTCGGCTGCCCATGACTCCAGGTTGACAACGACTTCAAATTCGATCTGCCGGAACCTTGCCGGCGAAGTCTAGGCGTGCCGTACACTGATTCTTCGTCGATTCCCGCATAGACGGCGTCCAGCAGAAACTGCTTGCCGTGCATGGCGCCGGATCGCCGGTCGGCGGTGTAGCACGCGGCGCCCATCCACTCGAAGTAGCGCACCATGTCGCCGGTGATCTCGGGGATGAATGTAGGCGCTTTGCGGGGTGAAAGAAGGCCGGACCAGTCCTCCCGCGATCGGCTGCGCGAGATAGTCCGGAGGGACGGCCCCCAAAGCCTGGTACACGTTCGATAAGGTGCTTGCGGTAGAGTTCGTCGAAGTCGCGATCGTTGGCCGAGTGATGCTCTGGTCCGTACCACCAGTTCCAGTCGCTGCCCTCGGCGATCAGAATCTCTTCGAAGGCCAGAGCTTGCGCTGCTCTTCCTGGCGCCGGCAGCAGACTGGCCATAGAAATTGCGCGCTTGATATAGGTAGTCCCAGGCCCGGTTGTCTTCGGGCGCGCCAATCCAGACGTTGAAGTTCGCATTGATCCACGATCCCGGCACCAGCGACGGTCAGCGGGTCTGCAGTTGCTGTGGCGTTCAATCGCCTCGCTGACCGTTACAGCTTCAATTCCGGCATCCTCCTGCAGGGCCTGGTAGAAACGGCGCAGAAATTCGCGTCCCGAGTGCGGATAGTATTCCCAGGCATTCTCACCGTCCAGAATAATGGAAACCAGCGCGTCTTTCCCTTTTGCCAGAATGGGTTGCGCGGCATCTCCTTATGCTTCTGCATGAGGTGTTGGCGGCCTCTTCGCGGAGGCATGCCCGAGTACACAAAGCCGATCAGGTCGGAGAGGGTGTGGTCGCGGAAGATGAGGTTCATCCGCGGTCTGTCCGTTCTCATAGCGGTGAAGGTGTGTAGAGACTTCTGGGCCTGCGGGTCCGTCAGGCGGCCCGTCTCCGTCGCGGGAGAAGAAAGTACCCAGGCTGCGGCCCAGCACGCCTTCGTCGGTGGCCATCCATTTCACGCCGAGACTGTGGGCGATGGCGAGCACCTCTTCGGAAACACTGCCCTCCGACGGCCAGACGCCCTGGGGACGAACACCAAAGACCTTTTCGTGGAGATCGAGGCCGCGCAGCAGCTGTTCGCGCGCATCTTCGGGATGGCGGTATCGGTTCTGAGGCAGCGGCAGTCCCGGAGACGAAACCGCACCGATGTTGGTGTCGCACACCAGCGGCAGGATGGGGTGGTAGAAGGGCGAGGTGGAAATCTCGATCCTGCCCCTCGTTGCCGCGTCGGCGTGTGCGGGCAGCACCCGCGCGAGCAACTGCCGCTCGCGAGCGATGACGAATCGCTGGTCTTCGAGCGAATAATGGCGTCCTTTCGCCACCAACTCCGCGACGTCCGTGTCCTCAAGGAAGAATTCGTCGAACCAGGCAATCTGCGACAGCACCTGGAGGTCGGTGAAATCCTGCGGTTGGAAGTATTTTTCTGCCCGCTCCGGAGAATCGTGCGTCACCCGAAAGCGCTCCCACAGTTCGTGGTAGCGGGCATAGCGCCCAATCATATTGACTGGATTGGCCTGGAACAGGTATCGCAGGGCGAAGCGGCGCTCCTCGGACGTGAGCTCTTTTGCCGGCTTGGCGGCGACTTGCAGAAACGGATCCTGGGCCGTTCCCGCCACATAATCCTCAATCTGCGTAATTAAGGAAGGAACAAGATTAAAAGTCTGGTGGACTTCAGGAAACTCCTCCAGCAGTTTGACCATCCCGTAATAGTCTTTCAGCGCATGCAGACGGACCCAGGGCAGGCGATATTCGCCGGTAACCAAATCCTTGTAAAACGGTTGATGCTGGTGCCACAGAACAATGACGCGAAGGACGGGCATTGAGAGAGTTCTCCCCGAAAATGCCGCGACGGGGTGAACAGGCAGTCTAGCACGCGCCGGGCGATGGGAAGCACATTCCGGTACACTAGTTCCTGATCTCCACGATGACGACTGATACCATCACGAATCCCGTGCGCCGCGACGTCAGCCTGTTGAGTGCGGAAGATCTGCACTTATTCAACGAAGGCACGCATTACCGGATTCACGAAAAAATTGGCGCGCATTGGATCTCCCCTGGCGGCGAGCCGGGCACTTGTTTCTCGCTATGGGCGCCCAACGCACGCGAGGTCTCGGTGATCGGAAGTTTCAACCACTGGACACCTGGGGCCCACCGGCTCTACTCTCGCGGCAACTCCGGCATCTGGGAGGGGTTCATCCCCGGCGTGGGCAAAGGTTCTCTCTACAAATTCCGGGTTGCCTCCCAGCATCATGGGCATGTGGGAGATAAAGCCGACCCGTTTGGAATCCGGCACGAAAAACCGCCTCGCACCGCTTCCGTGGTTTGGGATCTCGACTATCAGTGGTCCGATGGCGACTGGATGGCGAAGCGTCGGGGAAAGAATTCCCTGCATGCTCCGCTCTCCATCTATGAAGTGCACCTGGGTTCATGGATGCGCGTCCCCGAAGAGCACAACCGTCCCTTGACCTATCGCGAGATGGCGCCGCGTCTCGCGGAATATGTGGGACGACTGGGATTCACCCACGTCGAAATGCTGCCGGTGATGGAGCATCCCTTCTACGGATCGTGGGGATATCAGACCACGGGCTACTTTGCCCCCACCGCACGCTACGGCACACCGCAAGACTTCATGTTCCTGGTGGACTACCTGCACCAGCATGGCATCGGTGTGATTCTCGACTGGGTACCTTCACACTTCCCTTCCGACGGGCACGGCCTCGCCTACTTCGATGGTACCCATCTGTTCGAGCACGCCGACTCGCGCAAGGGCTTTCATCCGGATTGGAAGACGCATATCTTCAATTACGGCCGCAACGAGGTGCGCAGCTTCCTCTCATCGAGCGGCATGTTCTGGCTCGATAAGTATCATGCCGACGGCCTGCGCGTGGACGCGGTGGCATCCATGCTGTATCTCGACTACTCGCGAAATCAGGGGGAGTGGATCCCCAATCAGTTCGGCGGGCGCGAGAACCTTGAGGCCATCGACTTTCTGCGCCAGTTCAACATGGAAGCATACAAAGAGCATCCCGATATTCAAACCTCGGCTGAAGAATCCACGGCCTGGCCGATGGTGTCGCGGCCGGTTTATATCGGTGGGCTGGGCTTCGGGATGAAGTGGGACATGGGCTGGATGCACGACACGCTCTCCTACTTCTCGCACGATCCCGTTCATCGCAAATTCCATCACAACCTGCTCACCTTCCGCATGCTGTATGGCTTCACCGAGAACTTCGTCTTGCCGCTTTCGCACGATGAGGTCGTACACGGCAAGGGCTCGCTTATCGGAAAGATGCCGGGCGACGAGTGGCAGAAGTTCGCCAATCTTCGCCTCCTGTTCGGTTACATGTACGCCCAACCGGGGAAAAAGCTGATGTTCATGGGCGATGAGTTCGGACAGGTGCGCGAGTGGGCCCATGACAGCAGTCTGGAATGGAACGTATTGCAGTATCCGGTTCATCGCGGCGCGCAAGCCTGGGTCGAGCAACTGAACCGGCTTTACCGCGAACAGCCTGCTCTGCACGAACTCGACAACGACCCGGCGGGATTCGAATGGATCGATTGCAACGACGCCAACACCAGCGTGATCTCGCTGTTGCGCAAGGGGAAGACACCCAAAGACCTGGTCCTCGTCGTCTGCAACTTCACTCCCATACCGCGAATGAAGTATCGCGTGGGGGTCCCGTCTGGCGGGTTCTGGCGCGAACTCTTGAACAGTGATGCGCACGCGTACGGTGGCAGCAACATGGGCAATGCGGGCGGCTGCCAGGCCCTGTCCGAGCCCGCCCATGGCAGACCCCATTCCCTGGCTCTCACCTTGCCTCCCCTGGCAGCTATTTTCCTGAAGCCGGAGTAGGGCCGGCCCCATGTTGAGGCGCCGGGTCGCGCCACGCCCCTGAGGTTCGCGATGTTACCGCTGACCAGCAGGCTCCCGGACCGCTTGTTTATCAATCTATCCATTGTCCTGCGCCGCCTGGGATACACTCGCACATACGACGCTTAGGGGTTCGCGATCTCGCCCACACTGCAGGTCAAGGTTCTGAAGCTCGTATCACTCGGGGCGAGCTCGCTTTACATACTGCCAGTTCCGAAATAGAGTAATTGGCACGAACAGTGTCTTGGGGTATTGCGGATGGCTGCACCGCTCAGAAACAATCGACCTTCCTCTCCGGCCGGGAGCGATGCTCTGGCTGCCACTCTCCTCTCCGAAGATTTTCTGGCCGCCGTCCCCGACGCCATGGTCGCCGTGGACCGTGAAGGCACCATCGTACAGGTCAATCCCCAGACTGAAGAGCTCTTCCGCTACCAACGCGGCGAGTTAATCGGCCAGAAAATCGAAGTACTGGTTCCCGAACGCTATCGTCACGATCACCAGCACTTTCGCAGGCACTTTGCGGCGGCGCCGCAAATTCGCCGTATGGGAGCGGGGCTGGATCTCTACGGCCGGCGCAGCGACGGTTCGGAATTTCCGGTCGAGATCAGCCTGAGCCCGGTTTCCGCAAACCATGGCGGAATGGTCCTGAGTGCAATCCGTGACATCAGCGATCAGAAACGCATTCAGGAAGAGCTGCGACGGGCTGACCAGGAACTGGATCGCAGGACCACCCAGGAGATCGGCGAATATCGCCGCCGCCTCGCCTCCATTATCGATTCCTCCGATGATGCCATCATCGGCAAAGACCTCGACGGCATCATCACCACTTGGAACAAGGGCGCGGAGCGCCTTTACGGATATTCACCCGAAGAAGCTTTGGGACAACCCATCTCCATGCTGGCGCCGAAGGACCGGCCCGACGAAATCCCGAGGATTCTGGAACGGATCCGCCGCGGTGAAAGTGTGGAACACTTTGAATCCATCCGCGTTGCCAAGGACGGACGCCATCTCGACACCTCGATTACCGTGTCGCCCATCCGGGACGCGACTGGCCAGGTGGTGGGGGCCTCGGCGATTACCCGCGATATCACCGCGCAGAAACGAGCCGAGGACCACCTTCGCCAGGCGCAAAAGATGGATGCCATCGGGCGGTTGGCCGGAGGACTGGCTCACGATTTCAATAACATTCTCGGTATCATCACTGCCTGCACCGAATTGCTGCGCGCGCATATCGGGCCAGGCAGTGAATCGGCGGAATACATCACGAATATCCGCAGGACGGTTGACCGCGGCGCCACTCTGACCCGGCAATTGCTGGCCTTCAGCAGGAAGCAGGCCATTCAGCCGCAAATCCTCGATCTGAATGAGCGGCTGAAAGAAACCACAAGGTTGCTGCGCCCATTAATGGGCGATGATGTCGAGATCGTAGTCGTTCCCAGATCGTCTTCTGCCTTGATCGAGGCCGATGTGGGCCAGGTCGACCAAATCCTGGTGAATCTCGCCGTGAACGCCCGCGATGCCATGCCCCGCGGCGGCAAGTTCATCCTGGAAACGGGTACCGTGCAACTGGACGACGGGTACGCCGCGCAGCACGCACCCTTGCCGCCCGGCAAGTACGTCATGCTGGCGGTCAGCGATACCGGAATGGGGATGGACACCGAGACCGTTTCCCGAATCTTTGAGCCCTTCTTCACCACCAAAGAAGTCGGCAAGGGCACCGGGTTAGGTTTGTCCACGGTGTACGGCATTGTGCAGCAGAGTGGAGGCCACATCTGGGTCTACAGTGAACCCAGACGGGGCACCACCTTTAAGCTTTACCTTCCCAGCGCCGAACATAAGCTAGGGACAGCCAGCGAACCGGTAGAGGAGACCGCGCCTCCGGTTCGCGAGGGTACCGTAATTCTGTTAGTCGAAGACGATGACATCATGCGGAAGATGACACGCAAGCTTCTGGAGCAACATGGTTACGTAGTCATCGAAGCGCAAGACGGAAAAGCCGCCTTGGAGGTTGCGGCGCACACCGCTCAGATCGATCTGCTGCTCACCGACGTTGTCATGCGGGGCTTAAGCGGCCCCGAACTGGTCGATAGCCTGAAAGCGGCGCGTCCTGTCATGAAAATTGTCTTCATGTCGGGCTACACCGGGGAACTGATCGCGAATTCACAAGCCGGCCACCAGGATGTCGTTCTGCTGGAAAAACCTTTCACTCGCACCGCGCTGTTAAACACCCTGCACCACGCCCTGGAATGACCGGGTTCCGCCTTTCCCGGTTCGCGCAAACATGGTTGCAGTGATGGAGATCACACAGTGCTGTGGCAAATGGCGCACCCCCTCGCCTTTACACTCCCAGCTGCGCATCGGCGCGGATTTTGCCGTGACAATCTATGTCTACTGGTATCTGTTACTTACGGAGATGCCGTCGGGAGTAAACTGGGGCCAGCCAGAGTGGCGCGCCACTTGCCCTTCAGCTAAGCGAAGGAGATCGCATATGGCAACGCCCACCACCAAAATCGGGAATCTGACGGCTGCGGAAAGCATGTTTGGCGATCTGTCTCCGGCGTTATTGCATGAACTCGAGACAGTGACCATGACCAACACCTATCCCAACGGTGCGATCCTGTTTGGGGAGGCTGAGCCGGCGCGCGGAATCTACGCGGTGATTCGGGGCCGGGTCAAACTGTCGGTATGCGCCAGTGACGGCCGCACCCTGATCCTTCGGATCGCCGGAGCGGGCGAGGCCATGGGCATCGCTTCGACAATTTCTCACCGGGAATACGAGGCCACCGCCGAGACCCTGGAACCCTGCGAAATCAGCTTCATTCGTCAGGCCGACCTGCTACGGCTGATGCGGGCCCATGGCGAACTGGCATTGTGGGTCACGCGGCAACTGAGTTTCAACTACAACTCAACCTGCCGCGAAATCCGTGACCTGATGTTATCGGAATCGGCCAGCGAAAAACTGGCACGCCTGCTGGTCGGCTGGCTCCCGCAAAAAGAGCAGGGCGAACAAGCTTGCCAAATGAAGCTGGCGATGACCCACGAAGAAATCGGGCAGATGATTGGCACTTCACGCGAAACCGTTACCCGCTTATTCGCCGGATTCAAGAAACAGCGCCTGATTCAGCTCAAAGGATCGACCCTGTTCGTTCCCAACCGGATGGCGCTGGAGTCTTTGATTCCGGCGTAAAGGGAGAAATCACTCCCAAATCCGGTTGACCAGCAGTACGGCTCCGGCCGCCACGGCTAAGGCCTCGCCTAACGGCAGATAGCGGGACCAGGATGCGCCGGGTCCCGCGGCCGCCAGAAGTCCTTCAATTTCGTCAAGGATTTGCCGAACCGGCGCCCCTTTCGCTAACGCGGCGTCCACAAAATGCGGGGCCTCTTCTATCACCGGCCGCGACCCTGAAACCATAATGACCGGCAAAGCCGGATGGGTGCGTTTCAGTTCAGCGGCCAGTTCCGGACCGTTCATTTCCGGCATCTCGTAGTCGGTGATGACCGCGTCGATGGGACGCTTGCGGGCGTGAAAGATCTTGAGGGCCTGACGACCACTCCCGGCCAGCACGACTTCATATCCGTGAGCTCCAAACAGCGTTTGGTAGAACTCACGAATCCCGGGGTCGTCGTCCACACATAGCAATCTAGGACGTTTCATGGGGGAATGTCCTGTCACCGTTTTGGACAACTTAGCTTCTCGTACAGACTACGGCACGAGAAATTTATACCTATGTTGCACGTAAATCTCCAATAAACTCCGCTGAAAACATGGATGGTTATGGAGTTGTCCAAATTTCAAGCGCGTATCTTCTTCATCTCCATCGAGCAATTGCTTCTTGTGACCGGCAGTCACTACTGCCATACTCCCGCCCCCTTCAACATCTCCTCAAGCCCAGCATTCTTGACAATCTCGCCCACGGCTGCGTGGTCGATGTGGGGAGCGATGGGTTTGGGATCCTGAGCGATGGCATAAGCGGTGACCGCCACGATGGCAGCATCGGTTTTGAAGATCACCGGATCCACCTTGTCGTAGGTATCGGACGGCTTATGGTGAACCTCCAGGTAGTGGGTCATATCCACTTCCTGATCGATCGCGGGGATACCTTGCAGCATGAACGGGCCGTGGTCGGTGTCGTAGGTTGTTTCCAGCGACAGGTCGCCCGCAGCCAGGTCTTTCAGCAGGGAGTCGCTGATCGGCTGCATGGCTTCCATCAAATCTTTGCGGCCTTCGACCTTCCACCCCTTGGGATGGCCGGCGCCGTTATCGGTATTGACCACGGCAATGCATTTTTCCAACTCGGCGGCATGAGCCCGGGTATACATGTAAGAACCAATCAGGCCCTCCTCTTCCCCTCCCCACAGGGCAAAACGCACCGAGCGGCGGGGAGCATGACCGAGGCTGGCGAAAACCCGCGCCACCTCCAGCACCGACACGGCCCCCGTGCCGTTGTCCTGCGCGCCGGTGCCGAAATCCCAGGAATCCAGATGGGCACCGACCAATAGCCACTCTTCGGGACGCTCGCTTCCTGGAATCTCAGCGATCACGTTGTGCACGGTTGTCGGTCCGGAAATCTGGTTCTGCACATCGAGTTTGATGCGCACACTGCCATTCGGAGCAGCCAGCGCGCGGCGAATCATGTCAGCATCTTCCATGCCCAGATCCACCAGCGGCAAAGACGCCAGGTTCGCGTGCCAGTCCGGGGAATGGGCGTTGACGATGTTATTCGGTTCTCTTGCCGGAACCAGGACAGCCAGTGCACCCGCGTTGCCGAGCAAAGCGTAGGCGGCGTGTACCAACTGGAAGACCTTAACGCGGTTCTGGCGATAGGTCTTGCCCACGTCCATCATCACGATACGGCCCTTGATCTTGTCAGCGGAGGCCTGGATGTTGCTTTCGGAGATGTCGCTCAACAGCATCACTTCCGACTCAACTCCGCCGGCCGGAGTCGAAGGCGCCCAGCCCAGCGATTCGACATGCAGAGGACGCCGCAAGGGAGCCAGCATCTCGGCGCTAGCAGATCCTCGCTGCCAGCCACTGGGAATGGTAAAAGGCTCCAGGCGGACATTTTTGATGCCGTAACTGCGAAACTTTGCCGCAGCCCATTCTGCGGAACGCTCGTAGGCGGGAGAACCAGACACCCGTCCCCCAAATCCATCGGTGAGTTCGCGCAACGTCGTCATCGCCGGACCCGTGAGAATGGAACTCGTAAGCCCATTCGCGGTTTGCTGAACCTCGTCAGGCGGAGCGGCGTTGCAGGTTAGAGTGAGCAGCAGGATGGAGGCGAACCAGCCACATCGACGAAAGGTCATTATTTTGTGCGATCTCCAGATCTGTAGACTGGGTGAACCGAGCCGGGTATTGTGCTACGAATCGAGCACCGACCGCAAGCGTGGCGGCAACGGCAAAGGCTCAGGCTGGGGTTACCACTCCGGCTATTCGCCTGCATACCGCGCGGCGATCTCACCCGGCCGCGGTGGTGGCCCGTGCGGAACTCTTGGCGCTCCCACCCTGCCGTGGGATACTTACGCTGGTATGACGATGGAAGAGTGCCGCCGCTTCTTTGCTGAGGAAATCCGGCTTGCGGCCCACATAACTTCGCCTGCTCTGGTCAAAGCCTTCGCCCGTGTTCCGCGGGAGAACTTTCTCGGGCCGGGACCGTGGCAGGTCGCCTCGGCGGATTTCGGGATGGGAGCCGTGGTCTACACCACCACTGCCGATGCCCACCCGCGGCACGTCTACCACAATGTTCCGATCGCCTTGGATACCACGCGCGACCTGGTGAATGGGCAACCCGGTTCCCTTGCCCACTGGATTGACGTTCTCGAACTCAGAACTGGCGATCGTCTGTTTCACTTGGGCTGCGGAGTTGGCTACTTTACGGCCATCATGGCGAGCGTGGTGGGGCCGGCGGGTCACATCTTCGCCAGCGAAGTTGACCCGCAGCTGGCCCTCCGCGCCCGGCAGAATCTGTCGGAGTACCCCAATGTCGAGGTGCATACCGGCGACGGTGCGGCCATCGATCCCGGCGAGTGCGACGCCATCCTCATCAACGCCGGCGTAACCCATCCTCACCCTTTGTGGCTTGATCGTCTGCGTGCAGGCGGACGCATGATTCTGCCACTCACCGTGCCCATGGGCCCAACTTTAGGCAAGGGCGTGATGGCAAGAATCATGCGCGAACCTGACGGCTTCTCTGCCCGGATGGTGACATTTGTTGCGATCTATTCCTGCACCAGTGTCCGCGATCCAACCATCGAACCCCTACTCGCGAAGGCAATGACTTCCGGGGCCCTGATGAAGATGAGATCCGTGCGCCGCGAGGTTCATGAGCCGGCGGACAGCTGCGCGGTGCACACCCCCGGCCTGTGCCTGAGCACGGCGGCGCCTGCCGCCCGGACCGCTGCCTGACAAGCCCTCGGCATTTAGAATTTCTTCCACCGCCCGTGCTAGACTCGCTTTAGTTTTTTCCCATGCGGATTCTCACCCGCTACATTTTGCGCGAGGTTACAGGCGCCGCCCTCATCGGCGTGACGGTGTTCACCTTTGTGCTGTTCACCCGCGACCTGGGCCGAATTCTGGAGCTGGTAGTCCGCAATAGCGCCCCCTTGCCCAGCGTGGCCGAGATTTTCTTCCTCACCGTGCCGGTGGCGCTCACTTACACCCTTCCCATGGGGGTACTGGTCGGGATTCTCATCGGTCTCAGCCGCTTGGCCGCCGACAGCGAAATCACCGCCATGCGCGCCAGTGGCCTGGGGGTGTGGAGCTTTCTGCGGATTCTCTCCATCTTCGTCGTGTCTGCCTGGCTGCTGGCGCTGGCCAATGGCGTTTATCTCGCACCGCTTTCGCAAGCCGCCCTGGGCAAATTGCAGGACCGGCTCAAGACATCCCAGGCATCGTTTGAAATTCAACCCCGGGTTTTCTACGAGGGATTTCCCAAGCTGGTTCTCTACGTACAGGACGTGAAGAGCGCCCAGGGAGCGGCCATCTGGAAGGGCGTTTTCATCGCCGATATCAGCACCCCAGGGTCTCCGCGTATCACCCTGGCCCAGCAGGGCATCCTGGTCAGCCAAGGCCCCGACACTCTGCACTTGCACTTGACCAACGGATCGACCCATGAAACCGACCCTAAGGAGGCCGACCGCTACCAGATTTCCACCTTCGAGGAAACTGACATTCCCATCCAGGTCCCTTCCACCGACCGGCAAGCGGACCAGGAGCCTTCTCCGATTACCGAACTCTCCACCTTTCAATTGCCGGCGGCCGCGAAGAAAGTCGATCCCATCACCCGCCGCTGGTACTACATCGAGTTCTACCGCCGCTTCGCTTTGCCGTTGGCTTGTGTGGTGCTGGCCCTGGTCGGCATTCCGCTTGGGCTGTCTTCCAAGAAGGGCGGCAAGTCATCGGGATTCGTGCTCACCATTCTGCTGGTATTTGCCTACTACTCGGTATCACTGATTGGAGTTTCGCTGGCGCGCCAGGGAAGGGTGTCGCCCATGATCGGCGGGTGGCTCGCCAACCTCGTGTTTTTTGTCGCCGGCGCCTTCCTGCTATGGAGAGCGGAACGCAAGCCCTTCGAGATCGGCTCATTTCGTCTGCGCCATCCCTTCAAAAGCGCTCTGGCGGAAGGCACTCCGCTGTTCCGCTCGCGCCCGGAAGACGCCTTTGAGCGCGCATCAAACCGCCGCCGGGTCTTCAGTGCCCGTTTCCCCATGATTCTCGATGACCTGGTTTTGCGCGACTTCATGGTCTACCTGGCCATGATTCTGGCCACCTTCATCATGTTGCTGTTGGTGTTCACACTCTTCGAACTGCTCGGCGACATCCTGCGCAACCAGGTTTCGCCTCTGGTCGTTGGCGAATACCTGATCAACGTGACGCCCTACTTTCTCTACAACATCACTCCCCTCGGCATTCTGCTGGCGGTGCTCATCACCTTCGGCCTGATGCAACGCTCCAACGAAATCACCGCCATCAAGGCCACGGGCATCAGCATCTATCGCATCATCGTCCCCGTGCTGGTGGCGTCGGGCCTGTTGGCCGTGGGTTTATTCTTCTTCGACCAGTTCTACCTGCCCCACGCCAACAAGCGGCAGGACGCGTTGCGCAACGAGATCAAGGGCAAGCCCGCACAGACCTATCTGAATCCTGATCGCAAGTGGATTTTCGGACAGCACTCGAATATCTACTACTATCAACTCTTCGACTCCGAGCGGAACCAGTTCGGCAGCCTGGCGGTCTTCCAGTTCGATCCGGCAACCTTTCAGCTCATCCGCCGCGTGTATGCCGACCGCGCCCAGTGGGACGACCGGCTGAACCGCTGGGTTTGCACCCAGGGCTGGGAGCGCGACCTGCGGGGCTCGGCCATCCAGGACTACCGCACTTTCGATGTGGCGACGTTCCCCGCGATCAGCGAGGCGCCGCCTTACTTCAAGAAGGAAGTCAAACAGTCTTCCGAGATGAACTATGAGGAGCTGCGCCGTTACATCCACGACCTGCAGCAGAGTGGATTCGACGTGGTCCGGCTGCGGGTGCAGCTACAGAAGAAATTCGCCTATCCCGTCATCACCCTGGTGATGGCGGTGCTGGCAATTCCCTTCTCGCTTTCCGCGGGAAAGCGGGGCGCCATCACGGGAGTCGCTGTCGCGGTGGGTGTCGCCGTTGTGTACTGGACGGTCTCTGGACTTTTCGAAGCGATGGGCAATGTGAGCCAGCTTCCACCCGTGCTGGCGGCCTGGTCGCCGGATCTCATCTTCGCCCTGGTGGGCGGATACCTGATTCTGAAGGTGCCGACCTAGCCACAGCGTCTAGCGACTGCTATTCCGGGTCGCACTGCACGCAAGAACTGCAACCCAAGGCTAATGAATCGCAATCGCCGAGGGTAGTCCCGGCGTGGTCATCAGGGTCTGTATCGGACCGAGCGTCCCGGTCATGAAGTCCACATGAAAACCACTCAAGGTGGAGGTCCCTATATTGGTGGTGTAGAGGTAGACGCCGGTAGGATCAATCGCCAGCCCGCTGGGACCAAACCCGGTGGAGACCGCATTCGGGGTGAGCGGTGTCAGGGCTCCACTCGCCGCGCTGATCAAGAAACCGGAGACTTGGTTCGAGGTGTAATCCGCGACGTAGAGGTAATTGAACGCTGGATCAACCTCGATCGATTGTGGACCCACTCCCGCACCCAGGGAATACGGAGAATGTGTCGCAGGACTGAGCGTCCCGTCGGAGGCAATTACAAACCCACTGATGTTGTTCGACCCGAAATTGGAGACGTACAGGTACTCTCCTTTGGGAGTAATGGTTATTCCGGCGGGAGTGGTCCCCGCCAGGTAGGTGTTCACCTTGGTTAGATTCCCGGTCGTCGCATCGAACGAGTACTGCGTTAGTTCTCCCTGTAACGCCGGGGGCGCGCCGATGGTGTTGGTGACGTAAAGGAAATTTCCGGTCGGAGAAACAGCCAGCCCGCTGGCAAAGTCGTCGGTGGGAACAGTGGTGGATAAATTCACGGTGGCGCCGGAGATCGTGTATACCGAGATGCTGCTGGTTCCGCTGATTCCGCCTGTGCCTTCGTTGGCAACGAACAGGAATTTACCGCCGGGATCGATCGCCAGCGCGACGGGATTAGGGCCGCCTGCCGCCACGTTTGCTCCCGACGAAGAGAGCGAACCATCGCCGTTTACCGTGTAGGTTGCGATACTGTCAGTGCCACTGGGAGGAACTCCCTTATTCACCACAAATGCTGCCTGTCCGTCAGGTGTGAACTTGATGGCCACCGGCATGGTGTTCGCCCCGGTCGTGATCTCCGATCCGATTTGGGTCAGCAATCCATTGCTGAGGTTCACCTGCCAGGACTCGACCGACATGTTGCCCTGGCTGGTGAAAACCATATTCGCAATGGTCGTCGATGAGTTAACGGAACTCGTGCTGCACGCGATCAAAATTCCCAGCGACACCAGGGTGAAAATACCCAGCAACCAGCGAAACTTCATCGTTATCGTTCTCCCTGTCCTTCTCGGGCCGCAGAAGCCCCGAGACCCTCAAAAAGATCCCCTAGAGGCTGTAAAAGTGTACCCATTTGTGTATCAGGAATAGCCGCCAAGAGCAAACTCCCGCCTCCGCCCGCCGGCTCTTTTGCGCCCGCGCAGTGCCCTCTTTACTAACCGTGAGATGCGAAAACGCTGCACCGGACACTGGTAAAATCTCATCTAGTAATGGCACATGCTGCTTAAGAGCCTCCGCCCCCTGCTTCCGTATCTTAAGAAATACCGCCTCAGCTATGTGGCGGGGACCGTCTGTGTCTTGCTGAACAACGGCATTTGGATCCTGTTTCCCCAGGTAATTCGCCGCGCCGTCGACGGACTGCGGATGGGAGTGACGCGCGAGAAGCTCCTCACCTATACCTTTTTGTTGTTGGCGGTGGCCGGGACCAAAGCCATCTTCCAGTTTTTAACCCGCTGGATCGTCATCGGCGTCTCCCGCGAGATCGAATTCGACCTGCGCAACGACCTGTTCCGACACCTCGAAAGCCTGTCGTATTCCTACTACCAGCGTACCCGTACCGGCGACATTATGGCCAAGGCGACCAACGATTTGAACGCCGTACGCATGCTGCTGGGACCGGCAATCATGTATTCCGCCAACACCGTCGTCTTTACGGCCGGCGCCCTGGTCTTCATGCTTTCCATCAGTCCCCGGCTGACCCTTTTTGCTTTCCTGCCTTTACCGGTGGTCAGCATCACCGTCCAATATTTTGGCCGGCGCATCCATGAGCGCTTTGAAAGAATCCAGGCGATGTTCTCCGACATCTCCGCGCGGGCGCAGGAAAATTTCTCCGGGGCGCGCGTGATCCGGGCCTACGTGCAGGAACAGGCCGAGATCGAATCATTCGAGCGGTCCAATCAAGAGTACATCGGCCGCAGCCTGAAACTGGTGCGACTGATGGGCATGTTGTGGCCAACCCTCGAAACCATGCTCGGACTGGCCATCGTGCTGGTGCTGTGGCTGGGTGGCCGGGAAGTGCTCCAGGGCCGGATGACCGTCGGTTCTTTCGTCGCCTTCAATACCTACATGGTCCAGCTTACCTGGCCCGTCATCGCGCTAGGCTGGGTGATCAATATTTTCCAGCGAGGTACGGCGTCCATGCTGCGCATCAACGAGATCCTGACCGAGAAGTCGGAGATCCAGGACAGCCCCGAAGCCCTCGCGCTCGGGGCAGGTGGGCACCGGGCTCCAGCCGTTCAGGGCGAGATCGAGTTCCGCAACCTGAACTTTTCCTACGGCGACAAACAGGTCCTGCACGATGTGAGCCTGCACATTCCCGCGGGCAGCAGCCTGGCGATCGTGGGCCCGACCGGGTCGGGGAAAACCACCCTGGTCGACTTGATCCCTCGCATCTACGATGCCGAACCGGGCAGCGTCGTGATTGACGGAAATCCCGTTCGCCATTACCCGTTGGCCATATTGCGGGGAAACATCGGCTTTGTGCCCCAAGAGACCTTTTTGTTCAGCGAGACTGTCCGGGAAAATATCGCGTTCGGCGTGGACGACGCCAGCGATGAACAAATCAAAGGCGCGGCTGAAGCGGCCAATATTGCAGCCGATATTGAGGGTTTCCCGGACAAATATCAGACGTTGGTCGGCGAGCGCGGCATTACTCTTTCTGGCGGTCAAAAGCAGCGAACTGCGATCGCCCGTGCCCTGATTCGTAATCCGCGCATCCTGATCCTCGATGACGCCCTCTCCAGCGTCGACACCCATACCGAAGACAAGATCCTCAATCACCTGCGCGAAGTCATGCAGGGCCGCACCACCATCTTTATTTCCCACCGCGTGTCCACGGTGCGCAACGCGGACCGCATCGCTGTCCTGCACAGCGGCCGCATCGTGGAATTGGGCACACACGACGAACTACTTGCCCTGAATGGCTACTACACCGATCTCTATAACAAACAGTTGCTGGAAGAGGAATTGGCGGAAGTGTGAGTGACCCCAAATTGGGGGACCGAATTGATTTGTCTCCCCATGACGTCATCCCGAAAGTCACCCGCCAGACCCTCCGCCCTGCGGGCTTCAGGATGTCGTAAGGATAGGGTGAATTCGTGGAGGCGGCGACTGCTTGTTGAACTACCGAACCACCAGGACTTCCCTGACATTATCGCGGGCGAGAAAGAACTTGATGGACGCGAAATCACGGAACAGAGTTTCGATATGCCGGTTGTTGAAGACGCGCTGCAAGCGGAAACCGCCGCCCACTGCCGTATGGACCGCGCCTGTAGGCCCGCGCCGCGCTTCCCTCTTGGACACAATGGGCTGCATCTGGAGCATATCGTTGCCGACCATATGGAAACGATAGCAGGGAGCATCCGGTCCCGCTTCCTTGGTATGGAAGAAGGCCAGCAACATGCCGCCCGGCTTCAGCATCGACCATAGACGTCCCACCACTGGTTTGACCAGGCTTTCGTCCATGTAGTCGGCAAGGTTCCAACACAGCACCACGTCGAATTGTGCGGCGCCGAACACCAGGTTCTCCGACAGGAAACGCTTGCTGTCGAGCGTGGGATTCCCCTGCTCATCCCGGATGGCAAGCGCAGGATCGGTCGAAGCCAGCAACAGATCTTCGCTGTATATTTTATGTCCTCGATCCGTGAGATAAGCGATGTTGGTCGGCGAAGTCGAGCCAATATCGAGTACGCACAGCGATTCGTCCGACGCCAGCGTGCGGGACAGTTCACCCAATCCGCTGGAGCGGCGCGTCAACCGTTTGTTTGCCGATTCCGGCTGCAGTCCCTGTCCGGGAGCCGGCGAGGAACCACGAAAGAATTTCATGAAGCCATTTGTGACCGATGCCATTTGCACTTCCCGGCGCCCGGTTCTGGAACTCCGCAATTTACTATAGCGCGCCGAAGGTAAGAACTACCCTAATTCTTGCCTGCCTGGGTTACCGGAGTTTTGCCGGCTTCCCCGTCCCGCTGGATCTCGACCTTGCCCTTCAGATACGCGCCATCTTCGATGGAAATGCGCTTCGTGGAAACGTCTCCCACCGCGATCGCCGACTTATGCAGTTCCACCCGGTCACTCGCCCGGATATTGCCATCCAGTTTCCCCTGCACCACGACACCCTTGGCATTAACGTTCGCCCGCACTTGGCCGTTGGGACCGATGATCAGCTGATTGCCGGCCAGTTCAATGTTGCCTTCGACCTGTCCGTCCACGTACAGATCTTCGCTGCCAGACAGTTCGCCCTTGATAATGACCGACTTACCGATGTGGGCAAACTCCCCCGTCTTCGGCATTTCCATGAGATAGCCTCCTTGGGCCAGCAAACCGCGGGGTACAAGCGCGATAACCGATTCTAAATCATCCTGGGCATTACCGCAGGTCCAAGCTGAAATTCGGTTGGACAGACAACGGCATGTACGGAGATACTCGTCTAAACTTGGGTCTCGGACATCATGAGAACGGGAAACCCCACGCAGTATTTGACCCGATTCACCCTGGCTTTCCTCCTCGTCTGGCCCCGCCTGGCCACGCCTGAATCTGCGCTCTCCCCTGCCGACCTGGTGCGCCGCACCGTCGCCAACGAAATCAAAGGGGCCACTGGCACCGTCAACTACATGTTCAAGGATTTCAAGCAAACTCCCAATGGCTCGCAGACCAAGTTGCTGGTAGAAACCCGCGACGCCACGGCCGGACTGCTGATCGCGACCAACGGCAAACCCCTGCCCCCGGATCAACGGCAGGCTGAAATCGCTCGCATCGAACGCTTCGTGCGCAATCCCGAGGAGCTACGAAAAAAGCAAAAGCAGGAAAAAGAAGACTCCGACCGCGTGACCCGCATCATGAAGGCGCTTCCTGACGCCTTTTTGTACGAATCCGACGGCACCCAACCTGGCTCTGAGAACGTGGGCAGGCCGGGCAACGAATTGGTTCGTCTCAAATTCCGGCCTAATCCTGACTACAACCCACCCACTCGCACGGAACAGGTTCTAACCGGCATGTCGGGATATCTCCTGATCGATGCCGGTCACGACCGCATCGCCAAGATCGATGGCACCTTAACGAAAGATGTCGGCTTCGGATGGGGCATCCTCGGACACCTGGATAAAGGCGGCCGCTTCGTAGTGCAACAGGTCAACCTGGGCAACGATGATTGGGAAGTATCTCGCATGGACCTGTCTTTTACCGGGAAGATTCTGTTTTTTAAGAATCTGAGTATTAAGTCTACGGAAACCTACAGCGACTTCCAGCCCGTGCCCTCCGACCTGACCTTCGCTAAAGGCGTGGACCTGTTGAAGCAACGGGAAAACGAAATCGCCGAGAATCAAGTGCAGAAATAAACAGCGAGTAAAGGTGAAGGAGAGACGGGCATCTGCTTCATGGCAGCAGATCCTGCTGGCGGGGACGACGCGCCCGGAAAGCGTTCACCCGCTCCATCGCCGAGAGCATTGAAAATCGGCGCCGAGTACTTCGACGAGGAATCGCATATTTTTGCGGCTTCGATGACGCCGCTCCATTCCCTCACACCTGCACCCCGAATCGAGCCAGCATCTCTTTTCGCCCGCGGCCGGTAACCAATAGTGCGCGGCTGCCAACCTCCTGCTGCACCCACCCTTTTTTCAGCGACATTTCCAGCAGCGCTGCGGCCATGGCTCCTCCCAGGTGCGACCGCCGCTCGCTCCAGTCCAGGCATGCGAAGGCAAAGCGTCGTCGTAACTTCCGAGTGGCTGCCACGTCAATTCCGAGCGCCGCCAGCGCCTTGGTTCCATCGTGCGTAACCTCGTACCCATCGCCGTCACCAGCCGCGAGCCAGCCCATCACTCTCAGCCGGTCGTGGAGTGACACTCCCAATGCGCCCGCAATGTGGTCATAGCAGGTTCGTGCGGCGCGCAGATAGTCCGGCGTTTTGGGCACGAACTTGTGGTGAGAATTGCCGGCGAGGACGCTCAGCGCTTCCAGAGCGCCGGCCACCTCCGCTCCCTGCAGACTGTAGTAGCGATGTTTGCCCTGCGCCAGTACCCTGACCAGGCGCTCGGTCTTCAGCCGGTGCAGGTGCACGCTCGCGGTCGAAGGGCTCACCTCAGCCACCGCCGCGAGCTCGGTGCTGGTGCGCGCATGGCCGTCCAACAAACAGTAAAGCATGCGAACCCGTGCCGGCTCGCCAATGGCGGCCGCAATTCTGGATAAGGCAAGATCGCCACGCACTTCTGCATTCATACTTTCATGTTAGACGAAGTGTTCATGTCGCGCCAGCGGCATACTGGCCGCCATGGTTCCGACTGCGACCTCGATGCGGCAGATCGACCGGCGCCAAGCCCTGGCGCTTCTCGCGACCATGTTTGCGGCACTCACTTCGGATCCAGCCCATGCAGCGGCAAATGCCAACCCCAGGAGGACAGGCATGACCCTTACCTGTTTTATTCGCTACCAGATCGATCCTTTCCAGAAGGACGCCTTCAAGAAATACGCCGAGAATTGGGGACGCATCATCCCCCGCTGCGGCGGCCAGCTGGTCGGGTATTTCCTTCCCCTTGAAGGCACCAATGATGTCGCGTGGGGGCTGATTTCCTTCGACAGCCTCGCCTCCTACGAGGCGTACCGGGCACGTCTGAGACAAGACAAAGAAGCCATGGAGAATTTCGCCATGGCGCAGAGTCAGCGTCTGATCCTCCGCGAAGAAAGGACTTTTGTGGAAGTAGTCGAAGGAACCTACGAACTTCCGTCCACGCTCACAAAATGACGGAATCCCAGACGGCAAGCGGAAATCCGCTGGTCGCGATCGCTGGTGCAACCAAACGGCACGCCCGGGTAGGCGTCAGTTCTTCTCTCGCCGGCGGAAGGAAATCTTTTCCGAGAAGCTTCGGATGCCCTCGCCCAGTTTGCTTAGCCCTTGGTAGGCGAGGTCGAGCCGGTTTTTGTCCGCTTGCATATCGCTGAAGCCCGCCTCCTGCATGCGCTCGGCGGCGGCAGCGAACCTTTGACTGCTTTCGTCATCCATCCCAAGGAAACGGAAGGCCTGGGCCAGGGGCACGCCGTCCGCTCCCGTTTGCAGGAATTCAACATTGGCGACAACTTTCCCAAACACCGTGTTCAAAGCCATTTCGCCAATCGTGCCACTGGGGAGCGACCCCTTGACCAGAAGAGCCGATTCTCCGGTCAGCGAGAGGCGGTGAATGATCCCCGGGAATTTCTGGCTATTCACCGTGAATAGCACCCGCTCCTGGTTGGGCACACGAATGCGCGGCGGGCGCTGTTTTCGGGAATTCTCGACCTTCCGCGGCATGGCGCAGCATGGCTCCATTCGTCACTGCGGTCAACGTTACTGAAGTGTTCTGCCGAATCTCCTGGCAAAGCGAACGGATTGCGCCGCCACGGGCTACCGAATTCTCTCCTCCCGCACCGTCAGCTTCTGAATCAAATCTTCCCGCACCCGGTACCCCGTCCCCGGCGTGTCGCTGAGCGCGATCATCCCCTGCGGCGACACTTCGACTTCCGGATCAATGATGTCTTCCTTCCAATAGCGCTTCGATGCCGACACGTCGCCCGGCAGGCGGAAATTTTCCAGCGTTGACAGCGCAATGTTGTGCGCCCGCCCGATACCCGACTCCAGCATTCCGCCGCACCACACCGGAATATGGTTCGCCTGGCAGACGTCGTGAACTTTCTTGGCTTCGGTGAATCCGCCGAGGCGGCCGACCTTGATGTTAACGATCCGGCAGGCTCCGCTTTCGATGGCCGCCGCCGCGTCGCGCGCCTGCTCAATCGATTCGTCGAGACAGATCGCGGTGCGCAGTTCCCGCTGCAAGCGCGCATGATAGAAGATGTCGTCATTCCACAGCGGCTGTTCGATCATCAGCAGGTTGAACTGGTCAAACTTGCGGAGATGCTCGACCTCGTCCAGCGTGTACGCCGAATTCGCGTCGCAACTCAGCACGATGTCGGGCCAGCGAGAGCGGATTTTTTCCAGCACATTCACGTCCCAGCCCGGCTTCACTTTGACCTTGATGCGCCGATACCCGGCGGCCAACTCGGTCTGTATCTTTTCCAGCAGTTGCTCAACCGTGTCCTGAATGCCGATCGACACGCCGCACTGAATCTCGCGCCGGGTGCCGCCCAGCAGTTTCCACAGCGGCACCTGCTTCTGGCGCGACTCGGCGTCCCACAGGGCGTTCTCAATCGCAGCCTTCGCCATGCGGTGGCCGCGCACCTTCAACATCAGCGCCGCGCTCTCGCGTGCTGAAGCAATCGTCTTTCCCATCACCGCCGGCGCCAGGTAATGCTTAATCGTCGGCCACGAACTTTCGATCCACTCGCTGCTGTAATAAGGATCTTCGCCGGTGACACACTCGCCCCAGCCATCGACTCCTTCACAATGCACCGTGACCAGCAGAATGCGGCGGTGGTAAAGACGGCCGAAACTCGTCTCAAAAAAGTGCACGAGCGGCATCTGAATTTCACGGAGAGTGATGGCTTCAATTTTCATGTGAAAAGCCTTAACCACAAAGGACACCAGGGATCACGAGGGCGTTCCTTTCGGTTGCTTTGCGTCCTTTGTGGTGAAAGGGTTTGACTTAGTACGCCCACTTCTCATCCCATTTTCCTAAAAGAAACCTGCCGTTGCCCGCCTGGTCGCGTTCGTACCCCAAGGCCACGAGTCCGCCGCCAAATGCGTTCAGGAACAATTCACGATTGCGTGACTGCAGTTCTTGCGCCTGCTCCCGGGTGGCAGGCAATGCCTTCCACTCATAAATCTGCGCCGGGACTGAAATGGTTTGCAGCGTTTCAAACGTCGGCTTGGCCCGTCCCCAGACCGCGCATTCCACGCGCTTGGAGTTGAACCACCATTCCGCTACCAGGCGATCTGTCGGCAATCCTCCCTGCAACGGAGACGATGTAATGCCGTATTGATTTTCGTTATAGCGGCGCGTGATCGCTCCCAGTCTCTCGAGGTTCAAATAGGCGTTCTTGATCTCCAGCGGATCAAATGTCCATTCCATCAATTCGAAGCCCCGGGCGATTCCGTCCTCGCGCTGCAGCAATTTCAGCCGCCGTCCGACGCCCGCGTTTCTGTAATCCTTTCGCACCGCCAACATGTGCGAGTAGAGGTACGGATGCCCCGCTCGAAATCCGGGGATCGCCAGAGCAAAGCCGACCAGGTCTTTGCCTTCGAAAGCGCCCATCACCTGTCCACCGACTCTTTCCGCCACCACGAATATCCGCAGCGGAACCAGTTCGATGTCGGTAAAGTTCCAGACTTCTTTTTGCAAGGCGACACAAGCGCGAAGCTCCTCCAGCCCCCGGCACTTGCGCAGGACCAGCGAATCCGGCTTCACTTGGCTTCGCTCTCCGCCTGCTTGGCCCGCTGCCAGAGCGATTCCAGTTCCTCCATCGATGCCTGCGCCGGCGTGCGCCCCTTGGCCTGCAACTGCTCCTCCATCCACTGAAAGCGGCGCTTGAACTTGCGGTTGGTCTTCTTGAGCGCCGATTCCGGATCGATCGCCAGATAGCGGGCGATGTTGACCATCACGAAAAACATGTCGCCCACTTCCCCTTCCAACCGCTGCCGCAAGTCGTCCGGGATCGCCTGGCGCCCCGAGCCTGCCACCCCTCGCGCCTGGGGCTGGGGCCCGGGATGGGGAAACTCCTTGAGCTCCTCGAACAGTTCCTCAGTTTCTTCGTGCAGCTTGTCGAACAGACCATCCATGTCGGGCCAGTCGAAGCCCACATGGGCCGCGCGCGAACTCAGCTTGTGGGCTTCGAGCAGTGCGGGCATGGCGCTCGAAACTCCCGCCAGCACCGACTCCGGTTTCTCCTCCGCCCTTGCTAGCTTGCCCCCGCCGGCTTGCAGCCGCTTCTTCTTTTCCTCTGCTTTGAGCGCTTCCCAGTTGCGCAACACATCGGACGAAGTTTCGACCTTCACCTCGCCGAACACATGCGGATGCCGGTCGACCAACTTGTTCGACAGCCGGTCGAGCACGTCATCAATGGAAAATGTTTTCTGCTCCAGCGCCATCTGGGAATAAAACAGCACCTGCAAAAGCAGATCGCCCAGTTCCCCGGTCAGTTCCGGCCAGTCACGATTGTCGATGGCTTCCAGAACTTCGTAGGTCTCTTCCAGGGTGTAAGGCTTAATGGAATCGAATGTCTGCTCGCGGTCCCAGGGACATCCCCCCGGCCCCCGCAACCGCGCCATGATCGAAACCGCGCGTTCAAACCGCTCTCCCGTAGTTGCCATGTGTGCCAACACTGTAAATGAGCGAAGCAAAGCGGAGCAACGTCGCGCCCAACCCTGCCCGGTCGCGCATCCAGGATCGGGACACTGATTTGATGGACTTGGCTCTGGTCCCCACGGTAACGTTACTCGAATTTGGAGGATTGCCTGTTGGACTATGGTGATCTTCCCTAAAGCCTTGCCCCGAGCGACACTCAGGGGTCGAATCCGCGCGGAGTCGTGTCTTTCGACTCCCGCATCGAAACCATAAATGAACCTCCCCGGCCCAACCCGGCGATGGCTGGATGGCGAGCGCTTTCAGGTCATTGTGATCGGCGGCGGCATTAATGGCGTCGCCATTGCGCGGCAATGCGCCAGCGCCGGGAAACGTACCCTGCTGGTTGAGCAGCGCGATTTTGCCGCCGGAACTACCAGTCGCTCCACTCGAATTATTCACGGCGGTCTCCGCTATCTCGAATACGGAGAAATCGGGTTGGTGCGGGAGTCCTTGCGCGAGCGCCAGCGTTTACTGCGCGAACGCCCGCATCTGGCTCACCCCGTCCACTTCCTGCTGGCGCTCGACCAGAACAGCAAACGCAGCGCTCTGCGCGTCCGCACCGGCTTGTGGCTTTACGGGCGCATGGGGGGCACCCACCTCGGCGCCGAGCACAACCGCATGGACAAGTACAAACTGGAGCGGTTGCTCGATTCCGGGAGTCGCTGGTCGGTTTTCAGTTTTGAAGATGCGCAATGCGAATTCCCCGAACGCTTGGTCGCCGAGTGGCTCACCGAGGCCATCGAAGCCGGGACGGTCGCCCGCAATCACACCCAAGTGCTCGCCGTCGACGTACGCCACGGCCGGGCAACCGGCGTGCTGCTGCGCGATTCCCTCAGCGGAAAAGAAGAACGCGTCGAAGGCACCTGGATCATTAACGCCACCGGACCCTGGGCGGATCGCCTTTGCCAGCGTTCCCGGGTCGACACCAGCAATCCCATGGTCGGCGGGGTGCGCGGATCGCACATCGTGTTGCCGCGTTTCGCCGGCGCTCCCGACGCAGCGGTTTATGCGCAGGCCACCGACGGTCGCCCCATCTTCGTCATCCCGTGGAGCGATCAAATTTTGGTGGGAACCACCGAAGTGCCCGATAGCGGCGATCCCGCACGCAGCCATCCTTCCGCTGAAGAGATGGAATATCTGCTGGGTTCGTTTCTGCACTTGTTCCCGAAGGTCAAACTGTCCGCGCAAGATATACGGTATTCCTTCGCCGGAGTTCGCCCGCTTCCCTTCTCGCCGGAAAGCCGACCTGTCCAGGGTAAGCCGCCGGCACTACCTGCACGACCATAAGCAGGATGGTGCGGCCAACATGATTTCGGTCATCGGCGGGAAACTGACGACGGCCGCCGAACTGGCTCGGCAGTGCGCTGAGCAAATCGGGGTGAAGACCGCCCAGCCCGCAGCTTTCGCCACCGCCAGCGGCGAGAGTCTGGACCCCATGCTCGATCAATGGGTGCTCGAAATCGCACAAGCGGGAGGAATCAGCGAGAACTCCGCGCGGGCGGTTGTGGAGTGGCACGGGAAGCGATCGCTGACTATCGCGCGCATGGCGCTCAGCAGCTCTGAAATGCGAGCCCCGCTATGTCCCCACAGCGAGCATATCGTGGCGGAAGCGGTCGACGCGTTTCATAACGAATGCGCGGTTACCCTGGCCGACGTTCTCCTTCGCCGCGTCCCTGTAGCGCTGGGAAGCTGCTGGTCTGACGCTTGCGGCCGCGACGCCGCGATGCGCATCGCCACGGTGATGGGTTGGAATGAAGGAATGACCGCGGCGGAGCTTGAGGCTTTCGAGATGGAACGCGCCGCCTTCCTGCGCAAACCTTCGCGCGGCAGAGCCATCCTCGAAGCGGCCGCTGACTAAAGCCGCTCCGTCTCTCTTTTACTGGGAACCTTTCGGCGTCCTTTCAGAGAATCCTTCGTCGCAGATTTCGCTGGCGGAAACGGAATCGCACTCGCCTTTCCGGCAAGCGTACTCACCAGAAGTGCGGGATCATCGGAAATCAGGCCGTCCACACCCCAGCTGGCCAGCCGAAGGATCGCGTCCGGCCGGTTTACCGTCCACGCCACTAGTCTTCTGCCGGCGGCATGCGTCTCCTCCACCAGTCTTTCGCTGACCAGCGATTGCTGAACCATGACATATTCCACCGGCTGGGCAGCCGCACCCACCAGTTGCGCAGGGTTGTCACAAATCATCCCAAGCGGAATACCACTGCGGCGGGCGCGCAGTTCGAGCACTACCTCAGGCAGGAAAGAAGAGACCACGTAGCCGTGAACGGGCGGATGCTCCCGCAGAGCCGCGAGCAGTGCCGTCTCCAGACCCTGAACCTTGAGCTCGATATCGAGGAACCCGCGCGAGCCGTATTTCTCCAGCACCTCTTCCAACCGTGGCAGGGTCGTCAACTCTCCGCGTTTCGCCTTAGCCACCGAAATTCCCCGATACTTCGGGTCGTGTACCACCACGGCACGCCCATCGGCGGTACGGCGCACGTCGAACTCGAAACCATCGCACCGGCTAGTCAGCGCTGCATCGAATGCAGCATAAGTGTTTTCAGGAGCAGAACGGAGCACAGTTGTACCCCGGTGACCGAGGAGTAGGGGAAGGTCGGCCATTTGAGCAATGATTGTACGTTGCCCGGACTTCCGCGCAATATTAATTGTGCGTAACCGCGCACCTGCGTTGTCCGATTTGAGACGATCGTCTCATCGGACCATTTCAGTCCAAATCGATTTCGCGGATAGGCCGACCCGTGTCGGGAGATTCTTTGGCCTTCTTGACGGCTTCCTGAAACTTCTTTTCCAGCAGGTCCGACGCGTGTTTCTGCGCTTCAACGGATTGACGAAAAATGGATTCCCGCCGGTTGTCCTGCTCCTTCATCGCGCGAGCGGCTTCTTCCATGTCGTTAAAGGTCTTCGGCTTGACCGCCGCTGTGTGCGCGATAATCGCCCGATTCGCAGGGTCCACCTTCAACACCGCGCTGCAGCACGGGCAGGTTACTTCAAAGGCCGCAGGGGGGTTTGCCATGCAGAAATCATACTCCAAAACGCAGCATCACCGGGGCGCAAGTTGGATGGGAAGAACGTGGAACACGTACAGCATCTCCCACCCCAGAAGGGTGATCGACAGGATCACCACCATTATGGCGAGAGTTTCCCCAAAGCTCAGGCGATTGCGATTGGGCTCAAAGCGCCGTCCAACCAGGGCCAGAATGTTCAGCGTGGCAAAGCCGAACACCGCGATCCACAGGAGGTTGTAAGCGCTGCCCTTTCTGTCCCAGTATTGCGAAAGCCAGGCGGCCTGCACTCCTGCCGTTCGTAGCGCCCAAATCGCGAACAGGTTGCTGGATATCAGCATCGGTTTGGCGGAAAGGGTCATCCGAGGGTTTGCAGCGTTGAAGCACTCGATCTCAAAAAGTCTCCCAAAGTGCTACGATATTACCCTTTTCCTCAGACGAAGTCAGCGCAAACGGTAAACCGCCAAGGGCCCGCACCGGCGAACCTCCTGGCCTCATTGGCCTGGGGTAGAATGGCGGGCACATGAACCGGTTGATGGCTGGTCTGCTCCCCGTCCTCGCCCTTTTCTCCTACGCCCAGAACGCTCCTTCCGGTCTGGAGCAGAAGGCTAGAGCCGCTTTATCGGTGGTCAGCGGCACGCTCAAGACTCCCGGGCTGAAGCAACCCGTGAACGTCCTCCGCGACCGCTGGGGAGTGGCTCACGTCTACGCCGCAAATCAGCACGATCTCTTCTTTGCCCAGGGCTTTGTAGCCGCCCAGGACCGGCTGTTCCAGATGGAGTTGTGGAAGCGCTCCGGCCAGGGACGGCTCGCCGAAGTTCTCGGTCCCTCTGCCCTGCTGCGCGATGTCAACGCCCGTCTGCTGCGCTATCGCGGCGACATGACGGCGGAATACGAAAGCTACTCCCCGGACACCCACGAGATCCTCGAAGCATTCACCGCCGGCATTAATGCCTATATCGCCAGCCGTGGCGACCATCCTCCGGTCGAGTTCCAGATCGCCGGCTTCAAACCCGAACCTTGGAAGCCGGAGGACTGCCTCAATCGTATGGCGGCGTTTTCCATGACTGGCAACTCCTTCAGCGAGCTGCAGCACGCGCAAGCCGTCGCCAGCACGGGCGCCGAAAAAGCCTCGCGGCTCTTCGATTTCGATCCCCCGGTGGCCCTCGACCCCGCCGCCGGCATCGACCTCGCCGGACTCTCTCCCGGCCTGTTGCGCAACCTGGTGGGCAGCGACACCCGCATCGAGTTCCCGGCCTACATGCTCGAAGGCAGCAATGACTGGACCATCTCCGGCGCCCTGACCAGGAGCGGTGAGCCGCTGCTGGCCAACGATCCCCACCGCGTCATCGCCGAGCCATCCCTTCGCTATATCGTGCATCTGGTCGCTCCCGGTTGGGATGTCATCGGCGCCGGTGAACCCGGTCTTCCCGGTGTAGCCCTCGGTCACAATCAACACATCGCCTGGGGATTTACGATCTTCGGACTCGATCAGCAGGATCTCTACCTCGAAGAACTCAATCCCTCCAACCCCACGCAATACAAAACCGAGCAGGGCTGGGAAACGATGCGGATCGAAAAAGCGACCTTTGCCATTCACGGAGGTCCGGCCGTCACCGCCAATCTAAAGTTCACCCGCCACGGACCGGTGCTCTGGGAAGACGGCAATCGCGCCCTGGCGCTGCGCTGGGTGGGCGCGGAACCGGGCACCGCCGGATATCTCGCATCCCTCGCCGTGGATCGCGCCCAGAACTGGCAAGACTTCGAAGCCGCCATGCCACGCTGGAAAGTTCCTTCCGAAAATCTGGTCTACGCCGACAACCAAGGCAACATCGGCGAGCACTCCATCGGCCTGGCCCCGGTGCGCAAGAACTGGACCGGCCTCCTGCCGGTGCCTGGCGCGGGCGGATACGAATGGTCAGGCTTCGTGCCGTCTTCCGAACTGCCGCATTCCTTCAACCCCAAAGCTGGATTCATCGCCACCGCCAATCACAAGATGATTCCCGATAACTATCCCTACAAAGTCGGATACGAATGGGATCCGGGGTTCCGCATCCGCCGCATCACCAGCGTCCTCTCCCGCGCCAGCAACTCCGGCCACAAACTTGACGCGGACGACATGGCTGGGTTGCAGACCGACATCGTCTCGCTCCCCGCGCAACAATTGGTGGAGTTGCTGCACAACGCTGCCGGTAAGACAGCAGATTCCTCCACCCAGATGCTCGTGCAATGGGATAAGACGATCACGCGCGAATCCGCGGCCGCCGCGCTCTATGAGATCTGGCTGGGCGAAATCACTACGGCGGTTATTCAGAGAGCCGCTCCCCGCAGTCTTTGGCAACTCCTCGGCGGCGAATGGACTCCGGCCACGGTTCTGCGCGTGCTCGCGAATCCGCCGGAATTCGGCATTGAAGCATCGGAAACCAATCGCATCCTGCTGGACAGCTTGAAATCCGCGACCGACAAGTTGACCAGACTGGAAGGGTCCGATCCCGCGAAATGGTCGTGGGGCCGTTTGCACGTGGTGAAGTTCCGCCATCCTCTCGACCGCGCTCCCGAAGCTGCCGCGGCCGTCGACGTCGGCCCGGTCGCCCGCCCCGGCGACGAGTACACCGTCAACGCTACCGGCTACTTCGACGAATCGTTCGAGCAGGTCTCCGGCGCCAGCTACCGCGAGATTCTCGACACCAGTGATTGGGATCGATCTCTAGCCGTCAACACCCCGGGACAAAGCGGACAGCCCGGTAGCCCGCACTATTCCGACCTGCTGCCGCTGTGGGATCAGGGCCGCTACTTCCCGCTGGCCTACTCGCGGGAAGCGGTGGAGAAAATAGCTACGGATCGACTCGTGCTGGAACCCTAAATCCCGAGCCTGTAAAGACGTGGGTTTGCTGCGAGTCTGCGGCGAGAAACACCAAGAAATAGACGTCATCCCGAGCGCAGCGAGGGATCTGGCGTGCAGTGAGAATGCCGCTGCACGCCAGATCCTTCGCCCTTTCGGGCTCAGGATGACGTCGAACTTGAACTTTTCGGATGGTTCTGATCATGCGCTCTCCTCTTACAATACGGTTATGACCCGCAAGCCGAGCGCGATTTTCTTCGACGTAGGCAATACCCTGCTTTTCCCCAACCGCGACGTGATCCTAAGGCCGCTGCACGCCCGTGGAGTCGCTCCTACCCTGTCCCAATGGCACGCCATCGAGCGCAAGACCAAGAAAGAATTCGACTCCCAGATGCGCACCGGCACCGTTGACCACGGCTTTTGGTACCTCTTTTACACCCATCTGCTCGCCGATCTCGGAATCAACGATGACCCACTTCGCGACCAACTGACCGACACCACTCGCGTCTCCGCCAACTGGTGTGTCATCCCCGAGGGCACGCGAGAGATTCTCGAGCGCATGGCCGGCCAGTACAAAATCGGAGTGATCTCCAACGCCGACGGGAAGATCGCCGACGTCCTCGCCGCCACGGGCATCGCCGATTGCTTCCGCACGATTACCGACTCCGGCCTGATCGGATACGAGAAACCCCATCCCGCCATTTTCGAAGCCGCCCTGCGCGAACTCGGAGCCAGCCCGGGCGAGAGCCTGTACGTCGGCGACGGCTACAGCATCGACTACGTGGGAGCAACCAACGCCGGCATGCAGGCGATCCTGCTCGACGTATCGGGCGCTTACCGGGACACCAGCCACGCCCGTGTCGAATCATTGCAACAACTGGAAGAGAGGATAAAGTAAGGCTAAAACAAATTATCGAGGGAGCGACGGGCGTTCCCGCCCGCCAGCCCCGGAGGGGTGGTTGCGATCCCGGATTTGGTTTCGCTTCTCGCCGCTTCTACAGCGAAATCACCTGATGATCCAGACAATCCGCATGAATCGTCTCATACAAACCCTGCAACAATTCCCCGCCATATCGTGACACGAAATAAATGCCTGCGACTTCTCGCTCCTGCAGAGTCTTATTGGGATAGAGCGAGTGGCTGAGCAACTCCGCGTGTCGCGCCAGCACCTCGTTGCGGCGTAGTTCGGCTCGTCCCGTCCGCGAAACAAGTTTGTTGAGCTGGTACCGCATTTTCCGTCCCGCGAGTTCCGCTGACCCCACCAGCGTCTGGTCCAGCCGCCCCAGCGCCTCGCCAATCGAAGCTAGCGATTTGTCTAATCCCGCACCGGCTTGATCGAACGCTGTCCGAATCGCTTGCGGCAAAACCCTCGCAGCCAAACCCTCTCGCAGCCGTTCCGGTCCCTCGAAAAGGTCGGGAAGCGCCAGTTCATACCGTTCAAGTAAACTCTCAGGTTTCGCCTCTAGAATGCTGGCGCTGAACCGCGGTAGCACCGGCGTAACCCGGCCCAAGAGCTTCTCGTACACAACCGCGCCCTGGGCAAAATAAGCCACCTCCGCCGCGCCTCCCGCGTACGCCAATGTCGGCAGCAGCACATCCTGCATCACCGGACGCAGCAGCACATTGGCGCTGAATTGCCCGGGCGCCGCCTCGATCTGGCGGAGAAGATCCGCCTGGGAAATCTTCTCTTCTCCCGCCACGAACATAGCTTGCCCGCCGTTAGGCTTCCGATGAATGGGAGTTCGTACCCCGTTGCGAATGGCAAACAGCAGGGTGGAAGACGGCGTCACCTTCACCTGCTGGTGATAGCCGGCACTCTCGAGTGCTTTGCCCCGCGCCAGCAGCGCTTCGTCGAGTTCACCCGCCTGCTCGATGGCCGCGCGAAAAATGGGTGTCGCGATGGCATGGAAGTCCGCAACCTGGGGATCCAGCAGCACTACACCCCAATCAGCAAACAAGCGTACAAATAACTTTGCGAATGCACTGCCGAAGGTTTCCCCCGGACGGTACGACTCGCGCAGCATCCCTGTAAGTTCAGTTTCGCCCAGTAAGGCCGCGGCTTCTTCAACGACCTTTTCGATCTCCGGGCCAAAAACGATCGTGCCCACGGGAGCGTCCTCGACTCCGTGCGTGGGCGTGGTCAGCTTCCGGGGATCGGCATTCGTTCCCGGAATTGAGACATGATTGACCTCGGCCAGGTCGTGATCCTCGGTCGCCAGCCAGAAAACCGGCACGGTATTCACGCCAGCCTGCGTCGCCTGCTCAGCCAGTTTCGCGGCCGTCAAGGCCTTGTAGATGGAGAAAGCCGGACCGCCGAATAATCCCACCTGTTGCCCGGTGACTACCACTGACGCTCCGGCGCGAAACCGGCCGATATTGTCGAGAGTCTTCGCAGACGCTCCCCATACCCGATTCTGGCGCTCAAGAATCGCGGCCACTCGCTCGCGGCGCGCCGCGTCATAGCGGATGTTTCCCGCTTCCTGCTTCATCCATTCGGCAAAATATGCCGAACGCGGGTAGAAGCTTCGAACTTTTGGCGAATTAGAAATGAAGTCAGAGAACAGCTTGGTGGTATGAGGAATCTGGCTGAACGGCAGACACTGTGCCCTCACCGGCAACACTCCCGACAGGCCTTCGAGATCCGATTCATGTCACCCATCCCGCCCGTATTCTACAGGCAAGCAAGTAGATGAGATGTTAGACGTTCTCCGGGGATGCAAAGATAGTGATCCGCATTCGCCTGGGGCACGTCCCTGAACCTTCCCTCCGAGAGATTAGGAATATAATTCCAGCCGTGGTTCTTCGCTGCCAGGCAAGATTCGTAGCGAGCGCGCTAATTGCAGCCGCCGTGATCCGGGCCCCTGGAACAGGCGTTCCCAGACTCCTGAACCGGACGGAGGCAGATTCACCTCACAGTCTGAGCTTGTGAGACTCCCATGAAGGTGAAGTAAGACCGCGCGGGATGTGTCCCGCCCAGATTCCTGCAACCACAGAAAACCGAGGTGAGTTCCGATGACACGCATCGATCCGCTGCAACGTGCGCAGGCCAGCAATTTCGAGATTGTCTTTCAGGTCACCGAGGCGGTGATGGGCTTTGTGCCCAATAGCATGCTGGTCATGGCCCGCGATCCCGATCTGCTGGCCGCTTTCGCGCAACTCGCCGCCATCATCCTCATTCGCCCGGGCCAGTTGGATCCCAGCCTGAAGGCTCTCGTCATGTATGTATTCAGCCGCTCAACCGGATGCCAGTATTGTGTCGCCCATACCGGCAATCTCGCTGCCCTGTACGGCATCCCCGCGCGCAAGGTCGAACAGGCCTTTCAGTTCGAGACCAGCCCGGAATTCAGCGATGCCGAGCGCGCGGCACTGCGCTTCACGCAAGCCTCCGCGCAAACCCCAAACGCGGTCAGCGACGCTCATTTTCAGGAACTGCGTCGCCATTTCGGCGAAGAAGAAATCATGGAGATGGTCGCCACTCTTTCGTTGATGGCCTTCCTCAACCGCTGGAACGATACCCTGGCGACCTCGCTCGAACCGGCGCCTCGCGCCTTTGCCGAACAGCATTTGACCGCAGCCGGTTGGAGCCTGGGAAAACATGCCGGAAGATCAGGATTGGATTTGCCTGTAAGCCGTAACCTCCCGCTAAAAACCCGCGTCTTCCTCTGGTTCCTTCGAACCTGGGGCCCGATGGCAGGCAGAAACGGCCGGGAATGACCTGAGCGCTTCCACCCGGTGGCCGGAACCCCGTCAATATCCATAAACCGTCCGCCTGGGTTTATTCGGGATCACGGCGTGTATTGCCATGCCAGCAGGAACGCCATAATCTCCTGACATGCCTGAACCCTGTGGCCACAAACTTTACTGCGCGGCTCGAATCATTCTGAGTCTTCTCCTGCTTGCTGCCGCTGGTGTTCCAGTATTGACTCTCCAGGAGGCGCACTCCTCCGAGGTGAAAGTTTGGCGTGCCGATCACCACATGCATTTAGCCTCGCCTGATCTTTGCCGCCGTATCGGGGAATGTCTGGATTCAAATCATCCTCCAGCCGTTTATGCCGCCGACGCAATAAGAGCTCTCGATGCGGCGCATGTTTCCAAGGGCGTGATTCTATCCTGCGCTTACCTCTATGGCCTGTCTTCCTTGCATTTGCCGCCCGGCGAAATCAAGAAGCGCACGCGCTTGGAGAACGAGTTTACAGCGGCGGAGATCGCAAAATACCCGAAGCGACTGGTGGGCTTTCTGTCTGTAGATCCATTACAGGACGGAGCAATCGATGAGCTTCGCTACTGGAAACGCAAGCGGCAGTTCGTCGGACTCAAACTGCACTTCACCGCGTCCGCGGTGCACATCAGGAATGTGGCCGATCGCCAGAAGGTGACTCGTGTAATCCGGGAAGGTGCTAAAGAAAATCTTCCCATGGTGATTCATCTCGGTGGCGGCGATTTCAACGGGGCCGATGCAGAACTCTTCATAAGAGAGGTATTGCCCAGCGCTGGTGACTCGTGGGTGCAAATTGCACACGCCGGCGGAGGCTTGCCTCAACACGATGGCAACAACCTGCAAGTGTTACGTGTCTTTGGCGAGCACATTGGGGCACACGATCCGGCGACCAGACACGTGCTTTTTGACCTCTCCTACGTCCCTGACCCTGCCAAAAGTTCCGAGGATGCGGCTGAATTGGCCCAACAGATCCGGAACATCGGACTCAAGCGCTTTCTCTTCGGATCCGATTTCAATGTGCTCACCCCGGCGGAAGAAATGGAAAACCTCGGAAAACTGGGTTTGACCGAACCAGAGCTGCAGATATTGCGGGAAAACTGCGCTCCCTGGGTATGCTAAGCCCAGCGTCCTGCCGGAGGCGATTGGCGGGAGCGTCCCCGTAACGTCATGAATCCGAAGGCCTGGGCCCGAGGATTGAAGCCCTGACCCTCGATCGGCATCTAACAATTGACTTCCCATCAGGCCAGCCCTAGATTGGAAGTAGATCTTTACAGGCCAATCCCACCAGTGGGGGCGTCACGGCTTCGACGGAGATGCTTGCGGCCAAGAGGCATGCCGGGGTGCACACACCCGTAATCGTGGGCAAAATGATAATTGCCAATCAACAAATGGCATACGCAGCCTAATTAGTTAGGCAGCCGCTCTCCACAGCTTTGCCCTTGGGCTGTGAGCGAGCGTCACACAGAGGGCTGGCCTTGCTTACTACGTCTGGGTGAGCGAGGCGAGATCTTCAGGCTAGCGGCAACCGTTTCTTGTCCGTTCTGAGCGGCGGCCGCGAACGTCCTGGGGTAATGCCCAGGGCATGAACCGGAATAAGCATGTAGTCTCTTGACCAGTAACATTTTCGGACGCGGGTTCGACTCCCGCCGCCTCCACCACTCCATAAGAGATCGGAAAAACGATCCTCTTGCCGCAGCATGGTTCAGAAACTGCTCAACATCCTTAATGTGTTTCCCGGGACTTTTTTCTCCGGCTGATTTTCAAACCTTCGTCTCTACTTCCGCAACACCACAGAGTGCTAAGCTCAGCGCGTTTGCTCTTGGAGGATCTTCCCCATGTTTCAACGTCTCTTGCCATGCTTCAGCGTCGTTGCCCTGGCACTTTTCGCGTTTCCTACCTTCGCACCTGCAGCGGACATTCCGAGCGTAAGCTGGACGCAGCTTTCGCCGTCAAGCTCACCATCGGCGCGTGCTTATCCGGCGATGTCCTACGACCCGGTCAGCAAAAAGGTTGTCATGTTCGGCGGCTTCGGTCTTTCCGGCTATCTGAACGATACTTGGACTTTCGACGGAACTACCTGGACCAAGGTACAGACTTCGACTGCGCCTCCGGTTCGCACTGCCGCTGGCATGGCGTGGGACAAAGTCACCCGCAAGCTGGTTCTGTTTGGCGGCTATAACGGCGGCAGTTTTCTCAACGATACCTGGGTGTGGGACGGAGCCAGTTCCACCTGGACCAACGCGAATCCCACTCACGTTCCCAAGGCGGTCACGGGCCCATCTTTATTCAGCGATCCCGTCAACCAGCACGTGGACAACTACGGCGGCTTTGACGGCAATCTATACCAGTTGATCACCTACCAGTGGACCGGCACCGACTGGCAGAAGCTGAACCTCGCCACCACGCCGTCGGCGCGCGCTTTCGCCGTCGCTGCCAGTAGCAACGCGACCAAATCCGCGGTTGTGTTCGACGGCCTCGGCGACGTGAACCCCTACAACACCTGGACCTGGGATGGAACCAGTTGGACGCTGCAGTCGCCCGCAACCGAACCGCCAAGCCGCTATGGTTCGTCGGGCGTGTATGATCCACCGCTCCACGCCGTGATCGTGTTCGGTGGCGGAGAGGCCGGACTCGACATCAATGACACCTGGGCATGGGTGGGCAACAATTGGCAGCAACTGAGTCCGACGCAGTCCCCCTCGGGACGCGAAGGCCACGGCATGGCCTACGATCCCGCCATCGGCCACGTCGTCGTCTTCGGCGGGCAGCAGGGTAATACTTTCTTCAACGATACCTGGGAGCTGATGCCACACTGACAGGGAATAAATTCGCGGTCCGAAATCAGCCGCCTGACATCCGGGCGGCTTTTCTTTTTGCGCCAGGCTACCGGCGCGCCGGCAATGAATTACCCGGGAAGAGCTTGTCCCCTGGTCTCCACACCAAACGGCAGCAGCAATCCACCAATCACAAACGCTATGGCGGTCAGCGAAACTGGAATACCGATCGTATGGAAATGCGCGACGCCCGCTCCTACCAGAAACGTAAAACCTGCCCCGGCGAACCGTCCCACCGACGTTGCGAAGGCGAAAGCACTGCCCCGGCACTCGGTCGGGTACTGCTCGGGAAGCCACAGCGTGTACATGGCAAAGTTCGCTCCCCCAGTCCGAGAAAAAACAGGCAGACAAAGAACCACGCCAGTGCA
>CAWJAA010000010.1:0-10741 GCA_963840615.1 Terriglobia bacterium
AACGCATTCGGTTGGTCCTCTGCACCCGTATTTCCATTTGCAGCTTCGGTCTCGGGCATCTATGAGGTATTCCCGTATTTGTTCTTGGGGACACTCTGGTCTGAATCGAAGTACCCAATTCGGCCTACTAAAGCTCGCTGCTGGACAGATACTCTTTTCCCACTTGTGGCCATACAAGTGGATGAGATCCTTCGAGCACTACTACCGGGGCGTGGGTGCGTAACTGTGGCCAACACGAAAGGTCACCAGCCCGTTGCAGCTCTCGTTTGTGCCGTGACAGCGATCGTTGCTCCGGCCGGACGCTGTGCTGGCGGGTGGCCCACTCATTCGCGCTTTTTGCGAATGAGTGGGGTACGATGCTGCCTGCACTACCACGAGAAGTTCCCGGCGCGGATTGGAGGACTCCCCCGCCACACAAGAGTCCGCAGTTCAACCGTCACAGACTTTTCTTGCGGAATGTTCCTACGCTGCTCTTATGCCCACGCGGCTCAAGCGATATTACAATCTGAAGCATCTGCACTTCATCACTTGCAGTTGCTACCACCGCCTGCCCCTGTTAGGCACAGACACCGCCTTCGACGAAACCCGTCAACGGTATCGTTTTGTGGTCGCCGGATACGTCGCCATGCCCGAGCACTTCCACTTACTCATCAGCGAACCAGAGGTGGGCGATCCGTCCGTCGTCATGAAAGTCGTGAAGGAAAGGTCTTCCCGCAAACTGCGCGCGCGCTCCGGCAACCCCACTCATTCGCAAACTGCGCGAATAAGTGGGCCACCCTGGATCATTTCTGGCAAAAACGATTTTACGACTTCAACGTCTGGAGCGAAGACAAACGAAAAGAGAAGCTGCGCTACACGCATGACAATCCGGTGAAGCGAGGGTTGGTAAGCGAACCGGATCAGTGGCCATGGAGCAGCTTCCGGTCGTATGCTTATCAGGAGCCCGGCCGGGTACGAGTAAAGTGTCAGGAATGGCCGCTGGAGATCAAGCCGCTTCCGCGGCAGATCTTTGGCGAAGGAGAGTTTACGAATACCCCACTCATTCGCACAGAACGCGAATGAGTGGGCCACCCGCCAGCCACAATTCAGTTGGCGGTGAACGCCGAGTCGAGGTCGAAGTGGTCCCCGTTCGGGTTGCTGACGCTGACTCGTACACTGCCGGGCGGAAGAGCCGGAGCTACGATCTGAAGCGTGTTCGCATCGACAAAAGTAGGGACGACGGGTACACCTCCGATCGTGACTTGGGAGGCAGATGTGAAGCCACTACCTCGAATCACCAATTGCGCTCCCGCGCTGCCGGCTGCGGGCGTCACGTGGCCGATGCTGACCGGAACCGAATCGAGCATGGCAACTTCCAGGCCCGTGGGCGAGATCGCGTAGATCGTCTGCCCGGCATCGTCGAGGGCGATCGTACGCTTCGCCGTTGTGGAAAGCGTGAGTCCGCTGTAAACGCGCAGCAGCTGCGCGTGCGGCAGATCGTAAATCTGCAAGCCGTTCGTCAGCGGTAAGTAGAGCAGGCCACCTCCACTCTGAATGCGCTGTCCGAGAACGCCGCTAGGACTATTGTTAACTACAAAGTACGGAAGCGAGAGCGCCGCCTCGATCGTATTGGTCGCGTCAAGAATTGTGGCGTTGAAGATTGACCGGTTCCCATCAGGCGCGGTGGTTACGTCTACCAGGGGGAATAATTGCAGCTGGCGCGTGAGAGTGAAGGCAGAGCTGGCGGCTTCGTATAGCGAGACCGTCCCGGACATGGTCCCTCGGTCGGCGAAAAAAACTTCATTGCCGTCGGCGCTCGCATCCAGCACGCACTGCAGGCACGGCGGTGTACTGCCTACTGCCAGCGCCAGTGTTTTGAGATCGAGCACTTCCAATGCGTCGCCATAGTTTCCTGGTAGCCAGTAGTTGATGAGCAGCTTTCCCGTCGACGTCGCCCCCAGAGCAACCGGCTGGAAGCCATTCGTATCGTTGGGAATCGCCACATTCACCACCGTAGGCTTGGTGGGGTTTGCCGGATCAATGAGCGAAATCGTCTTGTCGGCAGTGTTGGCAACTGCAAGCAGCGACCCGTCCGGCAGTAAAGTCATATAACTCGGTGACGTACCCGTCGCGATGGGCGCAAGAAACTGGCCGCTCGTTGCAGAAAATACTTGGACCCGGTTGCCCGACGAGTCCAGCAAATAGGCCTGTTTGCGAAAGCGGTCAAACAGTACCTGCGTGAAGTTGCCGCTGACGGGAAAATCCTGAACGCTCTGCCAATAATGAAAAGCGCTCGGCAGCGTCGTGCTCCCTCCCGGTGTCGAAATCGTCAGGTCGGCTAAGCCCGCCGTTCCCGGCGGTGCGGTCGCCTGCAGTAGATAGAGCGGCGAGTGAGGTCCGTAAAGAGACAACCCCGTCACCGTCCCCGTGTGGCCGCCAATCTTCAACGAGATTCTGCTCACATCCGTGCCAAATCCGTAACCGAAGACAAAAACCGTGCTCCCTCCCGTTGTTCGGTCGCCCGTAGGCAGAACATATTTCACCTGCGGACCATAGCTGAAACCGGATGGCGCCACCGTGCTCCATCCGTTGGAAAACGCCGCGGTGATGTTCACCGGACCATTGCTAGACGACGAGGGTGCGACCACCTGCATCTGGTTCGCACTCGTTGATATTACGGCCGCGGCCTTCGCGCCAAACCCAACCACCGCTCCACTGGCGAAGTTCAAACCGTTTAGCGTAAGTGCGGTCTCTGCATTCAGCGCACCTTCTCCCGGACTCGCTGCAAAGGGCGGATTCAGGTTGAAGAACGCAGCTGGCGCAGGCAAGCTCCTGGGATTACTTGAGTCCACAAAGCTGAGACCGTACGGACTGGGCCCAATGAGCAGCCCGCTCCCCTCTGATGTTCGCAGCGTCGTTCCCCCGGGAACTGCATCGCAAACATCGATAACATCGCAGTACGGTGGTGGATCGCCGGTAAGAAACAGATCGGGAATCTGGCCGAGGATCGCGAAGCTTTGACTATCGAGAACAGTAAAGCTCGGCAAGCTGCGCGTGATCGAGATGTCTTGTGGCAAATAAACGTACCGGCCATCGCGACTGTAAACTGGACTCCCGGCGGTCGTCAGGCCGGTCACGCGCCCGACTTCCTGTAGTTGGTTGTTGAGGAAAACCAGATCGGATCCAGACCGAACCGCGATTTGACTGCCGTCTGGGCTGATCGCTTCCAAGGGGCTGCCATTGATCGCAGTGTTCTGAAGAAATGTGTCCGAAGCGGCGTCGTATAGACTCACTTCCCCGTACACTCCGAGCAGGACCTTGGATCCGTCATCGCTCCGCACAAAGCGAAACGGTGGAATGGCTTCGCTGCTGCGGTTAACAAATTGGCCGGTCGTCGGATTGTATTGTTCAAGCTGGTCGCCAGTGACGCCCACCTCCCCCACCCGTAGCAGAAGCGAACCGTTGGACGTAGTGATGAGTGCCCGCACCGTAGTGAATGGCGGTGTCCCCGTCCGCGGCGGGGTCACCCGCTGCACCACTTGCATGGTTGCCAGGTCCACCGCCGACAAAAACTCCCCCGTATTTCCTACCCATAGCAGCGAAGAATCTGGGGTTACATCCAGTGTCCATGGTTGAGGAATTGGGAGCGGCGTCATTCTCTGCTGCGTAGTCGTGGAGAGGACCTCCACCTGGTTCAGCGCGGGATTCGCGGCGAAAACCAGCTTGTGCACCGGGTCATACGCTATTTCATGAAGAGCACCGTCCACATTGATGTAGGTCGAGCGCGTGGACGGGCCCTGCGGTGCCGCCACCACGGTAAGACTGAGCACCTGCAAATCCGACAGTCCTCCCGATGTGCCGCTAACCTGCAGACTGACCGTTTGCGGCGCGACACTCGCTGAGGCTTGCAGAACGAGGTTTGACGACTGGTTTGGCCCAATCGAGTTCTGCGTGAATGCTCCACTAACGCCTGACGGCAGTCCGCTTACCACCAGCGCCACCACCCCACTGAAACCATTCTTTGGCGACGCCGTGACGGTAACCTGGTTTTGATCCCCCGGTATGAGAGATAAGGAAGAAGTCGTAAGTGAGAGGCTGAAGCTTGCCGGAGGTGGTGAGGAAGATCCGCCGGATCCACTGGATCCGCCGCCACAAGCCGTTAACCCCAGAGTCGCCGCCAGCAGGGTAAGTCGCCACTTACGCCAAGCCCGCACCATAGACGTAGGAATCTACCTTAGTAAGGCACGGGGAAGCAAGATGACCTTTGTTGGATAAATTCGGGGACTGGATAAATTCGGGATGAATTCGGGGATAAATTCGGGGACAGACGGGTCATTCACCGTTTTCTTCTGCTCAAGATTGGGAAACGTCACCGCGTGTCCCCGCATCCTCTAGCCAACACCAGCCATCCCCCTCCGGCACCTTCGTCTCGTACCGCAGCCCCTGCCATTGATGCATGACCTCCAATCTCTTCGTCTGCCCCGCCGCCGGATTTCGTCACCCTTAACCATCCGGGACGTAAGTCGGATGCCGGGTGCCCCGGGTTCGCGCCCGTTTTTTGGGCGCTAACCTGGGTTGAGGAACACTGGCGCATTCCGCCCGATCTCGCGCCGTCCACTCGGAGTCAATCTCGACCACGCCGGTTTTCCGCAGCGCGTAGTGGCCAAAGCTGCTCCACTTCGTCTGCTCCGGCGCCTGCTTTCTTTGCCCCAAAACAATCACAGTTAAGTCGGATGCCTTCAACATGAGCAATCCTGCTCAGCATTCCCTGTGCGAATGAGGCAGAGTCACTGCAGGAGCATCCCTGGAGGCCAATACCTTCGACCCGGCCGGAACGCGCCGGCGGCTGCTCACCATTCGCAGAGGAGAATGAATATGCTTTGGACCATTTTCGTGGTTCTTGTGCTTTTGTGGCTTCTGGGTTTCAGTTTCAGTCTGGGCGGAAGCCTGATCCACTTACTGCTGGTCATCGCATTGGTGGTTCTAGTCATTAACCTGTTGAGCGGACGCCGCGGCATAGCCTGAGGGCATTTCCGAACCGAAATGATCACCAGGTTGGACTCCCGGTCACGGCATCTGAACTGTCATGAGACATGGAATGAGGGTGGTCGCGGCAGTCCTTTTTCTTTTTGCGCTGTCGTTGTCCGGGTGCGCCCAGGTGGTGACTCCGGTGGAGGGCGAAAGCTGGCTGCAGCACCTTCATCGCCCGTTCGACCAAACCAGTATGGGCAAGTCGTCCGGCGTCTACGGCCCCGCGGCCCCCATGCCTAGCGAATGGCCGCTGCCCCATCCCGCGTTGCAGCTTTCCAACCAGTTCACCGGCCAAAGCACCACCCTGTACGGCTCTGACCTGTACCGCCTCAAGTGCCAAGGCTGCCATGGCGCGTCCGGCGCCGGCGCTCCCCCGGAAATCAACTCTGTCATCGATCCCGTGCGGGCGACCTCCGCAAGGCTGTACATCGAACGCATGAAGAAGGTGGGAATGGACGTGACCTTGAAGGATGCCGTGACCCTCGCCCAGCAAGCCCAGGGCATGCTGCTCGACCGCCTGCATAACGGCGGCACCGATATGCCTTCCCCCACTCCTTACCTGACCGATGCCGAAGTCCGCTCGCTGTTCGCCTACCTGCGGCAGCTTGCAGGCATCCCCGGCGCGGAGAAGCAGCAGGTTCCGGTCGTCGAGCCACCCTTGCGCGTGGGCGAGCACATCGTCAAATCCACCTGCCATATCTGCCATGCTTCGGTCGGCCCCAACCCCAGCCCTCGGCAACTTTCCCAGGGGCAGATTCCGCCCCTCAGCCGGCTCACCTCACGCCTCAGCCTGAACGAATTCGTCACCAAAATTACCGTGGGTACGCCCGTGCTTGAAGGCTCACCTCCCATCCCCGTCCGTGGTCACATGCCGGTCTTTACCTACCTCACCCCGGATGAGGCGGCGGATGCATATCTATACTTGTCGCTGTACCCACCGCGCAACTGACGGTGGCATCTTGAACAGGAGCGTTTATGAAATTCACTTCGATTGCTGGTTGTCCTGCTGCTTTCCTGCCTCACTGCGTTTGCCGGCACCCTGAGCGGAAACGTCAAAGCCACCGGCCCATCGGCCGTGGTGCTTGAGACTGTGCCTGCCAAAACGTTTCCCGCTCCCACCCAGACTGCCGCCATGAATCAGCGGGGCATGCTGTTTACGCCCGCGCTTTTGGTCATCCAGCAGGGCACCACGGTCGTGTTCAGCAACGACGATAGCGTCGCCCACAACGTCTTCTGGCCGAATATTTCCGGCAACAAGAGGCTGGGCCACAACCTCGGCACTTTCAACAAGGGCAAGACCCTGACCTTCAAGTACGACAATCCCGGCAACGTGCCCCTGCTGTGCAACGTGCATCCCGAGATGTTCGGCACCATTGTGGTCAGTCCTTCTCCCTATTTCGCCGAAACCGACGCCGCGGGCGCCTACTCGATCAAGGATGTCCCAGACGGCGCCTACAAAGCCACTGCCTGGCACAACGGCAAGGCCACCACCGCCAGCCTGACCGTGAAGGGCGATACCAAACTCGATTTCGCTCCCGGCCAAGTAACCGCATGGCCGCCGGCTGCCGCGAGCGGCCGGGCGGCCAGGTTTCATGCTTCGACTCGTCTACAATCGCCCTGCCATGGATTCCGCCCGCATCCAGCACTTGCTCCACCCCTTTCTCGTCGCCCCGCTCGGCGCTTCCCAGCTCTCCCATATATCGATCTATATCGATCTATTAATCCGCTGGAACGCCCGCATCAGCCTCACCGCCGTGCGCGATGCGGAACATATCGTGACACGACATTTCGGGGAGTCCCTGTTCGCCGCCCGCCACCTCTTCCTCCCCGGGCGAAGCCAGGCGCCGCCCGCCACCAGCTACGCCGACCTGGGATCCGGCGCCGGCTTCCCCGGCCTGCCCATCAAGCTCTGGGCGCCCCACCTGCGCCTCACCCTCATCGAGTCGAACCAGAAAAAAGCCACGTTCCTGCGCGAGGTCATCCGCGCGCTTGGCATGGTCGATGCCAAGGTCTTCGCCGGACGCGGCCAAGACTTCCCCGCCGCCGCCTCCGATCTTGTCACCCTGCGTGCCGTCGAACACTTCGACCGGGCGCTCCCGCTGGCCGCCAGCCTGGTCCGTCCCCAAGGTCAGCTCGCCTTGCTGATCGGAGCCAGCCAGCTCGACCGCGCCCGCACTCTGCTTCCCGGGTTCACCTGGCACGATCCCAGCCCCATCCCGCTCTCCGAATCCCGTATCCTGCTGGTCGGAACAAGGAACGCCTGAACCAGAAATCTAACAAGTGGGATACGAATGCGACTTTTTACCTTCAAATTGGCAGCATCATGTATTCGGCGGCCTTGTTGTGGCGAGCCAAGTGGGAAATTGTCGGAAAGTTTTCCACAAGTGTTCCACGTGGAACATTACGTTGATCTGCAAACCTCTCTAATGTTCCACGTGGAACATTGTGCAAATCGACGATGTGTTCCACGTGGAACACTGTGGAAAGTCTGGCCGGAACCCTCCCGTTCCTCTTTCCCATCAAGCAAATGTCCGAATCAGTTACCTGCACTGAAATCTGTCATTGCATTTGCCCATTGAGTCGGACTATTCTGCGCTCACTCTCGGTTCTCCAAAAATCTAATGGGACGCGTCATCGCGGTAGCCAACCAGAAGGGCGGCGTGGGCAAGACCACGACTGCCATTAATCTGGCCTCGTCCTTTGCTGCGGCAGAGGTAAATACTCTGCTGGTCGATTGCGATCCGCAGTCGAACGCTTCCAGCGGCCTGGGCCTGGTCAAAGATCCTGAACGCATCAGCACCTACCACTTGCTGATGGGAGCGGCGACGGCGGAAGAGGCCGTCAAAACCACAGAGCTTGAGCAGCTTTGGATTGTGCCGGCGCACAAAAACATGATCGGCGCCAACATCGAGCTGATCGATGTGGAGCGGCGGGAATTTCGCCTGCGCGATGCGCTCGCCCCTTTGCGCGACCGCTTTCAGTTCATCGTGCTCGACTGTCCTCCCGCTCTCGATCTGCTGACCCTCAATGCCTTGGTTGCCGCCGACGCCGTGCTCATTCCCATGCAGGCGGAATACTTTGCGCTCGAAGGGATCTCGGAGTTGCTCGATACCATCGAGCGCATTCGTGCGAGTCTGAATCCGGAGCTGGCGGTGGAAGGCGTGGTGCTCACCATGTACGACGACCGCACCAACCTGGCGCAACAAGTCACGGCGGAATTGAAACGCTACTTCGGAGACAAGCTCTGCCGGACGACGATCCCGCGCAACGTGCGGCTGGCCGAGGCCCCGAGCCACGGCAAGGCGGCGTTGATGTATGACGTACGCTCGCGCGGGGCGGAGAGCTACATCCAGCTGGCGAAAGAGATCATCGAGCGGACCATGCCGGAGCTGGCGGTGAAGAACGAAGCGCCGGTGGAGGAATCTACGCCGGTCGAGGCGGAGGAGAAGCAGGTGGTGAATGCGCCGCGGTGGAAGCGCTGGAAGGAAAGAAATAAATTGATATCCATCAATATACAAGATCGATGAGTGTCGATATATTAAGCCGGGCTTCGGGCCAGTTACCGGGGGGATTTGCGAAACCATGGGGCAGGCGGCTTCCGCCAGGGATGCTGAGAAAACTATGAATTCGACTGTCGAGAAAACTACGTTAGAGGAAAAACCTGTGGCCGAGAAACCGGCGGCGGTGGCGCCGGATAAGCGCAAGGCCCTGGGACGGGGGCTGGAGTCGCTGCTCCCGGGTGGGCCACGTCCGGTGCCGGGAACGGCTTTGCCGGGTGCAGCCATGGCGGGCCAACATAGCGCGGTGATCGGCGACCTGCAAGCGCAGGCCGCACGGACCCCGGGCGAGGCGGTGCTGCAGTTGCCGCTGGAGGTGATTGATCCCAACCCCTACCAGACCCGGCGCATGACGCCAGATCTGGAAACCGAGGAGGGCGGCAGCGCCTTGTGGGAGCTGGCGGAGTCCATTAAGGCGAATGGAGTCATCCAGCCGATCACGGTGCGTCCCGCGAAAGACGGGCGCTACGTGCTCATCACCGGCGAGCGGCGGTGGAAGGCCTCGAAGAAGGCGGGCAAAGACAAGGTGCCGGCCATCGTGCGTCCGGTCTCGGAGCAGCAAGCGGCCGAGATGACGGTGGTGGAGAACCTGCAGCGGCAGGATCTGAATTGCATGGACCAGGCGCGGGCCTTCGTGATGCTGAGCCAGCAATTTCACCTGACCCAGGAGCAGATTGGGCAGCGGGTGGGCGTGTCGCGGGAGACGATTTCGAATTACATGCGGATGGTGCGCTTGCCGGAGAATGTGCAGGTCTTTCTGCAGAACGGGCAACTGGAGTTCAGTCATGCGCGGCTGATCCTGAATCTGATTGATCCCTCGTTGGCGTCGAAGGTGGCGGAGAAGGCGGTGAAGGAGCACCTGTCGGTGGAGCAGTTGGAGCAGGTGGTGTTCGACATCAACCTTCCGATGAGACAGCAGAAAGACGAGCAACCGGGGAAGGCGCGCTGGGTGGATCCGAATGTACGGGCGGCGCAGCGGCAGCTGGAGCAGGTGCTGGGCATGCGAGTGCGGATTCGCGATCGCAAGGGGAAGGGCAAGATCTCGATCGAGTACGGGAGTCTGGAGGACTTTGATCGGGTGGTGGGGATGTTGAAGGGAAAGTAGGCGGTTCCCAGTTTCGGGTTGCAAACGGGATGGCTTTCGGGCTGTCCCTTTTTGTTTTGGAAAAACCTTAAACCACCAAGGACACGAAGGGAGCTAGAAAGGGAACCAGCTCGAGGACGAATCAAGGTCGCTAACAGGTGGGACGGGCGGCCTTGTACGACGGCGACAACAAGGGTTTAGCCCCGTGTTCCGAGAAAAGAGTGGAAGTTGGCGGGATTGGGGTGGCGGTGGGATGGGAGAATCAAGATAGTAATAAGTGGGAAGAGAACGACTATTTATTCCCGCAACTTCCCTCGCTGGTGGGAAGTGCGGCAGAAATTTTGCTGGTGTTCTTAAGAAAACGTGCTGCTAACAGCGGAGGGCGGGCATGGGGAAGGTGCTGCTGGAGATTTGTTGTGGGTCGATTGATGACGCGATCGAGGCGGAGCGCGGTGGGGCGGACCGGGTGGAGTTGTGTTCGGCGCTTTTTCTGGGAGGATTGACGCCGTCGATCGGGACGATTCAGGAAGCCAAGCGGCGGCTGAAGATTCCGGTGATGGTGATGGTGCGTCCTCGCAGCGGCGGGTTTTGCTACACCGAGGCCGAGATGGCGGCCATGGAGCGGGATACGGAAGCGGCGGTCGCGCAAGGGGCGGATGGGGTGGTGTTCGGGATTCTGCTGGCGGATGGGAAGATTGATATCCGTCGATGTATGCGATTGCGGAATTTAATTGGCGAGCGGCAAGCGGTATTTCATCGCGCCTTCGATGTGACTCCGGATGGGTTGGTGGCGATGGAGCAACTGGTGGATTTGGGCGTGACGCGAATTCTTACCAGCGGGCAGAAAGAGAGTGTTCCCGAGGGAGCGGATTTGATCCGGCGCCTGGTGGAGAGGGCAGCGGGGCGGATCGAGATTCTTCCTGGCGGCGGGATACGGCCTTACAACCTGAAGCAGGTGGTGGAGCAAACCGGTTGCCGGCAGGTGCACATGACGGCCTGGAGAACGGCGACCGATTCTTCGACGCACGCGAATACCGAGGTGACGTTTGGAGGAGCGTTGTACCCGCCGGAGGATCGGTACGAGGTGACG
>CAWJAA010000011.1:0-33067 GCA_963840615.1 Terriglobia bacterium
ATGCAGAGTTAGTGCGGAGTTGCAGGGGGTTGCGGGGTGCGAAGTGAGTACCGAGTAGTTATGAGCATCGAGTGTCGAGCAATAACCCCTCTGGCGTCTGCCCGACCGGTCCAGCGTTGGGAATCCCCACTCGCCCAATCAAGGTTTAGACTCACTTGCCGAAAGACGGGGGCCAGTCCGCTGAAGGACGGGCATTTAGAAGGTCACGGCACTTACAGTTGTGCAAGAGGGGTGTCACCGAATGGTAGGAGACTTCGAGGTTGCGCAGCAGGACCGTGAGCTTGTTTCCTGGGCGAATGCCAACAGCTACGGCCTCGGCGCAACGAAGCTCTAACGAGACTGGGGTTGATAGACGACCTTGTCTTCAACCGCTTGGCCTGGAGCAAGGAGGACTGTTCTCTGAGGAATCGTACGACGGCACCTGCGCGGACTATATACTGGGCGACCTGTACGATTGGCGGTCATTGAGGTGAAGCGAGAGGGCATTTATTTTGAACTTCCTGAGGGCTTTCGACGCCGTCAGCAAAGCTCAACACGGTGGTCGAATCAACTCCTCAAATCGAACAAGCGTTGAGGCAAGCGCTTGGTTATTGTCAACAACGCGGAATAAGGTGTGGGAGTCGTTCCAACGGTGATCAAGTGGTCGCGCTCTTAGCTAGTCGACAAGACGGGATTTCCCCACTCGATGGTCTCGGCTTGGTGTATCCTCGCTTGAAGAGACGCAGGACGACTTTCGCCACCTCTTGCAAAACCTATCAAACGAGGATTAGTTGCGAGGAACATCTAGACGGCGCTCAAAGGCGAGGCCGCGTTGCCTCCTCCTGAAAAACTGTCCCAGCGGATTCTGGCCTTTCCAGGATTTAAGAGGAGGAATCCTTTCCAATCGGAGCTACAGATATTAGGCCAGCTCGCGATCGAGGACACACCAAAGGTGCGAGAAATAGAAAAGGATTTCCTCGAAAAGTGTGACTGCAGCAGCGGCGCACTTTCCCAGTACGCTCTTATTAGTAGAAATCTTGCAAACGCGGTACTGAGCGGTCCTTCAAGAGGAGATGACGGTTTCGAGCTTGCAACCGGTGCAGGATCGATCAGGAATTAGCAGGGACCTCGCATCCGACTTAGGGGCAGCGCGATCAAACAGCGGCCGATAATCCTGTTAGGTGACGTGGGTAATGGTAAGACCATTTTCATAAGGTACCGAATTAACGTGGAAGCCTTAGAAATCATGGACAAGGCCACCGTGCTCTACATCAACTTTGGCCGCGAGCCTGGACTTGCTATCGATTTACAAGATTTCGTCCTCAGGAGGTGCGCCACCCAGTTGTTGGAGGATCACGGTGTCGATATCGACGAAGATAGGTTCGTCAGGGGCGTGTACCACTTCGACCGGTTGCGCTTCGAGAAAGGCATTTTCGCTCCCCTAAGGGATATTGATCCCAAAGCGTTCCTCACGCAGGAAATTGAGTTCCTGAACTCCAAAAAGAAGGATCGAGCGTCTCACCTGAAGGCTTCTCTAACGCACATCGCGAACGCCGAAAGACGACGGTTGTTGTCTTCCTTGATAATATCGATCAGCGGCCCCCGGAATTTCAAGAACGCGTGTTCCTAATTGGCCAAGGCTTAGCCGAGCATTGGCCAGCCACGGTCTTCATGTCTCTTCGGCCTGACACATTTGCTCAGTCGAGTGTAAAAGGATCTATAAGCGGATATCATCCCCGAGTATTCACCGTTTCCCCGCCTCGAGTAGACCTAGTAATCTCAAAGCGACTCAGGTTCGCGCTGGATGAATTGAGCGAGACTGGCACACCGGCATACTTCCAGAGAATCTGACTTTCAGCTCGGAGAAATTATCAGAGTACCTGCACGTCCTTCTTGAATCCTTTGAGAAAAGTCACGAGCTGATTGAGTTCATTGATAACGTGAGCGGCGGAAACACTCGGCAAGCGTTGGAGTTCGTCAGTGATTTCATTGGTTCAGGACATGTGGACGCAGAGAAAATAACGGCCGCTTACCGGGAGGCGCTTTCCTACACGATTCCGGTCCATGAATTTATGCGAGCTGTCCTCTACAAGCGACCACATACACTACGATGCCTCCGTTTCTAGGATAGCGAACCTTTTTGACATATCGACTCCGGACGGGCGCGAGCACTTCCTTCTTCCTGGCATCGTGTCCTTTGTGGAACGGTCTTCAAGGACCAACGCTGGTACTGAAGGGTACGTAGATCTGCAAGCAGTCTTCGACTTCGCGCAAGGACTCGGTTTCCAACCGGCACAGGTTCGGTACGCGCTAGACCGCGGGCTGGACAAAAAAGCTTTTTGAATCGAACCCTCGTTTTCAAGGCGCCATATCAGTAACCAACCTGCGAATAACGACCATAGGTGCCTACACCGTCAGCAAACTCGCTAAGACTTTTGCTTATATCGACGCAGTTGTAGTTGACACACCGATCGTTGATCTATCGACGCGATCCCAAATAGCGGACGTTGCAGCGCTGCGTGACAGATTGGAGCGCGCGGAGATATTCAGAAAATACCTGGACGCCCAGTGGCAACCCTTGGCTGAAAAGTCGGCCTCGTTTGATTGGCGTGCTGCCAGTAGCGAACTTCAGAGGAACCTACAAAGGATCGAACGTCGAATCTCTCAGGGCTAACAGGATAGCGGGGAGCGGCCCCATCCTCTCCTAAGTTAGGCCTTGATCATGGCTGCAGCCGTCCGTCGAAACGGTATGCGCAAAGAACCTGCGGCGGGATTGGCGGTCCGGTCTAGAGCGAATCGCAGTGGACTGCGCGAAAATACGGGCGCTGGGGAATGAACTGGCAAGTTATCCGAAGGGAAGCCCCGCCCCGTGTCTCCAAAGAACGGAGACAAGGACGTGCCACCCAGGCTAATCTCTGCCCTCCCTCCGGGGCTGGAGTCTGGTAAGTTGCGGAGCGTTGCTGCGTCGGACGGACGAGGGCGTCCGCCGCTGCGTGAGGTGGGGTGATGGCCGGGGCCATCTCTTCATGGAGTGATCTTCAAAACCGTCTGCATTTTCTCTGGTGGTCTGGAAACTGCAGATCCCTCACTTCGTTCGGGATGACAATGATATTGAGAGTGGTGGCGGAAGCGGGGAGTTTGTGGGCGGGATTAGAAATGGTGTGGGGTGACCTGCTCATTCGGCATCGCAGCCCCACGTATGTAGGGCGGACACTCTTGTCCGCCGCTTTTGATCTTGGGGTTGATTTTGATTCCCGAGGCGCGCGAACGGCAACAAGCAACGGCAACCAGCAAAAGCAACGGCAAAAGCAACAAGCAACGTCAACGTCAACGTCAACGGCGGCGGACAGGAGTGTCCGCCCTACATGTGCCGATTGGTGGTGGTCTTTGGTGATGTTTTCCTGGCGCGGCGGGGTTGATAGGGTCATGAGTCAGACAGTTGGGAAAGGACTGTTCGATCATGGCGAAATCCTCGACAAAATTGACGATTCTTTATGGCGAAGGTGATGCGGACGTGATGGCGGAGCAGGCGGCTGCGATGCAGAAGGCTGGGCATCAGGTGGAGACGGCGCTGGGACGCAAAGGGGTGCAGGATGCGCTCAAGAGCGGCTCGTTTGATCTGGTGATTCTGGGTGGGACGTTGACCCGGGATGACCGGCATCATCTGCCGTACATGGTGAAGAAGGCGTATGGGGGGACGCGGGTGCTGGTGTTGCACACCGATGGCGGGCGGCATCCGTATGTGGACTCGAATCTGGATACGGGAAGCGACATGCAGCATTTGCTGGAGAAGATTGCGGCTGGCTTTGTGCGGGAGACCGTGGCGGCGCGGTAGTGGTCGAGTCTTGCGATCGGAAGGGCGGCTTTGGCCGCCCTTTTCTATTCCGGGCGCCCAGGGGGGATGGGTTCGTGGAATTCCACTCTTTCGCAAAGAACGCGAAAGCATGGGCACCCGGGTTTGCTTTTCAATTCAGGCTGCGGGTTGCCCGCGATGATCTTTATTTTTTCTCTAGGGATTCAAGGGTATGGACTGTTTTGCAAATGGGCTTCAGATTGATGCGGTGTGATCTCTGAAGTAAATCAGCTGGTTACCGGAGTTGGAGTACCCTGAGCGTGATGGGCCAGAACTTTTTCCAGGGGAGACGGGTTTTGAATGAGAGGGCAGGAGAAACGAAATGAAGACAGCGAAGCTCTTGATGACGGGCGTTGCGGCTGCGGTGATGGCAATGATGCTGGTGGTGCCGCAGAGGGCGGGAGCGCAGGAGCAGGATCCTCCGGGACGCATTGCGCGCATGAACTATGCGGAAGGCTCGGTGTCGTTCCAGCCGGGCGGGGAAGGCGACTGGTTGCAGGCGGTGCAGAACCGTCCGCTGACCACGGGGGACAATTTGTGGGCGGACCAAGATGCGCGGGCTGAGCTGCATGTGGGTTCGACGGTGTTGCGCATGGGTGCGGAGACCAGCATGACGTTTCTGAACCTGGATGACCGGGCGACGCAGCTGCGGCTGGCGCAGGGATCGTTGATGCTGCGGGTGCGGCATCTGGACGACGACGATGATTTCGAAGTGGACACGCCGAACCTGGCGTTCACGGTGCGGCGTCCGGGCGAGTACCGGATCGACGTGAACCAAGCGGGCGACACTACCGTGATCACGGTGTGGAAGGGACAAGGGGAAGCCGCGGGCGGCGGTGCGGAGTATACCGTGCTGGGCGGGCAGCAATCGCGTTTCACCGGCAGCGATCAATTGAGTCATGACATTGATCAGGTTCCTCCCGATGACGGGTTTGATCGCTGGGGGTTCGAGCGGGACCGGCGGGAAGATGCGGGAGTGACGCCGAACTACATTTCGCCGGAGATGACGGGCTACGAAGATCTCGATGACTACGGACGTTGGAACTACGCGGCGGGTTACGGCAACGTGTGGGTGCCGACGGGCGTGGCGCCGGGATGGGCTCCGTATCGCTACGGGCATTGGGCGTATATCGGTCCGTGGGGATGGACCTGGGTGGAAGATGAGCCGTGGGGATTCGCTCCTTTCCACTACGGGCGTTGGGCGTATGTGGGAGCGGGATGGTGCTGGGTGCCGGGGCCGGTGGTGGTGCGTCCGGTGTACGCGCCGGCGCTGGTGGCGTGGGTTGGCGGAGTAGGGATTGCGGTGGGCGGTGGGGGACCGGCCGTGGGATGGTTCCCGCTGGCTCCGGGAGAAGTGTTTGTGCCGGGGTACCGGGTGAGCCGGGGTTATGTGAACCAGGTGAACATTACCAATACGACGGTGAACATCACCCGGGTGACGAACGTCTACAACAACGTGAATGTCACCCACGTCACCTATGTGAATGAGCATGTGAGGAACGGAGTGACAGTGGTGCCGCGCGACACGTTTGTGAATGCGCGTCCGGTGGGCCGGGCGGTGATGCGGGTGGATGACCGGCAACTGGCGGAGGCGCAGGTGACCCACGAATCTCCGGCGCAACCGATACGGGGCAGCGTGCTGGGTGCGGGAGCACCGGCGCGGGTGCGGCCTCCGGCGGCGGTGCAACGGCGGCAGGTGGTGGCGAACCGGACTCCGGCGCCGCCGCAGCCATCGTTCGAACAGCGGCAGCAGAATATGCCGCACAACGAAAGGCAGCCGAATACGCCTCCTGGGGAAACGGGACCGGGACCAAGACCGACCAACCGTCCGGCCGAGGTGGCGCGTCCCAATGAACCGGCACGTCCGAATGAGACGGCGCGGCCGAACGAGACGCCGCGGCCCAATGAAAGTCCGCGACCGACGGAGACGGTGCGGCCGAATGAAGCACCGCGGCCGAACAACAATAACAATATGGAGCAGCCGGGACACAATGTGCCGCGGCCGCCGGAAGGAAACCGTCCGCAGGAGCCTGCGGCGCGAGGTGGGCAGCGGCCCGACAATAACGTGGCGCGTCCGGTGGAGCCGGGCGGGAATGATCGGCCACCGCAGAACTGGTCGCATCCGCTGGCGAAACCGGCGCCTCCGCAGCGCGAGCCGAGTCCGCAGCAGGCGCAGCAGGAGGAGCAGAAGTATCGCAACTGGCAGCAGCAGCGGGAGCGTTCGGCGCCCGCTCCGCGTCAGTCGCCGAAACCCGCGCCACGGGAGGCGAAACCGGAGCCTCCGAAGTCGGACCGGCCTCACTGAGCGGATTCGTTTTCACAGGGCGGTCCCCGGGGCCGCCCCTTTTTTTGCGTAGGGTCCCGAGGGTATCGGCGGAGTTAAGAATCGGATTGGTTACTGGGTGGGACAAAGCTCGGATTTCTGGGTTCGGATGGTGCCGGAAGTTGGCGGGATTTGGAGAAGAGTGGTCGAGGGAGCAAAGGCCGCGAAGAAAAACCTTGACCACCAGGGACACGAAGCCAAGTCCCAGGCTTTTTCAACGCCAGGTCTTACGCGGGGAGCCCCTGTCGGAATTCTTCGTCGCTTCTCGGAATGACAGAGGGCAGTTTCGCAAAGCGAGGATGGACTCCACGAGTCACTGACTCGTTGTCGCTCGGCTAGAGGTTTCGCGGGCACCAGGGCCCGCGCCACATGCAGCTATTTCACGTTGCCGAAGGTGGCTAAACGCCGCTTCTGGAAGTCGGTGACATCGAGGTCCTCGGCTTGCAGGGCGGCTTCTTCCTCGGCCCATTCGTGGGCTTCGTTGTTCGCCAGTTTCTTCAGCAGGTCGGCGGCACAGCGGGCGCAACAGAATCCTTTAATGTATTGGCGTTCACCGTTCTCCTGTTCGAGAGCGTATTCGTAATCGAAGATGGGAGGCTGGGCGATGCAGAGACTGCAGGCGTCCGGCGCGTTGACGTAGAGAGGATCGAATGTTGCGAAAAATACGCTGTCATTCATGGCACACCTCGCCGTCTGTTCTATGGTCGCACGGCTGGAAATTATTGCGGTGATTGGGGTCACGGGTCGGAGTGAGTTCTCAGTACCCGGTAGCCAGTACAACCCAGATTGTCGATGGTTGCTTGGAACCTTCTTGATTACGTATCAGTGTGGTTTACAGGTGGAATGGCTGCTCTTTTTTCGTGGGCTTTTTCCTCCGGGTTTGCGGATTTGGACGTTTAAGTGGGAGGATGAATACAATACTCGGTCTACTGTGGGGATCAGATTGGCATGACTGCTGAAAATGGAACTGGGGATAAGAAAATTTACGTCACTCTCAGCGGGCTGCCGCTGTGGTTTGAGCTGAAGTGGCCGTTTCACCGCTCCACCTCAGGGTCGGACTTCTGGGTGCTGCACACGGACGTTCATCTGGAGAATGCCGCGGGTTTGCATGCTCCGGTGGCGGTGAACTTGTCGGCGACGCTGAAAGAAGTGGTGCCGTCGCTCGAACCGAAAGATGTTGAAGGGCCGGTGATCAATGCGCTGCGCAAGGAAGTGGACCGGCGGCAGGTGGAGTTTGTGAAGTCGGGGAAACTGGTGCCGGTGAATTTTTCCAGCCGGCATTATGACTTCAAGCGCAAGCAATGGTTCTTCGGCAAGGCGGGCGACGAGGAGATACGGCTGCTGATCGCGCGCAAGGTCTACTGGCAGACGAAAGTCACGGGCGGTGACGTGTGGCTGGGGGACCCGACCGAAGCGCTGTACGTGGACGCGACCACCGATCATGTGGTGGAGATCGCGAACCGCATGGCGAAAGAAGGATTATTCACGCTGGAGCGGCGCTACGCGCGGGCGAACCAGGCTTTGATGGCGCAGCAGGAAAAATTTGAAGCGGATATGCAGGCGGCGCTGGCGGAGTTGGAGAAGAAGCATGCGTTCGAGAGAGGGTAGAGAAAACATTGTCGATTGTGGATTGTCGATTTGAAAGTCCCACCCAGCCGCAGCCTGCGCGATGCGCGCTGTGCTACGCCAGCCCATTCTAACGTCGCAATAATGCAGAAGATGCTTGTGTGTATCGTCTATTGCCTCGCCTTATCAGCGTGCTCGCATTTTCCCTGCGAGGGAGAGAAGGGAACGGAAGCAACTTAGCCAAATCATCAACTCACCGCGACGGTTGTATACAACAACGGCATCAGAAGTCCTGTGGTATGGTTTTCGGGAGGTTTCTCGTTTGCCTTCGTTCGCTGTCCGTCTGGCCTGCATCCTGCTGCTGCTGACGGCCTGTTGCCTGGGCCAGCAATCTCCGGAATCCGAAGCACCACTCCCGACGGCTCCTTCGGCCGTGAAATATCTTGATCCACGCGAGGAAACGCAGCCGCAAGTTTCTCTGATCGCGCAGGACACTTCACCGCACACGCGGCAGAAGCCCAGTGGCGAGACCGAAGATCATCATCGGTGGCGAGCAAAATGAAGGATCTGCCGATTGGTGTGGCTGATTGGTCCTTATATTCCGACACAGGGCAAGCTGGTGCCGCTGACGCTGGGGCAGCGGCGCGAGGTGTATTTGCGGCAGACCTATTTGAAGGCGGGTTCGTATTTGGCGCGGGCGTTTCGCGGCGGGCATCGACCAGGCGCGGGGTACTCCTTATGAGTGGGGTGGAGGCATTCGGCGGATACGGGCCGTCGTTTGCGTCACACTATGGGCAGTTCGTGGTGGAAAACAGCTGGTTGCGGCGGGAAATGCGGGTATGGGGTATGAGCCTCGGTACGACTTTTGTCGCTGCAGCGGGATTCTGGCCGCGCACGCAGACATGCGATCTTGCAAGCAATTTTGTGACCTACAACGACACCGAGCAGGAGCGGCGGCCGCAGATTCCGCTGTACGCAGGGGCGTTCTCGGCGGGCTTGATTTCGAGCACCTGGAAGCCGGACAACCGCATCGCGTGGAAGGACGGACCTTGCGGCACTGGAGCAGGCGGGCTACGGGAGTGGCGGTGAACTGGGTGCGGGAGTTCGCGCTGGATATTCTGCGGAAGAGCGGGGCGAAAAGGTAGCAAGCTGAGGTCCTACAGGCTCAGGGTTGCGCTCGACCTGGAATGAGAAAATTGCGGTGAGTAATGCCGGGAGCGAGTCCTAATCTTCGTCCCTGACGCGCAGCCAGAAGTGAACCTTGGGGCTGGCCTTCTGAATCGCCGCTCCGCGGCCGGGACCTCCGCCTTGAATCAAGCAGCCAGGCTGCGGCTGCTACTCGCTCTTCATGGCGTCAATCAGCTGAAATAACTGGCTGCGGTCCACCACTTCCACAAACGGCTTGCCCTGGGTCTTGTTGCTGACCACGTAGATGGTCGGCGTGTGTTCAAGGCCGATGCGCTGGCCGAGATCGCGGTCGGCGCGGACTTCATCGGCGAACTTGCCCTGCGGGTCAACCACGAAAGGCAGATCGACTTTGTGGTCGGCGGCGAACTTCTCGGAAAAGCCGCGCAAGTTGGCGGGAGTGACCTCCGGCTGGTGCTGGAACATGTAGTCGCGATACTCGTTGCCCAAGGTCTTGGAATGCGAGTCGAAATAATGGGCGATGACGGCGGCCTCAAACGACCAGCTGTGCATGGGCAGGGGGTAGTCGTGGCGGACGACGGGGATCTTGTAGGTGCGTCCGGCTTCGGCGACCAGCGGGGCGGCGCGGCGGCAGTCGGGGCACTGCAGATCTTCGAAGACCACGATGGCGACCTGAGCTCCCTTGGGAGGTTTCAGGGCGGAGGTGTCGTTCTGAGCTGGCGCGAAGGCGGCGACCAGCAGGAGCGTGAGGGTAGCGACAAGTTTGTTCATACTGGTTTCGATGCGGGGAGTTTCTTTCCAGCGCTTTTTCTATGGTAACCGAAAAAAATGCTTTTAACCGCAAAGTACGCAAAGCGGACGCAAGGGCCACGGAGAAAAGCTTAAATCAGCGTGAGTTGCCGACGCTCCAGGGCGAGCAGCTTCTCTTTAATGGGGAGGCCTCCGCCGTAGCCGGTGAGTTTGCCGTTGCTGCCGATGACGCGGTGGCACGGGATGATGACGGGGATGGGATTGGAGCCGTTGGCAAGTCCGACGGCGCGCGAGGCGTTGGGGTTGCCGATGCGGCGGGCGAGTTCTCCGTAGGAGATGGTTTCGCCGTAGGGGATGTCGCAGAGACGCCGCCAGACGTTTTGCTGGAAGGGCGTGCCCGCGGGAGCCAGAGGAAGATCGAAGGTTTCGAGATCTCCGGCGAAATAGGCGCGGAGCTGGAGGATGACTTCCTGCAGGGGGCGGGCGTCTTCGCGCCATTCTGGATGGGGTGGGTGGGCGCGCTTGCTCTTCATGAATTCGATATGGCGCAGGCCGGCGTCATCGGCGGCGAGCAGAAGCGGTCCGAGGGGACTGTCGATTTGGGTGTAGGAAGTCATGGTTCGTGCCTCGCGGGTGCCGTCCGCTGAAGCGGACGCGGGTGGCTGAAATGGGAGACGCCCCGGCGCTTACCTGCCGGGCTAATCTCTGTCGCCGGAGCGGGCGAGGACGCCGGTGACTTCATTGTCTGGTTTTCGTTTTGATTGGTCTGCCAGAGATACATGGCGGCGTAGGCGCGCCAGGGCCGCCACGCCTGGGAGCGGGCTTCGAGCTCGCGAGGATGGCGCAGGCCGGTGGCATGGAGCAATCCCAGATCGGCGGCGGGGAAAGCGTCGGGCTCTCCCAGGGCGCGCATGGCGACGTACTGGGCGGTCCAGTCGCCGATGCCGGGGAGGCTGCGGAAACGCTCAAGGAAATCTTCGACGTTGGCCGTGCCAGAGAAGCGGATGTCACCCTCGGTGACGGCTCGAGCCAGCGCGCGGATGGTGTGGGCACGGGCGCGCGGCAGACCGATGCGGGCCACATCGGCATCGGCAAGCCTGGCGGCGGAGGGAAAAACATGAGTCAGTCGGTGATTGGCGGCGACCGGCGTACCGAATTCGCGGACCAGTCTTCCCGTCAGGGTGGTTGCTCCCTTGACGGTGACTTGCTGGCCGAGGATGGCGCGAATGGCGAGTTCGAAGCCGTCCCATGAACCGGGAACGCGCAGGCCGGGACGGGCAGAGATGCGGCGGGCGAGCAGCGGGTCGCGGCGAAGCGGATGCGCGATCTCGCCAGGATCGGCGGAGAGGTCGAACAGGCGGCGCACCCGCTCGACGATCAGGAACAGAGAACGCGGATCAGGAAAGTGAATGCGCAGCGCCACCGCGCCTGCAGCCGCGTCGAGCGTGGCCTCGAACCATCCCGCCTGATGGTCGAGATGGAAAACTCGCTGGTAGCTGGCCGGTCCCACGGCTTCCACTCCGGGGGTGGCGCGCGGGGCGAGAAATTCCAAAAGCCCCTTCCAATCGAAAGGCGGACGGAAGCGAAGCAGGAAGCGGTATTCGTGTTCTTCCTGGGCAGGGGTGTGGCGGGCGAGATTTCGGATGTGCGTCGGGGTGCGCCGGTAGGTCTTCTGAAAGGTGGCGTTGAAGCGGCGTACGCTGCCGAAGCCGGAGGCGAACGCAACTTGGTTCATGGGAAGGTGGGTTTCGTCGATCAGCTTTTTCGCGAAGTGCAGGCGGCGGGTCTGAGCGATGGCGACGGGACTGGCGCCGAGATGCTGCAGAAAGAGACGGCGCAGATGACGAGAGCCAATGCCGACACGGGCAGCCAGGGAGTCAATGCTGCCATCTTCGAGAGCGCTTTCGCCGATCAGACGCAGGGCGCGAGAGACGGTGGCGGAGGTTCCGAACCAGGCCGGCGTGCCGGGCGAACACTCGGGGCGGCAACGCAGGCAGGGACGGAATCCGGCGGCGGCGGCTGCGGCGGCGGTGGGGAAGTAACGGACATTCTCTTCTTTGGGCGAGCGTACGGGACAGACGGGGCGGCAATAAATGCGCGTGGTTCGGACGCCGATGAAGAAGCGTCCATCGAAGCGCGGGTCGCGAGTGCGGCGGGCGCGGGCGCAGATGATGGGGTCGAGCCACATGGTGTCGGAAACAAGATAGAACATCCGGCCGGAAATGGCTGGCCGTTTTCGGACATGGAAGGGCCCTTGACCGCAGTGACCGCTGCTGAGAAAAGCTAGAGCGCGGCGGCTTGCTGGCGGCGTTTGGCTTGGATTTCTATGTAGACGTTGACCAGGGACACCGCGGCAGGCGTCACGCCCGGAATACGCGAGGCGTGGGCCAGCGTGCGGGGGCGAATTTTTAAGAGCTTTTCCTGCATTTCGCGGGAGAGGCCGCTGACCGACTGGTAGTCGAACCACTCGGGAATACTGCGCTGCTCGGCTTTCTTCAGGCGGTCGATGGCGCGCTGCTGCTGCTGGAGGTAGCCGGCGTACTTGATTTCGGTCTCGACCGACTTCAGGTCGTTGCGCGCCTGCGCGGCGAGCGGGACGCCGTTCGGACTAAGCTCGTCGACGGTCGCAAAAAAATCAGGATCGAGCGCGCGCAGGATGGGGACGAGCCGTTCGATGGTGACTTCCGGGCGCTTCAGCAATTGCGCCAGGGACTGGCCGAGCGCGGAAGTGAGATCAACGGCGGGAACACAAGGTCCCTCGACTTCGTTCGGCTGCGCCTCACCCGCTCGGGATGACAACGAGGACGCAGGCTGCGCCTGGCCGGGATGCAGCGACGGACGCAGGCTGCGCCGCACTGCGCTCGGGATGACAGGCAGCGATGTCGTCGAACATCGCTGCCGTCAGTTTCGTTTTCTCTAACCGCTGCTTCATGAATTCCAGGCGCGCTTGCTTGGCTTGGAAGCCGCTCCAGGCTGCGTCATTGATCATGCCTACGCGGCGGCCGTGGGGGGTGAGGCGGCGGTCGGCGTTGTCAATGCGCAGGTGCAGGCGGAACTCGGCGCGCGAAGTGAACATGCGGTAGGGCTCGTTGGTGCCCTTGGAAATCAGGTCGTCAATGAGGATGGCGGTGTAGGCCTCGGTGCGATCGAGGATGAGCGGCGGCTGCTCTTTCACTTGGAGCGCGGCGTTGATGCCGGCCATCAGGCCCTGGCAGGCGGCTTCTTCGTAGCCGCTGGTGCCGTTGATTTGTCCGGCCAGAAAGAGGCGGGAAACTTTTTTGGTCTCGAGCGTGCGCTCGAGCTCGGTGGGGTCAATGGAATCGTACTCGATGGCGTAGCCCGGGCGCAGCATGTCGGCGGACTCCAGGCCGGGAATCGACTTCAAGATGGCGAGCTGCACGTCAATGGGCAGCGAGGTGCTCATGCCGTTGACGTAGATCTCATGCGTGTTCAGGCCTTCGGGCTCGAGGAAGAGCTGGTGCGTGGTCTTATCGGGGAACTTGACGATCTTGTCTTCGATGGAAGGACAGTAGCGGGGCCCGATGGACTGAATCTGGCCGCTGTACATGGGCGAACGGTGGACATTCTCGCGGATGATGCGGTGCGTTTCTTCCGTGGTGAAGGCGATATAGCACGGGACCTGGCGGTCATGATGCGTGACTCGGCGGGTACGGAAACTGAAGGGCGTGGGATCGAGGTCGCCGGGTTGTTCCTGAAAGCGCGACCAGTCAATGCTGCGGCCGTCGAGCCGCGGAGGAGTGCCGGTTTTGAGGCGGCAGCCGCGCAGGCCCAGTTTCTTGAGAGCTTCTCCCAGTAAGACGGCGGGCGGTTCGCCGGAGCGGCCGGCGGGATATTGCTGTTCGCCGCAGTGGATGAGTCCGTTGAGGAAGGTGCCGGTGGTGATGATCACCGCGGAAGCGCCGACGGTGCGTCCGTCGCGCAGTCTGATGCCTCGGATGACACGGTCGTCAGTCGTCAGTCGCTGGTCGTCAGGGGAAACGCCAGGTCCCTCGACTGCGCTCGGCTTCGCCTCACTCCGCTCGGGATGACAGGTCTCGATGATCAGGTCGGCGACTTCGGCTTGCTTGATTCTTAGATTGGGTTGCGATTCCAGGACTTCGCGCATTTTGACGCGGTACGCCTGTTTATCGCATTGGGCGCGGGGGCTCCAGACGGCGGGGCCGCGGGAGGTGTTGAGCAGGCGGAACTGGATGCCGACGGCGTCGGTGACTTCTGCCATGATGCCGCCGAGGGCGTCGACTTCGCGGACCAGGTGTCCTTTGGCGATGCCCCCGATGGCGGGGTTGCAGGACATCTGGGCGATGAGGTCGAGGTTGAGGGTGTAGAGGGCGGTCTTCAGGCCCATGCGGGCCGCGGCGGTGGCGGCTTCGCAGCCGGCGTGCCCGGCGCCGACTACGACCACATCGAATTGTTCGGTGAACTGCACGTTTTTGCTGGAACTCCGCGGGGAGAATGGCTTACGACATTCTAGCAAGAGGCTGGGAAAGGCTTAAACCACAAAGGACACGAAGGGACACAAAGGCGAACCGTCCAGCCGGGAGAGCGCGAACAGAAAGGCGGCCGATAAACCAGTCAGAACCGCGGGCCGTCGATGTCGGTGAAGATGGCTTCCTGCCACTCGGGCGACGGCAGGTACCATTGGCTGGCGCCGGCTTCGTGGTTGTTGCCGTCGGACCCTGCCCAGGGGACGGTCGCGTCTCGCCAGTAGTCCATTCCCAATTGCAGCAGAGCCCCGGGGGAGATCCGGACGCGGGTTTTGGCGGTGCAGCCGTCGAGTTTGCCGGGTGGAATGGTGGGACGGTGGGACGGAGGCCAGAAGTGCCAGACCCGGTCGGGGCGGCGGCCCACATGCAGGATTACGATTTGACGGGCGCGGTCGTAGGCGAAGGGCAGGGCGTCATGAAAGTTGTCAGAGCCGAACCAGGGATGGCGCAGGTAGAGGCCTCCGCGAAGGTCGCCGCGATCGTCGGTGAGCACGATCTCTTTGCCATCCACGCGGCAGGAGAGTTGGGTGGAAGCGATTTCAACCCCGGCGGACTCATGGTCCGCGACGCGCGTATCGGCGATGGCGATTCCCCAGAGCAGAACGGAATGGAAGGGCCAGGGCGGCGGCACGGGGTTGACGTATCCGGCTTTCCAGCCGGCGTCATCGGGGATACGAGGATCGTTGCGGACCAGGAAAGCGATTGACGAAGTGGCCCTGCCGGTGGAAGTCACCACCGTGACCGGAGATTCGGAGGTCCAGCGGGGAACACGAGCGAGCAGGCTTTCCGGAGAAGTGATTTTGAAAGTTGCCGGCGATTTTCCGAAAAGTACCGAGGTGGCGTTTTGTAAATGGCTACCGATAATTTCGACCGTGGCACCTTCCGGACCACTGGTGGGCGAAATGCGCAGGATTTGCGGTGGCGTGCTTTGCGCCGCCCCAGTGGCAGCCCAAAGCAGGAGCAAAGTCATGCTTGCGCGGGCACAGTACATAACTAGGAAATACTTATCCTGCTGAAAAAGATCGCAGTTGTCGGTGACGAGTGAACCCAGGCCGGGGTTTATCACAGGCTGGGATGACGACGAGCATGTATATTGTTGGGTTCATAAGGGGAGTGGCTACCATGACCAGTGAGCAATTTTTTCGAGAACTTGATGCCCGTATCGCGAAATACGATTTGCTTTGCCATCCGTTTTACAAGGCGTGGAGCGCGGGAGAACTGACGCACGACGATCTGCGGGCGTACGGCCGCGACTACTATCACCATGTGGAAGCGTTTCCAACCTACCTGGCGGAGTTTGGCATACGCCTGGATGAAGGCGAACTGCGGCGCGCGGTGCTGGCCAACATGCTGGATGAAAAGGGCACGGAAGATTTGTATGGAGAGCCGTCGCGTCCGCATGCGGAGATGTGGCTGGACTTCGTCGAAGGCATGGGGGGAAGCCGGGAAGTGTGGGCCCACGAACCGCTGGCCGAGGTCAGGCAATTGACGGATTTCTATCATCGCATCAGCGACCGGGGAACGCCGGAGGAAGCACTAGCCGCGTATTACGCCTACGAATCGCAGGTGCCGCGGGTGGCCAGGGAAAAAGAGCGCGGACTGAAGGAAACCTACGGCGCCGACAAGAAAACCTGCGGGTATTTCACGCTGCACATGACGGCCGATGTGTATCACTCGCGGGTGTGGAAAGATCAGTTGTCGAAGCGGGTGGCGGCGAGTCCGGAGAGCGCGGAGAAAGCGCTGACCGCGGCGGAGCATGCCGCTAAGGCTTTGTGGCGCGCGCTGGACGGAATTGAAGCGCGACGGATGGCCAAGGCCGCATGAGGAAGATTACAGACTTTTGGATTTTCCATTGCAGTATTGGGCCGCGGGTGAACCGCGGCTCTTTTTGCCACAGAACCATCGCTTCACATTTTCTGTCCCGGCGGTATACTCCCGTCGCTATGCTGGTTTTTCATCTCATCCTCATGCTGGTTCTGGCGATGCCACAGGTTGCCGGCGCACAGGAAGCGACGGCGGCCAAGGCCGCGGGCGTGAACTCACCGAAGAAACACTCGCTGGCGGAAATCAGGCAGTTGATTGACCGGGCGAATGCCGGTGACCCCAAAGCGCAGTTTGCGCTGGGGGAGGCCTATGCCGACGGGAATGGAGTGGCGCAGAGTTTTGAATTGGCGCTGAAGTGGTATCACCAGGCGGCAGACCAGGGCAACGCGGATGCGGATAATGCCCTGGGAATCATGTACCGCACGGGCAGCGGAGTGGAGCAAAGCAAAGAGCAGGCGGTGGCGTGGTACCGCGAAGCGGCGCGCCGGGGAAACGGACTGGCCATGTTCAACCTGGCTACGGCGTACTACAACGGGGATGGACTCAACGTCGACGACGTAGCCGCCTATGCCTGGTTCACCTTGGCAAAAGAGGCGGGCGCCCGCAATGCAATCGACGCGGTGGCCAGGATGGATGCGGAACTTCGTCCTTACATGATCAGCGCAGCTCTCCGCACGATTGCCGAGATGTATGCCAAGGGCGGTGAAGTCAAGCAGGACGACGCGACCTCGATACGCTGGTACCGGCAGGCCGCCGAGCGCGGAGACAAAGACGCGCAGGTAAATTTGGGCGAGGCGTTGATCGCGGGGAGGGGCACGCCCGCGAATTATGCGGAAGGTCGGAAGTGGTGCGAAGCGGCCGCAAAACAGCGGTCGGACGCGGGCGAAGCTTGTCTTGGTCTCATTTACCGTGGCGGGCTGGGGGTCGAGAAAAATCCTAAGCAGGCCATCCAGCACTTTACCCAGGCCGCTGATTGGAACAATACGCTGGCGTTGCGGACGCTCGGTGAAATGTATGAAAGCGGCGAAGCAGGGAAAACGGATCGGGTCGAGGCTTTCATGCGCTATCTGCGGGCCGCCCTTGCCGGTGACAAGGAATCGCTCAGCCGGGCCGCCAGCATGAAGGCGACGATGAGTGCGAGCGAATGGGATCAGGCGCAGAAGAGAATGCGCGAATGGCGAATGGATCCGCAGAAGGTGGAGGCGTTTCTGGGGTCGGGTGGAGGGTAGCGCCTTGTGAATGTTGACAGGTCCTCCTTTAACCACCAAGGCAGAAGGAACCCTGAGGAATCGCGCCCATGATTCGATAGAATCATGGGCTCTTTTCTTTTTGTGAGGACTCCATGGCCAAGGAAATGCCGATTGGGGCGCGGGGCAGCGCTGAGGTAACGGTTGAGTTCAAACATACATTGACGGCGCATAATGCGGAGCTGCCGCCGGTATATGCGACTCCGGAGATGATCCGCTTAATGGAAATCGCAGCCTTTCACGCGCTGCAACCGTACTGCGAAGGGGATGAGATCACGGTGGGGACGGCGATCAATATTGAGCATCGGGCTTCGTGCGGGATTGGTGCGCGGGTACGGGCTGACGCGGTGCTCGAATCGTTCGACGGACGGTTTTACACGTTGCGGGTGACGGCAAGCGATGAGTCGGTGGAGATCGGGTGCGGGACCGTGGGCCGGGCACTGGTGAGTGTGGGGAAGTTTATGGCCCGCAGGCGCAAGAGCGAAGGGTGAAAAGAGCATTCAGCACTCAGCCAAGATGAGTCCGGTGTGTTTGCGCCTTGGCAGTGGCAGCACAGGGATCCTTCGCTTCGCTCAGGATGACAAATTCAGTTTGAGTGCTGAGTGCTGAATGCTGAATGCTGAACGAGGACACTATGTCGGGCGTTGAATCGCAAAAAGCCAAAGCATTGATGTTTCGGGGGCTGCATCGTGGGCCCAGGATACTGGTTTTGCCCAACGCCTGGGACGTGGCCAGCGCGCGGCTATTTGAAGAAGCGGGGTTTGGTGCGATCGCGACCACCAGCGCCGGGATTGCGTTTTCTCTGGGATATCCCGACGGGCAGAAAATTGCCCGCGACGAGATGCTGGCGCGGGTGGGACGGATTGCACGAGCGGTGAAGGCGGCAGTCACCGCCGACGTGGAATCGGGCTATGGCAATCGTCCCGAGGACGCGGCGCGGACCGCGCGCGAGGTCATCGCGGCGGGAGCGGTGGGCATGAATCTGGAGGATGGCACCGAGGATCCGGTGCATCCGTTAACCGATTTGTCTTTGCAGGTGGAAAAGATTCATGCGGTGCGGGAAGCGGCTTTGAAGACCGGAGTGCTGCTGGTGGTGAATGCGCGCACCGACATGTTCTGGCTGAAGGTGGGTCCGGAGGAGAGGCGTTACGACAACGGATTGCGGCGGTTGGTGGCCTTTCGCGATGCCGGGGCGGAGTGCGTATTTGTTCCCGGCCTGCGGGATGCGGAGACCATCAGGCGATTGGTGCAGGATGTGCAGTGTCCGGTGAACATTCTGGCGGGGCCGGGGTTCCCGCCGGTGCCCGAACTGGAGAAACTGGGAGTGGCGCGGGTGAGCCTGGGGTCGGGACCGATGCGGGCGTCAATGGGATTGGTGCGGAGGTTGGCCGAGGAGCTGAAGACTTCGGGGACCTATGGAGGGCTCAATGGCGCCGTGCCGTATGACGAGATGAACGAGTTGATGAGAGCCGACACCGCGAAAAGCGCTTAGCCGCAGAGAGCACGATGGTCCCGCAGAGGACGCTGAGAAAAGCTCAAGCCAGAACATCCATCACTTCTCGCAGTTCTTTCTTTTTGATGTCGGGCACCTGCGCGGCTTTCGCCGGGTATCCTACGGGGATTAACAGGTAGGGTTTTTCGTTCCTGGGCCGGTTCAGGATTTCGCTCAGGAAGCCCATGGGGCTGGGCGTGTGGGCGAGGGTGGCGAGTCCTGCCAGGTGGAGCGCGGCCAGCAGAAAGCCGCAAGCGATGCCCACGGATTCCATCACGTAGTAATTCTTCTCTTTGACTTCTTTTCCAGATTGGTTTCTCGCCAAGCCATAGTCCTGGCGGAATACCACGATCAGGTACGGTGCAATTTCGAGGAAAGGTTTGTGCCAGTCGGTGCCGAGCGGGGCGAGGGCTTCGAGCCATTCGTCGGGCGCGCGCTGCTGGTAGAAGGCTCGTTCTTCCTGCTCCGCGGCTTCGCGAATACGGCGTTTGATCTCAGGGTTGGCCACCACCACGAAATGCCAGGGTTGGCGATTGGCGCCGGAAGGCGCCGCGGCCGCAGTGCGGAGGGCGGTTTCGATCAGGGTGAAGGGAACGGGATCAGGGGAGAAATCGCGGACCGTCCGGCGAGTGCGCATGGATTGGTAGAAAGCCGTGGCCCGGGCGGATTGCTCTTCCGGTGAAAGACGATGGTATTCAAGGGGAAGGAAGCGATGCGTCGGCATGGGAGTTCTCGAGCCCGCAGTGTACAAGATGCTAACCCCACGGGTTAGTATGGGGCCGTGCAGGAACTGGCGGAGCGCGTATTGCAGTTTGTCCGGCGGCAGAACTTGCTCGCAGCCGGAGACCGGGTGGCCGCGGCGGTCTCGGGCGGCGCAGACTCCGTCGGGTTGCTCCGCATCCTGCTGGAGTTGCGTAAGGAACTGGGCATTGTGCTGTCGGTAGTGCACTTCAATCATGGTTTGCGGGGAGACGAGGGTGGCGCGGATGAGCAATTCGTGGCGGAGTTGGCGAAGCGCCACCAGCTGCCCTACCGGCGAGAGGCCGGCGAGGTTAAGAAGTACGCTGCGGAAAAGCATTGGAGTGTGGAGGCCGCGGGGCGGAAAATGCGCTACGCGTACTTTGAGCGCTTGCTGGCGGAAGGCGTGGTGAATCGGGTTGCGACCGGGCATACCTTGGACGATCAGGCAGAGACGGTCCTGATGCGACTGGCGCGGGGGGCGGGAACGCGGGGGTTGGCGGGAATTTATCCCCAGTTCTCAGTTCTCGGTTCCCAGTTCTCAGTGGGTCGCGAACCATCTACAGTGATTCGTCCGCTGCTCGGAACCCGCCGCAAGGACCTGGAACTCTATCTGCGATCGCTGAAGCAGGAGTGGCGGGAGGATTCGAGTAACCGCGACTTGCGGTTTGCGCGCAACCGGGTGCGGCATGGGATTCTGCCTCGCCTGGAACGGGCGCTGAATCCGGCGGTGCGGGAGGCATTGGCGGAGACGGCGGAGATTGCGCGGGCGGAGGAGGAGTATTGGGAGGAACTGGTAGCCGGGGCCATGGCACATGTCCTCGAGGTCGGCGGTGGCCGCGGGGACTCCGGCGTTACGTTGAAGATTCCGGAAATGCTGGAATTGCCTTTGGCTTTGCGGCGGCGGGTGGTGCGGGCGGCGCTTCAGTTGCTCGAGGTTGGCTTGGAGTTCCGGCATGTAGAGGAAGTTCTGGAAGTCGCCCGCGGATCGGCCAAGGCGGCGGTCTTACCCCACGGATGGACCGCCACCCGGAGCGCTGAGAAGCTACGGATTGAAGTCGAGCGTCCGGCGGCGGCGGCCGACTACGAATACCACCTCAGGGTTCCGGGACGGATCGAACTGGCGGAAGTGGGGATTACGCTGGAGGCGGTTCTGATTCCCAGAAGCGCAGAGTATAATCCCCAGCACTGCTTGGAACCGTCACTGCTTGCTCGAGAGCTAAAGGTACGGAATTGGCGCGCCGGGGATCGGTTTTGGCCGGCGCATACCAAGGCGCCAAAAAAAATCAAAGAGTTGCTGCAGGACCGGCACCTCACTGGTCCGGAAAAGAAACGGTGGCCGGTGGTGGTGAGCGGGGATGACATTGTCTGGGTGCGGGGTCTGGCGGTGCCCGCGCGGTTTCAGGCTCAGGCCGGGAAAGCGGTAGTGATCCGGGAAGTGACAGCGGAGCTTTCGAGCTCAGGAGAGCGCGCCACAACATGAATCAGCTGCAGAAAGTCGAACCGTTGCGGGTAGTGATTCCGGCGGATCAGATCCAGAAGCGGGTCAAGGAGATGGGCCGCCAGATTTCCGATGATTACAAAGGGCAGACCATTCATGCCCTGGCCCTGCTGGAAAACGGTTTCATGTTCATGGCCGATCTGGTGCGGGCGTTGGAAGTGCCTGTCATCTGCCAGTTTATTAAGCCCCGGTATCGCAAGCAGGCCGGGGACGGATCGGGTGAGACGCTGGAGATTTTTTTCAGCCATGAACCGGACATTCGCGGACAACACCTCCTGCTGGTGGAAGGCTTGGTGCATTCGGGGGTGACCAGCGAGTTCCTGATGAATGACCTGCGGGCGCGGGGAGCGGCGTCGGTCAAACTGGCGACTCTGCTGGACCGGCAGTCGGCGCGGCGGGTCAAGCTGCAGCCGGATTATTTCGGGTTCCTGGTGGACGAAGCGTTCCTTCTGGGATACGGGATGGGATCAGCGGAACAGACGCAGCGGAATCTTCCCTTTTTGGCATCTGCAAGCTGAAGTGCTGCCGTGACTTAAGTTATAGGAAAGTCATCCTTTTTCCAGCAGGAACGGTTAAAATGGCAGCCGGAGTAATTTGTCCTATCCAAACTCTTCCCCGGGCATCTAATTCGGCTGGGGAAGTGGGCATGGAAGTAGGGTTTGGACAGCGGGTCCGACTTTCTCAGGAGCCTCTTCAGTGAATTCGACAGTAAAAACCGTAGTGTTCTGGCTGGTGATTATTCTGTCCGCCGTCCTGCTCTGGCAGGTGGTTAAGGCTGGGAACACCGGGCAAAAAGATAAAGAAGTGAACTTTTCGCAGTTCATGTCAGACGTGGACCAGGGGAACGTAAAAGAGGTCACCATCTCGGGCATGGAAGTGCGCGGAAAGTACAAGAACGACAATTCCGGCTTCCACACGACCGCTCCGGTCAACTATCCCGACATGATCAGGACGCTGAAAGACAAGGGCGTCTCGATGACCTTCCACGACATTAACAGTGGAGGCTGGCCGACCTGGCTGCTGAACCTGGCCCCGCTCATCCTGCTGGCGGCCTTGTGGTTCTTCATGATTCGCCAGATGCAGACCGGCGGCAACAAGGCTTTGTCGTTCGGCAAGAGCCGGGCCCGCCTGCTCTCGATGCAGCAGAAGAAAGTCACGTTCAAAGACGTGGCCGGCGTCGATGAGGCCAAGGAAGAACTGAAAGAGATTATCGAATTCCTGCGCGAGGCGCAGAAGTTCCAGAAACTGGGCGGACGCATCCCCAAGGGCGTGCTCTTGGTTGGACCTCCGGGAACCGGCAAGACCTTGCTGGCACGGGCGGTAGCGGGTGAAGCCAACGTGCCGTTCTTCTCGATTTCCGGCTCGGACTTCGTCGAGATGTTCGTGGGCGTGGGCGCCAGTCGCGTCCGCGACCTGTTCGAGCAGGGCAAGAAGAATGCCCCATGCATCATCTTTATCGATGAAATCGATGCGGTGGGACGTCATCGCGGGGCCGGCCTGGGCGGCGGTCACGACGAGCGCGAGCAGACCCTGAATCAATTGCTGGTCGAGATGGACGGCTTCGAGTCGAACGAAGGCGTCATCCTGATGGCGGCGACCAACCGGCCTGACGTGCTGGATCCGGCGCTGCTGCGGCCCGGACGTTTTGACCGCCGGGTGGTGGTGAGCCGTCCTGATGTGCGCGGGCGCGAAGAGATTCTGCGGGTACACACTCGCAAGATTCCTCTTGCCGAGGACGTCGATCTTTCGGTCTTGGCTCGCGGAACCCCGGGGTTCTCCGGCGCTGACCTGGCCAACATGGTGAACGAAGCCGCACTGAGCGCGGCGCGGCAGAACCGCAAAGCGGTGCTGCAGTACGACTTCGAAGTCGCCAAAGATAAAGTGCTGATGGGCGTGGAACGCAAGTCGATGATCCTCTCCGATGAGGAGAAAAAAGTGACGGCGTACCACGAGGCCGGGCACGCGCTGGTGGCGGCGAAGCTGCCGAACTCCGATCCCGTGCACAAAGTCACCATCATCCCGCGCGGCATGGCGTTGGGCGTGACCATGCAATTGCCCATCGACGACAAGCATAACTACACCAAGGACTATCTGGAGACGATGATTGCCATCATGATGGGTGGCCGCATCGCCGAAGAGATGTTTCTGAACCAGATGTCGACGGGCGCCGGCAACGACATTGAGCGAGCCACGGAAATGGCGCGCAAGATGGTGTGCGAGTTCGGCATGAGCGAACTGGGACCGCTGACCTACGGCAAGAAAGAAGAGCAGATTTTCCTGGGCCGCGAAATCGCGCAGCACCGCGATTACAGTGAAGCCACGGCCATCAAGATCGACGAAGAAGTGCGTCGCCTGGTTGGCCAGGGATACAACACCGCCAAGGGCATCCTGGCCGACAATCGGGAAACGCTGGTGCGGATCGCGCTGGCGCTGCTGGAACGCGAAGTGATCGACGCTAACGAAATCAAGCTGCTGATTGAAGGCAAGGAGTTGCCCAAGCTGCAGCCTCCTTCGAAACCCGACGATGGTGTGCAGCAGGTGCTGAAGCCGGAGCCGGGACGTCCGGGACTCGCCAAGGGCGGAGAGAGCCCGGCGCGGGCGTAAGATTAGTTCGAGTTTTTATCCAGGGCGGCCTCGCAGCCGCCCTTTTATTATTTGGGTAGAGACGCAGCTTGGCTGCGTCTGGGGTCACACGATAATGTTGGGTAGCGCAAACAAGGCGCAGCTGAGCTGCGTCTCTAGCCGTTGATCAGCTGCATCATGTGTTCGGGGTAGCGCTCGCCGGAGGCTACACCCTGGGGCGCGACTTCGGCGATGCGGCGCAAATCTTCTTCGGTAAGGTGCACGTCGACCGCCCCTGCGTTTTCTTCCAGGTACTTTCGACGCTTGGTGCCGGGAATGGGAACGATGTCTTCGCCTTGCGCCATCACCCACGCCAGCGCGAGCTGCGAAGCGGTGCAGCCCTTCTCTTTCGCGATCTCCTCCACGCGGCGTACCAGGTCCAGGTTCTTCTGGAAGTTGTCGCCCTGAAAGCGCGGCGAGAAGCGGCGGTAATCGTCTTCGGGAAGATCTTCCAGGCGCTGGAAGCGTCCGGTGAGGAAGCCGCGGCCCAGAGGGCTGTAAGCGACAAAGCCGATGCCCAGCTCGCGGCAGGTGGCCAGGACTTCGTCCTCGGGATCGCGGGTCCACAGCGAGTACTCCGTCTGCAAAGCGGCGATGGGATGGACCTTCACCGCCCGCCGCAGCGTCTGCGGGCTGGCTTCCGAGAGGCCCAGATAGCGCACTTTGCCTTGCTTCACCAGTTCCGCCATCGCTCCCACGGTCTCTTCAATCGGCGTGTTGGGATCGACGCGGTGCTGGTAATACAGGTCGATGGTTTCGACGCCGAGGCGCCTCAGGCTGGCCTCGCAGGCGGAGCGAACGTATTCCGGTTTACCATTCACGCCACGAACAGTGGGATTGCCAGGGTCACGGACGATGCCAAACTTGGTGGCGAGAATGAATTTGTCGCGGCGTCCGCGAATCGCTTTGCCCACCAGTTCTTCGTTCTTCTGCGGTCCGTAGACGTCGGCGGTGTCGAGAAAGCGAATGCCGAGTTCAAGGGCGCGGTCGATGGTGGCAAGCGATTCGCTGTCATCGCGCCCGCTATAGAACTCCGACATGCCCATGCAGCCTAAGCCCTGGGCGGAAACCGTGAGGCCGGAACGGCCGAGCTTACGGGATTTCATGAGGAATGCTCCTGAACCTTGAATGAATTGCGATCGGTGCCGGTTTACCGCGGATACCGCTATAGATGCCCCTCTTCGCGAGCGCGATTCACGCTGGTCAGTAAACGCGAATCAGGGGCTTGGTAGGTTCGGTGACACTGCCGATGCAGGCAGCGGGCAGGCCCAATGCCTTTAATTCCCGCACCAGCGCTTCCGCTTCGGCCTCCGCGAGAGATACCAGCAAGCCGCCCGCCGTCTGCGGATCAAACAGCAGCGTCTTTCGTTCCTCAGGGATTTCGTTCTCGTAACTGACAACGCATTCGGCGAACTCGCGGTTGGCCTTCAGGCCGCCGGGGATGTGTCCGGCGCGCACGCACTCGAGGGCTCCGGGGAGTAGAGGGATACTTTCCGAGAAGATGCGCAGGCCGACGTTCGCGGCCAGCGCCATCTCGCGGGCATGGCCAATCAGCCCGAAGCCGGTGATGTCGGTGAGGCCGTGCACGGCCCAGGGAGACCCGGACGCCCTCGTCCGGGCAGCCGAGCCGGTAATGACTTCTGCCGCGCTTTTGTTCAGCGTGGTCATCGACTTCACGGCGGCATCAATCCACGCTTGTTCGGCCTTCTCTTTCTTGATAGCGGTCGAAATCACTCCCGTACCCAAAGCCTTCGTCAGCACCAGCGCATCGCCTGGCTTGGCGCCGCTGTTGGCCAGCACCTTCCTGGGATCAATCAGGCCGGTTATCGAATATCCGAACTTGGTTTCCTCGTCGCGGATACTATGGCCGCCCACCACGGTGCAGTTGGCTTCCATCATCTTGGAAAGACCACCCGCCAGAATCCGCTCCAGGATCGCCAAGTCAGTTTTTTCCGGAAAGCAAACGATCGCCAGTGAAGTCAGCGGGCGTCCGCCCATGGCGTAAACATCGCTCAGCGCGTTGGTGGCGGCGATCTGGCCGAAGGTGTAAGGATCGTCAACAATGGGAGTGAAGAAGTCTACGGTTTGCACCAGCGCGGTCGTGGGCGTGAGTTGATACACTCCGGCGTCGTCGGCGTGGTCGAAGCCGACCAGCACATTGGGGTCGTGTTGCCGGGCTAATTTCCCAAGCACCGTGTCCAGCGCCGCCGGACTCAGCTTGGAAGCTCAACCCGCAGCTTTCACCGACTCCGTCAGGCGAAATGGTTTGGTTTCGGGCACAGGGGCATTGTAATCGAGTGGCGAGTACCGAGTACCCAGTACCGAGTGAACTCAGACTTGTGATTGATGGTCTAGTGCACGGTCACATCGGTGATTTGTAAGCCGGGATACTCACGGTTCCACGAATCCGTCACATGCTCGAGGGTCAGGCGAAACGGCTTGGTCTGATTCGGTGCGAGCGGCGCGGCGCTGAGATCGACCGTGTCGGGATAGGGTCCAGTGGTTTGCAGGACGCGGACTGGGATGTCTTCGGTTTGGGCGATCTGTCCCATGGAGTCTTTGAATCCCAGGCGAACCACCGCGTGGGTCACCGTCTTATCCCCGGTATTGGTGATGGTGCCATCGAGATAGGTGACGCTGGCGCCGACAAAATTCTCGGCCGCGCTCATCTTCAAGTCGGATATCTGCAGGCTGGCCGCATAAGGATGCGGTGCGAGCGCGCCTTTCGGAGCGCTGCGGGTCAGCAACGCGATGACGCCTACAACGGCGACAACCAGGACAACTCCAAGAATAATTGGCCGCCAGTTGAAGTCGTCTTCCGGAGTAGTTGGCGAAGGCTGGGTCAAGCCGCCCATGAAGGCATTGTAGATTGTTGATTTTTGATTGTCGATTGAACGGCAAAACGGTAGCGTACAGTTCCACCTAAACTGGCGTCATCCCGAGCCTTGCGAGGGATCTGGCGCGCACACCAGCAAAAACGTTCCGGTGCCCCACGCCAGATCCCTCCACCCGGCTGAACTGCGCCGGGTTTCGGGATGACGTCTCTGAAAAGGGGGCTTATTCGCCGCCGACGATGAGCCCGTCCACGCGGATCGTCGGGCTGGCCACCGCGCCACGGAATTCCAGGTCGTTGCCGATCTCTGCAATGTTGAAGAACAACTCTTTCAGATTGCCGGCAACCGTGATCTCTTCGACGGGATAGGTCAGCTCGCCGCCGGAGATCCAAAGACCCGAGGCGCCGCGAGAGTAGTCGCCCGTAACCAGGTTGGCGCCGTGTCCCAAAAACTCGGTGACGTAGAGTCCTTCAGGAATAGCCGCGATAATTTCTTTCGGGGTCTTGGTCCCGGGCTGCAGAAAATAATTTCCCGGGCCAATGCCAGGCGTGCCCGCCAATCCGCGGGAGGCGTTGCCGGTCGTCTTGAGGCCCAGCTTTTTCGCGGTATAGGTGTTCAGCAGATACGACTTCAACACGCCGTTTTCGATGACCACCGTGCGGCGGGAGGGCACGCCTTCGCTATCGAACGGGCTGGTGCCGAAGCCGCCGGGCATGGTGCCATCGTCAATGACCGTGACCTGATCGCCGGCAATTGTCTGCCCCAGCTTCCCTGCCAGGAACGACGCGCCGCGGTAGACCGAGTCTCCGTTCACGCCTTCAAAAATGTGGTCGAGAATGGAGGCGGCCACCATGGGATCGAACACCACCGGAACTTTGGCGGTTTTTACTTTCTTTGCACCCAGGCGGCGCAGCGTGCGTTGCGCGGCAATGGTGCCGACCTTTTCGGGAGCGTCCAGGCGGCCGAGACTGCGGGCGACCGAGAACCAGTAGTCGCGCTGCATGGCGCCGTTCTCGTCCTGCGCAATGGGGACGGCGGCGACCGAGCAATACGAGCGGCGATACTCACCGACGAATCCGTGGGAATTGGCCAGCACCTTGCGGCCGGTGGCGGCGTCGAACGATCCGCCTTCGGAGTTCTTCATGCGGGGATCGTAGTCGAGCGCAGCCTTTTCGGCGCGGCGCGCGTAACTGATGCGTTCTTCACCCGGCAGCGAGTAGACATCGGTGTAGTAAAGATCGAGGTCGCCGGTGAGCGAGCCCAGTTCGTTGGGCTCGGGAATTCCGCCGAAAGGGTCTTCGGAAGTGATCTTCGAAAGCTCCAACGCCGATTTCAGCATGCGGTCGAGGCCTTCGCGCGAGAAGTCGCTGGAGTAGGTGCTGGCCGCGCGCTTGCCGTTAAACACGCGCACGCCGATGGCCCGCGAGCCGGACTCCTTCAGAGTCTCAACTTGTCCCAAGCGGACGACGGTCGAGAATTCATCGCCCTCGCGCACAACGCACTCGGCGGCAGTAGCGCCGCCAGCCATGGCGCGACCGACGATATCCAGGGCAAGGTCTTTGAGATCAGTTTCGAGTTTCGGGTTCTGAGTTTCGAGTTGGGTTTCTGGCATAGAAAAATCACTGCTTGTCATCCTGAGCAAAGCGAAGGACCTGCTTTTCGTCGAGCCCGGCACACAACGGGTCCTTCGCTACGCTCAGGATGACAATTCCTGTTTTTCCTCTGTGGCGACAAAGACCTATTGCATGAACCCGCCAACATCCTTCTTGGCGGTGCCGCCGACGGTGAGGCGATCGACTTTGATGGTCGGAATGCCCACGCCTACCGGGACGGCCTGACCATCTTTGCCGCAAGTGCCGACGCCTTCATCAAGCTTCAGATCGTTGCCCACCATCGAGACACGCGTCAGCACATCGGGACCGTTGCCAATCAATGTCGCGCCCTTGATGGGAGCGGTAATCTGGCCCGTCTTCGATCAAATAGGCTTCCGAGGCGGAGAAAACGAACTTGCCGTTGGTGATGTCGACCTGGCCGCCGCCGAAATTCACCGCGTAAATGCCGCGCTTCACCGAGCGAATGATGTCTCCCGGATCGTCCTGGCCGGCCAGCATGTAGGTATTCGTCATGCGCGGCATGGGGATGTGCTCGTAGCTCTCACGGCGTCCATTGCCGGTGTCGGCCATGCCCATGAGACGAGCGGAAAGCTTGTCGCTCAGGTATCCCTTCAGGATGCCCTTCTCGATGAGCACCGTGTTCTGCGTGGGCTGGCCCTCGTCATCAACGTTGAGCGAGCCGCGGCGCCAGGGCATGGTGCCGTTGTCAACCACCGTGCATTTCTCGCTGGCTACGCGCTTGCCGATCAATCCCGCGAAGGCGGAAGTTTGCTTGCGGTTGAAGTCGGCTTCCAGTCCGTGACCTACGGCTTCGTGCAACAGCACGCCGGGCCATCCCGGGCCGAGTACGACTTCCATCTCACCGGCTGGGGCTTCGCGCGCGTCCAGTTGCAGGATCGCCTGGCGAGCCGCTTCTTTGGCGAAATATTCCGGAGTCTTTTCTCCGAAGAAGAAATCGAGCGCCACGCGTCCGCCGCCGCCGGAACCGCCGCGTGCGGAGGTGGCCTCGGTTTTTGCGATACAAGACACGTTCATCCGCGCCAGCGGCTGGGTGTCTTCGGCAAAGGTGCCGTCGGATGCGACCACCAGAATGTTGCGCAGCTCGTCGGCGTAGCTGGCTCGGACTTCTTTAATACGGGGATCGAAGGCGCGGGCGGCTTGATCGGCTCGCATGACGAGTTCGACCTTGGCCGTGATCTCGGCGTCCACCGAGGGAACCGCGACCGGGTACAGGCTGCGCGCCGGTTTCTCCTGGAACCCGACGGTCGGAGTCTTCGCCGGACCGCTGGCAATCAGGGCCGCGGTGCGGGCGGCATGCAGGATGCGCGCCGAAGAGAGGTCATCGGTATAGGCGTAACCCGTGCGCTCGCCGGAAACCACGCGGACACCGCATCCGGCGGAAATCCCCTGGGAGGCGGACTTCACCATAGACTCGTCCACCATCAGAGAGGTCGAGGAAAGATATTCAAAATAAAGGTCTGCGTAGTCTCCGCCTGCCGAAAGCGCGGCTGCCAGGTAGCGCTCCAGATCATGCTCGGTAACGCCGTAGTGGTCGAAGAAAAATCGCTTCTTGGTCACGTTGGTTAGATGCCCAGAGGAGAGGAAAGACTCCACGGGAAACCCCATTATCCCATAGATGAGGACAGCCTCATGGGTCCAGGCTACGTTCTTTTAAAGACGTCATCCTGAGCCCGGCAGGGCGAAGGATCTGGCGCGCAGTGGGAAGACTCCGGTTGTGCGCGCCGGATCCCTCGTCGGCTAACGCCGACTCAGGATGACGTCGAGGTGGGGTCAGGTTCAGCCATCACAGACGCGAGAGCCGCCGCCTTGCAAGAATTCTGGGGTGAGCACCCAGACACTCGTCCGCGCCATGCAGGAATTTCTCTCGGCCTCGCAGAATGCCGTGGTCATCGAAGACGGCGCCGTTGCCTTCGACCTGGCGGAAGCGCGATACGCAATCTCCGATGACCACGACAAGTGCCTGCTGCATCTGTGGTCGGCGGAGAGGAATGTTGTCCGCCGAGTGGTGGAAGCGGAAGTCCGCAACCAAGTTCTGCGGCTGGCGGTGCAGCGGCTGGGGCAGTCGAAGCCGACCAGGCTCGAAATCTGCCGCCAGCGCGACCGGCGCACGCCCACGGCGAAGAAGGCCGCGCGGACGGCGTATCAACATGCTCTGGAACGCGTGCTGCAAAGGCGGTTCGCGGGATTCACCGTGGGCCATCTAAGTTCGTCAGTGGACCTGGGGCGTTCGTTTGGTCCGATCTATGCGCGCGGAATGCTGCGGCAAGGACAGACGGCGTTTGCGGTCCTGGGAGTGAATGCCCAGGAGACGCAGTCGTCAATGGATGCGGCGCTCACCTTCGGCATTTTGTGGCTCGATACCTGCCGGCAGACGCAGGCCGGGAAGGCCGCCGTCCAGGGATTGAAGCTGTTTCTGCCCGCCGGATGCTCAGCGTTGACCCGCGAGCGCATGGCGCACCTCAACCGCGAAGCCGCCAAGTGGCAACTCTACGAGTTCGACGAACCCGAGGACCGGCTCAAAGAAATTGATGTTTCCGATCGCGGGAATGTGGACACGCGGCTGGTGCATGCCAGCGACGAGACGGCTGCGCAAGAGCGCTTCGCGGATCCGATTGCCTATGTGCGGCAGTTCATGCCGGAAGTCGAAGTCGCGATTCTTTCCCCGGCGGAACTAGCATTCCGCTGTCATGGCCTGGAGTTCGCCCGCGCCCGCCTCTCTCACGAACCGGGATCGTTCCGCAGCACGCCCGAAGTGGTCTTTGGCCTAGGCGCCGAAGAAAGAATTCTCGAGGATGGCAACGCTCACGAATTCGTGCGCCTGGTGCGAAGTGTTGGAGAGGTGAGGCATCCGAGTGGGCCGCGCGATCATATGCTGTGGCGGCTGCATCCCGAGCGCTGGCTGGAGTCGCTGGTGGTCAAAGACGTGAGCGCGCTCGATGAGCGTCTTGATCCGGCATGCCTGTATTCGCAGGTGCCGGCGTTCTCGGCATCGGATCGCGCCATGCTCGACGTGCTGACGACGACCAGGGATGGCCGGCTGGCGGTGCTGGAGTTGAAAGCCGACGAAGACATCCACCTGCCGATGCAAGGGCTCGATTACTGGTCGCGGGTGGAGTGGCATCGCGCCCGCGGGGAATTTCAACGCTTCGGATATTTTCCCGCACGCGAATTGAGCGACGAACCGCCGCTGCTGTTTCTGGTAGCCCCAGCCCTGCATGTGCACCCGACCACCGACACGCTGCTGCACTATGTCTCGTCGGAGATTCCCTGGGAGCTGCTGGGGATCGATGAGCACTGGAGGGAAGGAGTGCGGGTAGTGTTCCGGAAGCGGGGAGGAGGAAAGGTTGCCGAAGGGCAGGAATTAGCTCAAGGCCGGTTATGAGTGTAATCGGCGATGTTACGCCAGTTGACAGCACACTCTGCAATGCCTTACCCGCTAATGGGGGTATGTGTGGAAAAGCAGGAACCATATGGCGCGGATAACCATCATTGCTCCACAAATGAATGCGGCCGCCCGGAGTTCACCCGGCAGTTGCCAGCGTTCCGCCTCGGGAAAGCCACGAGCACCGATGCGACCATCGCGTAAAGATCGCCGCGCTGTTGTAATCAGCGTTCCCACTCATTGACCCGGTTATCTGGACTGTAATCGGAAGATAGCCTTGCTCACCGGGCAGCCACCGAGGTATTCCATAACAATGTCGGCTCCCAGGCCCGAGTAGACTTTGGAGGCGCAAACCAACCAAAGGGCTCGGAGGAAAGGAGCGTGCTGATTATAGGGTGTGACTATCATCCGGGCTTCCAGCAAATTGCATTCGTGAACACGGAGACAGGCGAGTTAGAAGAACGACGTCTGGCTCATCGCGAAGAAGCCGAGCGGTTCTATGGCGAACTCAAAGAGAAAGACCTGAGTGCGCGAGTAGGGATGGAAGCCAGCGGGCACTCGCGCTGGTTCGAGCGTTTACTGAGCCAGTTTCAGTTTGAGCTGTGGATCGGAGACGCGGCGGAGATTCGCACGAAGCGGGTGCGCAAGCAGAAGACGGATCGTCAGGATGCGCAGTTGTTGCTGCGACTGATGGTGGAAGACCGCTTTCCGCGGATCTGGGTGCCAGACGCAGCCAATCGGGATCTGCGGCAACTGCTGTGGCATCGGCATCGCTTGGTGCAGATGCGCACGCGGGTGATGAATCAGTTGCATGTGGTCGCACTCAACGAAGGTCTACGGCGCAAGAAGGCGCTGTGGCGGCCGGCAGGTCGTAAGGAACTGGAGTCGTTCGTACTGGCGCCCTGGGCCAGCCGACGACGCCAGGACTTGCTCGACATACTCGACCAACTGACGCCGAAGATTCAGGAGTTGACTCACTCCTTGGAAGATGAAGTGGAGAAGCGTCCGGTGGCGAGACGCTTGGCGACCCACCCCGGAGTGGGGCCGCTGACGGCACTCGCATTCGAACTGGTGATCGGAACGCCGAAGCGTTTTGGTTGCGGCAAACAGATCGCCAGCTATGTCGGTCTGGTTCCGTCAGAAGAGTCCAGCGGCGATCGACGCCGGCTGGGACACATCAGCAAACAAGGCAACGTGCTGCTGCGTTTCCTGCTGGTGGAAGCGGCGCAGGTTACGGTGCGCAGCCAACCGGAGTGGCGCAGCAGGTTCTTCCACCTGGCCATGCGGCGTGGGCGGAAGATTGCTAAGGTAGCGATGGCTCGGAAGCTGGCGGTACATCTGTACTGGATGTGGCGCCAAGGCTGCGACTACGGCCCGTTGCAGAAGCTCGGTTCGCACGCGGGAGAGCCCGGACATCCCGATGGTGTCGAGTAAATCACCGACGTAATGATTGGGCATCCCGCTCCCCCTTCGCAGGGGAGTTCGAAGTAGTAATCATGATCGCAGTTGGGGATCGAAGAGATGGCTGGGTCGGACTGAGTTCCTGACCCCAACGATTAGAAGCGAGCCCAGGTTGGAACGCGCAAACCATCTTCGAGAGCGAAATGGCGCTCTTCTATGAGTGCATAGAGAAGTGTGCTCGAAAACTGCTTGACACCGCCGACATTGTTA
>CAWJAA010000012.1:0-80432 GCA_963840615.1 Terriglobia bacterium
GGCGACCGCCAGGCGAATAGCCTCCTGCAGAGTCAACTGGGACGGCATAGCGGAATCCTGCGCCTGAAGGCGAGAAGAACTCAGAATGACCACTAGAAGGAAGAAAGCTCGCATCCGTGAGGTGTGTGCTGTCATATGCTTACTCTCCGTTCGAGAACGTGTGAGACTCGGCGCCCAAATGACCCGCCCAGCCTGAATCCGTCGACGGGCGTCCATTTCGTGGTGCTGATCCAGAGGGAATGACGTTTCACGAAACACTCCTCCTGGTTCGTCTGCCTTGATTAGGTTGACAGCTGGACGGCTAGCAGCGGAGCGGCAGGGGCTGGGAAATCGGGGGCAACAACGCGGGAGGACCAGCGTACAGCGGCGCGAGGATGGATGCGGTCGTTTGAAGCAGGTCTCGGACCGGCAGGTAATCCATCTCTTGCGACAGACCGCTCACTGCCGCGGAAACTAGCGGCACGTCATCGCAGTCCCCGCAGCCCTCAGAGGAGGCTTCAGGCGCGGCGGGAGGGCCTCCACAGCAAGGCGCGAAGGGCGTCTCCAGCCCGGTGTGGGCGGCGGAAAAACACAGGACCGGCATGCCCTGGCTCATTGCCGTCAATATCAGGAGTGCGGTCATGACCCTCAAGCCGCGCTGGACTTGTGCCGGCACGACTTCAGTCTACCAGGACCGACCCGAGCCAGGCGTCGATGGCGCGGGCGGCGGGGTCGTTCAGCGAGTGAAATTGAAACGGCTCGTGTCCAGGCATCTTCCCCCAGGACCGGCCGCGGAAGTGGTCGTAACCGCCCGGCTTGAGAGGGCGGCCGAGGAGACGGACCAGACCGGGTCTGCCCTTTCGGATGGTGCCGATGCGCGTAATGAGCACGCCTTCATGCTCGGCGGGAGGCCGCGCGCGGGGCGGCAGGGTGAACAGCAGCTCGTAGTCCTCGCCGCCGTGGAGCGCGTCCGCGAGGCTGTGCGCCGCGGAAAGACGGGCGGTGCGCGATCCAGCTCGGCCGAGACGCCCGAGGCCAGGCACAGCCGGTGCAGATCCAGCGAGAGGCCGTCGCTCAAATCCATGGCGGCCGTGGCGCGCAGCGATTCGCGTAGGAAACGCCCCAGCTCGAGCCGGGGCTGCGGGTGCAGGTGAACCCGCCAGGCCGCCCCGCGCCTGGTTCGAAGGCCGAGCGCCGAGCCTCCCAGTCGCCCGGAGACGTAGATGGCGTCACCCGGGCGCGCCCGGTCGCGCCGCAGACGCCTTGCCCTTCGGGACCGCTCCGCAGACGACGATGTCGCAGGCGAGTTTCTCGGCGTGCGCCAGGTCGCCGCCCACCAGCGTCGTGCCAGTTCGTCCGCGCGAGGCGGTAGAAGCCGCGAAAGAACGCGTCGAGCCAGCGCGGAATCGGTCCAAGGCGCCAGGGCCAGCGAGAGCAGGCAGAACCGCGGCTCCGCCCCCATGGCCGCAATGTCGCTCAGGCCTCGGGCCAGAACCCGGTGCCCGACCGCCGCCGGCGGGATGCAGGCCGCGGCGGAAATGGACGTCTTCCAGCACCATGTCGGTGGTGATGAGCCAGTCCTCGGCCGAGCCGGGTGGGCGGAAGATGGCGCAATCGTCGCCGATGCCCAGAACCAGGCCGGTGGCTTGAGTGTCGGGGCGCGACGCTGAATGCAGCCGGAGCAGCGTGATTTCGTCCATGGCGTCAGATTCCGCCGTCTGACTCTGCCGGACTCCGCCGCTGTGCGCGCCTGGCGCCCTCGAATCACGGTCGCCCGCCGCAGCTTGTCCAGCTCCTGGCGGGCGATCGCGGCCCATGGGCTCGAGGGGTCGAGTCGCAGGTAGGCCTTCCAGTGGCGCACGGCGCGCATCACCTGGCCGCTCGACTGGTAGAGCAGCGCCAGGTTGTAGTGGGCGTCGCTGTAGTCGGGCTCCAGGCGCAGCGCCATGCGTGTAGTGCAGCAGCGCCTGGCCGCGGTTGCTCTTCTCGTCGAACAGGTTGCCCAGGTTGAAGTGCGCCAGCGCGTACCGTGGATCGGCCTCCAGCGCCCGGCGGTAGTAGTCCTCGGCCTGGTCCCAGTTCCTCAAGTGGAAATGGACCGTACCGAGGTTCACCAGAGCGCCGGCCGAGAGCCGGGTCCAGTTCCACCGCCCTCTCGTACGCCTGGATGACGTCGGCATGCGGCGCTCCCTTGCTCTCCAGTTCCAGCGCCTTCTCGAACCAGACAGAGGACTCGAAACGCCGCGCCGCCTCCGCCGCCTTGCAGGCGTCGTGGGCCGTCCTGCTTGGGGAACGACAGCATCGCAGGAAGCTCGGCCTGGTCGAAGTCAGCAGCAATTGGCCCGACACCGCCTCCATCGTGGTCGTCGCCAACCTGCACCGCGATCCGGCCGCCGTCGCAGAAGATCCTCAGCTCCTTCAGCGGATCCGACATCGAGCTCAATTTCTGCCGCAGCGCCGCCACCGCGCGCCGGATCTTCGCGGGGGACACCCCGCCCTCGCTCAGCCTGATCAGCGTATCGCAGCACGACCAGATCGGCGAAGGTGTAGTGCTCCAGACGCGGCGCCAGACCCTGCTTCTCCCAGCTCCCCAGCCGCCGCTCCGGAGAGCTCCAGCATGCGGCGGACTTCGGCGCGGCTGTACGCCTTCTCTGGCGGGACGCTCGATCACGCGACAGATTGTAGCATGAGCGGGCGGAGGCCTTCAAGTCATGCTAGAATGGTGTTGCAAATGAGTTTACAGGACAAACGGACACGGCATACTGAAATCGTGTTGCAACTCATTTTCAACAAGCAAAGGCCGGAATCATTTCATACTCCCCCGGGCCCCGCGCAGCCTGGTCGAATTGCGCGAAGGCGAGCAGGGGATTCTGGAAAGCATCGAATCTGCCCTCCGAGGCGGGCCACCGGCTGATGGAACTGGGCTTCATACCTGGCAGCCTGGTAACGGCCGCGGCCAGCGCTCCCGGAGGCGATCCGCGGGTGTTCCGGGTGGACGGTTCCGAAGTTGCCTTGCGGCTGGAAACCGCGGCGCTGGTCAGGCTGCGACCGTCGAACGCGCCCGCGGGTAGGTCCGCCTGATGGGCGGTTGTGACGGCTGCCAGGCCGTTCCGGCGAGACGGGAATTGCGAATGCCCGTTGCACTCCGAGCCGACGCTCGCACGGTGGCCATCGTCGGTCCTCCGAACTCCGGCAAGTCCACACTCTTCAACCGGCTGACCGGGCTCCGTCAGAAGGTGGCCAACTTCCCCGGCGTGACCGTCGAGCACCGGATCGGGCGCGCCAGGTTTTCCGGCGACCGGGAGATCTGCCTGGTCGATCTGCCCGGTATCTACGGCCTGTCGCCCCGCTCGGAAGATGAGCGAGTCACGCGCGACGTGCTGACGGGGAAGATGGAGGGCATCGCCCGTCCGGACGCCATTCTGCTGATCCTGGACTCCACGAACCTGTCGCGGCACCTGGCGCTGGCGGCGCCCATCCTTTCGCTCGGCATATCCCACGCTGGTCATCCTGAACATGGCCGACGACCTGCGCAGCCGCGGCGGCGTGGTGAGACACGGACGCGCTGGCGGACCAGTTGGGCGCCCCGGTCGACGCTCGTCAGCGCGGCCAAGGGAGAGGGACTGGAGACCGTCTTCGATTTTCTTTCCGGGCGCCTTGGCGGTGCCGGCGCCGCTGGAGCTGCCCGCGACGCACGACGCTGCCTCGCTGCCGCCAGTGGGCGGGGCGGGTGGGCGAGCGCGCCTCCTATCGTCCTCCGGCGCCCCCGCTGTGGACGCGCCGGCTGGATGCGGTGTTCCTGCACCCAGTGGCTGGGCCGCTGATTCTGGCGGCTGGTCGTGGTGGCCGTGTTCCAGGCCATGTTCTCCTGGGCGCGGCCGCTGATGGACGGCATCCATTCGATGGTCGCGCTCTCCGGCGGCTGGCTGCGCAGGACGCATGCCCGACTCGGTGTTCCGTTCACTGCTGGTGGAAGGTGTCTGGGACGGGGTGGGCTCGGTGATCGTCTTCCTGCCGCAGATTCTCCTGCTGTTCCTGCTGATTGGAGTGCTGGAGGATTCCGGCTACCTGGCGCGGGCGGCCCTGATCGCCGACCGCACCATGGCCCGGGTCGGTCTGCAGGGCAAGTCCTTCATTCCCGCTGCTGTCGGCTTACGCCTGCGCCGTGCCGGCGGTGCTGGCCACCCGTACCATCGAGAATAAACGCGACCGGATTGCCACAATTCTGATCGCGCCGTTCATGACCTGTTCGGCGCGGCTGCCGGTGTACACGCTTCATCATTGCCGCCTTCCTGCCGGACGGCCCGGTGCTGGGGCCTCTGCTGGGGACGCGGGCGACGGCTCTGATCGGCCTGTACGTGCTCGGTTTTCTGGCGGCTTTCGCGACCGCGAAGCTGCTGAAGTCGTCCGATCCTGAAGAGCGAGCCGACGCCGTTCGTGCTGGAGATGCCGCCCTACCGGTGGCCGACTTTGCAATCGATCGGCCTGAGGCTGTTGGACCGGTCCAAGATCTTCCTGCGCCGCGCCGGCACGGTGATCCTGCTGGTGGCGGTCGTGCTGTGGGCCCTGGCTCATCTGCCCCTGGTCGGACGGCAAGGCCGCGCCGATCGAGGACAGCCTGGCCGGAACGATCGGCCGGACGCTCGAGCCCGTCATCCAGCCGCTGGGTTTCAACTGGAAGATCGGCATCGGCCTGGTCAGCTCGCTGGCGGCGCGCGAGGTGATCGTGAGCACGCTCGGCACGATCTACGGGATGGAGCGCGGCAGGCCGGCGCGCAGCCTTGAGGCCGCCATCCGCCGGGACCTGAGCCTGGCGGGCGCGGTGGCGCTGCTGGTGTTCTTCGCCTTCGCGATGCAGTGTTTTTCCACCGTCGCCGTGGTGCGCCGCGAGACCGGGGGCTGGAAGTGGCCGGCGCTGCAATTCGCCTACATGAGCTGCCTGGCTTACGCCGGCGCCTTCACGGCCAACCACGTGGTCCGGTGGCTCACAGGTGTGTGACCAGTTGCGGCTGGCTCTGCGAGGACCGATGCGGAACATTCTGAAGTTGATGTGCGTGCTGGCCCACCCCGACGATGAGTCGCTGGGCATGGGCGGCACGCTCGCGAAGTACGCGTCAGAGGGGTCGAAACCTATCTCGTCACGGCCACGCGCGGGGAACGCGGCCGGTTCGGAGACCTCAGCGAGCAGCCGGGGCCGGAGGAGGTCGGGAGAGTCCGCGAGGCTGAGCTGCGCGCGGCCGCCAGGGAGTTGGGACTCAAGGAAGTCGTTTTCCTCGATTACCTCGACAAGGACCTGGACAAGGCCGACCCAACCGAGGCGGTCTCGAAGATCGTGGGCCACGTGCGCCGGGTCCGGCCGCAGGTCGTGATCACGTTCGGGCCGGAGGGCGCCTACGGTCACCCGGACCATATCGCCATCTCGCAGCTCGCCACCGCGGCCGTGGTCTCGGCGGCCGATGCGCGCTACGGGTCGGGTCTGCACGGAGCCCACCGTGTGTCCAAGCTGTACTTCATGGCGTGGCCCGAGGGGAAGTGGAAGGCCTATCAGGCGGCCTTCCGAAACATCGCCGTGCAGGTGGACGGCAAGGAGCGGCGGCCGTCTCCGTGGCCGGAGTGGGCGATCACCACCGTCATCGACACGGCGCGCACTGGCCCGCGGTCTGGAGAGCGATTTGTTGCCACAAGACGCAGCTGGCCATGTACAGGGAACTCGAGCACCTGTCGGAGGATCTCCACCGCTACCTTTGGGGATCACAGGAGTTCTATCGGGTCTTCAGCTCGGTCAACGGCGGCCGAGCGCGCGAGTCGGACCTGTTTGCCGGACTGGGCTGAGAAGGGAGGGTAGAGCACACCAATGGGACATCCAAGTCGAACTTGAGTCTTTCGGACGGCGCAAGGCCGCACCTTGAGATGGAGCCCGCCGAGTTCCGTGAACTCGGTCATCGCCTGGTGGAACAGGTGGCGGAGTTCATGGAGGCCCTTCGCCAGAGCCCGTCACTCCCGGCGAGTCCCCCGCCGAGGTTCGTGAGGTTCTCGACGCGGACCTGCCTCTGCCCGAGAGCGGCGAGCCCCCGGCCCGTTGCTGGACGAGGCCGCCACGCGGATGTTCGAGCACTCGCTGTTCAACGGACATCCGCGTTTCTGGGGCTACGTCACCTCCAGCGCGGCTCCGATCGGCGTCCTGGGGGATTTTCTCGCAGCCGCCGCGAATCCCAACGTGGGCGCGTGGAAGCTCTCCCCGCTGGCCAGCGAGATGGAAGCGCAGACGGTCCGTTGGATCGCCGAACTCATCGGCTATCCGGCGGATTGCGGCGGCCTGCTGGTGAGCGGCGGCAACATGGCCAACTTCGTCGGATTCCTCGCGGCACGCACGGCCAAGGCCGGCTGGGACGTGAGGAAGAGCGGCATGAACGGCCCCGACAGCCGCAGGCTGCGCGTTTATGCCTCGGCGGAGACTCACACCTGGATACAGAAGGCCGCCGACCTGTTCGGCCTCGGGACGGACTCGATCCGGTGGATCCCGACGGACGCGAGCAGCGGATGGACCTGGAGGCACTGCGCCCCCAGATCGAGGAGGACCGCGCGCGAGGTGCCGACCCTTCCTGGTCGTGGGGACGGCAGGCACGGTCAGCACGGGCGCGGTCGATCCGCTCCCGGCCATGGCGGCCATCTGCCGGGAGTACGATCTCTGGTTCCACGTGGACGGAGCCTATGGCGCGGTCGCCGCCGCGGTCCCGGGGGTCCCGGAGGACCTGCGCGGTCTGAGCGAGGCCGACTCGGTCGCGGTCGACCCGCACAAGTGGCTCTACGCGCCGCTGGAAGCCGGCTGCGCCCTGGTGCGGAGCACGGAGGATCTCCGCGCCACGTTCTCCTATCATCCGGTCTACTACAACTTCGAAGCGGAGGCGATGAACTACTTCGACTTCGGCCCGCAGAACTCGCGCGGCTTTCGGGCCCTGAAGGTGTGGCTGGCCTTGAGACAGGTCGGCCGGGCGGGTTACGTCCGCGCGATCGCCGAGGACATCGTCCTGGCACAGCACCTGCACCGGTTGCTCGGAGACCATCCGGAGTTGCAGGCCATGACGCAGGGGTTGAGCATCACGACGTTCCGTTACGTGCCGCCCGACCTTCGTCCCCGGCTGGGCTCCGGCGATACCGAGAAGTATCTGAACGTCCTGAACCAGGAGATGCTCACCCGGGTGGAGAGGAGCGGGGAAGCGTATCTGTCCAACGCCGTGATCGATGGGAGATTCGCGCTGCGCCTGTGCATCGTCAACTTCCGCACGTCGGTCGAGGACATCGAGGCCCTGCCGCCCCTGGTCGCCGGCCTGGGACGAGAAGCCGACGCGCTCCTCCGCCAGCAGCTTCAGGACTGCTAAGTTAGCAGGGAGAGGCTGAAGACAGAACCATCATGCGAAACGTCGTCATCGTCGGATCGGGCTGCGCGGGAAACACGGCAGCCCTCTATACTGCTCGAGCCAATCTCCAACCGCTGGTCGTCGGCGGCCATGAGCCCGGCGGCCAGTTGTCTCTCACCACGCTGGTCGAGAATTTTCCAGGCTTCCCCGAGGGGATCGACGGACCGGTGCTGGTCGAGAACATCAAGAAACAGGCGGAGAAGTTCGGCGCCGAGTACCAGCACGGTTCGGTGATCGAGGCCGATCTCTCGAAGCGTCCCTTCCGGCTCAACGTCGACGGAGACTGGGTTGAGACCGCGCGGTGATCATCGCCACCGGCGCCAGCGCGCGCTGGATGGGGCTGCCGTCGGAGCAACGGTTGATCGGCCACGGCGTGAGCTCCTGCGCCACCTGTGACGGTTTCTTCTACCGGGGGAAGAAGATCATGGTGGTGGGCGGCGGGGACTCGGCCATGGAGGAGGCGATCTTCCTGACGCGGTTCGGCTCCGAAGTGAGCATCGTTCACCGGCGCGACGAGTTCCGCGCCTCCCGGATCATGCTCGACCGGGCGCGGGCCAACCCGAAGATCAAGTGGATCACCAGCGCGGCGGTGGACGAGGTTCTCGACGGCGGCAGCGGCGTGGTCACGGGCGTGCGGCTGCGAAGCCTCAAGGACGGGCGCGGCTGGGAGCAGGAAGTGGACGGTTTCTTCCTGGCGATCGGACACATTCCGAACACGGCTGTTTTCAAGGGGCAGATCGAACTCGACGGCGATGGCTACATCGTCTCCAAGGGCGGCGCCAAGACGAACATCGACGGGGTATTCCACGCCGGCGACGTCCAGGACCGCTCCTACCGGCAGGCCATCACCGCCGCAGGGGCGGGCTGCATGGCAGCCATCGAAGTTGAACGGTTTCTAGAAGCCGCAAGGGCACTGAGCCCGGTCAGCGATCCGCCCGGGCAGGCCGCTGGTAGGCTTTGTCGATGTACTTGGCGGCCTCTTCCTGGGCGCCCTGCGTGTTGTCCTTGGTGCGAATCGCGAGCTGGAATTCATTGCGGGCGCGCTCCCGCTGGCCGGTGATGTCGAAGATCTTCCCAGGTTGATGTGGGCCCAGACCTCCACCCACTTCGGCTGAACATCCCCGTTGAGCGCTTCGCGGAAGGCGTTGGCGTCGACCCCTACGGTCATCCGCTGACTGTGCCGGTCATCAACGACATTTTGTCGCGGCCGAGGACAGAAGCCCTTATCACGCTCATGTGGTATCGCATCAACATGGACTTGAACAACCCTGCCGTGCAGGGGAATGTTGACAACCTGCTCGGGAATCAGGATTGGCGGCAGCAATCATTCATGAGGCTGAAGAGTAACGCGAGAGAGAACGCGTTCTTAGACTACTTCGTTCAAAAGCTGGCAGCAGAATATGTTCTGCCGTTCCGGATTGGATATGACCCGGAAGACAAGGTTAAGGGGGAACGAACGAAGTATTATCTCCTTCACGCTAGTAATCATCCGAGGGCTGTTCTGTTGATGAAGGAAGTCATGTGGCCGCTCGGAGACGAAGACGGGACGTTCGATTTCTCCGGCGAATCTCAGGGCGTACTTATTTCTAGCACACCGCAGGCCAACGAGTTGCAGCGGATTTTACAACGTGAGTTCGCCGGTAAAGAGCTGGCATTCGACGACATTAGAGAGGTGACGTGGAAACTGCCATTCGTAGAAAAGCAGTATCGTGAGGTCATTCAACAGCTTCGGACAGAGGGCATTCTGACGGTTACCCCCATATCCTCGAAGAAGACCGGCCTACGAAAAAGAGACTTAGTGCGCTTTCCTGAGGGACATTCATGAGTCTCAACTCCCACATCGAATGGACCGACGCCACCTGGAATCCCGTGCGTGGCTGCATCAAGATCAGCCCCGGCTGCAAGCATTGCTATGCGGAGACCTTTGCCGAGCGGTTTCGTGGGGTGCAGGGGCATCCGTATGAGCAGGGGTTTGATTTGCGGTTGGTGCCGGAGAAGTTGACTGAGCCGTTCACCTGGCGCTCTCCAAAACTTGTGTTTGTGAATTCGATGAGCGACCTGTTTCAGGAGGGCGTGCCGGATGAGTACGCCGAAGCCGTGTCGCGGGTGATGGCGACGGCGAATTGGCATACCTATCAGGTGCTGACCAAGCGCTCGGAGAGATTGCTCGGTCTGCTCAAGGGCCGGCTGCGGTTTGCGGCGCAGCGGGAGAATATCTGGTGGGGAGTGAGCGTCGAGGATCAGGAAGTACGGTCTGCCGCGCATTGATCATCTGCGCCGGGCTCCCGCGGCGGTGCGGTTTTTGTCGGTCGAGCCCTTGCTCGAAGACCTTGGGCAAGGTCAATCTCTCGGGCATCAGTTGGGTGATTGTTGGGGGCGAAAGCGGCCCGGGAGCGCGTCCCATGAAAAAGGAGTGGGTGATCTCGATTCGCGAGCAGTGCCGCGCGCAGCGGGTGCCATTTTTCTTCAAGCAGTGGGGCGGAGTGCGGAAAGTGAAGAATGGACGGTTGCTGGACGGGCGGACGTATGACGAGTATCCGCGGCGGGTGGCGGCGGAGGTTCCGGATCGCGGGAGTTGTCTGCGGTTTGCCGGAGAGTTCCTGGAGTCGTTTAAGTGGTCCGGGCGATTGGTGCGGTTGACGGCGTAGTTCCACCGCCGTTCCAAGCCCAGATCTAAGATCGCTGTCATGCTGAGCGACGCATCCCTATTCCCACCATGGTCGTGGTGGACGTAGGGATTCCTCGCGTTGCTCGGAATGACAATTCCTGACCGTACGTGCCCAGGCTTGTCGGTCGATCAAGACTCAGAATTTTTGGGATTGCCCGAAGGCTGACAGCGGAAAGCTTGGGGGGGCAAAAATTAAGAGTCCCGAAGTGATGTTGAACTCATTCGTCTCGGCCAGTAGCTCGCGTTAGACCCTTGCCGACCTGACCTCGTGGCTTCCCTTGCGGGGCGCTGCGAGCGATCTAGGCTTGGGCTCCGGGCTTACCGCCAACCGGATAAACCTGTTCAACGCTTCGGGACCCTATATTGCCTTCGACATGATGTTCTGATTCGCCTCGACCAGCGCTTAGCTATAGACCCTCGCTCACCCTCTCTTCCTGCATCTTGCGATGCTGAAGAGTGACTTCGCTTGAGCCCCGGACGCCGCACCAACCGGGAAAACTTAGAACGTGTCAAAGAACGATTATGGTTTTACTCCTCCTGCTTTGAGAGTCAATGAAAATGGCGAAACTCTATGTGGTTTGAATGCAGTCGAGTGCAGGCGGTTCACAAGCGGGTGACAGGATTTGGTGCAATCGCGGATCAGCGTGGTGTGCCGGGGCTTGCCAGTTCGGCAAAAAATCTTGGGACCCGACAAATTTTCGGGGGATGGTGCCGTGACTGCCGAGGGGGCGGCAGATGTGGAAAATGCGGGGGAATTCGCGATGGCTGCGGAGTTTGCGACTTCTGGAAAGGCCGCGAAGGGTTGGTTGCCGGTGGCGATCGCGGTGGGTGCAGTGCAGAGTAGCGGGCTGCCTCGCTGCGCGCTCGGTGGACAGCCGAGGAGGCTGTCCCCAGGTAAATAAAAAAGGACGGGCGCGGTCGCCCGTCCCCACACTTTCTTTTGGTGAAGCTCTCAGTCCCGTGCTGCGGGTGGGACCGGGATGGTGTTGTCCAGATCGTAGTACTGGCGCGGGCCGTGATCGGAGTGGGCATTGGGCACGGGCTTGTCGTTTGCTGAGCTCAATTGCCCGCCCGTGCTTAAGGCTTCGAGGCCGGTCATGGTGGTGTACATGGCGGAGTCGAAGGTGGAGCCGGTATTTTTGTTGGCTTTGGCAAAAACGCCGAATGCGCCGGTGGTGTAAGAGGTGGAGATGTAGTCTCCTACCATCAAGCCGGAGGAGGTATTGGGCAGCCAACTGAGATGCATGGGGCCGGCCAGCCGCACCGGCTTGCTCCAGGTGCTGCCCGCATTTTGCGACGAAATGAAGCCCACGCCGAGTTTGCAGTTCGCGGTGGAGCAGTTGGTGGCGGTGTAGAAATAGAAGGTCAATCCCAGGTGTGCGGTGCTGCCGCCGGTGTTGTGATCGACCGCGAAGCCGGGGATGAAGTGATCAATGGTGCTGGTGGTGGGGTCAATGGGAATGCGGGAGACCTTGCTCCAGGTTTTGCCATCGGTGGACGAGCTGAAGACGATGTCGTTCGAGGCGCAGCCGGTACGGAAACGGCAATCCTGCCACGCGACGTAGACGGTGCCGAGGTTGTCGACGTCAGCCGAAGGCAGCGGCGAAGTCCGCAGGCCGCCAGCGACGCCGTGATCGCTGATGGAGGAGACGGTGACCACGTTCCCCCATGAAGTACCGCCATTGGTCGAGGAGAATGCCTGGATACCGTTGCCTTCAAAAGGAACGACCACGGTTCCGTTGGTTTGCACGACCGGCTGGCCGCCGAGGCCGAAAGCGTTGGACACGTTGAAGGCCTTGCTCCAGGTCTGGCCGCCGTCCGTGGATGTACTCATCTTTTCCTGATCGCCGAGACCGGCGTCATCCCATTCGATATAGCAGTGTCCGAAGAAGGGGCTGGCGGGATTGTTGTCGCAGGCGATCCAGTCCTTGTCGGCGAACCCGCTCTTGTTGTCGACGGTAACCGGATTATTCCAAGTGATGCCGTCGTTTGAGCTGCTGGAGAGCACGCTGTTGTTGGCGGAGAGACCGAGGGAAGCGACGAGCCATTTGCCGTGCGCCGAGTCGAAGGCGACCGCGGCGTCACTGGCGGCCGAGAACGGTCCGCCGGAAAAGAACTGGGTAATGCCGGGCAGGAATCCGTTGGTCCAAGTGGTGCCGCCGTCGGTGGAGGTGGCAAAGCCGATGTCAGAGGAACCGCCGCCGAAGACGCGTCCTACCTGGAAGGCGGTGACGATTGTGTTGCCGAAAGCAAAGGTGTCGGGTTCGACTTCGGTGGCATGCTGGCTGGAAGAGTTGGTAAAGGTGTCGGTGCTGAGCTTGACCAGATTGATCTGGGCCTGGCCCGTGGTCGGCAGCAGGGTGAGGAGCGCGAATACCGCCAGGATGGCGAGGGAGATTTGTGAACGGCGACAATCAGGGGAATTCGAATTCATGAGGATGGTTCCTTGTACGCTGAGATAGCAAGCCGCAAATCAGGCCTGAAGGGGAGCACATCGGGCCAGTGGCGCGGCAATTGGCTTGGCGTCGGCACTATATGTCGCCGCCAGAGCGCTGTCAAATGTGCAAGACTTTTCATAAGCGCCACGGGATTCGAAACCGAGTTGCTGGGAAAACCGAGCCTTGACAGGTAAGACGCGCGGGCAAGAAGAATCGATAACACTTGTGGAGGGAAAGAGCGGTCTAGGGAGCAAATTCTCGGCGTTGTGCCCCGTAGCGTGCCTAGGTACTTAGCGTGCCCGCGGGCTGAGACTAGAATCTCGCATGAGAGGAAGGGTGATGACTATGTTCAACGATGCCAGGGGAAAAATCATCGACGGCAATCCGGGAGCGGGGCTGCGTCTGATCGGGCTTGGGATTGCGGCATTTCTGGTGGTGATTCTGCTGTTCAGCGCGGTCACGCGTGTGGGAACGGGCCACGTCGGGGTGCTGACTCTGTTTGGCCGGGTCACGGGCGAGATGCTGCCGGAAGGCATGCACGTGATTAATCCGCTCAAGACCAACAACGAGATGTCGATTCAGACCCAGACGCTCAAGGAGTCCGCCAGTGTGCCTTCGAGCGAAGGTCTGGTGATGAATCTCGATACCTCCCTCATTTACCACGTTGACCCGTTGAAGGCGTCCGATGTGTACCAGAAAATCGGGCCGGACTATGAGTCGGTACTGATCGAGCCGAACTTGCGGGCGGCCATTCGCGAGGCCACGGCGTCCCATTCCGCGAATGCACTCTACACCGGCGAACGCGAGATGGTAGCCAAACAAATCCACGACCAACTGGTGTCCATCCTCAGCCTGCGAGGTTTTATCGTGGAAAGCATACTGCTGCGCGACATTCAATTGCCGGCGACGCTCAAGACGTCGATCGAAGCCAAGCAGCAGGCGGAGCAGGAGGCGCTGGCCATGAATTTCCGGCTGCAGAAGGAAACGCAAGAGGCGCAGCGCAAGCGCATTGAGGCGGCCGGCATTCGAGATTTTCAGCAGATCGTGGCGCAAGGTATAAGCCCGCAGTTGCTCGAGTGGAAGGGAATCGAGGCGACGGAGAATCTGGCGAAGAGTTCGAATGCAAAAGTGGTGGTGATCGGAAATAACAAGAACGGATTGCCGCTGATCCTGGGGCAGTGAGGAGCGGACGCCGGACATGGGACCGTGGGCTGCTAACATAGCGACGTGGCCGGGTTGCTCGACGTCCGACATCTGAACATTGAATTTCCCGCGAGGAACGGGCGGGCGGGGTCGCCCGCCTCCACCCGGTCACTGGTGGCGGTACGCGACCTTAGCTTTACCATGCAGCCTGGCGAAGTGCTGGGGTTGGTGGGCGAGTCGGGCTCGGGAAAATCGTTGACATCGCTGGCGATCATGCGGCTTCTGCCGAACCAGGCGCGCGCCTCCGGTGAGATCGTGTTCAGCCATGGCAAAGGCACGCAGAGTCTGTTGCAGCTTGCGGACGACGAGATGCGCAGCTTGCGGGGATCGCGCATTGCCATGATTTTTCAGGAGCCGATGACCGCGCTCAACCCGGTGATGCGGGTGGGCGAGCAGATCGCGGAAGCGGTGCTGGCTCATGGGAGTGGGGGAAAGAAGGAAGCTTGGACGCGGGCCATCGCAGCGATGAATGAGGTTGCGATTCCCGACGCGGAGCGCCGTGCGCGTGACTATCCGCACCAGCTTTCCGGCGGGATGCGGCAAAGAGTGATGATTGCGATGGCGATTGTGAATCGTCCGCTGTTGCTGGTTGCCGATGAGCCAACCACTGCGCTCGACGTGACCATCCAGGCGCAGATTCTGGAATTGCTCAGTGACCTGCGCGCGAAGTTTGGTCTGACCATGCTGTTTATTTCGCATGATCTGGCGGTGGTTTCCGAAGTTGCCGATCGAGTGGCGGTGATGTACGCCGGCAACCTGGTGGAACTGGGGTCGAAGCAAGATATTTTTCAGGCGCCGGCCCATCCCTATACGCGGGGGTTGCTGAAAGCGGTGCCTACGCTGAATACCGATCGCGGCCGCCCACTGGCAACCATTGAGGGGACGGTGCCGCCGCTGCATGCGGTGCCGGCGGGTTGTGGGTTTGAGCCGCGCTGTGACTTCCGGACTCCGGAATGTACGCGCAGCCTGCCACCGCTCGTTGAAGTGACTGGGGGACACTGGGCGAGGTGTCCGGTAGTGAATCCGCACAACGCGGGGTGACACTCGCTCGAGTGGTTCGCAGAACCTGCCTTTCGTGGTTCGGTAGTGCTGCCGGCGGCGTTCGGGTCTATAATCCCCACTTTGCCCGGAGCCTTCGTGCGCGTTCTCTTATTAAGCGATATTCATAGCAACCTGGAAGCGCTGGATGCCTGCCTGGCAGCGGCTCCTGCTTACGACCTGGTGGTCAATCTTGGCGACGTGGTGGGCTACGGAGCCAGCCCCAATGAAGTGATCGACCGCTCGCGCGCGCTGGGGAAGTACTTCGTCCGCGGCAATCACGACAAAGCGTCTGCGGGATTGATGGATCTGAAGGATTTCAATCCCATTGCCGGCCTGGCCGCGATTTGGACGCGCAGCCAACTCACCCCCGATAATCTGGAATGGTTGCGTGGATTGCCGCAAGGGCCGCTGCGGATCGAAGGCGTTCCGGATGCGCAGTTCGTGCACGGCTCCCCGATCGATGAGGACGAATATGTGGTCACGGTGCGCGACGCGGTGGAGCCACTGTTGACCTCTTCGACTCCAGTTACGTTCTTCGGGCACTCGCATTTGCAGGGAAGTTTTCTGGGAAATGGATCGAACGCCGATGTGCACCGTCCGGAGTACCGCACCGTCGGGCAGGCGGAAGCGTCGGATTTCCCGTTGAAGCCGGGATTGCGCTACCTGATAAATCCCGGCTCGGTAGGACAACCGCGCGATGGCGACTGGCGCGCGGCCTTCGCGCTATATAACTCGGAAGCGGGCGTGATTTCGTTCTGGCGCACTCCCTACAATCTGAAACAGGCACAGGATCGCATCGTGGCCGCCAATCTGCCGCAGCGTCTGGCTACGCGCCTGGCCGCGGGAAGATAACCAGACAACCTCACAATCGTCCTCCGCGTGTTTTAATTTTATCGAGGTCCATTCTCAGTCGTGCAGGAGTGTTCATGCGCGGAAGTGCGCGTGGTTTTCTGGCGGGGGTTGTGCTCCTGCTTGGCCTGGAGATGGCTGGCGCCGCGCAGGTGCGCGCCTGGCGAAGGCCGGGCGGGGATCAGAACCTCAGTATCGAGGTGGGCGGAGTCACACGCTCCTACCTGTTGCACCTGCCCAAATCTTTGCCGGAGGGGAAGCTGGCGCCCCTGGTGCTGGTATTCCACGGCGGAGGCGGCCGGGCCACGGGTATGCCGAACTTCACTCACTTCGATCAGTTGGCCGACCAGCAGGGATTTCTGGTGGCTTATCCGGAGAGCGTGAACAAGCACTGGAACGATACGCGCGGCCTTTCGACGGCGGACGACGTGGGATTGGTGCGGGCGTTGATCGCAGAACTGGAGCGCACGCATGGAGTGGATGCGAAGCGAGTGTATGCCGCAGGCATCTCGAATGGAGGATTCTTTTCGAACCGCCTGGCGTGCGAACTGAGCGACCAGATCGCGGCGATCGCCTCAGTGGCGGCCACCATGCCGGAATCGCTGGTGCCCCTCTGTAAACCCTCGCGCCCGGTCTCGGTCCTGTACATGCAGGGAACCAAGGATCCGCTGGTGCACATTGATGGAGGGGTGGTGGCGCATGATCACGGCAATTCGATTTCTCTTCTGCAGGCGAGCGAGTTCTGGAGGAAGCGGGACGAGACTTCCGCCAAGCCTGCCGTGGAAGACCTGCCGGATACTGCTGGCGACGGAACGACCGTGCACCGCGAACTCTACGGCGGGGGAAAAGAGAAGACCGAGGTGGCGGTGTACACCATCGTCGGAGGAGGCCATGCGTGGCCGGGAGCGGCGCAGTATCTGCCGGTGTTCGTGATTGGAAAGGCCAGCCAGAACCTGGATGCGACGCAAGTAATCTGGGAGTTTTTCGAGCGGCACAGCTTGCCGTGAGATGCAGCTGGGCTGTGCCCAGGAAATTGCTTCGACAATGTAGACGTCATCCCGAGGGGAGCGAGAGATCTGGCGGGTAGCGCTGAGCAACAAGAGGCGAGACACGGCCACGCCAGATCCTTCGCCCTATCGGGCTCAGGATGACGTCGATATAGATGCACCGTGGGGCATTGAAACAACGCAGTTGGAGTCCCCACCGTTATAAACTCGCTCATGCCCTCTTCTTTTGATCATCCTGCACATTATTTGATCGCCTACACCGATGGCGGCGCGCGGGGAAATCCTGGCCCCGCAGGTTTCGGAGTCGTGATCCAGGACGAAGCCGGACACAAGGTTGCCGGTCTCAGCCAATATCTTGGACATCAGACGAATAATGTTGCGGAATACCAGGGGCTGATTGCGGCGCTCGAATACGCGGTGGAGCATGGGCCCAAGGCGCTGAAGGTGATCAGCGATTCGGAATTGCTGGTGAAGCAGATTCGCGGGGAATACAAAGTCAAGAATCCGACGTTGCAGGATCTGCACGGTCGCGCGAAGCAGCTGATCCGGCAACTGGAGTGGTTTTCGGTTCAACATGTGCTGCGCGGGCATAATGCCGAAGCCGATCGGCTGGCCAACGAAGCCATGGACAAGGGTATGGGGCGGACAACCGCTTCCGTGCCCGGCAGGACAAGTGTCGGCGCGGGTGACTCGGCGGTGCGAGCGCCGCAGGAGTTTGAAGGAGTGGTGCAGAACGGCATGATTAAGCTGACCAACGGAGAGTTGCCGGAAGGGACGCGGGTGCAGGTGAGGGTGAAGAAGTAGACGGCGGGCTGGTGAATGCCGTTCGTCGCTCCAAAGATGCAAGCTAAGAGCTAAGAGCTAAGAGCTAAGAGCCTTCTTCACTCTGCCGAGGTGTGGTCATGCACGATCTTCCAGCCCTCCGGAAACCTGCGGAATACCAGGGTGAACAGGCCGTGGGGCGTTTTCCCGTCCGACATGGTCAAATGCCAGGCTCCGCGCACAAAGGCGGCATCCGATCCCAGAGCTTCAATCTTAAGATCGGAAAATTCGAGCTTCCCCATCTCGTGGCCTTCGCTCTGATAAGTCTTCTGGTAGCGTTCAAGCGTCGCCTGCCATCCTGAGGTCTGCTTCGCTCCCGAAAAGAACGTCAGGTCGGGAGAATTCCAGTATCCCGACATGAACGCTTCCAGGTGACGGCGGTTCCAGGCGTCTTGTTGTTTCTGGAGAACCTGCTGCACGGCGGGTGGAACCGAGTCGCTGGGGTTCTGCGCATAGGTGGCGAGCGTCAGCATGACAAGACACAGGAGTATTCGCATGGGATTAGCCTCCCGGCGCGAACAGTGTCGCACATTCGGGATTGCTGCAAGCGACAGAGTGTCATTGACATGTGGATAACATGAAAGTATGCTTAAAACATGTCAAAAATGATCCAGCTTCGCAATGTACCGGACGCCCTGCATCGCAGCCTGAAGGCCCGGGCCGCGATGGCAGGCATGTCGCTGTCCGACTATCTGTTGATGGAGATCAAAGAGATCGCGGGGCGGCCCACCTTGGCGGAGTTGCGCGAGCGTCTGCATAAGCGCAAACCGGTCGCCGTCCACCTCGACAGCGCCCGCCTGGTACGGGAAGAACGAGAGGCACGGTGATTGTTCTGGATGCGTCGGCCGCGGTGGACTGGCTTCTGCAGACAGCGGCGGGACAACGGATCGAGAAGCGAATTTACTCGCATCACGAATCCCTGCACGCCCCACATCTTCTGGATCTTGAGGTGGCACAGGTACTGCGGCGCCTGGTGCGGGAGGGGACCATCTCCGCAGGCCGCGCCGATGAGGCTATTCACGACCTGCAGGACCTGCGGATGACTCGGTACCCGCACTGCGTGTTGTTGTCCCGGATTTGGCAACTCCGGCACAACTTGTCGGCCTACGACGCAGCCTACGTCGTGCTTGCCGAGACGCTCAGCGCCACGCTGCTTACCCGTGACGGCCGTCTCGCCTCGGCTTCCGGCCATGCGGCGCCGATCGAGTTGTTTTGATTGAGGTGCCGGGAGTCAGCAAGGCAGGGAGGTTTCGACTGCGTAGACGATCCGAAGCGAATCGTCTGCGCGCCTCCATCGGACAGAAGAGCCGAACTGCTTACGCGCGACCCTTCTTGGCGGCGATGGCTTTTCCCGCAACTTCCCAGGGACGCTTGGGGCGATCGGACTGCGCCTTGTCGCGATCCGCGATGCGGTCATACTGGTAAGCCTCGCTGACGGTGCCCAGCGATTCGTTGTAGAGGCTGGGCAAGCCGAGAGCTTCCTTCAATTCTTCCGAGAACTGGTGCAGCGCTTTCAGATGATCGGCGGTGGCCGCAACTTCGTTCTTGGCGGTCTTCAGAAACTGCTGGTAGCCGCGGTTGACCAGTTTCGAGATCTCGCTGCCAATCAGGTATCCGGGGTAGGCGAAAATCTTTACGCCATCGGGTCCGTCCTTCTGGATGGCGGCGGAAACGTTGTACTTCTTCAAAAACACGCGGCCCGGGGTGCCGGGCGCTTCGATCAGATCAAAGCCGTGATCGCGCAGCCAGCTGACGGTATCTTCATAAGAGCGTTGTTCTACCTTGGTGGACATCCTTTATCAGTTCCTTCCTGTCTTGCTGGTGGTTAGATGCGCCAGTCGAGTAAAAGTGTGGGGCGCATCTTCGATGCATCGAACCACGCCTTCTTATAATCTAAAAACAAAGCGCTTTAGGTTAATTTCGCCCTACAAGCACATTACGTTGGTCATGAGCGAATGGTTTCGTGTATGCAGAATACATCTGCAAAACCCGCGCAAGTCAAACATCCTCAGTCAGATGAACGGTTAGGGCAGCACACCCTCGACCGTATTGGGAACACTCCTTTGTTGCGCTTGGAGCGGCTTGCCCGCGAGCTGCCCGGCGTCGAGGTTCTCGGCAAAGCCGAATGGATGAATCCCGGAGGATCGGTCAAGGACCGCGCCGCCGCCAACATCATCGCGGAAGCGCAGCACAGCGGAAAACTCGGCCCCGGAAAAATTCTGCTGGATTCCACCAGCGGGAATACCGGAATCGCCTACGCCATGATCGGCGCGGCCCAGGGGTTCCCGGTCACGCTGTGCATGCCCGAAAATGTTTCGATCGAGCGCAAGCGTATTTTGAGCGCGTACGGCGCGAACATTCTATATACCGATGCCGGCGAAGGTTCCGATGGCGCCATCCGTATGGCGCGCGAACTGGCCGCCCGGCATCCCGAACTCTATTACTATGCCGACCAGTATTCGAACCACGCCAACTGGCAAGCTCACTACCATGGCACAGCCAACGAAATCTGGCAACAAACCGCAGGACGCGTCACCCATTTCGTGTCGATGCTGGGAACCAGCGGAACCTTCGTGGGGACGACGCGCCGGTTGAAAGAACTGAACCCGCGGATCCGCTGCATCTCGCTGCAACCGGACTCGGCGTTTCACGGGATTGAAGGCGCGAAGCACATGGCGAGCGCCCTGGTGCCCAGGATTTACGATCCCGCGCTCGCGGATGACAACCTGGAGATTTCCACGGAAGAATCCTATGCCATGGCCAAACGCCTGGCGCGGGAAGAAGGACTGCTGGTGGGGATCTCGGCGGCCGCGGCGGTGGTGGGTTGCCTGCAACTGGCACGGCAGATCAAGAAGAACGAGAATGCGGTGCTGGTGACGATCTTCTGCGACTCGGGCGACAAGTATTTGAGTGAGAGGTTTTGGGAAGAAAAGTAATTTTCAATGTGCCATTGGCGATCGCCAATTCTGGGCGAAAGGCATGTCTTCAATTGGCAATTGGAAATTGACAAGCGCAAATGCTCAGGCTTCCTCAATCCGCCTACGACTCGCTTCGCCGCCATGGCGAAGAGACCTATCCGCATGAGTGTTGCGGGGTGTTGCTGGGGACGATGAACGGGGATGAGCGGGCCGTGAGTTCAGTGGTGCGCTGCGGCAATACGCGCACCGACTCTCCGCAGAACCGCTATCACATCGATCCCCGCGAGCTGGTGAAAATTCAAAGACAGGGACGCGAGCGCGGCGAAGATATTGTGGGTTTCTATCACTCGCATCCCGATCATCGCGCGCGCTGGTCGACCAACGATCTCGAGGAAGCGCACTGGATCGGCTGCTCCTACGTGATTACCAGCGTGGAAAAGGGGAAAGCAGCGCTGACGAATTCGTTTGAACTGGCGGGGAATGACGAAGACGACAAGAGATTTGTGGATGAGAAGATCGAAATTGCCTAGGGATCACGGGAGAAAATACCTACGGGTTGCGCGCCTTGTCATATAGACAAGCAGAAGTCCCGCGATCACTACTCCCACGGCGCTCTTTGAATCTCCCATAGAAAGGTGGATCAGGTCGCCCGCAAGACTTAGCGCGATGATTGCGGTCCCCAGAAGCCATCCCCAGCGGCGTCGTTTGAACCACCCCACGCCGGCCAGCAGCAGAGCCGCGGCCAGCACCAGGAAAGGAAGGCCCAGCATTCTTCCCAGGGTGCTGAGTTGAGTATGGGCTGCCGGATTCAGTTGCCAGGCGCGGTCGAGGAACGTTCCTGGTTTCAGCAGGGTGACGGCGGCGTAGGTGGCCATGACAGAGCCGAAGAAAAAGAAGATCCCCAGCGGGAGAAAGCCGGCTGGACGGCGCTCAAGTTCGGGACTGGACATGGTTTCCTCCTGAATCTTGCATCAAGCCTTCAGCATCTTGTAGGAATGGCTATGCCAAAGATTCACATCCCCACTCCTCTGCGTCAGTATGCCGGGAAGCAGGCAACGGTCCAAGTGAGATCGGGCACGGTGGCCGACGCGCTTTCCGACCTGCTCGAGCAGCATCCTGACTTGCGGCGACATCTCTATACCGAAGACGGGAAGCTGCGCGCATTTGTGAACGTCTACGTGAACGATGAAGATGTGCGCTACCTGCAAAAAGAAGCTACTCCGGTGAACGAGGGTGATAGCATTTCGATTGTGCCCTCCATCGCTGGCGGCAGGGAAATTGACGATTTACGATTGAGGATTGTCGAAGTGGAACCAACACCGCTGGTCTGTTGTCCTCCCGCCTGTTGTCGGCTGTAGTCTGATGGTTTTGAATCGAAAATCGTAAATCGAAAATAATCCGAGGTTTCCATGGCCCCTACGACCGACGTCAAACCCGAACCCGCGACGCTTTCGAACGACGAAATCCTGCGTTATTCGCGCCATCTGATCATGCCCGAGGTGGGCATGGAAGGACAGCAGAAGCTGAAAGCGGCGCAGTGTTGTGTATCGGCGCGGGCGGACTCGGCTCGCCGCTTGGCCTTGTATCTGCGCGGCGGCGGGAGTAGGCACGCTCGGCCTGGTGGACTTCGATGTGGTGGATTACACCAACCTGCAGCGGCAGATCATTCACTCGACTGCCGACGTGGGCCGAAAGAAACTGGATTCCGCCGCGGAAAAGCTGAAGGCCATCAATCCTTTTCTGAATCTGCGGACGTTTGAGACCAGGCTCAGCAGCGAGAATGCGCTGGAACTGTTTCGTGATTTCGATATCGTGGCCGACGGCACCGATAACTTTCCCACGCGCTACCTGGTGAACGACGCCTGCGTGATCACGGGTAAGCCGAATGTGTATGGCTCGATCTTCCGTTTCGAAGGCCAGGCCAGCGTGTTCGCGACCGAAGACGGGCCCTGCTACCGCTGCCTGTATCCGGAGCCGCCACCGCCGGGGCTGGTGCCATCGTGCGCGGAAGGCGGAGTGCTCGGAATCCTGCCGGGACTGGTTGGGCGTGATGCAGGCTACGGAGGTCATCAAGCTGATCCTGGGCAATCGGCGATCCGCTGATCGGACGCCTGCTGCTGATCGATTCGCTGGGCATGAAATTCCGCGAGTTAAAGCTGCGCAAGAATCCCGACTGCCCGGTTTGCGGCACCCATCCCACGATCACCAAGCTGATAGACTACAACGAGTTTTGTGGAATTCGCGGGGAGGAGAAAGCGGTGGAGACAGGCATTCCGGAGATACAGGTGGAAGAATTGAAACGGCGGATGGATGCGGGCGACGACATCTTCGTGCTCGACGTGCGCGAGCCGCACGAATACCAGATCTGCAACCTCGGCGGGCATTTGATTCCGCTGGGCGACCTGCCCAAGCGAGTGAACGAACTCGACACCAGCCGCGAGATCGTGGCCCACTGCAAGATGGGCGGCCGCAGCGCCAAGGCGGTGCAGTTCCTGCGGCAAGCGGGATTCACCAAGGTGCGCAACCTGACCGGAGGAATTACCGCCTGGGCGGACCGGGTGGATCCGAAGATGCCGAAGTACTGAAGACCGGTCGCTGGCCGCTGGTCGCTGGGAAAAATCTGAATCGTGTAGCGCGGGCACTCTTGCCCGCGCCGGGCGCCGTCGGTTACGTTCCTTTACACCGGCCACCCACTGTCCCACCTTCCAGACAACCTTTCCTGCGCCGGCCCGGTTCCAAGTTTTAGGGAAGCGCCAATAGCTCAAGCTCATTCCCCACTTGAGAACACCGAGGTGCAAGACCATGAAGTTCGCATTGGCTACTGGGATGGTTCTGGGATTCTCTTTATTGAGCGCGGCTGCGGAAAAGCCGCGGGTGTACGTCAGTGACAGTAAGTCGTGGCAAGTGTCCGGCGGGAGCGGAGGCACGGCCGACGGCTTCGGCGGCGCTGGCGGGGAGGAGATCGTCCGCAGACAGCGGAAATCATCAAGACCTTTGGAGAGCGCTGTCCGGCGGTGACGATCAACAACAAAAAGGAAAAGGCCGACTACGTGGTGTTGCTCGACCACGAAGGCGGGAAGGAAGCCATCTTCAAGGACAACAAAGTCGTGGTCTTCAATAAAGATGGCGACTCGATCATGAGCCACTCGACACGGACGCTGGGGAACGCGGTGAAAGAGGCCTGCGGCGCCATCAGCTCTGACTGGCCGAAGCAGGCTATGAAGGCCGGCAATAATGATGCCAGTTCCAACGCATCAAGATCCAATGAAGTCGAGAAGAGCCAGTAAGCTAAATTTCGAACCCTTACGCGGAACACGCTAGTCCGCGTTTTCGTCAAGGACGGGCCATGCTGCTTTACTGGGCGCCGGTCGAACGGCGCTGGCCTAACTGAATAAAAAAAGCGGGGAGCTTTCGCTCCCCGCCTACTTAGGGCACAGCTACTTACTACCTTCGCTCATGGCTGCGCGGTTGTCCGCGAGGGACAGCGCGTATTTCTTGCCGGAGAAACGAATCTCGGAGAGAGTTTTACTTCCGTCGCCATTTTTGCTCAGAACGGCAGAGTCGTTCGATGGCGAGGAGGTCAGTTCCACCATGTGGGCGGGCACCGTGGCCACTACGTTCTTGCCTTTCATGATGCTGAGCTGCACATCGGGACCGTTGCCTTCCCAGCTGACTTTGTAGTCGCCGGCGGCCAGGTGGGTTCCGGCTACGACGCAGGCATCCGTGACCGCGAGCGAACCCTTGTTCGACGCGAACGCACTTGTGGCCAGCAGCAAGGCCAATCCCAGCAGCCAGCCCTTGGAAACTTTCGATGCTTTCATGCGACTCCTTTTTTCTTTCCCGAAAGCGTCGGGAAGCGGTTTTGCGGCGGCTGGGGATCGCTTTCCGCAAAGAACTTGCGTTTGTTCGCGGAAGGCCTAAAATGCTGCCTCGGGGTTAAGCGAAAAACGCGCGCCCGCAAGGACACGTGCCATCTGCTCGGGGATTGGGCTCACCTGGGCCGCCAAACCGAAAGTGAACCAGTCCCTTAACCCCTGAATTTTTTCGTCGAAGCCGGAAGCGGCTGATCTCCTCCGGCCCATACTGCTCGCTGATACGCTGCCTCGCGTCGAGAAGTTCCATCCTTGTATCTCGCGCGATTACGGCATTGGACGCTCAGCCCTCACGGTCGTTAGCGAGTTGTGCGTTCGCACAACGTGGACTTGTTTTGTTGATGTGCGTTTCAGGGTTGGGTTGAGGCATGCCCGGAACAATGATCATTCTGCGCGGAGTGAAGAATCGTCTCGCTTCTGCAACGCCGGTGCCAGCAAGAAAAACAGGTTCTTCGCTACGCTCAGAATGACAAGGTGGGAGGGTGGATTGGCGGTGCGTGTCGCCCACGGATTCCGCCGGACGGCTAGGTGATTTTCAGCACAACTTTTCCGAAATTCATGCGCTCGATCAACAGCCGGTACGCTTCCGCGGCGCGGTCGAGCGGGACCACGGCGCCTACTACAGGACGCAAATGTCCCGCAGAAGTCCATGCCGAGATTTGCTTCCACGCTTGCTGCATGAGCTCGCGATGTTGTGATAGATAGGTCAGCCACAGCCCATGTACGCTGGCGCCTTTCGCGTACAGCATGCGGGTGTCGAGGTCGGCGCGTTGGCCGGTAGCGGAACCATAAACGATCACGCGTCCAAAGTCGCGCAGGCAGCGAATGCTCTTGGCGACGTGCTCCCCACCTAACATTTCGAACACCGCGTCGACGCCTTCGCCCGTGGTGAGCTCTTTGATAGCTTCTTCGTAGTCGCGCTCTTTGTAGTTGATCCCGTGCTGCAAACCGAGCGCCTTCACACGCGCCAGCTTCTCTTCGGAGGAGGATGTGCCGTACATCTCGACTCCCAACAATTTCCCGATCTGCACGGCCGCGGTCCCCACTCCTCCAGCCACGGCGTGGATCAAGACGCGCGGCGCGGAGCCGGGTGATTTTTCGAGCAACCCCGCTTTCCAGTAAGCGAAGTAGGCGGTGAAATAATTTACCGGGAAGGCCGCGCCCTCTTCTGCGGTCCAACCTTGGGGAACGGGCCACAGCAACTCGGGCCGGGTCGCAATGCGTTCGGCGAAAGCCGCCCACTGGGCATATCCCATTACCCGTTTTCCAGTATCTTGCTGGACGCCACAGAACTCCCTTCCGGCGATGAGGGGTGGCTTGGGGGTGCCGGGATAGCCTCCCTGGGCGCTTAGGATGTCGGCGAAATTGATTCCTCCCGCCTCCACCTGGATCACTACTTGTCCGGGTTGCGCGGCGGGATCGGGCACATCCCGGATTTCCAGCACCTCGGGACCACCTAAGCGACTGATGACAAGGGCTTTCATGGGAGCAGTCTAACAGGTCGAAAAGCAACGTCTGGCAGGAGGCCGAAAATGGGAGTAAGCACTCTCCGGCCAGTGTGCTTTCTGGGGGCCGGCGAGTTTGCCTGCGGTATATACTGCGGGTGATAGTAAGCGCCCGCTCGGCGCCGCCCGGGCGGCGGAGTTTTATATTTCGTTCATTGATAGTTTTTTTTTAGATTGCCGGACGCCGATATGTCGGCAAGTGGCAACCGGTGCGGGACTCCACTCGCTGCTTTGAAGCCAGCTGAGTTCCGGGGAGGTCCATCCGTGGACGTTTTCTTGATCCGTCTTTCATTTGTTCTTTTTGTTGCTTTTACTTGCTACAAAATTCAACCTTTCGGACTCCCTTCCAACCTGGATGCAGGAGTGGGAATCCTGATGGGCCTGGCCATCGTGGTTTTCGAGTGGCGCCTGCGCCTGGTCAGCTTGAAGCGGCTGATCGGGGCCGCCATTGGCAGCGTGCTTGGCATCATTGGTGCCTACCTCTTTGCGCTGGTCATCCGCAACAGCATTCCTGCTGGACCCACCCAAAGCTTTCTGCAGATCATGGTGATGCTGCTGATGGCGTACGTGGGGCTGGCGGTGGGTGCCAATAAGGGAGACCTGCTGAACCTGGCGGCGCTGGGCGGGATCTTCGGTGGCGAAAAGCAGTTGAAGAAGAGCTACAAGATTCTCGACACCAGCGTCATCATCGACGGCCGGATCGCCGACATCGCGGAAACCGGCTTTCTCGACGGGATTATTGTCACTCCCCAGTTCGTGCTGCGTGAACTGCAACTGGTGGCGGATTCCGCCGATTCCCTGAAACGTAATCGCGGACGCCGCGGCCTCGACATCCTGCAACGGCTGCAGAAAGTGGCTTCGCTGCAAATCCAGATTGTCGAGGACGACTTTCCCACCGTCCGCGAAGTGGACATGAAACTGATCGAGTTGGCGAAGCTGTATGAGGGCAAGATCATTACCAACGACTTCAACCTGAATAAAGTTGCGCAGCTTCAGGGAGTCGAAGTGCTGAACATTAATGAACTGGCCAACTCCCTGAAGCCCATCGTGCTGCCCGGCGAAATCATGAAAGTGTTTATTTTGAAAGAAGGCAAAGAGTACAACCAGGGCGTGGCCTATCTCGACGATGGCACCATGGTGGTGGTGGATAACGCCCGCAAGATGATCGGCAAGACCATCGATATTTCGGTAACGTCGGTGCTGCAGACGACGGCTGGAAAGATGATTTTCGGCAAGTGGGATGAGCGGGCGGTGCCGCGTAGCGAGTCGCGGCCGGCGGTGAATGTGGTGACCACCACCACCCCGGTAGCGACTCCGGAGCTGAAGAAACCGCCGCCGGTGATGGCGGAGCGGCCGGTAGAATAAGAGTCCAACTCACCATGAAGTGCAAGGCGGGAGCGATCCCGCCTTTCTTGCATCTAGGAACCGGTGCTGAGCGAGGTGAAATCGATCGTGTTGCCGTGGAGCGAACCGACGACCGTGACTCTCTCGCCAGCCAACTGGTTTAACTGGACGATGTCTCCCCGGAGGCCATAGACCTTGTCGCCATCCACCAGAACATATTTGGCGCCCCTGGTCACGCAGGTCCGGGTACAGTCGGCCGGGTTCTTGTCGGTGAGTTTGTGTTTGGCGCCGCAGTGGTCGTCGGTAATCATCCCGGAAAAAATTTGAGCTGGAACCGACACCTCCAATAGCGGGGCCGGTTCGGAGGACTGCGCGACCGCATACACGACGCTGGCACTGGCAAAAACAATGGCGAGGACCAGTGCCGTCAGGACGGTGGTTGCCGTGCAGAAAAAAATAAGTGCGATCCAGGAGCGGTCTTTCTTATCCACGAACTTATCCACGAATTCTCCTTAAAGAATTGCAGCGGTGGGGACCCGAGGGTTCCCATCGCAAGCGGCTTGCCATGACCTCGGTCCAGCGTAAGCCGCTGGCAGGACGAGACTTTTCCCCGGTCCGCTTTACAATCGTCAAGCCTTGCGACGGTCAAGACCGGGAAGAATTTCCCGGAACGGGCAACAATGAAGGGCTGAGGAGAGAGAGGAACTATGAAACGGGTGACCGGCATCGGAGGAATCTTCTTCAAGTCTGACAATCCAGCCGAACTCTACGCCTGGTACGAGAAACACCTGGGCATTGTGTGTGAAGAGCACGGATCGGGAGCCATGTTCCCTTGGCGCGACGGCGAAGAGGGCCAATCTACAGGAATGACTGTATGGGCCATTTTCCCGCGAGATACCAGGTACTTCGATCCCAGCCGGTCGGGATGGATGATCAATTACCGGGTCGCTGATCTGGACGGGTTGCTGCAAGCCTTGAAGGAAGAAGGGGTGGAAATCGATCCCCATCGCGAAGACTACGACTACGGGCGCTTTGCCTGGATCATGGATCCGGAAGGCAACCGGATTGAGTTGTGGGAACCGGTGAAGAAGTAGCGAGTGCCGCGAAAGCTGGTGATGTTGGACACTGGCGACTGAAGCTGATTTGAAGTCGGCTCTCGATCACTCGTATACTTGACGCCCCATGAAGGTGGTCGTGATTATCCCCGCGGCGGGACTGGGTACGCGCATGGCGCCGGTGCCGGGCGGGAAAAGCAGGAAAGCCGCGCCCTCCAAACAGTTCACGGAACTCGGCGGCACGCCCATCCTCATTCATACGCTGCGCAAGTTTGCCGCGAGCCCTGAAGTGTCTGAAATCTATGTGGCTCTGCGCGAAAACGAGATCAGTGGATTTCGTGCCCGCCTTGAAAACGAAGCGAAAGATGTTCTGCAGAAGCGAGTGGAGTTGGTGGTGGGCGGAGAGCACCGCCAGCAATCGGTCGCCAATGCGCTGGCGGCAGTTTCGGCTGCGCCCGGCGACATCGTATTAGTGCATGATGCGGTGCGTCCTTTCGTCAGCGAAGAAATCATCAAAGAAGTGATTGCAGGCGTGGAGAAGTACGGCGCGGCCATCGCCGGCATGCCGGCGGTTGATACGGTAAAGCAGGTGGAACGCACCGCGGACGGCGCACTCATCACCGCGACCATTCCCCGGGAGCGGGTAGTGATGGCGCAGACTCCGCAGGGTTTTCGCTTCGATTTGCTGAAAAAAGCCTTTGACGAAGCTGCGGCCGACGGGTTTATGGGAACCGATGAAGCCTCGCTGGTGGAGCGCTCGGGACACGAAGTTGCGGTGGTCATGGGCTCACCGAAGAATATTAAGATCACGACCCCGGGAGACATGGAACTGGCGGAGTTTTTCCTGAAACGGTGAGGCGGCCAGGGATGGGGCTGACGAATGAAACTTGAAACTCGCATCGGTTTTGGCTGGGACTCTCACGAATTCAAGCGCGGCATACCGCTCAAGATTGGCGGCGTGACCATCGCCCACGCCAAGGGCCTGGGTGGACATTCGGACGGCGACGTGTTGTTACACGCCATTACCGACGCTTTGCTGGGCGCGATCGCCGGACCGGATATCGGGTCTCTGTTTCCGCCTTCTGACCAGCAATGGAAGGGAGCGGACTCGGTGGTTTTTTTAACCGAGGCGCGGAAGCGGGTGCGCGCCGCAGGCTATGCGGTCGCCAACCTGGATTCCACGCTGATTCTGGCGGCGCCAAGGATTGGCCCGCACGCGGAAGCGATTCGGGCGCGGGTGGCGGAGTTGTTGGGGATTCCCGAAGATGCGGTCGGGGTGAAAGCCAAGACTCCGGAAGGCATGGGGACGGACAACGCGGCGATTGCCCACGTGGCGGTTCTGCTGGAGAAGATTAAGAAACCGGCGGCGAAAAAGAGCAGGGCGGGATAGGGAGGGTGTCGCCGCTACCGGGCTTGATTCTGGCGGGCAATCGGAAATCGTAAATCTAGAATCCTTCAAACTCTCCAACCAGCTTGCTGCGCCGTGCCTGGGCGGCTTGGACGAGCGCGCGAAAGATCGCCCGCGAGGGTTCGTCGTTCTTGACGGAACGTTCGGGATGCCACTGCACTGCCAGCACAAAGTGATCGGGAGAGGTGCCTTCCACCGCTTCGACGATGTTGTCCTGCGGGGAGCGGGCCACGACGCGCAGCCCGTCGCCAATCACGTCTGCAGACTGGTGATGGCTGGAATTCACCGGGATTTCCAGCTGGCCACTGGCCTCGGAGATGATCTCGCCGAGGATTGAGCCCGGGTCCACGTCCACAGTGTGAGCTACGGGAACTTTTCTTCCTGCCGCGTGGTTCACCGGCGACTCGATGTGTTGCAGCAGGGTGCCGGTACGGTAGACATTCAGAATCTGCAGACCGTAACAGATGCCCAGTATCGGCTTGTGCATGTTGTAGGCATCCTGCAGCAGCAGTTCGTCCACCGTGTCACGCTTGGGGTCGGCGGGAGCGGTGTCCGGGTGACGTGGCGCGTCGTACTTGGCAGGATCTACATCGGCCTTGCTGCCGGGGAGGAGCACCGCGTCACAGCGCTCGATCAGCTTCATGACTTGTTCAGGGGAGGGGTCGAGCGGGATGCGGACCGGTTCTCCGCCGGCCATCTCGACGGCTTCTTCATATTGAGGAAGCGCGCGCTCGGCGTAAGCCGGGTCACCGGAATGGGGCACGGGAATGGCGATGCGTGGTCGCATGGGAAATTTAGTCATTGAGACATTGAGTCATTGATTCATCGAAAAACCAGCCATCAAGATTTTAATGATTCAATGACGCAATGTCTCAATGATTCAATCTAGCTGGCCTTTTCGATTCCGGCCAAGGCCTTGGCCTGGCGGTAGTTGCGGATTTCCATGAACAGGGATGAAACCAGCACGATGGCGCAGACGGCGGCCGCCACCGGGGCAGCCACGTCGCGGTAGGCCACCTGCATGTTGGGTGTGCCTCCGCGCAGCCTGGCGCCCATGACGACTCCGACAATCCCCAGCAGCAGGCTCAGCGCAAACGCCAGCAGGGTCAGCAGAAAGGTCACGAGCAGCACGCGGAAGGGGATCAGATACCAGCGCGGTGTGCGGGTGGCGGCTTTCGGGGTAGGGATCACCTTCTGATTGTAGCGCCACCGGGAGGGTAGTTTTCTGCAACCGTCAATTGCGGGGCGCTACGAGGCGGGTGCGCTAAAATAGCGGGCATGTCCCAGGCTGCGCCACCGATCACGCGTCTCCCGGCGGAGGTTGTCCGCCAAAGTCCTGTTTCGCAGGCAGCGAATGGCATCTGCTATGCCGTTTCGGGCGAGGTCACGATTGCCGAATCGGATCTTGAGCGCATGGTCGCCGCCGTGCCCGACGCCGCTGCCGCGGCCCTGCGACGCAAGGCTTACTACTTTGTCCCGCTGACGGTGAACCAGGGAGACGAGACGGTTATCGCCGACCGCTACGACGTGTCGCTCAGCGACAATGCCGTCTGCCATCGCAACCTGGATTTGGGCGACTCGCAATGCGTGTTTATTTCGACCCGCCTGATGGACGACAAGTTTTCGATCGCCTTCGAGTTCTATATCAATGTCGGTCACGCGGTGGTCGAGAAAGCGGGCGTGGCGCAGGCTTTCGCCGACCTGGTGTGGAATCAGGTGGAGGCCAATGCCCGGGGCGAGACCTCGCTCGACGCCTGGGAGTCGCGCAAGCTGGCGACCGCCAACGGTCCGGACGCCGAGAAGTACAAGAACGAGTACTTCGCCGCCACCTTCGCGGACGCGATCTCCATTTATCTGTTGTCCCTGTTTATTGACGTGGATTACTACGACCTGCGCGAGCGCGATTATCCGCTTCTGGCGCCCACGCCGATGGCCGAGCGACTGCGAAAAATAGCCGAGCTGTTTCCTCCGAATCCGGGATACGAGTTCGCGATTTACTACAAACGGCGGGCGAACAATTAGGACGGTTTCAGAGTTGGTGTAACTAATTCATCGAGGGGCGGGGCAGGACGGCAGCGGCGCGCTTGAACATGGGGTTCTCGTCGATGAACAGGACGTTTTCGGCGGGCCTGCGGGGTTGGTAGCGCACCACCACCGGTTTATCCTTCAGGCTTTCCACGAATTTCCGGCCGGTATCTTCATCCGAGCATCGCTTGGCCAGACTGCCGGAGTAGCGATGTTCCCCCACCTGGTAGGAATAGCCGATCTGCGCCGCATAGTAGCAATCCTGTCCTACCATCCAGTGCACATCCACATGATCCACGCGGCCTTTGGTCGCTGGCCAGCGCCGTGCTGCACGCCTTTCCGCCCTGCCCTTCAAAAGGAACGCCAGGATGACGGGCCAGAGCGCAATGGGAACCAGCGCGAGGATGAGGAAATCGGCCAAGAACCGCTTCTCCGGCAGGGGAAACAGTCTGAAATCTCCCTCAAGATAGCACGCATCCGGGCCGGCGGCACTCGGTTGCACTCGTGATTTCGTTGCGAAAGATTGGGGAGATCCAGCCGGCTGCCGGGGTATCGGCAAGACGCGAAGGCCCAGGGAGTTGTTTCGCAGCCGCAAAAATCGCCCATTCAAAATGAGCGGCCGGAATTTACAATCATCCGTCCATGCCCACAACCGTTCGATCGTTCGCAAAGATTAATCTCGGCCTGCACATTGGCGCGCTGCGTCCGGATGGCTTTCACGAACTGCGCACGGTGTATCAGACCATTGCCCTGCACGATGTGATTCGGGTGCGGGTCGGCAAGGGTCAGCGGGATCGAAATCGTGTGCCGGGACCCCAGGGTTCCCACCGACTCCAGCAACACCTGTTACCGGATGGTCGAACGGGCGCTGGCGGCGCTTGGGGCGAGTGGACAAGTCACCGTCGAAATCGAGAAGAAGCTTCCAGTACAGGGCGGACTGGGCGGCGCTTCGGCCAATGCGGTTGCCACCCTACTGGCATTGGAGCGCGCGTTGAAGAAGCAGCTTCCCGGGCCGGAGAAGCTGCGCATCGCGGCCGAAGTGGGATCGGATTTACCTCTGTTTCTCGTAGGCGGCACGATTCTGGGCATCGGGCGCGGGAGAAGACGTCTATCCGTTGCCAGACTTGCCGGCCACGGCCTGCGTGGTGGCGACTCCGGAGATTGGGGTGTCGACGCCCAAGGCTTTTGCGGATTGGGATTTGCTGCAGAAGGAGGAAGGGCAGGTGAGGGCACCTGCCCTTGCGTCGACGGGCGGGGACGCCCGTCCCTCCATTAACAAAACTGCAGCAAAATTGACGGCTTCTTCCCCCTCCGATAGAATGAATGAGTTCAGTCGTAGAGTTTCTGCTTGGCTGAGCGGTACATCCGGTGTCCCTGGCAGTCGGAGCAGGGGCCGGGCCGAGACCCCGCTTCTCGACCTCGTCCGTACCGGGATCGAAAACGACTTCGAACAAGTCGTCTTTCCGCAACATCCCGAATTAGCGTGACGTGAAGCGTGTGCTTGAGCGCGAGGGGCGCGTTTTATGCGTCGCTTTCAGGCTCCGGATCGGCGGTTTATGGGCTGTTTCGCGCCCGGACGGCGGCAGCAAGAGCAGCCGCCAGGCTGAACGACAGGCGGAGTACCGGCGCTGGCCACGACGACGCTGACGCGGCGGCAGTACTGGAAGAAGTTTCTAGTTTCCAGTTTCTAGTTTCGAGTAGACTGTGGGCTCGTCAAGCATTCTTTCTCGAAACTGGAAACTCGAAACTTGAAACCGGGTTTTGGGCGGTCGACTAATGGTAGGTCAAGTGCCTTTGGAGCACTTGTCTAGGTTCGAATCCTAGCCGCCCAGCCAAATTTAAACGCAGCGGTTAGCGATGAGCCGCTAACGATGCCAAGGGTCTAAAGCTTGCAGATTACAGCAGGAGCGGTTGAACTTATGTCCACGGCTCCAGAAGAGCACAACAGCGAAACCCGGCTCGACGACCACAATGGCAACTCTTGCGACAGCGACGGAGAAGAAGGCTCAGATGAGTCCTGACGAGAAACCGGAGCGCAAGCCTCAACGGCGCCGCGAGGACGACAAGTTCAAGATCTTCTGCGGCACGGCCAACCAGCCTCTCGCCGAGGAGGTCTGTCAGCCTCTCGGATTGAAGCGCGGCCAGGCGCTGGTGACTCGTTTCACGGATGGCGAGGTCTACGTCCAGATCCAGGAGAACGTGCGCGGCGCGGATGTCTTTGTGCTGCAGCCGACCTGCCATCCGGTGGACGAGCACCTGATGGAGCTGCTGCTGATGATGGATGCGCTGAAGCGCGCCTCGGCGCGGCGCATCACGGCCGTGATTCCGTACTTCGGTTATGCGCGCCAGGACCGCAAGGACAAGCCGCGCGTCGCCGATCTCGTCGAAGCTGATCGCCGACCTGCTGACCACCGCCGGCGCCGACCGCGCGCTGATCGTGGATCTGCACGCGCCGCAGATTCAGGGCTTTTTCAATATTCCGGTGGATCACCTGTTCGCTTCCCCGGTGCTGGTGGATTACTTCCGCGAGCTGAATCTGCCGAATCTGACGGTGGTTTCGCCGGATGCGGGCGGCGTGGAGCGGGCGCGCTTCTTCGCCAAGAAGATGGATTGCGGCGCTGGCCATCGTCGACAAACGCCGCACGGATATGAACGTGACGGAAGTGATGCACGTGATCGGCGATGTGCACGGCCGCACCTGCCTGGTCATCGACGACATCATCGATACGGCGGGCACGCTGGTGAAAACCGCGGCATGCGCTGATGGAAAACGGCGCCAGCGCAGTGTATGCCTGCGCCACCCACGCCGTGCTTTCGGGCCCGGCCATTGAACGCATTTCCAAGTCGCGGCATGGACCAAGTGGTGGTGACCAACACGATTCCGCTGTCCGAGGCGCGCCAGAACGAACCCAAGATCAAGGTGCTCACATCGCTGGTTTGATTGGACGGCGATCCAGTCGATTCACGAAGAAACGTCGGTCAGCAAATTGTTTTGTCTGATAGACGGTCAGGAATCAAACATATGGCAACAGCAACCGAAACTCAACGTTTTAGAGGCGCAAGCCGCGCACTCCGGGCAATAAGAACGAAGCGCGCCGTGTGCGCGCGGCGGGCAAATTCCGGCGGTGGTGTACGGCGCGGGCAAGGAGCCGGCCTCGGTCGCTGTTGATCCCGAGACAGATGCAGCCGCATTCTGAATTCGGAGACCGGCCACAACACCATTTTCGATCTCGCCCTCGACAGCGGCAAACGACCAAGGCCATGATCGTCGACTGGCAGTACGAACCCGATCAAGGGTTCGCTGCTGCATATCGACCTGAAGCGCATCGCCATGGATCAGCGCCTGAAAGTGGAAGTGCCGATCGTGCTCAAGGGTGAAGCCGCCGGGCGTGAAGACGGAAGGTGGCATCCTGGAGCACGTGCTGCGCGAAGTCGAAATCGAGTGTCTGCCGGGCGACATTCCGGATTCGCATCGATGTCGACGTCAGCGACCTGACATTCGGCAAGGTACTCCGCGTCTCGGATCTGCCGCACTGCGAGCAAGCTCAAGTTCCTCACCGACGAGAATCAGCCGGTGGCGCACGTGATCTCCATCAAGGAAGAAGTGGTGGCGACTCCGGAAGCGGCAGCGGCGGAAGCGGCTGCAGTTCCCGCCGAACCCGAGGTCATCAAGAAGGGCAAGCAGGAGACCGAGGGCGAGGAAGCTGCCGAAGCGCCTGCCGAGAAGGCCGAGAAGAAAGAGAAGAAGTAATCGCTGGTGGTGGTGGTTGGTCGTTGGCGGCGGATGGCAGGTCGCGTAGCTGAGAGCTGAAAGCTGATGGCTGAGAGCTAGAAGGCGTGAAACTGATCGTTGGACTGGGCAATCCGGGCATCGAATACCAGTTCACGCCGCACAACCTGGGCTTCCTCACCATTGACCGTCTGGCCGATCAGGGTGGAGTGGAAGTGAGAAACCGGCAATGCCGGGCGCTGACCGCCCGGGCCGTGATTCGGGTTCAGAGGCGGTTGTTCTGGCGAAACCAGAGACCTACATGAACCTGAGCGGGATGTCGGTGCGCGAACTGGTCGCGGAGCACCAGATCAAGCCGGAAACGGACCTGATCGTGATCTACGACGAACTGGATTTGCCCTGGGGCGCGATCCGCGTGCGGCAGCGGGGCAGTTCCGCCGGGCACAACGGCATGGAGTCGGTGATTGGGGCGCTGGGCACGCGGGAGTTCCTGCGGATTCGCCTGGGCATCGCACCGGAGCGCAAGATCGGCGACGGGGCGAAGTACGTGCTCACGCCGTTCCGCAAGGGGCAACTCAAGATGATCGACGAACTGCTTGAGAATGCCGCCGAAGCAGTGAACGTGACGGTGAAGGAAGGCCCGGCGAAAGCGATGAACCGCTTTAACCGCAAGGCCGAGCCGGAAGAGTAGCCGTGGTGAGTGGACCGCGGCCAGATTTGGAGAATGGAATGAATCGTACTTATGAACTGATGTTTATCGTCCGGCCTGACATGGCGGAAGAAGACCAGGACAAGCTGGTTTCGACCCTGGAGTCGGTGGTGACGACTTCGGGCGGACAGATGAAGAACGTGGAGAAAATGGGCAAACGGCGGTTGGCCTACATGGTGCGCCGTTTCCACGACGGCGTCTACATTCTGCTGACGCTGGAGGGTAGTGGTGGACTGGTTCACGAACTGGAGCGCCGCCTGCGGGTGACCGAGCCGGTGATCAAGTTCCTCACTGTGCGCATTGACGAGGAGCAGAAACGCCTCGACAAGATCAAGGCGATCAAGGAAGCGCGCAAGAAGGCGCCGCCGGCGCCGGCCGCCGAAGCAGGCGGAGAAACCGCCGCAGTCACGGCATAGAAAGGCCGTCGTTGGTCCTTTGTCGTTGGTCCTTCGCCAAAGCATAGCGGGCGGAAAGGGCCAACCACCAGAGACCAACGCCGAACGACCGATTTTTGAAGGAGCATCATGGCTGACGAAACTAGACCTGCAGCAGCAGCAAGTGAGCACTCTTCGGGCGGCGATCGCCCCTCGGGTGGCGAGCGGCCCGACCGCCCTTCCGGCGGAGATCGTCCGTCGGGCGAACGCCGTCCCCCTCGTCCGGGTGGACCGGGTGGCCGCGAAGGCGGTCCGGGTGGACGCAAGTATTTCCGGCGCAAGAAAGTGTGCAAGTTCTGCGTCGAGAAAATTGAGTCCATCAATTACAAGGACTTCCGCACGCTGGCGCAATTCGTGGCGGAGAGCGGCAAGATCGTGCCCCGGCGCCTGACCGGCGTCTGCACGCCGCACCAGCGGCGTTTGTCGGTGGCCATCAAGCAGGCGCGCAATATCGCCCTGCTGCCGTTTGCCGGCCGCGCGTCGTAAGAATTCTGGGCCACGGATTTACACGGATGCTCGCGGATTTTTAGAAGATTCCATCCCTGAGAATCGGTGCGAATCCGTGGCTGCTTAGAACCTTGAAACGGAGTTATCCATGGAAGTCATATTGAAAGAAGACGTAGCGAAACTAGGCTCGCGCGGCGATGTAGTGAAAGTCGCGGAGGGCTACGGCCGCAATTACCTGCTGCCGCGCAAACTGGCGATTGAGGCCAATACCGGGAACAAAGCCGTCATCGAGCAGATGAAGGCGGCCTCGGTGCGCCGCTCCGCCAAAGAAAAGACCCAGGCGGAAGAACTCTCGAAGCAGTTCGAGGGGGTGTCGGTCTCGTTCCAGCGCCGCAGCGGGGAGCACGACCAGCTGTTTGGTTCGGTTACCTCCGCCGACATCGCTGAGGCTTTGGCCAAGAAGGGGTTCGACGTGGACCGCCGCAAAATCCAGTTGCACGAGCCGCTGAAGACCGTGGGCGAGTTCACCGTGCCGCTGAAGCTGCACAAAGACGTGACTACCCACTTCAAGGTGGTGATCGAGAAAGAAGCCGCGGCGGAGTGAGCGTTTCCCGTTTTGGGGGGCAGGCGTCCTCGCCCGCCCCTCAGCCAGCCCCAGAATTACCCCCCGCAATTGCCTGTCCGGCAACCCCTTAGCCGCCCTCCCACTTCAGCAAAAACCATGCCAAACCCCTATAATTCCTGCTCACGGTTCGGTACTTGCCACGTCCATAGCTATGCCACCCGGGATGCACGGTATGGCCCGGGGAGTAGCGAGGATCGAGATCATGCCGGCCGATGCTTGGGCGGTACCTTTTGCGGTTGGCAAGTGTTCTTCTCCGGATCGGAACGGCGACGGAGCGGATCGAGGTGGCGGTACCCAGGACCCCAGGACGCGGGGCGAAATGGCTGGGCATAGTCTAGGGCGTATCGACGATACGATGCTGGTGCGCGAGGCGCAGCGCGGCAACCGGGCTGCCTTCGAGGAACTGGTGCGTCACTACGACCAGGCGGTGCTGCGGCTGGCCATGCACCTTACCGGATCGGAACACGAGGCCCAGGACATTTACCAGGACGCGTTCCTGAAGGCGTACAAGAGCGTGGGCAATTTCCGCTTCGAGTGCTCCTTCTACACCTGGATCTACCGCATCGTGACCAACCTTTGTCTGGATCATCTGCGGAAGAAACAGGTGCGCAAGGAAGATGCCCCGGTGGCCACCGATGCCGAGGGCGAGTCCTACGATGTGCTCGACCAGGTGGCGGATGCGCGCGCCGGGGCCAATCCGGAGCGCGACCTGATGCGCCGCGAACTGGGCACACGCATAAACCACGCGCTGGAGAAGCTGACCCCCCGCGAGCGCATGGTCTTCGAACTCAAGCACTATCACGGACTGAAACTGCGAACCGTGGGCGAGATTTTGAATACGACGGAAGAAACGGCGAAAAATACTTTATTCCGCGCGACCCAGAAGTTGCGAGGCGCGCTGGCGGATATGCGATGAAGATTACATTCTGCCCCGTTGAGGGGGAGCAATTATGAAATGCGAGTGGGTCCAGGAAAATCTCATGTTGTACATCTATAACGAGCTGGCCGACGACGCTCGTTATGAACTGGAACAGCACGTGGCGCGTTGCACCGGGTGCGCCACCGAGCTGAAGACGGCGCGCAAGTTCCACGCCACCATGTCGCAGGTTCCGGTGGAAGAGCCGACCCCGAATCTGCTGGCGGCTTCGCGCATGCGTCTGCAGGAGTCGCTGGAAACGGCGGAGCAGGGCGGCTTCTGGCAGCGACTGATCTTCGATCCGGCAGCCTGGCTGCATCAGGTTCGCTTCTCGCCCGCGCTGGCGGCTGCCATCCTGATGGTGGGTTTTGGCGGTGGAATCGGGGTTACGTATCAAATGCTGCACAACCGCACGCCGGGCAGTATTGGCCCGGTGGCAGCGGCGCCGGCAGAGGCCACCATCGCCGGCATCCAGTCCATTACCCAGGAACCGGGATCCAACCAGGTCAGCATCAAGTACAACACGGTTTCGACCCAGGAAACGCAAGGCTCGCTCAACGATGAGCGGATCCAGCAACTGCTGTTGTTTGCCGCGCGCAACAACTACAACTCGGGAGTGCGCATGGACTCGGTCGATCTGCTCACCCAGACGCCGAATGACAGCCACGTGCGTGAAGCGCTCATCTACGCGTTGCGTTACGACTCCAATCCCGGGGTGCGCCTGAAGGCGATCGACAGCCTGGGTCCGTACGTGAAAGGCGATGTCCGGGTGCGTGACGTGGTGCTGGAAGCTTTGATGAACGATGCGAATCCTGGTGTGCGCACCGAAGCTTTGCGGCTGCTTGAGCCGGTGAAAGCCGACAGCAGCGTGCGCGTGGTGCTGAAGAAGCTGGCGGAAAGCGATCAGAACCAGTACATCCGGTCAGAGGCCCGCAGCGTGCTGGCCCAGTTGCCGGAGATTGATTAGAAATCTGAGATGTGCAGCAGTGGGGACCGGCGCGAAGCCGGCCGATTGAGGATGAGAAACGGAAGGGTAGCTTTGAAGAAAATAGGCAAACTCGTTGCGGTGTTGTTCGCGCTCCTGCCTGTGGCGATGGCGCAGCAGAGCCGCGTGTACCGCGAAGGCGGCAACTGGACGCAGGAAATCAGCGGCACCCTGGCGGCGGCCAGGAATCTGCGCGTGAAAGTCGATATGGGCTCGGTGCGGGTGGAAGGCGGCTCGCAGAACATCAACTACGTGATTCGCAATCATGCCTATACGTCGTCTGAGGAAAGCGCCCGGCAGCAGTTCGAGGCTTACAAGATCAGCACCTACGTCCGTGGCGATACGGCTTGGGTGGTAGCGGACTGGCAGGGAAGCCCACCGCACAAATTTTCCGGCGAATTCGTCATCAACGTGCCGCGGGCGATGGATGCGGTCAAGGTCGAAACCGATGGTGGCAGCGTTGCCGCGAGCGGCATTGCCGGACGCGTGGACTCCCAGAGCGGCGGTGGCAGCATTCGCCTCCAGGACATTGGCGGCTTGATCAGCGCCGAGACCGGGGGCGGCAGCATCGAGGTTGGTTCGGCGGGCAGCGACGTGAACCTGCACACCGGCGGCGGCAGCATCAAGGTGCAAACCGCGAAAGGCAAGATCAACGCCGAGAGCGGCGGCGGGAGCGTGGTGGTGCTTTCCGGTTCGCAGGGAGCCATCCTGGAGACGGGCGGCGGCAGCATCCAACTGGAGAAGTGCGACGGACACGTCAAGGCCACGACCGGGGGCGGCAACATCGATCTGGGCGACGTGGCGGGCCCGGTCGAGATGGAAACCGGGGGGGAAGTATTCGTCTGGCGTCGGCCAAGGGACCGGTTCGAGCCGAGACTGGTGGCGGCACCATCGAGTTGAATGGGGTTCCTTCCGCCTGGGCCGAGACCAGCGCCGGGGGAATTGTGGCCAGGTTTGTGGCCGCCGGCAGCGACCGCAGTGACTCGCAGTTAGAGACCTCCGCCGGCGACATCACGGTTTACCTGGCGTCGGATGTGCATCTCACCATCCGCGCTTCGATCGAAGTGTCCAATGGCCACGCGATCCATTCAGATTTTCCTGAAATTCGGGTCAGGGCCGAAGGCGGTGATTACGGTCCCAAGACGTACTCCGCCGAAGGCAACCTGAACGGCGGCGGTCCGGTGTTGAAAGTGCGTACCACCACCGGGGACATTACGTTCCGCCGCGCCGGCAAGTAAAGAGGGGGGAACATGCGCTACTTAGTCTTCGTTACCATGCTTTCGACAGCGCTGGCGGTGGGTTTGCTGGCGGCACCCAACGTCTCTGGCGAGGTGTTTGGATTCTCCAGCGAAACATCCGGCAGCTCTTACCTAGGGGTCGACACGCGAGACGTGAGCAGCGACCGCTTGAGCGCCCTGAACCTCAAAGACGAGAAGGGCGTGGAAGTCACCATGGTCGACCAGGATGCTCCCGCGGGAAAGGCCGGCCTTAAGGAGCACGACGTTATTCTCAGCCTGAACGGCACTGAGATAGAGAGTGTCGAGCAGCTTCGCCGCATGATTAAGGAGATTCCGCCCGGACGCGTGGTTACGCTGGGTTTGAGCCGGAACGGCCAGCCGTTGACCATCAAGGTTCAACTCGCGGATCGCAAGCAGGCGTTTGGGTATTCCACTCACGAGGGCTACACGACGGTGGAGATTCCGCCGATTCCGCCCATGCCGCTGATGCCAGACATTGAGGTTCCCATCTCAGTCGTGGTCGTGCATTCTTCCCGGCGCAGCGGCCTGATGCTGGAAAACCTGACTCCCCAGCTCGGCGATTTCTTCGGCGCCAAGAACGGAGAGGGAGTGCTGGTCCGCTCCGTCGAAAAAGGGACGCCTGCGGAAAAAGCCGGCTTTCGTGCGGGCGATGTGATCATCAAGATCAATGGGGAACATATTTCCGACGCCAGCGACTTCAGCCGCATTATGCAGTCGCGCAAAGATAGCGCGGTTTCGGTGGGGGTAATTCGCGACAAGAAGGAACAGAGTCTCACCCTTACCTTGCCCAACCGCAAACAGTCGCAGGTGTTCGAGGAGAGCTTTGAAGCTCCGGAGATTGACGCGGAAACTCGCCGCGAACTGCTCGAAGCCCAGGCTGAGATTGCGCGTGCGAAGCCGGAGATGGAACTGGCGGCCCAGGAACTGGAGCGGATGAGACCAGAGATGGAGCGGGCGCGGAAGGAATTGTACCGGCAGCAGCAGCAAATCCGGAAGGATTCGCTGAAGATGCAGGAACAGATGCGCCACCAGCAACGGCAGTTGCGGGAAAAACTACGTCATGAACTGAAAGGCGATTGGGCCGAGATCTAGGGGAATGGCCGGGGACGTCGTTTCACCCTTGCGGTCCACTTCCTACGTTCCTGCGATGTGTGCCTTGCCTTGGCTATGCGCGGGCGCCGGGCACACGCGATTCCGGCCCGTCTGTTTCGCCGCGTACAGGCCGGCGTCGGCGGCCTTCACCAGTTGGTCGCGCGTGCTTCCGTGATCCGGGAAGCTGGCGACGCCGCCGCTGATGGTCACCGGCCGCGGAACCCCGGGAAACTGCCATTCCCCGACCAATTTCCGCAGTTTCTCCGCGACTCCCAGCGCGTGCTGGGGGTCGGTCTGCGATAGCAGGATGGCGAACTCTTCGCCTCCGTAGCGGCACACCACGTCTATTTTTCGCAGTTGCTGATGGAAAAGCGACGATACCTGGCGTAGCACTTCATCTCCCAGCAAGTGTCCGAACTCATCATTCAGAGACTTGAACTGGTCGATATCCACGATAATGACTGCCATCCCGGTTCCAAAACGCCGGGCGCGCTCCATTTCCTCTGCGATTCGCATTTCGAAATAACGCCGGTTGAAGATGCCAGTGAGCCCGTCCAGATAGGCCAGTTGCTTCACCCGCTCCACATAGTGCGCGTTCTGGATAGCGGTTGCGCAAATATCGGCCACCGACTCCAAAGGCTGCACATCCTGCGGGTTAAAGGCTCCTGCGTTGGAGCTGTCGAGTACCAGCACGCCCAGGGTCTGCCCGAAGGCGACCAGCGGGATGCACATGCGAGAGCGGGTTTCCAGATAGAAGCCGACATAATCGGGTATGCGTTGGGTGTCGTTCTCAATCACGGTGCAGCCCTGTTTCAGGGCCCGTCCCCAAAGACCGTGCGTTGCCGACAGGCGGCCACCTTCCTGAATTTGCGAGGTGAGTTCCCCGTAGTGCGCCCGCAGCACCACTTCGTCTTCATCTTTCAGCAGCACGGAGACATGAGAAATCTGGAAGGCATGCTGGATCAGAAGGCAGACCTTCGAAAGCAATTCCTTGAGTTCCAGAACCGCCGTGGTCTGCTGGGCAATCGCGTTTATGGCTTCCAGTTGCAGGGCGCGCCGCTGTTCCAGGGAGTAGAGCCGGGCATTTTGCAGGGCCATAGACGCTTGCGTGGAAAACAAGGTGAGCAGGTCGATCATTTCGGGATTGAAATGGTCCAGTTTTTCGCTCTGACAGTCGAGCACTCCGACCACTTCGTCGCGCACCATAAGGGGAACCGCCAGTTCCGAACGAGTCTTGCGCGCCGAGGTGACGTATCGGGGATCTTGGCTGACGTCTGGAGCATAGACGGGCCGTTTTTGCAGAGCCGCGGCGCCGGTAATCCCGATTCCGACCGGCATACTTACCTGGTCTTGCCCCTCGTCCCAGCCGACCTGGCATCTTGCCTGAAGCTGGTTGGTGTTCTTGTCGAGCAAGAGAATGCCCACGTTTTCGAGGTGGAAATACTGTCGGGCAATCAGCAGAATTTGCCGCAACACTTCGTCCAGATCGAAGGTCGACAGCACCGCCTGGCTGGCATCGTAAAGGAGGGCGATCTTCTGCATGGCTTGCCGAATTGTAGCTTGGCGGGAACGGGTTACCGAGGTTCCGAAAGTAACCTGGAAAGCGGAAGCGAGGTTAGAAAGCGGCGGATCCTACTGGCTTTGGGGTTTGGACTGCCCTCTGCGGCGCGCCCATGCCTTCACGATTCCCAGCGCCACCAGGCAAAACCAGAAGTCCACCACCAGCCCCAGATCCAGGCGGGGAGCCACATGACGAGCCGCTAGCGGCAGGTAGGGCATGACCAGGAAATAGACCGCGTTCCCGGCCAGCACCGCAATCAGGGCATGCACGAAGTTAGACACTGATGATTTAGACACCGCTACCCGCCTAAAAGGGATTCGCGCCGGTATTTTGAGACCTGGCCCAAGCCAGGGCGCCGAACCTCCTGCTAACATCCCTTGAGATGCTGGAACCGGGCACCTCTGTGCAATACGTCAAAGGAATTGGTCCCCGCCTGGCGGAGATCCTGTCGGCCAAGGGCATCCATACCGTGGCGGACCTGCTCCATTACCTGCCTTTCCGCTACGAGGACCGCCTGAACCCCAGGGGAATCTCTGAACTGCGAGCCGGGGAGATGGCTACGGTGATCGCCGAGGTCCGCAACTCCGGCCTGTTCAGCACGCGCCGCATGCCCATCTTCCAGATGACCGCGGGCCAGGGCAGAGCTCGCCTGAAATGCTTGTGGTTCCACGGTACCTACCTGAGAGATAAGTTTAAGCCCGGGCAGATGGTCGCTCTCTACGGAAAAGTGGAGGCCGACCGCAGCGGGGAATTGCAGATCATCCAGCCGCAGTTCGAGATCCTGGATGAGGGCGGCGACGATCATGCCGAGAGCGATCGCAAACTGAGCGAGTCTCTGGAAGTCGGACGCATTGTGCCCATTTACGAGTCGGCGGGCAATGGGCGGCTGACTTCGCGCTGGTTCCGCCGCATCATTCGCACCACCGTCGACAATTTAACCCCGGACCTGCCGGAAGCGATCCCGGCTGCGGTGCGCCGCCGCATGGCGTTGATCTCTACCTTCGAAGCGCTGCGCACGGTCCATTGGCCCGAGGCCGGAGAAAGTCTGCAGGACCTGCAATCGTTCCGAACTCCCGCCCATATTCGCCTGATCTTCGAAGAGCTGTTTTTCGTGGAACTGGGTCTGGAACTCAAACGCCGCGAGCAGAAGGCGCAGACCGGCATTGCCTTCCGTCTCGATGACAAGGTGCGCGGCGCGATCAAGAAGATTCTGCCGTTTCATCCCACGGGAGCGCAGAAGCGTGTGCTCAAAGAAATTGCCGCGGACATGGAGAAGCCATCTCCCATGCGCCGTCTTCTGCAAGGAGATGTGGGATCAGGCAAGACCATCGTGGCTTTTGAAGGCGCGGTCATCGCCATCGAGAACGGCTACCAGGTGGCGCTGATGGCGCCCACCGAGATTCTGGCGCAGCAGCACTATTTTTCTGCCCGCCGCATTCTGGAGAATGCCGGCTACCGCATCGTTTTGCTCACCGGTTCTTTGGAAGATGACCGCAAGCGCGAGATTCGCCGCCACATTGCCCAGGGGAATGCCCAGTTGGTGATCGGGACCCATGCCCTGATCGAACAGAAGGTCGAATTTGCCAGACTCGGCCTGGTGGTGGTGGACGAGCAGCATCGTTTTGGGGTTCTGCAACGCTTCAAGCTGATGAAGAAATCGGGCGAAGACCGCAGCGGCACCGGGGTAAAGCCGGCTGAACTGGGCGAGCCCGATGTCCTGGTCATGACCGCTACCCCCATTCCCCGCACTCTGGCTCTCACTCTCTACGGCGATCTCGACATCAGCGTGCTCGACGAGATGCCTCCCGGGCGGACAGCAATCGCGACGCGCCGGGTTTCCGACGAACGCTCTGCCGAGGTGTGGGACTTCGTGCGCAAACAGGTGGCTGCCGGGCATCAGACCTACGTCGTATACCCGGTGATCGAAGAGAATGAGGAGAGCGAGCTCAAGGCCGCCATGAAGATGTACAAGGAGCTGAGCAACAAGGTCTTTCCGGACCTGCGGGTGGCGGTGCTTCACGGCCGCATGGAGCCCGACCTGAAAGAACAGGTTATGCGCCTGTTCCAGAAAGGGGAGATCCAGATTCTGGTTTCAACCACCGTCATCGAAGTGGGAGTGGACGTCGCCAATGCCAATGTCATGGTCATTGAGCATGCCGAGCGTTTTGGCCTCGCCCAACTGCACCAGCTTCGCGGCCGCATCGGGCGCGGCGCTGCCAAGTCCTATTGCATTCTGATGACCGGCGGCAAAGTTTCCGAGGAAGGCGACCGCCGTCTCGATGCGATGGTGCGCACCACCGACGGCTTCCAGATCGCCGAACTCGATCTTGAACTCCGGGGCCCGGGAGAATTTTTCGGTACCCGGCAAGCCGGCATGCCGAGTTTCCAGGTGGCCAGCCTGATCCGCGACCGCGAACTGCTGGAAGCGGCCAAGCGCGAAGCCGCCTCGGTGCTGGCCGGGCCCAACGCCGAGATCTCGCAGGAAGAAATCAACCGCGCTTTACGGCATATGCGTTCGCGTTGGCAACGCAGCTACGGCCTGGTGGAAGTCGGCTAGTGGCCGGCCGCCACTGCCGGGCGATCCAGTTCCGGTATTGATTGCACCGCGTTCTAAAGCCGGGGTCTGACGCTCACTGCCCATCGCATGGCATAATCACAGGGCGTGAAAGCTACTTCCAAGGCGGATCTCTATCGCAAGCTGCCTGCGGTGGACGAGTTGCTCCGCCAGCCGGAATGCGCGCGATTGGCTGCCCGGGAAGGCCACGTTGCCCTTACCGACGCTGCTCGCGCGGTACTGGCGCGGCTTCGAGAAGAAATCGCTGCCAGCTTGCTGGACGCGGAGGGTGTGGAACTCGCGATCGCCGGCTTGGCGGATGCGGTCGAGCGTCGCCTGCGGGAATCTCTTCGTTATTCGCTGCGTCCGGTGATCAATGCCACCGGCGTAATTCTCCACACCAATCTCGGGCGTGCACCTCTGGCAGAGAACGCCCTGGATCATATTCGCGAGACCGCTGCCAGTTATTCCAACCTCGAGTTTGATCTCGCAACCGGAGAGCGTGGTAAGCGCGATGTCCACGTCGACCGTCTTTTTCGCAAGTTGCTGGCGGAGGACGATGGTGCGGGGACCACCGTCTCCACCATCGTGGTCAACAACAACGCCGCCGCCGTGCTGCTGGCGCTCAATACCCTGGCGGAAGGCGGCGAAGTGATCGTGTCGCGTGGTGAACTGGTCGAAATCGGCGGGTCGTTCCGCATCCCCGACGTGATGACCAAGTCGAACGCCACGCTACGCGAGGTGGGCACCACCAACCGCACCCGCATCGCCGACTACGAGTGCGCCATCAACGAAAAGACCCGGCTGTTGCTGCGGGTGCACCGCTCGAATTTCCAGATCACCGGCTTCACCGAACAGCCGGCACTTGAGGAACTGGTGGCCTTGTCCGGTAAGCGAAACGTCCCGCTCATGGAGGACTTGGGCAGCGGCGCGCTTTTTGATTTGCGATCGGTGGGAATCAATGACGAACCTGGCGTGCTCGACAGTCTCCGCGCGGGTGTGGATGTGATCACCTACAGCGGCGATAAACTGCTCGGCGGTCCGCAGGCCGGACTGTTGAGTGGACGCGCCGATCTCATCTCGCGCATGCGCTCCAATTCGCTGTTTCGCGCCCTGCGCGTGGATAAACTGACGTACGCCTCGCTGGAAGCCACGCTGCTCGCCTATGTGAAGCACGATCACGACTCGATTCCCGCGCTGCGCATGATGCGCCTGTCGAAAAGCGAAATCCGCCGGCGCGCCCAAGCGATGGCGGACCAGACTCGTTCGCCGCGGTTATCGGTTGAAGTCATGGATGGCGATTCGGTGGTGGGCGGCGGCTCCGCTCCGTCGGCAGTCCTGCCTACAAGTCTTCTGGCGATTACTTGTGACGGTTTGAGCGCGGAGGAATGCTCTACTGCTCTTCGCGGCTCAGATCCGCCAATCATCGTCCGAGTCGAGGAAGGCCGCGTGCTGCTCGATCTGCGCACGGTAATTCCTGGGCAGGACGAGATCGTTGTATCCGCGCTGCGCCGGCTATCCGGCGAGTAATGGCTGAAGACGAATCTTGATTTTTCATCGTCAATTGAAAATCGACAAGCGTTAATCCCGATGTCATCCCTCTATACCATCGGCCATTCCACCCGCACGCTGGACGATCTGGTCGAAACTCTCAAGGCGCACGACGTCCAGACGCTGGTCGATATCCGCGCCTTCCCCATGTCGCGCCGGTTGCCACACTTCAACCGCGAGTCGCTGGAGAAAGCTCTGCCGGACGAGGGGATCGCCTATCGCTGGTTGCCCGCACTGGGTGGACACCGCAAAAAGACTCGCGACGATTCTCCCCATCTCGCGCTGCGCAACGATAGCTTCCGCAACTACGCCGACTACATGCTTAGCGAAGGGTTTCAACGCGGCGTCGACGAACTTCTGGAGACGGCCCGACGTTGCCGCACTGCCTGCATGTGCGCCGAACGCGTCTACTTCCATTGTCATCGCATGCTGGTTTCTGACTGGCTGGTCGGGCATGGACATGAAGTCCTGCACATTGACGGCAAAGGCCCGGTAAGGGCTCACCAGTTGATGCCGGAGGCGCGCCTGGTGGAAGGGCAACTCATTTATCGCGGCGACCGGCTGTTCTGAAGAACCCATTCCGCGCGAAAGCAATTGGCAATTGGCAATCGAAAATTGACAATAGGACCCATGATTGTTGGCACCGGCATCGACATCGCAGAAGTGCCGCGCATCGCGGAGTCCATCGCCCGTTTCGGGGAACGCTTTCTGAACCGTGTTTTTACCGAGGGCGAAATCAAGTATTGCGATTCGAAAGCCAACCGGGTGGAGCGTTATGCAGCGCGCTTCGCGGCGAAAGAGGCCGCCATGAAAGCGCTCGGCACGGGATGGAGCCACGGCGTCCGCTGGCGCGATATCGAAGTGCGGCGCCAACCCGGCGGCCGTCCGACCATCGTCTTCCACGGGAAGGCCGCCGAATTCGCTGCCCAGTTGGGAACGAAAAACGTCGCCCTCTCGCTGACCCACACCGAGGATCAGGCTTTCGCGCAGGTGATCCTCGAAAGTTGAAGCGTCTGGTTCTGATAGACTGGCGCGTCCACCGACAACATGAGCCAGACTCCAGTCGTACTGAACCCTGCCTCTACCAGCACAAGTGAACGAGCGCTGCTGGCCGGTATCGCGCTCAGCAGTTTTGCGGCACTGCTGCTCGAACTGGCGCTGACACGCTTGTTCTCGGTGGTGCTCTTCTACCACTTCGCGTTTCTGGCGATCTCAATCGCACTGCTCGGTTTGGGTGCGGGCGGCGTCTTTGCCTACCTGCGTAAAGAATCGCTGGGGCGGTATGAAACGCGCGCGCTGGTGGGGCGGCTTTGTAATCTGAATGCTCTGATCGTCCCGGTCGTGCTGGTAGTGGCGCTGCGCATTCCGGTGTCGCTGCGCTTTTCGACCGCGAACCTTCTGCGGCTTACCGCGATTTACCTGGCCTCGGCGGTGCCGTTTTTCATGACCGGCCTGCAATTCTCGATCGTGTTCTCGCGCGAGTCTCGGCACATCCCAAGGCTCTACGGAGCCGATCTGGTGGGGGGCGCGCTGGCTTGTCTGGGGATCGTGCCGCTGCTGAACTGGCTGGGCGGTCCGAATACCGTCCTGTTCTCGGGCGCGGTCATGGCCATGGCGGGCGCGGTCTGGGCCGGCGGCGGCAAGTTGCAGAGATCAGCGCTGGGACGCACCGTGTTCCTTCTCACCCTGATCGCCTTCAATTATTCGGGGAAGTTGCTCGACATCGTTTACGCGAAAGGCGGATTCCGCGACGCTGCCTGGGTGGAGTTCTCGCGCTGGAATGCGATCTCGCGGGTCGAAGTCGATCACCAGGGCAACGCGAAAGCCATAGTCATTGATGCTGACGCCTCCACCTACCTGATGAACGTGGATCTGCCGAAATGGAACAGCACCGAATGGAAGAAAAACCTGATGTCCGCGCCGCCCGCGCTGGCCAATGTGCTGCGTCCCCAGGGGCAGTTTGCCATCATCGGCCCCGGTGGAGGAGTGGATGTGGTGCGCGCGCTGGCCAACGGCAGTCCCAGCGTCACCGGAATTGAGATCAATCCCATCATCGCCAATACGATCATGCGGGAGCGCTACGCGGACTACACCTACCACCTTTACGATCGGCCCGAGGTGCATATCCACGTCGGCGACGGCCGTTCTTTCATACGCAACGCCGATCAGCGTTTCGACGTGGTGCAGATGACGCTGGTCGATACCTGGGCTTCGACCGCCGCTGGAGCGTTCGCTCTCAGCGAGAACAGCCTGTACACCGTCGAAGCCTTTCAGGAATACTTCGAACATTTAAATCCGGACGGCATGGTTGCCATCACGCGCTGGGAATTTCGCCAGCCGCGCGAAGCGCTGCGCGTGGTTTCGGTGGCCATCGAGGCGCTGCACCGCCTGGGCGTGGCCAATCCCGCGGCAAATTTCATTATCATTTCGCAGGGCCTGCTGAATGAAGACGGCATTCCGGTGGCGGTGCTGGCTAAAAAGACCGCGTTCACGCCCGCGGAAGAAAATGCAGTGATGACGCACCTCTCCCATTACCCGGGTTTGGCCAGCCTCTATTTGCCGTCGCTTCACAGCGACAATCCCTTTAGTGCCCTGATCGCATCGAATGATCCCACGGGGTTTGCGAGAACCTATGCCTATAACGTCGCGCCGGTGAACGACAACGCGCCATTTTTCTTCTTCACCCTGAAACTCGATCAGATCCTTCACCCGGCGTTTCTCCAGCAAGGCATTGACTGGAAGGTGAACCTGGGGGTTGCAGTCCTGTTCATGGTGCTGCTGATCTCGGTGGTGGCGGTGCTGGTTTTCCTGATCGTGCCGCTGGTCATCCGCGGGGGCGGCCGGCAAAGCACCACTCGTCTTTTCTATTTCGTTGCCATTGGGCTGGGCTACATTCTGGTGGAGATCGCCTTCATCCAGCGCTTCGTGCTCTTCCTGGGACATCCCACTTACGCGCTGACCGTGGTGGTGTTTCTGCTGCTGCTTTCGAGCGGAGGGGGCAGCCTGGCCTCGCGGCGCTGGGGGAGCGAAGCCCGCCTGTCCTGGCTACCCTTGGTTGCGATCATCGCCGCCCTGATCCTCTATGTGTTCGTCATGCCCGGGCTTCTCAACGCCCTGGTCGGTCTGCCCTTCGTGGCGAAATTGCTGGTGAGCGCAGCCCTTCTGGTTCCGCTCGGTTTCACCATGGGCATGCCGTTTCCCACCGGGCTGCGTGCCCTGGCCAGCGCCCCTGCTTCCGAGTTCCCGGTAGCGGAGGGAAGTGCCTCCAATCAGAACGCAGTGGAGTGGGCTTGGGCGATGAATGCGGCGTCCTCAGTGCTGGGGTCGGTGTTGGCGATGGTGATCGCGATCCAGTTCGGACTGAATGCGACTTTGGCGTGCGGGGCCGCCGCCTACCTGTCAGCTTTGATACTAAGTCGCAATTTGCACCCCGGCGAGGCCTAGTTTGAAACCATCCTTCTGCTATGATTCCCCCAAACCCCTGTGAGCTGAATCCAGGAGCGCGGGGGAGGGTCCACCATTATGCAGCCCGGGAGAACGCGTGCCTAGCCAGAAGCAGTTGAAGTGGTCTCAACTGAAGGTAGGGCTCACGGTGCTGGTGGCCAGCATCACTCTGGCGATCTTGATCCTGCTGATGAGCGGCACCAGCGGCCTTTTCACCAAGAAAATCGTGCTGAAAACCTATTTTGACAACGCCGGAGGCCTGCGGGTGGGCGCGCCCGTACGCCTCAGCGGAGTGGATGTTGGAAATGTAACCGCGATCCGCATTGTCTCGAACCCGGATAAGAGGCTCACGCCCGTCGAAGTCACTATGAAGGTGAGCACCAAGTATCATTCGAGTCTGCACAAGGATTCGGTAAGCTTGCTTTCGACCGCAGGGGTGCTTGGCGAAACCTATATTGACATCGACAGCTCCCAGGCCTCCGGCCCTGAGATCCGCGACGGGGACCGCCTGGCGAATCGTGATACTCCCGACATTCAGGACGTGGTCCGCGCCAGCCAGGGCACATTACAGAACCTGGACGCACTCTTGAAGCGCGTCGATCGCATCATCGCCTTCATTGAAAGCGGCCAGGGTTCGGTGGGCAAATTGATCTACGACCCCACGCTGTATGACCGCCTGGCTTCTACCGTCAACGAATTTCAAGGACTGGTGAATCAGGTCAGCGCCGGCAACGGCACCATCGGGAAACTGATCTCGAACGACGACCTTTATAACAAGGCGAATGCTACGGTCGACAAGCTCAACGCCATCATTGACGATATCAACGCGGGTAAGGGAACTGCCGGCAAACTGCTGAAAGATCCCACGCTTTATAACAATGCGAACGACACCATCGCCAACGTGAAGCAGCTCACCGCTGATGTGAATGCCGGTAAAGGCGCCCTGGGGAAGCTGGCGAAAGATCAGGAATTTGCCGACAAGCTGCAGAACACCATGAACAAGCTTTCGTCCCTTACCGATCGCATGGAGTCAGGGCAGGGTACCGTCGGCAAGCTGCTTCAGGATCCTTCGATCTACAACAATGCTGACCAGATGTTGTTGGAGACTCGCCAGCTGGTCAAAGCGGTTCGCGAAAATCCCAAAAAGTACCTCACCATCCGTCTGAAAGTTTTCTAAGTGGACGGCCAACCACTACTGACGGGTGGTTCCTGTTGCTTCCGCCTGTTGGTGCGCGTGGTAACTGGAGCGCACCAGCGGGCCGGATTCCACATGGCGGAATCCGAATCGCAAAGCTTCCGTCTTCAGGGATTGAAATTCCTCGGGAGTGTAGAACCGGGCGATGGGTAAATGATCCTTCGAGGGACGCAGATATTGGCCAATGGTGAGGAGGTCGACGCCACGCTCGCCCAGGTCGCGGAAGACGTCTACAAGCTCGTCGAAGCTTTCGCCCAAGCCCACCATCACCCCGGACTTGGTCACCATACCGGGAGAAAACTTTTTGGCGTTCTCCAGAAGGCGCAGCGTCCGCTCGTAGCGCGCTCCTGATCGAACCACGCGATAGAGCCGCGGGACGCTCTCGGTGTTGTGGTTCAGGACGTCGGGTTTGGCATCGAGCACCACTTTCAGGGCTTCGTCCAAACCCTGGAAATCCGGAATCAGCACTTCCACCCAGCAGCCGGGCACCAGTTCGCGGATCTGGCGAATGGTCTCGGCGAAGATGCGCGCACCGCCGAGGTTGTCGTCATCGCGGTTCACGCTGGTCACGACTGCATGCTTCAGGCCCAGCTGTGGCCACGGCCTCGGCCACGCGCCGCGGTTCGTCCCAATCGATGGGTTCGGGGCGTCCTTTGGGTACGGCGCAGAAACCACAACGCCGGGTGCAGATGTCGCCCAACAGCATGAAGGTTGCGGTACGCTGGTTCCAGCATTCGCCGATATTCGGACAGTGCGCGGATTCGCATACCGTATGCAGACCCAGCCCACGAGCCAGTTGCTTCAGATCGTGGAAACCATCGCCGACCGGAGCCTTGGCCCGAAGCCAATCCGGCTTAGGCTGCCGGACCGGTGGGCCGACCTCGATCTGGACTAGTTGGGATGCGCCCGCCATCTGCCCTTTGATTTTACATGCTGGCGGGGGGATTCGGCGAACCCTGGCCATTCCGGCCCACAGGACGAAGCCGGCAAAAGCAAAATGGAGGAGCTGCGCGCTCCTCCATTCTGCAGGTCGATCGCTGAAACGCGTTTAGCTGGCCCGGCGCTTCAATTCCTGGTCGGCCGGATCCGCGTCAAAGTCGCTCTGGGTGCGCTTCCATTCCTGCACCTGTTTCTGGGCTTCTTCTCTGGCGACGCCGTAACGCTCCTGGACCTTACCAACCAGTTGATCCCGGTTGCCCTCGATGATCTTCAAATCATCGTCGGTCAGCTTGCCCCACTTTTCCTTGATGGCGCCTTTCATCTGTTTCCACTTGCCTTCCACTTGATCGCTGTTCATGAGTACCTCCTGATGAAAACGCGACTACCTCAATGAGGCTAGTGCCCCAGGCAGAGGCTCACAATACAGCGATCACCTGAAATGGGGCGGGAAGAACCGTAGGCCGGTGCGGCAGATGAGGCGCTAAGGGACTAGGCGCGACCGAAGCGACGCGGGATCCTCAGCTTTCGAGGTAGGCATCAATCCATTCTTTGATTCGCATACGGCGTTCGTCCTGGGCGTCAAAACGGATGCCGAAACTCTTGCTGGCGGGTTTTCGCCAGGTTACGTTACCGCGTACCCAGATTCGCGGCAGCGTGAGCAACGCGAACGAAACTTCCAGGGATTGCCCCGGCGTGACTTCCTCCACGCTGCGCAACGACATGCCGCCCGAGCTGATTTCGTGGCTGGTGCCGGAGAACTTGCGGGTGTCGGCAGTGACGATCTGGACTTCGGTGATGACCGGAATCCGCACGTAGCGGCGAAACTCGTGCAGAACCAGCATCTGGGTTGCGCGCACCAGTTTCAACGCTGCTGGTCTCTCCAAGGGCTCGTTAAATACCGCATTAATGCCGTACTTGGAAAACTTCATGGCATCCTGCACGCTGCCGCCAACGCCATAAATCACCATGCGGCTATTGGACGGCGAGGTGCGCGCCGATTCCATGACCGCCTCCGCGCCCGGCGTCAGTTTCACCACGCAGGCCTCAAATTTCTCTTTCGTGATGCGCTCGGCGGCATTCCCGGTCACGGCCACGGTTTCTACGCCGAATTGGCGGAAACATTCGGAAAGAATGGTCCGGGCGGGCTCTTTCATATCGATCAATGCCACCCGGGCTGCGGATTTTCGGGTGGTCGGGATGGGAGCGAGCGCGGTTCCTAAACCTTTGTCCATGGGTGTGGTCACGATTGCCTTGAAGCTTTATTCTGGCTTGCCGCGGGAGCCTTGGCAAAGGCGTAGAAGGACAATACCGGGGTACAGAAGTGCTATTACCAGGAATGGACTAGGGAGTAACTTCAGGTGCTTGCCAAAACCGTTTTTCGTCAGACCTCGGCCCGCGAAGTGAAAGAAAACACGAGAGGCGCGAGCCTATTCCGTCCAGCGGCGGAACAGCAGGGCTCCATTGGTCCCGCCGAAGCCGAATGAATTGGACATGGCGTATTCCACTTCCGCCTTGCGGGCGTGGTTGGGTACGAAATCCATGCCGGCGGTTTCGGGATCTTGATTTTCCAGGTTGACGGTCGGCGGCAGAATCTGGTCGCGCAGCGCCATCACGGTGATGCCCGCCTCCAGCCCGCCTGCCCCTCCCAGTAAGTGCCCGGTCATGGATTTCGTCGAGCTGACCGGCAGGGTACGCTGAAAGCAATTGCGGATGGCGTGCGCTTCCAGCGTGTCGCCGATAGGAGTGGAGGTGCCGTGGGCGTTCACGTAGCCCACCACTTCAGGGCCGACGCCGGCATCGCGCAAGGCGTTGCGCATCACTCGGAATCCACCTTCGTGCTCGGGAGCGGGTTGGGTCATGTGGTAGGCATCGCCACTCATGCCGTAGCCTGCCAGTTCGGCCAGGATTTTCGCTCCCCGCCGGCGGGCGAACTCCAGTTCCTCCAGAATCAGAATTCCGGCGCCTTCGCCGATGACGAAGCCGTCGCGATCCCTATCCCAGGGACGGCTGGCATGCTGTGGATCGTCATTGCGGGTGGAAAGGGCGCGCATGGCGGCGAAACCGCCTACGCCCATGGGAGTGATGGAAGCTTCCGCGCCTCCGGCAATCATCACGTCTGCATCATTGTGCTGGATAATGCGGAACGAATCGCCGATGGAGTGAGCGCTAGTGGTGCAAGCCGTCGCCGTCGCCTCGTTTGGCCCCTTGGCGCCATGGCGCATGGACACGTGACCGGCGGCGAGGTTGACAATGGCGGCAGGAATGAAGAAAGGGGAAATTTTCCGCGGACCGCCCTTCAGCAGCGCGGTGTGTTCATGTTCGATGACATCGAACCCGCCAATGCCGGAGCCGATATGCACCCCGACGCGTTCGGCGTTTCCGGGTGTGATCTGGAGGCCTGACATCCTGACCGCTTCATCGGCCGCGGCAATGGCAAAGTGGATGAAGCGGCCCATTTTCTTGACTTCTTTTTTCTCGATGAAGTGGTAGGGGTCAAACCCCTTCACCTCGGCCGCAATCTGACAGGAAAACTGCAAAACGTCGAAGGGGCTGCCATCGATCCGCTCAAATTCCTCGAATTGCGTAATCCTGCCTACCCCGCTCTTGCCGGCAAGCAGGTTTTGCCATACTTCGTGGGTGGTGTTTCCCACCCCGCAGATCAGGCCAATGCCAGTAACTACGACGCGACGTCCCAACTACTTCCCGCCTTTCGCGTGCTTTCCGATGTAGTCAATCGCATCCTGCACGGTGCGGATCTTCTCGGCGTCCTCATCGGGAATTTCGATCTCAAAGCCTTCTTCGAAAGCCATCACCAGTTCCACGGTGTCGAGAGAGTCGGCGCCCAGATCGTCCACGAACGAGGCGTTCGGAGTCACTTCGCCCTCGTCCACTCCCAGTTGTTCCACGATAATCTGCTTCACTTTTTCATCAACGGCTGCCATGGTTCTCCTCGCGCCTGCTGGTTTGGGGCGGACTGCAGCCCGCCCGGACTGACATAGAACAGCCTGTCTGGCTGTCCACAACCCGACCAAGCCAAACCGCTACTTGCTCACTTTTGCGTGCTTGTCGATGTAGTCGATCGCGTCCTGGACGGTGCGGATCTTTTCGGCATCCTCATCCGGGATTTCCAGGTCAAATGCCTCTTCCAGTGCCATGACCAGTTCCACCTGGTCGAGCGAGTCGGCTCCCAAATCATCGACGAATGAGGCACTTGGCGTGACTTCGCCTTCATCTACACCCAATTGCTCGGAAATAATCTGCTTCACTTTCTCAGTCATTTCTTTCTTATCGCCAGCCATGTAATTGCCACCTCCTGAACAGGAAAAGGGAACAAGTAGTGTACTGGCCCACACGAATTGCTGTAAAGGAAGGTCGCTCCGCTTCGGCCCTGTTGGCCGGGAGATTTTACCCGCCCCGAATCCTAATCGCTCGGGCGCGCCAGGGTCAAACGCCGCAGGGCGCCGGTATCGAGCCATATTCGCCCACGACTAGCGACTGCTGTACTGATCGCGGAGCCGCGTCTGCCGGCTGGTCATCGCGATCGCCTTGCCCTCGATGTAAACCTGCTTGACGTCTGTCTTGAAGTCCAGGGGGTCCCCGTTCGCGACCACCACGTTCGCGGTCTTGCCGGCATCGAGAGATCCCAACTGGTCGGCGACTCCCCAGATTTCGGCGGGATTCAGCGTGACCGCCTTCAACGCCTCGTCGTAAGGCAATCCAAACGCCGAAGCGAACCCCGCCTGGTAGGGCAGGTTGCGGACGTTGTGGGCATCGAACGAAGCGAACGCGATCTTCACCCCGCGCTTGTAGAGTTGTGCCGGCAGACTGTAGACGGCGTCAAAGCGCTCGTCCGGCTTGGGAGTTTCGTAGATCGGCCCCACGATGACCGGCACTTTCAGGCTCGCCACGTAATCCAGCACCGCTTGCGAGTAGCTGATGTGATTGAGCACGAACTTCAGATTGAATTCCTTGGCCAGCCCCACGGCGGTCTCGAGATCGCTCGCTTCCTCCGCCGCCAGCACCACCTGCTTTTTTCCGTCGAGATAAGGTAGTAACGCTTCCAGCTTCAAATCCCGCTTGGGAGGGGTGGGCGGCTGTTTCTTGTCGTTCTCTTTGTCTTTGTTCTTGTCGCTGGCTGGCTGGTTCGCAAAATCGGTTTTCTTCTTTTCGTAGTCTTTCCAGTTGCGTTCATACTCCTGCGCATCCAGGAACGTCTGGCGCAGTTGTGCCGCCATGCCCATGCGGGTTTGCGGAAACTTGCGCTTCTCCCAGGACTCATTCCGCCGCTGTTCCCCGGTGAAATTCATGGGCATGGCGATGTCCTTGATGAGCAGCATCTCCTGCGCGGAGGCTCCCTCGAGCTGTATGAAAGCATCCTGGCCGGGCAGCGTGTCGCCGCTGGACGGGGCGACGACAGCATTGGTGATGCCATTCAGGCGCGATACCGGGATCAGTTCCGACTCGGCGTGAAACGCGTCGTAGACATGCATGTGCGGCATGATCTCGTCGCTCGACTCGATCAGGTCGTTGGTCATCTGCTCAGCCGAAATCTCGGTGAGCCCCAATGCCGTTTCCGAGTCGATCAATCCGGGATAGACAGTCATTCCGGTCACGTCAATCACCTGAGCGTCAGCGGGAATGTTCACGGAACCGGCCGCTCCGACCGCGCTGATTTTGCCGCCACTCATTACCAGCACGCCGTTCTCAATGGTGCCGTGGGTGATGGTAAGCAGTTTTCCGCCCTTCAATACCAGGGGCTTCGACTGCGCCGAAGCCAGCCCGGAGAACAGGCAAACCGCCAGCAACGTACCGCCAACAGACAACGACCAGCGACCAGCGACCGATGCTCTCATCACTGTCCTCCTGCGTAGTGCGGCATGCCGTATCCCGGCAGCGAGCGGTCAAAGTACACATCCCCGTCGATGAAGACCTTGTTGGGCACGCCATAACTCGATAGCGGATACCCATCCCAGATCACCAGGTCCGCGTCCTTGCCCACGTCGATCGAACCCACGCGGTCGTCCACTCCGATAATCCACGCCGGATTGATGGTGATCATCTTCAGCGCTTCTTCCTCCGTGGCCCCGCCGTAGCGCATGGTCTTGGCGGCTTCCTGATTCAAGCGGCGGGCGAAATCGTCGGAGTCGCTCTTGATCGCCACCCGCACCCCCTTGCGCATGGAAATCACCGCGTTCCAGGGGATCGCGTCGTAGGCCTCCTGCTTGAATCCCCACCAGTCGGCGAAAGTCGCAATCCCCACCCCATTCGCCGCAATCTTGTCGGCCACCTTGTAAGCCTCGAGCGCATGATGGAAGGCGCGCACCTTGTATCCGAACTCCCTGGCAATGTCCATCTCGGTGAGCAACTCGTCGGCGCGATAGCAGTGAATCTGCACCAGCAACTTGCCGCGCAGTACATCGGCCAGCGCTTCGAGCTTCAGATCACGCTTGGGCGGCTTGGCATCCTTGTCGCCTTTCTTTACCTTGGCGTCGTAATCGTCCCAGTCCCTGCGATATTCCTGGGCTTGCACGAAGGCTTCGCGCTGCACTTCGAAGTTGCCCATGCGGGTGGAAGGCAACTGGTCGCGGCTGCCGTAAACGCGCTTGGGATTTTCGCCGCTGGCAAACTTGATGGACCGGGGCGCGCCGGGAAACAGCATGGCGTCGCGCTCGGCGCCGTACTTATGCTTGATCACCACCGCCTGCCCGCCAATCACGTTGGCCGAGCCGTGCAACAGCAGCGAAGTGGTCACCCCGCCGGCCAGGGCGCGATAGATGGCCTTGTCCTGGTAGTCGAAGGCGTCGATCATCATCATCTGCGGCGTGATCGGGCTGGTGGCTTCGTTCACGTCGTTGTCGAGCGCCAGGTGGGAGTGGGAATCGATGATGCCCGGCGTCAGGTATTTCCCTCCGGCGTCAATGACCGTGGCGCTGGCCGGAGCGTTCACCGCGGCGCCGACAGCCACGATTTTCCCGTCTTTGACATAGACGCTGCCGTTCGCAATATTGCCGTGAGTGACGGTCATCACCGTGGCATTCTTGATGACAACTTCGTTGTGAGCAGCCGGGACTGCCGGTTGCTGGGCGGCGGCGATGGCCGCCAGCAGCACAAACAGGCCACCAGCGGCGGAACGTGTCGGGTTACGACTCATAGAGCCGGCTCCTTTGAAGAATGGCGGATCGGAAAGTTGAAAAAGCGGAAAGTCCGAATTGTAGGAGCGAACAACGGTCGAGGTCAATCAATCCCGATATCCAAAAACTGTATGATGATGACGAAACACCACACCCAAGGACTCAGACGTGAAACCAAGGTTATGGTTAGCCGTGCTTCTTCTTGCTCCTGTCACTTTCGCCGCCGATTGTCCCAAGAACCAGCCGAAGGAGGGATCGGCCCTGGTCCAGCTCGAACAGAATTGGGCCGAGGCGCTGGCCCGTCATGATGCCGGCGCGGTCGGGTGCATTCTGGCGGACGAATTCCAGGATGTGGATCCGAATGGCGAGCTTCATGACCGCGCCCAAACCCTGGCGGGAGTGCCGCACCGTAAGCCCGGCACCAACCAGTTAAGCGAATTGAAGCCGCACGTCTACGGCGATTTCGGCTACATCCGGGGCCTGGCGACGCTGGTCGATGCCCAGGGAAAAACCGTGGCCCGCGTCCGTTTCACCGATATCTACATCTATCGGGACGGGCGATGGCTGGCGGTTGCCGGGCAGGAATCACTTTTGCCCCAAGTTGCGAAGTGAGATTGCGGCGGCACTTTGTCTCCCGGAATCGGCGTTTCGTAACTGGAAACCTGAAATCGAAACTGCTTACCATGCGCGCTGTTATCCAACGTGTCCGGAGTGCCGGGGTTACAGTAAACGGCGAGCTCGCGGGCGAGATTGCCCACGGGCTCCTGGTGTTTCTTGGAGTCACCCATGCTGACACCGAGGCCGACGCCGACTACCTGGCCGACAAGGTCTCGGGTCTGCGCGTCTTCGAAGATCAGGACGGCAAGATGAACCTGGCGATCAGCGAGGTCGGCGGCGCCGTGCTGGTGGTCTCCCAGTTCACGCTTTATGGAGATGTCCGCCGCGGCAAGCGCCCGTCGTTTGACGCCGCCGCTCCTCCCGCGCGCGCGCGCGAACTCTATGAGTATTTCGTGGGTCGCATCCGCGCCGCCGGCCTGCCCTGCGAGACGGGACGCTTCCAGGAGACGATGCAAGTTGAACTGGTCAACGACGGTCCGGTCACCATACTGCTTGATTCCGCCAGGATGTTCTAAGCGAGGTTCAGCCGAACATGCTCGGCTGGCTTTGCTGCGCGATGTACTTTTTGCAGTCAAACTTCTTGCCGGTGCTCGCGAGCGACATGTAGCGGACCAGCCCGAAAATCGGCCGTTCGAACCAGGGACGGTCAAACTTTCCCACGATCGACCATGCGATTCCGGCGTAACCATTCGGATCGCGCCCGTCCATTTCGTAGGTATCGTTCAATCGCACCGCAATCTGGTGCGCCTCCGCGGGAGATTTGCTCCACTCCAGAATTTTTTTCGCCCAGTACATGCGGACGTAGTTGTGCATCCATCCCTGCCTCGCCATCTGCATCTGCCCGGCATTCCACAGCGGGTCGTGGGTCTCCGCATTCTCCAGTTGGCGCTCGCGGTAGACGACCGGACGCGGATCTTTCGCATGGGCAGCCAGGGTGCGGTGCGCCCAGGACTCTCCACATTCGAAATTGTCGTAGTTCGGATTGAAGTGGACCAGGTTGACCGACAGTTCCCGCCAGGTGATCAACTGGTTCAGGAAAACTTCTTTCTCGCTTTCTGGGGCATCGGCTTTCTGCACCGCCAGCGCAACCGTGATTGGCGAAATGTGGCCGAAGTGCAAATAAGCAGACAGATCGCTGGTGCCGTCCCTCTCCGGGTGATTGCGCTGCTGGCCGTAGTGTTTCAATTTATTGCCGGCAAATTCTTCCAGACGCCGGAGCGCCTCGCGCGTCCCGCCACGGAATCCCTCCACCGGTTGCACCGATCGATCGAGCGGCCACCCCTCGGTAATATCGTGATCGGGCGGCAGTGAGTGCAGATTTGGCGGCCGCTCCCATGCGACCTTGGCCTTGGGATTGGCGGGCTTCACCAGGAATCGCTGCAAATGCTTCTGCAATCGCGGGCGGATCACATGTGCCGCATACTGTTCCTTCTCCAGCAACCTGGAAGGGACGATCACATCCGCATCGACGGTCCAGAGTGGAACCCGAAGTTTCTTCGCCACACTTTGCCGCCAGTGTTCCGTCTCGCGCAGCGGATTCTCATCCCCCACCACCAGCGCCGGGCGTGTCTCTTCGCAAAACTTGATCAGGCTATGCTCGGGGTAACGGCGCAGCACGAATGCGGCGTTGCGTTTCTCGACTGCGACGGCGATGTCAGGGATGCCCTGCGCCAGAAAACGGTAGTGCCTCAGATTCGCGTGAGGATAGAAAGGAACCGGGGCGAAGAAAACCACCGCCGGCTTGCCCAGCGCGTTGGCGGCTTCGATGGCAACATCGAACGCGGGATTGTCGATCCCGCGCTGTGCCCGCTGCATCCAGTAAACAACGCAGCTGCCATCCGGACCGGGCGCACCCTGGCGGCGCACCGTGACCCGCGGATCGGAAATGAGTTTATCCAGAAAGTTGGGCAAGGTTTTCTTTGCGAACTTCGCGGCCTTTGCGGTTAATTTCTTTGGTTATCCCAGCAGATCGGCAATCCGCACCGCATCTGCGCAAGCGCGCACGTCGTGAGTCCGGATCACGTGAGCGCCCTTGAGAATTGCGGTCGTCTCCGCCGCCAGCGTTCCATAGAGGCGATCCGACAATTCCGCGTCTTTTCCGTTTCGAGCCAGCGCGCGGCCGACAAATGATTTTCTAGAAACTCCCACCAGCAACGGATATCGCAGCTGATGAAACTCCTCGAATCTTTTCAACAGGGGATAATTCTGCTCGAAACTTTTACCAAAGCCGAAACCAGGATCGAGCATAATGCGTTCCCGCTTTACCCCCGCCATCACCGCCACATCGGCCCAATCCCGCAGTTCGCGCTTTACCAGCATGACCACATCGGCCACGGGGGGCAGAGTCCGCCACTCCTCGGGACGTCCGCGCATGTGCATGAGCACCGCTCCGCATTTCAGTTCAACAAGAGTTTTCTTCATCAGCGGATCCCAGCGGAATCCGCTGACGTCATTTACCACCTCGGCCCCCGCGGAAACCGCCGCCCGCGCCACGCCGGCCTTGTAGGTGTCCACCGAGATGACAACGTTCGGTTTCTTCTTTTTCAGCGCGCTGATGACCGGAATGACGCGCTCCAGTTCCTCTTTTTCCGAAACTGCCGGTTTCATCTGGTTGGCCGCCTTGGCGGAAGAGTCACCGGTCGTCACCTTGGCCCCGGGACGGGTTGACTCTCCGCCCACGTCAATCATGTCCGCACCATCTTCCAGCAGTTTCAGCGCGTGCTCGACGGCGCGATCCCGATCAAAGTGCAATCCGCCGTCGGAAAAAGAATCGGGGGTAACGTTAACCACGCCCATGATCAGGGTGTGCTTTCCCAGTTCCAGTGATCGCGAACCGATGTTCCACTCAAACACCACGCGCATCCGCCGATTCTAAACCCTGCCCTCGGACGCAGTTCTGCCGGGATGGACAGGCCAGGGGAGGGCCGTTGGGCCGGGTGCTACAATCAAACCAAGTCCATGGGCCGGAAACGCGCGTATTTCGCGATCGTTTTCTGCCTGTTCCTGGCAGCGCAGGTGCAGGCAGCCAGGCGCGCGCCACTTGACACGCGCATCGCAGCTCTGCTGGCGCAGCCCGATCTCGCCCGTGGTTTCTGGGGCATTGAAGTTATCTCGATTTCCACCGGGAAAGTTCTCTATTCGCGCAACCCGGACAAGCTCTTCACTCCCGCCTCCAACACCAAACTATTCACCACGGCGGCGGCGCTGGCGCTGATTGGACCGGATTACACCTTTCAAACCACCGTGGAAACCTCGGGAACGCTCGACAAGCACGGACGTCTTACGGGAGACCTGGTGCTGGTGGGTCGGGGCGATCCCAACCTCTCGGGGCGCGAGCTGCCGTACTCGCTGCACACCGAGCGCAACGATCATCCCATCCAGGTGCTCGAACAACTCGCGGACGCGCTGGTGCAAAAGGGCGTGAAGTACGTGGATGGCGACATCATTGCCGACGATTCCTACTTCGCCTTCGAACGATACGGAGAGGGCTGGAGCCAGGATGACCTGGTTTGGGCGGACGGCGCCCCGGTTTCCGCGCTCACCATCAACGATAATGTAATCTTCGTCAACGTTCTGCCCGCCGACCGTGCGGGGGATCGCGCTTTTGTCAGCGTCACGCCGTTTGCCGACTACTACCGCATCGACAATCGCATTATTACCACGCCCGCGGGCACGGCGCGTGACATCCATATCAATCGCGAGCCCGGATCCACGGTGCTTACGCTTTGGGGCAACATGCCGCTCGAGGATGCCGGCGCCAATGAAGCGCTGGCCATCGAAGATCCCGCCGAATTTGCAGCCGCGCTTTTCCGGCAGCTTCTTGAGACCCGAGGCATCGCCATCTACGGCAAGCAGCGCACCCGGCACACCGAACTTGCGAGCTTGTCCACGCTCACCGTCACCGCCATTGCGCCGTCGCGCGGCGGAGATGAGCCTGCGCGCGCCCTGCAAACCAAACCGTTAGTGCTGGCCAGCTACCAGTCCAAGCCCCTGGTCGAGGATCTGCGGGTCATCAACAAAGTGAGCCAGAATCTGCACGCGGAGATCCTGTTGCGCTTGCTGGGTCGCGAGAAGGGAACGGCGGGCACGGTGGAAGGCGGGCTGGAAGTGCTCACCGGGTTCCTCAATAAAGTGGGTATCCCCAGGGACGAGTACGTGTTTTACGACGGCTCCGGGCTGTCGCGCCAGAACTTGGCCACTCCGGATGCGATTGTGCGGCTGCTGCGTTACGCCAGCAGTCAACCCTGGGCGAACAGCTTTCGCGACACATTACCTCTGGCTGGCGTTGACGGCTCGCTTGCCGGACGTTTCAAGAATGTCTCGGTGCAAGGACGCGTCTACGCCAAGACTGGTTCTTTGGGCGGGGTGAAGACGCTCTCCGGATACGCCACCACCGACCGCGGCGAGCAAGTGGCGTTTTCCATTCTCTCGAATAATTCCAATCTTCCCACCAAGCGCGTGATCGACGCGATCGACAGTGTCGTCGAAATCATCCTGGCCGACGGTTCGAAGAAGAAATAGTCAGCCCAACAGAACCGGTATATTTTGGCTCTGGCGAAGGTCCGAGTACCTGCGTGCCAACACCGACAGGCTTGCCCCATTCGCAAAGATTGCAGGCTGCATGCGACAAAGTTGATCTTCGCGGCATAAACCAACGGCGTGCCCCTTAAATCTCTGCGGAAATTCGATGCTGGCCCGCGAGCCGCAGCACAGGTACAGGGAAAGCAGATCGCAGAACTGCAGCACGTCGACGAGCACGCTGATGTCCTGCCGGCTGTGCGCTTGCTCATGTAACAAACGACTCTGACGGCCGGCTTCCTCTTCCACGAACTTGTCGATCAGCGCTTGGTTTGACGCGGTACCCGGGGCGGGTTTCGGACGCACCCGCGCGATGCGGCAGAAATGCTCGCTGACCATGATGCCGCCCACGGCGGAGTCCCGCTCCGCACGCTCGATTGATGCTCGCCACGCCTGCAGAAAATCAGGCACCGGGGCTTCCAGAAAGGACATGGGTCGCCCGTCGTGCCGGTGAACCGAGCTGTCAAACGCGGCCCAGCCCTCATCGTGCAGTGCGATGGCCTGCAGCATGTCCTCATCCAGTCCCGGGACGTATGGCGAATGGATCTGCCGCGCCAGTGCTCCGGAAAGCACGGCATGATCCGGCTGCGCCACCAGCCACCAATCCTCGGAAAGCTGTCTCTGCTTGCCCTCAATCGCATCCCAGGCTGAGAGCCTGCCTGCAGCGGAATCCTGGTGTGAATGGCTGATGGGATATAAGACCATGCGGAAACCCTGACGATCACGGCTAAGAACTAACGGCGAAGAACTGGGTTTTCAACTCCTCGGCATCTGCCTTACCTTTCGCTGCGCCGCGGCGCGGGCCGGGCCGGTGCCGGTGGGCGGCTTGCGCATCCCCTCCAGCAGATCCTTCAGTACCACGGCATTGTTGTGGTCCTCGTTCTTCGAAGCGAACAGCAGCGTCAGGCGTTTGCGCTGGTTGGCCAGGCGGTAGAGCTCGTCGAGCGCTGGGGCGGCCTGCCGCACCCGTCAACTCTTTCAAATAGCGCTTGCGGAATATGGTCCAACCGTTTGGTTGCGCATGGAACCATTGTCGCAGTTCATTGGAGGGCGCAAGGCTCTTCAGCCAGCGGTCGACCGCCGCGCCGGCCTTGGTTAAGCCGCGCGGCCACAGGCGATCGACCAGGACGCGCGTCCCGTCGCTGCGCGCAGGTTTCTGGTAAACGCGTTTCACTGCGACTGGCATGGCTTTGCTCTATGATTGTACGTCTACTGAAAGGATCACGTTCGAGGGCCGAATGCCATTATCGGGAAAGTCCTGCTTTTTGAAATCTCTTCCTTACGTTGTCTCAATTCTCGCCCTGTTGCTTGCCTCGTCGGCCTGCGATGTCGAACGCCGTAAGAGCGACGCCGAACTCGAGCTCACGCCGCAACAATCCGCCGGACGCAAGGTGTACGACAACTACTGCGACCGTTGTCACGAACCCTACTCCCGGCACGACAAGAAAGGGCCCAGCCTGAAGGGGGTTTTCAAAAAACAATTCCTGCCGGTGAGTGGGATGCCGGCCAATGACGACCGGGTGAGCGACATTGTCCTCTATGGACGCTCCAAGATGCCCGGCTTCGGGCAGGTGCTCAATCAACAGCAGGTGCAGGACCTGCTGGTGTACTTGCACACGCTCTAGCGGTTCGATCCATCATGCTGCCAGAAGTTCGAACACGGGATAGTCTTCCGCCACCGCAGTGAAGGCCTCCACAGGCGATCCCGCCGGCACCGCAAAGTAGCGCTGCGCTTCGACTTTGAACCGGTCCAGGTAGGCTTTGAGATATGGCGGACGCTCTGCCGCCGCCATGGGACGCAGCCGGTAAGGGCGGCGCTGGCTGCCGCGCTTCAGCAGCACTTCTCCCGCCGCTTCCGCATTGCGCACCCATTGCGTTCGTCCCCGGGGCGCCACCAGGTACAGCTTTCCCTGCACTTCCAACAGATCGACAGGCGTGCGGTAGGTCTTGCCCGATTTGCGGCCGCGAACTTCCAGCAAATACATATGTCCGGGCGCTAAACCCAGGCCGACGAAGAATCCAAAGGCGCGATTCAAGATGCGCTCCGCCGTCGTGGGAGCGAGGAATGTGGGTGGCACCGTGGTCATAACAACTTAGATGTGGAGACGTCTTGCCGGTCGCACGGGAATTTGCCGGCACCACGGGTGTGGGAGTTTCTCGACCGGCGGGTACAATGACGGGGTGAGCGCGGCCACCACTCCGGAAATTTCGAGCGAAAGTCGACCGCAGGAACATTCGCTACACACTGCGCCAGCGATTCGCGCTTTGGCTGATCAGTGGGGCGGGATTGCTGGCAATCCGGCTGATCGGTCCCACCCTTCGCTTTGCGCTGTCATACGAAGAAGGCGCTCCGGACAACATGGAAACGCCTCCTATCATCACGCCGTTCTGGCACCGTTGCGTGTTTGCCGCCGCCTACGTATTTCGCGATCTGCAGGTGCGGGTCATGACCAGCCGCAGCTTCGACGGCGAGTACATCGCGCGCATCATTCTGAAGCTCGGCTTCGGGGCGGTGCGCGGATCAAGCAGCCGGGGCGCAGTTGGCGCGCTGCTTGGCATGCGCCGCGAGATCGAGCAAGGCCGCACCGTGGCTTTCACCATCGACGGGCCGCGCGGGCCTTGCTATATCGCCAAGCCCGGGCCGGTGCTGCTGGCGAAGTTGACGGGTTCTCCCATCGTTCCCTTCTACGTTGCGCTGGAAGATCCCTGGGTGCTGAACACCTGGGATCGCTTTATGATTCCCAAACCCTTCTCGCGCGCGCTGATCCGGGTTGCGCGGAATATCCATGTGCCACCCGATGCCGATGAGGACGAAGTCACCCGCCTCCATCAGGAAATGCAGGCGGCGCTCGATCGGGTTCGGAAGTTTGCCGAGGAAAATGTGCGCCAGGCCGGCAGTCCGGAGTTTCCCGTGTACGAGAGAAAAGTGTTTCTCAAGAGCCAATGAAAACCCCTGGGGTGGCTGGTTCGGCCCGCGTCTGTCACCAACGCTGACTTACCGCCGTTGACATCCGCTGGCGACAGGATTAGATTTTTTTCACTCGGTGAAATGGTTCTTTCTCAAAGTATTTGGTTCGCGCATCCTCTTCGATAGCGATGAGGAGGGAAGCGGGTGAAAATCCCGCGCTGCCGCGCAACTGTAAGCGAGGAAATTGCTGCCGGTCACTGGGGAGTTCCCTGGGAAGGCCGGCGGTGGTAGTCGAGTTCTCGGAACTCTGACTCGCGAAGCCAGGAGACCGGCGTGAACCGTCCACTCAACCCTTTTCGCGTGTAAAAGGAGGAGTCCGTGCGGTTCCTTGATCTCTTCGCTTCTGTCATCCTGCTGCTGGCGTCTGCCTCGGCGGCCGATCTCAAAATCAGGGTTGTCGATCCCCGATCCGCCGCCGTCTCCGGCGCGCAAGTCGAACTGCTCCAGAAAGACGCCTCCTCGACATTCCTGGTGTTCCATACCTCGGCTGAAGGGGTCGTGGTATTTCGCGGCCTCGGAGAGCACGCATATTCGGTGCGCATTCTGGCGCCGGGGTTTGCGGAACAGTCGCTGGATGTTTCACCCGGCAAGTCCAACACCATCACCGTGCAACTGCAACTGGCGCCGGCCTCTGAAACCGTCTCGGTAAGCGCCACTCGCACCCCAGTCGCGAGCGAAGCCGTGGGGGCGAATGTGGAGACACTGAGCGCCGGGCAGCTCGGCACCATGAACCCGGTGTCGATGAATGATGCGGTTCGCTTCCTGCCGGGTGCGGTGGTGGGCACGTCGGGTCAGCGCGGTGGGCTTTCGTCTTTGTTCGTGCGCGGAGGAGAATCGCGCTACAACAAAGTCATCATCGACGGGGTTCCCGTGAACGAACCGGGAGGGACATTCGACTTCGGTACCGTCCCGCTCTACGAAGGCGACCGCCTGGAATTCCTGCGCGGAGCACAAAGCACGTTATACGGTTCCGATGCCATGACCAGTGTGGTCCAGCTCTGGACCCGCGCCGGCAGCACCCGCATACCGGAACTGAAATTCGGGGCTGACGGCGGTAATCTCTATACCGCGCATGGCTACGCTTCGTTAGCGGGAGCGCGCGGCCCATTTGATTACAACCTGTTCGCCGATCAGTTCAATACCAGCGGACAAGGCATCAACGATGACTATTCGAGCTCGCTCCAGGGAGCCAATGTAGGCTTCGCGATCAACGATAATGCTTTGCTCCGGGTGCGGGTGCGGCATTCCAACAGCCGGACGGGCGTGCCCGGCGAGTGGGACTTTAACGGCGTACCGCTGCAGCCGCCGGATTCGGACCAGCGCGCGCGGCAGAACAATCTGCTGGGTAGCCTGGAACTCGACATCACCGCGTCGCCCCACTGGCAGAACCGCTTCACGGGCTTCGAGTACCATCACCAGCGGGAAAATCTGGATACCTTGATTGATCCCGGCCACCGGGGTGATTTTCTTACCCATGGTATCGCCGACACCAATCGCGCCGGATTCGACTACCAGGGCGACTATCAGGAGCGCACTTGGTCGCGAACCACCTTCGGATACGAGTTTGAAGATGAAAACGGATTCGTAGGCGATCTGGATTACCCGCCTCTGGTCCACGGCCTGCGTTTGAATCATGCCGTTTTCGCTCAGCAGCTGCTTACGCTCGGACGTCTGACGGCGGTCGCCGGCGCACGTTTCCAGCACATCGGAACGTTTGGCAATAGCGGTTTGCCACGCGTGGCCTTAACCCTGCAAGCCCTGCGCGGAGGGACCGTCTTTTCTGGGACCAGCCTGCGGTTTACCTACGCGACGGGATTCAAAGAACCCACTCTCGATCAGACCTTTGCGGGCCCGCCTTTCAGCGTTGCCAACCTCAACCTGAAACCCGAGCGCAACCGCAGTTTCGAAGCCGGCATTCAGCAAGGGTTGTGGGGAGGGAAGTATTCCTTCATTGCTACCTACTACAACAACCTGTTTAGCGATCGCATTGATTACGCCACCAACCCGATCACCTTTGTCGGCCAGTATGTGAACGTCGACAAGTCGTTTGCCCAGGGAGCGGAACTCGAATTTCAGGGTAAGCTCATGTCCCGACTTACCCTGAACTCCGCTTATACCTACACCTCGACGCAGAACCTCGAAGCTCCTCTGTGCACTCCGGCGAATTTCTGCGACCCCATCTTTGCCGCCGGCACCGCTTTGCTTCGCCGTCCCAAGCACTCCGGCAGCCTCCTGCTTACGTATCTCGGGCAGCGCTGGGGAGGCAGCCTGGGGGGGAGTTTCGTCGGACGCCGTCCCGACGACGACTTCCTCGGCTATAACATCTTCCACGCCGCCGGGTACGCGCGCGTCGATCTGGGCGGATGGTACGCCGTCACTTCGCGGGTCACGGCCTATGTCAATGTCGAGAACGCGTTGAACAAGCATTACAACGAGGTCGTCGGCTATCCCGCCTTGCTGGCCAGCTTCCGGGCAGGATTGAGATTCCGTATCGGCGGAGAGTAAGCCCTTTTCGCCGCAACCCGCAACAAAACAACGCATCACTGTTGATTCGCCGCCCGTTTGCGCTCCCCGGGCTTCAAGTACAATAACGCGGCGAACTTCCAGGATGCGGGTGTCGTAAATGTCAAAGGGGACAAAATGCGAATTGCAATCCGTCTGGCAATGTTATCAGCAGTAATACTGGCAATCGGCACGACGCTGCCGGCGCAGACTGCGGGCGCTGCCGCGAAAGATACAGAGAAACCCTACGAACTTCTTCCGGGATTGGATAAAAGGCTGATGGACACGACCGCCGATCCCTGTGTGGATTTCTTTCAATATTCCTGCGGCAACTTCAGCAAGCTGTATCCCATTCCCAATGATCGTCCCGCGTTTGGCACGGGCACGATGGTGGCCGAATATACCGAGCACGAAGTTCACGCGATGCTCGAAACGGCGGCGGCGGGTGGCACCGCGCGTACACCGAATGAGCAGAAGATCGGAGATTTCTACGCCGCCTGCATGGATACCGATGCGATCAACCGCAAGGGTTTGAAGCCCTTGCAGCCGGAACTGGACCGCATTTCGGCGCTGAAGAGCAAAGACCAATTGCCCGAACTGCTGGGTCATTTTCAGCTGATCGGAGTGAACGCATTTCTCGCCTTCGGTGAGCAACAAGACTTCAAGGATGCCCGCAAGCAGATCGCCGTCGTCGATCAGGGTGGGCTCGGCCTGCCCGAGCGCGACTACTATTTACGCCCCGGCGCCGCTGACCAGAAAACCCGGCAGCAGTATGTGCAGCACGTTACCAACATGTTGCAGTTGATGGGGGAATCAGCGAGCCAGGCGGCCAAGGATGCTCAGGCCATCATGCAACTGGAGACCGCTCTCGCCAAAGCTTCGCTCGATATCACTTCGCAACGGGATCCCAACAAGATCTACCACATGACGCCGGTGGCGGATCTGGAAAAGCTGGCGCCTGATTTCGACTGGAAAAAATTTCTGGCCGCGGGAGGCGCACCTCCGGTGTCGGAGTTGAACGTCACCCATCCAGAGTTCTTCCAGGGACTGAATGCGGTATTGAGCTCCACCGATCTGCCGACCATCAAGACCTATCTACGCTGGCAACTGATTCACTCCGTCCCGGGGTACGCCCTACCCAAGGCCTTTGACGACGAAGCCTTCGACTTCAACGGGCGCAAGTTGAGTGGACAGCCCGAGCAGCGAGCCCGCTGGAAACGTTGCTCGAACGCCACCGATGCCGCTTTGGGCGAGGCGGTCGGCCAGGTCTACGTGGCGAAAGATTTTCCTCCGACCAGCAAAGCCGCGACCGTCCAGATGGTCAATGACATCGAAGCGGCGATGGATCAGGACATCGACACGCTCGACTGGATGAGCCCGGGAACCAAGGTTCGCGCCAAGGAAAAGCTTCACGCGGTGGCCGACAAGATCGGCTATCCCGACCGCTGGCGCGATTATTCGACCCTGACTATCGAACGCGAGGATACTTTCGGCAACGCCCTGCGCGCTACCGAGTTCGAGGCCGGGCGCCAGCTGGCGAAAATCGGCAAGCCGGTGGATCGCGGGGAATGGGGCATGAGTCCGGCAACGGTCAATGCCTATTACAACGCCAGCATGAACGACATCAACTTCCCAGCGGCAATTCTGCAGCCGCCGCTCTATGACAAGAATGCTCCCGACGCCCAGAATTATGGCCACATCGGCGGCATCGTTGGCCACGAACTCACCCACGGTTTCGACGACGAAGGCCGCCAGTTCGACGCCAATGGCAATCTCTCTGATTGGTGGACTGCCGAAGACGCCAGGAAGTTCGAAGAGAAAGCGAACTGCGAGGTCAAGGAGTACGGCAGTTTCATTGCCGTCGACGACGTCCATGTGAATGGCAAGCTGACCCTCGGTGAGAATACCGCCGATAACGGAGGCTTGCGGCTGGCCTACATTGCCTTCCTGGCAGACGCCAAACGGAAGAACATTGACCTGCAGCAGAAGCAGGATGGCTTCACCCCCATCCAGCAATTCTTCCTGGCCCACGGACAGAGTTGGTGCGGCAGTATTCGTCCCGAACAGCTGCGCCTGCAGGTGCAGACCGATCCGCACTCGCCCCGGAAATTCCGCGTAAACGGCGTGGTGCAGAACATGACCGAGTTCGGGCAGGCGTTCGGATGCAAAGCCGGCCAGCCCATGATGCCGGTGAATGCCTGTCGGGTGTGGTGAGGGAACTGCGGCGCGTCAGCGCGAGCGAACGATGCGCCGTGGTTTCAACGGCGATTCGGTGTCAGGCGGGTGTCCGTGATGATTTCCCGCCTGGGAGTGGATGTGAACTGCCAGGGGAAGAGTCGCTGCCGACGTGGCCCCCTGGTACTTGCTTCGTGCTGCCAGCAATTTTTCCAGTTCCTCGTCCTTCAACGGTTGCTGGCGACCCAGCAGGTGGGTGACCAGCGCGATCTGGGCGAAGTGCTCGACCGTTTCCATTTTCATGTACGCGTGCTCGAGCGTATCTCCATAAGCCACCACCCCATGGTTCGACATGAGCAGGGCATCGTAATCCGGAACCAGCGGCTGTAAAGCGTCCGTAAGTTCCGGTGTTCCCGGGGTTCCATACTTCGCCAGCGGAATCGAACCCAGACCAATCACCACTTCGCAGACCAGGGGCTCGGTCAACGCCATGCCTGCTGCGGCGAAACCTGTGGCTGTGGGCGGATGGGCGTGAACAATTCCGCGGATGTCCGGGCGCCGCTGGTAAATCAACAGGTGCATCCCGATTTCGCTGGACACATCACGGCGGCCGGCCAGCCGCCGCCCTTCCATGTCCACAATCACCAGGTCCGACGGACGCATCATGGATTTGCACATGGCCGTGGGAGTGGCAAGGATACGATTCTGGTCGAGACGGATCGACAGGTTGCCGTCCATCGCCGCGACATAGCCGCGCTGGTGCAGCATCTTGCCGAAGAGGACAATCTCGTGCCGGTATTGGCGTTCGCTGGGCATGGGATTGGGAGCGGGTGGGGTGAAACCGGCTCGGGTAATGGTACCGCACGCCCTTGGGGCGACACAATCCGTATGTTAGTAAATTCTTCGAAAATTTGCGTCCACGCGCCCGGTGTTTGTCTGCCTCTATAATCGGTATGCGTGCTGGTTTCCGATTTTAACTACCATTTGCCGGAAGAGCGAATCGCCCAAGAGCCCCTGGCCGATCGCAGTGCGTCTCGCCTGCTTTACATAACCAACGGCCGCCCAGGGCTCCAGGATCGCAGTTTCCGCGACCTTCCCGACCTGCTGCGGCCCGACGATCTTGTAGTTTTTAACAATACCCGCGTGTTTCCCGCCCGGCTCTACGGACATCGCAGCGGGGCGAGGGCCCAGGTTGTGAGTCCCCAGAATCCGGCGGCGCACGACTTTTTGAAGGGACGCGTCGAGGTCCTGCTTACCCGCCAGATCAACCGCGAACCGAATGAGTGGGAGTGCCTGGTTCGTCCCGGACGCAAAATAGGGCTGGGGGAGCGGCTGTTTTTCGGCCAACACGACGAGTTACAGGCGGAGGTGATCGGACGGGGCGAGTTCGGAGAGCGTCGCATACGCTTTCTGGCGGCCAGCGATTTCTTCGGAGTCGTGGAACGAATCGGACACGTGCCCTTGCCTCCTTATATTGCCCGCGAAGACGGCTCCGCCGACCGCGAGCGCTACCAGACGGTGTACGCCCAGGAGCGCGGCTCGGTTGCCGCTCCCACCGCGGGACTGCACTTCACGCCTGAGATCCTGGACCGCCTGTACCGCCGGGGGATTGAAACCGCGCATATTACCCTTCACGTCGGACTGGGTACGTTTCAGCCGGTGCGCGTCGAACGCGTCGAAGATCACAAACTACATCGCGAGTCCTATCGCATTCATGCGAGCGTCGCCGCCCAGATCAACCAGGCCAGGGGCCTGGGGCGCCGCATCGTTGCCATCGGAACTACCACGGTTCGCACCCTCGAACATGCCGCTTCTCTCGCCGACGACCGCCGGGTTCGTCCCGGCAGCGGCGAGGCCGATATTTTCATTTATCCGGGATACGAGTTCCGCGTAGTGGGCGCCCTGCTGACGAACTTCCATCTTCCCCAGTCCACTCTGCTGATGTTGGTCTGTGCACTGGCCGGGAAAGACAAAGTTCTCGCCGCTTACCGCCACGCCGTCGAACAGCAATACCGGTTCTATTCCTACGGCGACTGCACGTTGGTCGAGGAGCCGCCTCGGCTGTCGCCGGCCGAAGCGAGGTTGGCGCTATACTGACCTTTTTGGAGGGGTGAGCATGAGCACACAGGCCGTGCCTAAACAGATTTCGATCCAGAATTTCGCCGCCGAGTTGCGCAAGCTGCCGGAGACTGCCTTCCGGGATCCGGCCGCGGTTCTCAAGTTCCTCGTCGACACCCCCGTCCAGGCCGACACCCTGACCCCCTACCTCTGCTGGGATCGACAGCACTATACCCGCAACCTCATCGACAAGACTCCGCTCTATGAGCTGATTGCCATCTGCTGGGAGATCGGCCAGGCCAGCTCGGTGCACAACCATAAAGACCAGAACTGCTGGATGGCCGTCCCCGTGGGGCGCCTGCGGGTCGAGAACTATCACCTCATATCTCAGGACTTGGAAAAGGGTACCTGCCAGCTCAAGATTGCTGATACCGTGGAGATGAATCCCACTCATCCCTGCGCTGTCGATCCGACTGACCCGGTACACGGTGTCGCAAATCCGCGCGAATTCAATCAGCGCGCCGTCAGCCTGCACGTCTATTCCCAGCCCTTCGACTCTTGCGTGGTCTATTCCCCCGAGCAAGGCACCTGCGGCGAAATCAAGCTGCACTACACCACCGAGTACGGCCAGAAGAACGGAAGGTAAAGGCCTTCAGCGTCGTCGAGATCCTGGGTTTACTCAAAAAAGGGAGCGTGCGCCGGGCTGGCTGAATGCTGATTGCTGAGGGCTGAGCCCTGCCTTTACACTTGCCTCTTGCCCTCCCGAAAAAAATCCGCTGCTGTTCCCGCCGACAGCGCCTCCGCTCCCAAACCCGCGCCCCGGCCCAGCGGCGTCCCCCAAGACAAAGGCCGCATCTTTCTGATCGACACCATGTCGTTCATCTTCCGTGCCTATCATGCCATGGCGCGGCAACGCAGCATGTCGACCAGGAAGGGCGTGCCGACCGCAGCTACCTATGTCTTCGTCAATATGCTGCGCAAGCTACGCGACGACTTTTCGCCGGAATACCTTGCCGCCGTGTTCGACGTGGCCGCCCCTACTTTCCGCGACCAGCAAGCCGAGGCCATCACCAGGGTCCGCAAGTTCGATCTGAAAACGCAGACTTTCCAGGAAGTCGGAGTATCGCGGCTACAAAGCCAACCGTAGCGAGATGCCGCAGGAGCTGGTGCAGCAAGTGCCTTACATCCGGCGAGCGCTCGAAGCCTATCGCATCCCCATCCTCGAGCAGTCCGGCTACGAAGCCGACGATGTCATCGGCACGCTGGCGCGCCAGGCCGTCGAAAACGATTACAGCGTCTACGTCGTCTCCAGCGACAAAGACATGCTGCAACTGGTGAACGATCGCATCCTGGTGCTGAATCCACCCAAGGACAACCTCATCTGCGACGCCGCCAAGGTCGAGGAGATTCTGGGAGTACCTCCCGCGCGCGTGGTTGACGTCATGGCGCTGCGCGGAGACGCCATTGACAACATCCCCGGCGCGCCCGGCATCGGCGACAAAGGCTCGGTCGAGCTCATCAAGCGTTTTGGAACGGTGGAAGCCGCCCTCGATCACGCCGCCGAAGTAGAGAAAAAGACTTACAAAGAATCACTGCTGAACAATCGCGACATCGTCCTTTTCAGTAAGAAGATGGCGACCATTGATCGCCATGTCCCCATCGCGCTCGAGGTAAACGCGATGCAAGCCGGCGCACCCGATGTCGAGTCGCTGCGCGCGCTCTTCACTGAACTCGAATTCACCTCGTTGCTGAAAGAGCTTCTGCCGGTAGTCGAAGTCAGCCAGGCTCACTACACCGACGCCACGTCAGCCGCGGATGTGGAAGCAGTGTTACAGGCCATTTCTTCGGGAGGCGCGCTCGCGGTCGCAATCGAAGGCGAGGTTGCGACTGCGGCCGAAGAAGAACCGGAGGAGGAAGAGGAGAGCGCAGCGATGCTGCCCTTAACCGCGGCCCCTGCCGAGCCGTCTCCCAGAATGCGCAGCCTGGCGATCGCGTCGTCTTCGGGCACCGCGCTCACGGTCGCGGCCGAGTCGCATCAAGCGTGGTCACGCCTGGTGTCAGCTTTAGCCGATCCCAGCATCCCGAAAGCGATCCATGACTACAAGGCCGCCAGCCATATTCTGGAGCAGCAGGGAATTGAGGTGCAAGGGGTGCAGCACGATCCCATGCTGTACTCCTACTTGCTTGACCCCACCTATTCCTCGCATCGCCTGTCTGACGTGGCCCTGCGGCGGTTCAATCTCAAACTCGGTGGGACCCTGCCCGAATCCGCCGACCTCACGGGGCGCCTGGCCACGGCGCTGCGCCGCGACGTGGAAGACGCGGGCCTGCTCAAACTCTACCAGGACATCGATCTGCCTCTGGTGCCCGTGCTGCAGCGCATGGAGAAAGCCGGGGTCAAGATTGATCGCCAGGCTTTGGGCGAAATGTCGTCGCGCCTCGAGCACGAGATCGAAGTCAAAGCCAAAGAGATTTACGGTCTCGCCGGACTCGAGTTCAACATCAGTTCTCCCAAGCAACTCGGCGACGTGCTTTTTAACAAGCTCAACCTGCCCAAGCCGGTGAAGTACGGCAAAGGCAAGACCATCTCGACCGCCGTCGACGTACTGGAAGGACTCGCCGCCGAGCACGACGTGCCTCGCCTGGTGCTCGAGTACCGGCAACTCACCAAGCTCAAGTCGACGTATGTCGATGCCCTTCCGGCTCTGCTGAGCGCGACCAGCGGCCGTCTGCACACTACCTTCGGACAGACTGGCACGGCAACCGGCAGGCTCTCGTCGGCGAATCCCAATCTGCAGAACATCCCCATTCGAACCGAACTGGGACGTGAAATCCGCGCCGCCTTCACCGCCGATCCCGGCCACGTCTTGCTGGCCGCCGACTATTCGCAGATCGAACTGCGCCTGCTGGCGCATTTCTCCAAAGACCCGCTGCTGGTTGAGGCCTACCGCCGTGGCGACGACATCCACACCCTCACCGCTTCCCAGGTGTTCGGGGTTCCGCCTCTGATGGTGACACCCGATCATCGCCGCCAGGCGAAAGTCGTCAACTTCGGTATCGTCTACGGACTCTCGGCTTTCGGTCTTTCGCAGAGCCTGGGAATCCAGCCGGCCGAGGCCAAGCAGTTCATCGCCGCCTATTTCGAAAAATACAGCGGCGTGCGCAAATTTATTGACGCCACGCTTGAAGAAGCCCGCCGCGAGCAGAAAGTAAAAACGCTCCTGGGACGCGTCCGCCCCATCCCCGACATCAACAGCAAGAATTTCAATCTCCGCGGATTCGCCGAACGCACCGCGGTGAACACCCCGTTGCAGGGCACCGCGGCCGACCTGATCAAGCTGGCCATGATCCGCATCGACGACGCCCTGCGCGAACGCGAACTGAAATCACGCATGACGCTGCAGGTGCACGACGAACTGGTCTTCGAAGTTCCCGAGACCGAGGTGGACATCATGAAGTCCCTGGTGCGCGAATCCATGGAAAAAGTGCACGCCCTCATCGTGCCCCTGCAAGTGGAGATGGGAGTGGGGCCGAACTGGCGAGATCTGGAGTGAGCCTGGGGCTCGCGAAATAATTTACTTCTTCTCTTGCGCGCGCTCCGCCGCTTCCCGCATCAGCCGCTTCATGCGGAAACCCTCAATTCTTCTCGCGCGAATCAGTCTGCGTAATCCAAACGAATAGATAAACCACACCAGCGTCCCCAGCACCACGCCAAGCAGCGCCAGATTCCAAAGGTTGGCCACGCCGCTCAAAAAATTCATCATGCATCGTCGCAGAGTTCGTGTAGAGACGCAGCCTCGTGCCGGCAGCAGAAAATGTCTGTACAGAAAGCACGATAGCCGGGGCGAGCGAGTCTACACCCCCAGCGCCTGCTGAATCGCCGCCGCAATTGCTCCCGCCAGCGCCTTCATCTTTTCTTCTGACTCGGCTTCCACCATCACCCGCGCCAGCGACTCAGTTCCCGAATAGCGGACCACGACCCGTCCGTTGCCATCCAGTTCGCGTTCCGCCGCTGCGATCGCCCGTTGAATTTCCGCCACCTCGGCAAACGGCTTCTTCTCCCGCACCCGCACATTCTGAATGGTCTGCGGGAACACTTTGAGGTCGGAAATCAATTGCTCCAACGGACGCCCCGTCCGCGCCATAATCTCCATCACCCGCAGGGCTGTCAGCAGGCCATCCCCGGTCGTGGCCTCGCCGTCGCGGAAGATAATATGTCCCGACTGCTCGCCACCCAGAATCGCACCGCTTTTCTGCATCTCCTCCAGCACATACTTATCGCCCACGTTGGCGCGCAACATGCGAATGCCGGATTTCCGCAGCGCCACTTCTAAACCCATATTCGACATGGTGGTTCCGACAATGGTGGAGCCCGGGAGCGCTCCCCGCGACTGCCAGTCCCGCGCCACCAGCAACAGCACGGCATCGCCATTCACCACGCGCCCCTTGCCATCGCTGAACAGCGCTCGATCCGCATCCCCGTCAAACGTAACCCCCAGATCAAACTGGCCTTTGCTCTCAGCCACCCTTCGGGCCACCACTTCGGGATGCAATGCGCCGCAACTCTCGTTGATATTGTTCCCGTCCGGAGACGCGCTCAGAAACGTCGCTTGCATTCGGCACGCGCGGAACAGTTCCGGGGCCTCCGCGGTCGCGGCCCCGTTGGCGCAATCCACCAGCACTCGCAAACTGCTCAGGTCAGCATCGACGCTGGTGGCAAGCCAATCGGTATAGGCGCGGCGCAACTCCGCTTCCCCGGGCAGACTGGGCGCCGGTCCCTGCGCCGGCTCCGGATGCGACTCCGGATTCTCCAGCAAACCAAAAATCTCGTGCTCGATCGCCAGTTCGTGCGCATCGGGAAGTTTGTAGCCATCCCCGGAAAAAACCTTGATTCCATTATCGGTCCACGGGTTATGCGACGCCGAAATCACAACCCCCGCGTCATAGTTCCGGGAGCGCGCCAGGTAAGCCACGCCCGGCGTGGTGATGACGCCCGCGCTGTGCACTTCGACCCCGACCGAACTCAGGCCGAGAGCCACGCGGTCGGCGATCCAGCCGCTCGACTGCCGCGTGTCTTGCCCGATCACCGCGCGCGCCTGCCGCTTCGAACGCACCAGGTCGTGTCCCAGGGCGCGGCCAATCAGATAGGTGCTCGCCAGGGTCAAGGGAAATTCGCCGGCGACGCCGCGGATGCCATCGGTGCCAAAAAGTTGTCGCGTCTGGATTGTCATTCGGATGTCTTGCACTCAAGGTCCGCTATTCGCGGCCGGAACCTGCTCCATGATCACGGTTACGTAAATCGGTCCCGGGTTGACCACTTGCACCAGCGGGTCCGAAACATAGGCGTGGGTGGCAAAAGTGTTCCGTTCCATGGTTCCACTGACGTCGATGGGATCGGTGATCGCCGCCTCCACCTTTTCCACCCGCTTCTGCGGACCGCGAATCTGGATCACCGTTGGATTCACTTCAATTCTCGCGATCTGACGCCCGGGCGCAAAGTTGCCGATCACCCGGGGATGAACCTCCACCTGCCGGGTCATGCGGGTATCAAACGTCAGCCGGATCTGCGTCGGCACAATTTGGACCACTTGCAGATCGTGCGGCTTCTCGATCCGCTGCGACGCCAGATCGAAAGTGCGCTCGCCCGCGGCGGTTACCCGCTCCAGGTCGATCTCCATATGAACGTCGGAAGGCTGCAGACGGTGGATGAGTCTCTCCGGCCCCGCTAAGCGAATCTGGGCTCGCGGAATGCTTTCGGTAGAGATCTCCAGGCTGCCGGGTACGTTATGGAATTCAATCGGGACCTCGACCGCAATTTCATCCATCGGATCGCGCGCCACCGCCAGCCACAAGCCCACCGCTAAGCCCAGAGCAACCAGTTTCAGCGCGAGATTATGGGTGACGTGCTTGCGCACAAAGTCGGCCATGGCTAGTCGTCTGCCCCCGTGTTGGAGCGTGTCTCCGCTCCATGCGTCAGCCCGGAACCGGAGGACGAGTAGGGTCCCGGCGTTTCCTCGCCGCTGGTGATCGGGGTAGGCAGAGTCGTGGCAGAGACGTAGCGGCGCAGCAATTCTCCCATGCGCGCGCGCAACTGCTCGACTGTGAGATCGCGCTCAATCTTCCCCGAAACCGCCAGGCTGATCGCGCCGGTTTCTTCGGAAACGATGACGGCAATGGCATCGGTCTCTTCCGTGACCCCGATGCCGGCCCGATGCCGGGTGCCAAGCTGGGTGGAAAGCACCGGATTCATTGACAATGGCAGGAAGCAGGCCGCCGCCGCCACCCGGTCCCCTTGCACGATCACGGCGCCGTCATGCAACGGCGCGCTCGGACGGAAAATAGTAGCCAGCAGATCGTAAGACAGATGTGCGTCCAGGGGAACACCGCTTTCAATGTAGGTGCGTCGCCG
>CAWJAA010000013.1:0-13879 GCA_963840615.1 Terriglobia bacterium
TCCAGACCGGTCGCCTCGGCCAGGCGAATCCAGCGCTCGATCCCGCCTTCGTGAGTGCCGTCGCCATCATGATCCACCACCCGTTTGCGCCAGGCACGGCGAAACTCAGGATCCGCGCTGCGCGACAAGATGATCGCATCTTTGATGGGAATTCTGCTCTGGTAGTAATAACGGTTCAGCGCCCAGGCCTGTAGCTGTCCCCGGCTCAACTTGCCTTCATGCATCATCAGATGAAACGGGTGCTGGTGGTGATAGCGTTCCTCTCCCACACTGCGCAAACGGGCCCGCAATTGGTCCGGTGAAAGCAGCGCGGCATTGTCCGGTTCTACAGATCGAGACGCCATCCGTCCTCCGCGATCTCCCAGCCGGCGGCGCGGACTTCGCGATACTCGGCGCCCGACTCATCCAACATGGGATTGGTGTTATTCACGTGAATGAAAACCTTGCGGGGCTTTCGTAACCCCGCCAGCTTCTTCAAACTGCCCGCAGGAGAGGAAACGGGAACGTGTCCCATCTCGCGCGCAGTCGCGCCACTTCCCTGCACCCGTATGAGTTCGTCCTCAGTCCAGAAGGTACCGTCAAACAAAAGCAGGTCGGAACTCTCCATGCGCTGAACCAAGGCTGCGTCAATGGCCGGGGTAGCGGGCAGGTACGCCAAGCGGCGGCCTGATTGTGATGCCACGATCAACCCGAGCGATGCTTCTTCCGGCACCAGGCGATTGGATCTTTCTCCAACATAGACAGGATACCGGGCGCCCAGGGAAAAACATTCGCAGCGCAACCCCAAATCTTCGCCGTCAAGCGAAGTGAGTGGGAAACTTTCTCCCGCCTGGATGTCCGTCCAAACCACTTGCTTCGGAATCCGGTTCAGCATGCCGAACACCGCACTATCTTCCCGCAGAATTCGCCGGAGCGAGGGCGTGCAGTAAATTCGGAACGGTTGTAATTCTCGCAGCGAAAGCAAACCTGCCACCTGGTCAAGATCGGCGCTGGTCAGAACTACACCAGCGATCGGGGAGCTGCGCGTTCCGTTTTTCGGATAGAGGGACGGGGTAGCCTCAATCTGCATCCGCAGATCGGGAGATGCATTCAGCAGGAACCAGGAGTTGTCATCGTGGCTGACCGCCACCTGGGTTTGCGTGCGCGACTTTCCTTGAAAAGTTCCGGCTCTCAGAGAACGGCAGTTTCCGCAGGCGCAATTCCACTGGGGGAAGCCCCCGCCCGCGGCCGAGCCGAGGATTTCGATCCGCATTCCTACAGGTTACAGCGCGGCGCTGGCGTAAGTGTTGATTTCGCAGTTCAAGCAGACTTCTTCAAACCGGGGCGTAGTCCATTCCATGGGTATGTTCCTCACCTTATGGGTCTTATATACCAATCGGAGTGGTCTGTCTAGCGCTTCGCTAAGGCCAAAAGAACTGCATATTTAGAGAAATAGCGCCCTTAGGAACGGGCGTAGCCCGAGTGGCGAGAATGAGGCCCGCGTGGTATACCTGAGGCCTACCCAATCATCCAATGGTCGTCCGACAGGAGTGCAAAGGCATGGAATCCCTTCATCGCAAGACCCCCGCCTACGATCCGAAGATTGGCCGTGACTGCCAGTTTTGCCAACGCTTTGATCCTCGGTTCGGCCAGCGTAAGACTCTCGACCGCCGGGTACAGGATGCCATGGGCGATACGGCGGCGGCTCATCTTACCGAAGACGGCTATGTAAAACACCGGCTCGCCGAGTTGGCCCGTCGCCAGGGAACTCCGGCTGCGGCCTGATCGGCGGCTTCATTTCCATTGGATGATTTTCGCCTCGGCGCAGGCGTCGAGATAGTCGGCGACCACGTCGACCGGCAAAGGACCGTACTCTGCCGAAACTGCGTCCCGAATCTCTCCTACGCTTCGCTTCCCGTCCACGAAGTTGACGATTTCATACGCATAAAGTTCTGACTGGTCCTGCGTGTTCAGCAGCGGAGTGGCTTCGCTGTTCAACAGCTTGATCCTGGAAACCCGTTCCGGCCCGAGGCGGGCACGCAAAACATCGTCATTCTGGTAGGTGAGTGGCCCAAAATCTCCTATCCGTACCGGCACTCGTGTCGCAGCAGGTTCTGTCGCCCAAGGCGCAGTCGGTGCCACCGCGCGCACCCCTTTCGTTCTGGCGTCGGCCGTCAGAGCGGAATAAATGTCCGACGCATGTTGCGTCAATTCCTTCACGGCGTCGGCGTCTGCGGCAGAAGTTCCGCCCGCGGATTCGACCAGGGAATGCAGAACCCCGATCTCGCGCTTCAAGACCTGCGTGATCAGGTTACGCGCTTCATACCATGCTTGGCCGGCATCTCCCGGCAAATTCATCCACTCCTGCGCCTGGGAGAAACGCTGCGCCAGCCTGATCTCGCCCTGGGCGGTGTAGTACGGCAACAGGCGCGGAAGCTGCGACGCATCGAGAGACGCATACACATAGCCCGAAGCCGCTCCCAACAGCGCTACCCGCCGCAGCTTGGTTGCGTCGATCTGCTGCAGGCTGTCGTGGTCGGTATGAATGTAGATATCGGGCCAATCGCGCAGGTAGAGCGACGGAACCGCAATCGTGGACGAATCATAGTCATCGTGATCGCTGCCCGCGGCATAGGGCGTCACATTCGCAATGAACTGGTTCCGCGTACCCGATTCCCCAAGACGAGTCTCGACTACAGCTGCCTCCGGCGCCGCCCCGCTGTCGGCATAGTCGGCGGCCGCCGCGCGAATGGTTTCCATAAAATTGGCGCCAACGTCGGTCACAAAGCTCGGTAGCGACCAGGGCGTGGCGGTAAGGTGAAAGACTGATTTGTTCTTGAAAAAATCGCCACCCACCATATCCATGTGAATGTCGGCGCGCAGGCGGCTGCGAATCTCGGGATGCCGGCTGAGGTAAGCCATCGTGCCCTCGACTTCCGGCCCCCACACAAAGCGCAGAGTGCGCCGGGGACGGGGCAATGCACCGCTCCCGATGAGGTGCGCCAGGATGCGCGCCGATTCCAGAATGGTGACGCAGCCGCTGCCGTTATCATTGGCGCCCGGACGTTGGTGATCGAGATGGCAGCTGTAGACCACCTCTCCGGACTTTGGATCCGAGCCGGGAATCGCAGCGCTGACCACCGTCCAGTGGCCGGGACCCACCGTCGCCTTTACCTTCGCCTGCAGCACGACCGCTTCCCCGGCCCGCAGTCGCGCCCGCAACCCTTCCGCCGTCTCGGCTGACACCATGAACGCGAATCCCTCGCCCTGGCGCGCATCCAGGTGTCCCCAGCGAATCAGGCTGCGATCCAGCCCTGCCCATGCCGTCGTCTGGTTCGGCATGTCACTCACGATGCCCACGGCTCCAAATTTCCCTATCGCCAGTGCTTGCACTCGGGCCAACACGCCGTCGGCCAGCACCATCTTCCCGCGCACATCCTTGCCGGCATAATCCGACTCACGGCCTCCGTTTCCCACGTCCACCAGGCTGGTCCGGACGTCGGCCGGTGTGGCTGTAGTCGGCGAGGCGAATCGGATCCGTCGCCCAGTCGCCGACCAGCAGATGTTGCGGACTCACTTCCCACAGCCGCCCTTCCTCCACGTTCCACGCCAGGTACGAGCGCATCAGGCCGTAGGTCGTCGTGCCATCAATCGGGAACTGTTCGCTCTGGATATCGGCCAGCCCGTATTCATGGGCCCGCTGCGCGATGAACTGAGCCGCCTGGTCAAACTCCGCTGTCGCAGGTACGCGATGGAGACGGGTGAGGTAGCGCAGATTTTCGTAGGGCACGGCGCCGTTCGATTCCTCGCGCAGTACCACCCACTGCGAGGACGACAGAAACGGCTGCTGACCGAGAGCCAGAGTAGAGCTCAAGAGAAGAAGAGCAGAAAAAACGCGCAGGCGAGTCATGAAGTCAGAGGATATCATTCACTCGCCTGCGACAGCACATGCCGACGCTCAAGCCATCAAGCGCTGCCTGGTTGGCAATTTCATTGGGGCCCCGGCGCGGCGCGGTACGTCTTCTGTTCCGCAGCATCGTCATGGGCACTCCCGTTGGAATGGCCACGCGGTCGCAAGTCATCGCGAAGGTCTTTCATGTGCTTGACGATATTGCCGATGCGCCGGGCAATGAAGTTCATGGTCTTCGGGTCATCTTCGACTTTCTCGAAGTCTTTAATCGCCCGGCTTAACAACTCCAGAAGTTGCAGATCATTCTTATCCATTTGCATTTTGCGCTGATCCCCTCTCCATGTCGGCCTTGTGGTGAATGATGTTCATCTGCATCTGCCTGTACCCCAAGTTGAAATCCAGGCGCGTGATCAGGACTCGTACTGCGCTGCCAACGCAGTGGAGAATCGCCATGCTGAATGAACGGGAACGAGGCTTTGGCTGCGCCGAAGGCTACGCCAGGGGGAAAAAGGAAGGAGGAGGACGGTTGTAGAGGCTCTTTTCGAAAAGCACAACCGGCAGGAGCGGCCTGGCGGGAGCAAATTTCGGGTAAAAAGTTACTGTCTGCCAGAACGTCAGACGCGGGACCGGCGCCACCCAGTGTGCGGCGTCACGATCCATGTGCTGCCGCATCCCCTGCGACGCACCGGCCTGAACCTCCACGGCATGGGAAACGTCATGACTCCAGACGCGGGTAGCCAGACTGGCGCTCAAGGATGTGATCGCCAGCAAGATCAGCAATGCGTGCCACCACACCAACTGGCGGGCTGACCGACCTGTCTGCTCTAGTTGCAACATCCCTTGGGTCCCCAGGTTTCACGCGGGCGTACCGGTCTCTGGTCATTATAAATGCGCTCGCAGCTATTTTCGGAGTAAAGATTTGACCGCAGGTTACTGGCGGGGGTTACCGTCAACAGGGCAAAAACGTCTCCGGCGATACCAGCTTCCATCGCCGGAGACGGTCTGGCTATGGCAGGTAGTAACGGAAGGAGGTCAGGATGATGTTGTCCACGGCATGAGGTTCACCGGGCGTCCCCGACCACGCAACCTTATCAAAGTACGAGTATTGCGGCCCAAACTGAATCTTGCCCTTGGGACCGTCGTACAGGCGATACCAGAAACCAAACGTCCCTTCCAGCATCCTTTTGGTGTCCCCAGTGCAATTGGAAAGGGACCCAGGTACAAACCCGCCCGCTCCGGGAAGGGGTTCGGTGCTGCAACCGGCATTGGAAAAGCCGGGGCCGCCGTAGCCCACATCCTTACCCGAAGAGTTCAAGTACCAGGTGCGAGCGGCGTACTCGCCACCCAGGTTGGCGTACACGTCCAGTTTCGGCGAGTGCCACTCCAGGGTGCCCAGAGACTGGTAGCTGCGGATCAGGGCCAGGGTGCCGTCGGGACGAACCGTCACGTCGGGTAAACCCGTGCTTCCGTAGCGCCCGACACCGTCGCCCGCCAGAGCGTGGATCCCAAAGTCGACGTGCTTTTTGTACACCGACCAGCGCCCGTTCGCTCCCACACCACCGCCGGTTCGCCCGTCATTCGATGCCAAGGCCGAGGAGGGACCGGTGATGCCACCGCAAGTCGCTGTGGCCGCAGTCGTCGCGCAAGGAAAGGTGCGGTCCCGGAACTGGCTGAGCACACCGAATACTTCGTAGTGTCCAAAGCCCGGCTCCGCCGCCGCCTTGAAGATCAGGTCGGGAGCTGAGTTGAACGAATAGTTCGCCAACGGGTTATACAGTCCGCCGGGATTGCCCGCCGTTCCCACCAGGAAATTCCCGGCCGCGCCGTGCTGGGTCAGGGTGGTCTGCGGATTCTCTACCGCGAAACCCGCCCAGTACTTGTTCGCCCAGTTCTTGGTGATCCGGAAGCCGTACTGCCGCGCCCAGCTGAAGCCCACGTTGTACTGCGGGTCGATCGTCATGGGCAGAGCTTCGGTGCGGTTGTCCATGCCCTTCTTGGTCTCGGTCACCAGGCTCCACATTTGGCCGCCAGTGAAAGTCCAACCACTGTTGAGCGCCACCTGTCCCCATGCCTGGCGCTGGCGCAGACTATAGCTGTTGCTCTCGTTGTTGTTCGAAGTCGCGGCCGCCGACAGGAAATCGGCCTCGAAGTACCCGCTCAGCTTGGCATTCTTCAACTTGCCTTCCGCCAGCATGGAAACCCGAGACTGACGGCCGGAGGCGAAGAATTCCGAGAGGTTGCTCTGGTTCGCCCCGCCAAACGGAATCCCATTGAACGGAGTGTTGATGTCGCCGCCGGTCGCCCGTTGCCGCCACACCGTTTCTGCCGCCAGGAAGCCGCCCGGGGTGATGGTGATTCCCTTGTAGTGAATGGCCAGCGGACTGCCCATCTCGTTCACGCTCTTCTGCGTTTCCTGCAGGCTCAACGCGGCATTGGTTGAGTTCTGCTTGATGTCGCTGACATCGCTGCTCAGTTGTTTCACAGTTTGCTGCTGTTCCGCCGCCTGCGAAGCCGCAACGTCCGCCTTGCTCTGCGCATCGGCGGCCGTGGACTGGCTCTGCTCCAGCTTTTGCTGCATCTGCTGGATGGCCTGGTCTTTGGTCTGTACTTCCTGCTTAAGGTCTTCCAGTTGCTTCTGTTGCGCGTCGATCGCTTTCTGCATGCGATCCAGTTGTTCGGCGATACTCGAGGTCGAGGCCTTCGCGCTCGCCTTCTTTTTCTTCGCGCCGCTCGCGGATGTAGCCTGCGGAGCCGGCGCTGCCAAGGCGCTCGCCGTGAACACGAGTGCCATCACCAGTGCTGTAAACTGCTTCATTGTTCCTCCCCGATGAAACATAAAAGATGCACCGCCAACCAGGTGTCGGAATCTTCCGAAACTTGTGCCCTTCCGTATCAGCATGAAGGCGTGATGCTATCTGTCGTTTGTTAACAACGGATGAATTTCCAGTAAATATCCGGTGAATCGGTCCTCGAACGATTTTGGGTAGGTGAGTCCCGCGGTGTGCCGACGCCAGAGACGGTAAGATACTCGCATTCGGCAGGGTCGTAATTACACTAAGGTCCTAGTTGCATCGTGGATGCTATGCCAAGTGCCTGTTCCATTCGCGTTCGCGGCGTTGTGCAGGGCGTCGGCTTCCGTCCCTTTGTCTATCGCCTGGCACTGGCGAACAGTCTCTCGGGTTGGGTGCTCAATAACGAACAGGGTGTCGAGATCTATGTGGAAGGCCCCGAACCGAGCCTGGAAAATTTTGTCCGGGATTTGCAGGCACAACCGCCGGCGGCCGCTAGCATCGCCGAAATCCACGTTCAACCCGCCAGTCCGCAGGGGTTGAGCAATTTCACCATCCGCGAGAGCACCCACGGGGACCGGAGCACCACCAGGGTGTCGCCCGACTTGCCGGTGTGCCAGGCCTGCCTCGCCGAGATGTTCGATCCCTCGAACCGCCGTCACCGGTATCCTTATATCAACTGCACCAACTGCGGGCCCCGCTACACCGTCATCCTGGGCCTTCCCTACGACCGGCCCAACACCACCATGAAGTCATGGCCGCTCGATCCCCCGTGCGATTCCGAGTATCACGATCCCCATGACCGCCGCTTCCATGCCCAGCCCATCGCCTGCCCGGCATGCGGGCCAAGCTTCTACCTGCAGAATGGAACCCACACGGTCCGCGTCGAACCGGTGCGGGAAGCGGCGGCGCTGCTGAGGGAAGGAAAGATTCTCGCGGTGAAAGGACTGGGAGGATACCACCTCGCCTGCGATGCCCGGAACGCGGCCGCGGTCGCCGCCCTCCGCAGCCGCAAATATCGTAAGGAAAAACCCTTCGCCGTGATGGCGTCGGACCTCGCGGTGGCGCACAGCCTGGTAGAGCTGTCGCCCGAGGCAGAAACCTTGCTCACTTCGCTTGCCCGGCCCATCCTGCTGGCTCCTGCAAAACAGCAACTCCCCGAAGTGGCTCCCGACAATCACGAACTGGGCGTCATGCTGCCCTACACTCCCTTGCATCATTTGCTCTTCGCGGCCGGCGCTCCCAGTACATTGGTGATGACCAGCGCCAACCGCTCCAACGAGCCCATCGCCTACGAAGATGAAGACGCGCTTCAGCAACTGTCCCCCATCGCCGACGCGTTTCTCATCGGGCAACGTCCCATCGCGCGGCGGGTCGACGACTCCGTGACCCGGGCCGGAGCCTTTGGCCCTTCCATCCTGCGCCGGGCGCGCGGATACGCTCCCGGAGCGGTTGCTGCGTTTCCGGTCGAGCATCCTCTGCTGGCGGTCGGCGCCGATTTGAAGAATACGATTACCCTGGTGGTCGACGGCCAGGCCTTCGTCAGCCAGCATATCGGCGACTTGGAGCACTACCCGTCGTTCCGGGCATTCCAGGAGACCATTCACGACCTGGTTTCGATGTACGAAGTTCGCTGGGATGAGCTTGTCATCGTGCATGACTGCCATCCGCAGTACGTGTCAACTTCGCTGGCCGCGACCCTCCGTTCCCCAAAGCGGTATGCGGTGCAGCATCACCGCGCCCACGTAGCTTCCGTCCTGGCGGAGCGCGGAGAATGGGAAAAACGCGTGCTCGGGGTCAGTCTCGACGGCACCGGCTACGGCGACGACGGAACCATCTGGGGCGGCGAAATCTTCGTTGGCAGTGTGAAAGAGGGGCTGCACCGCGTGGCTCATCTCCGCCCGGCTTCGCTTGCCGGCGGCGATGCCGCCGCCCAATATCCGGTGCAAGCCGCCGCCGGATTTCTCGCCCAGATCGAGGGCTTACCTCCGCTCCATGAATCTCCGTTCTCTTTTCCCGCACGCTACCAGCAAGCTGCGGAACTGGTGCGCAAACAGGTGCGAACTTTCTCCACCACCTCGACTGGAAGACTTTTCGATGCCGCCGCTGCCCTGCTTGGTTTCACCCGGGAAATCACCTTCGAGGGTCAGGCGGCGATGTGGCTTGAGCAGTTGGCGCGAACTTCAGAACCCGTCGATCCCTACCCGTTCCCTTTTGCCGGCGACGAACTCGATTTTCGTCCTCTTCTCCGCGCCCTGGCCGACGACCGCCTGCATGGACGAAATCCCAGCGAAATTGCTCGCGCCTTTCAGCGCGGTGTCGCCCAAGGTCTGGCAGACGCCATCCGCGAACTCAGCCGCCAACGACGCCTGGACACAGTCGTGATGTCCGGTGGCGTTTTCCAGAACGAACTTCTGTTGCACGACCTGAAGTCTTTGCTGGCAGGTGATGCGCTCCAGGTTTGGACGAACCGGGCGGTTCCTGCCAACGACGGAGGCATCAGTCTGGGACAAGCCGCTTTGGCGGCCTTCGGGCAGTGCCAAACCGCGGCCTGACCCGCTTGCCGGCTCTTGCCGCGGCGGCGTAGTCTGAGGCGGCACGACTCGCTCCATGCTTACTTTACTTTCCATCATCGCGATCGGGTTCTTCCTCGGGATGCGGCATGCCACCGACCCCGATCACGTGATCGCCGTGACCACGATCGTCGCTCGCCAGCGCAGACCAGGCCGCGCCGCACTGGTCGGCATCTTCTGGGGACTGGGTCACACCCTCACCATCTTTGCCGTCGGCTCCGCCATCATTCTCTTCAATCTGGTGATTCCCGCCCGCCTCGGATTGAGCATGGAACTCTCGGTAGCGGTCATGCTCATTGTGCTCGGCCTGTGGAATCTCCTCAGTTTTGTGCGTGGCGTGCCTGCGTCAGTTCCGCACGTGCATTCCCACCCGCATAGTCACGACGGCCACGTTCACAGCCACGAGCACAGCCACGCCGCGGACGCGGACTCCCACGAACATGCCCGGCTCGCTGCTCTCGACCAACGCTTTGGGATGACCGGGCCTTACCAGCTACTGCGCCCGCTGGTGGTGGGGATTGTTCACGGCTTGGCCGGCTCTGCCGCCGTCGCGCTGCTCATTTTGGCCAGCATTCAAAATTCCCGCTGGGCCATCGCCTACCTGCTGGTATTCGGGGTCGGAACCATCGCCGGCATGATGCTCATTACTATGAGCCTCGCATCCACCTTCCATTTTGTGGGGAACCGCTTCGAACCCTTCAGCCGCCGATTGGCCATGCTCTCCGGCCTGGTCAGCGTAGCCTTCGGTCTGGTGATTGCCTACCAGATTTGCGTAACCCAGGGGCTTCTCACCGGCCATCCGCAGTGGACTCCTCACTGAAAAATGTTCGTCATTCTCGAGGCGCGACCGTCGGCCACTCGACCACTCCAAACTTACCGTCCGCTTGCCGGGTTAGAGTCGGGGCATACAAACCCAGAAGTTCGCGCCGCCACCACAGGCCGTGGCTGCGCTTCTCTTCCATCGATGTGAACCAGTATTGCCACAGGACCACGCGGATCATCCTGGGCGGCTCCTGGGGAAAGGGATTTCCGGCGAACAGCCCCAGGACGTCCGCATCGTTCTGCAGCAAACGTTCCTCGGTCGCCGGCACAATGGGATATTCGCGCCACGAACCCAACGACGCGAACCACAAGTTCCAGTCCAGACGCGGTTGATGCGGAGCGTAAATTCCCGCCGGCTGGTTCAGATCCTGGGGCTTGTAGCGAAACGGATACGCCACCCAATTCTGCCCGTCGCTGGAGCCTTGAAACTCGATCTCGTAGCGGCCGCGCGTCATCACCGCAAACAGCCCATACTGATTTGCGATGCGGAACGGCTCCAGCACGGCCACGGGCGCCTTCGGTAGAGGAAGCGACGGGAACACGATCCACAGCATCTCCGCGGTCGTCACATAGAAAACCCATCCCAACATCGCTCCCCTAACCGCAAGCTTGAACGAATCGAGCAATGACTCGGAGTCCTCCATCGGCGCCTCCGCCGCGGGCGAAGGCTTTCTCCAGCGTTCCGGAAAGAAGCGCCGCAGGAAGCGGTCGTCCAGCAACAGCACGCCCAGACAAAGCACCAGGTAATTCAGAAAAGTGTAGTTGGCAGTAAGGATGACACCAATCTCCCAGGGCGTCACGATAAAGAAACACACAATCCGCCAGCGCCGCGGCAGAAAAAGCATCCACATCAGGCCCAACTCGATCGCGAGTGTCGCATACACGGTGGTGGCATGGAACCAGTGCGGCAAATGCTCCATGTACCAGCCGATCCAGGTGGGCAGCGGCCCGTTTTGATAGTACTCATCCATCGCGGTGAAGTTCCGCCATTGCGGATCGCCGCTCGCCAGCTTCACCATGCCCGATTCGAAATAGATCCGGAACCACTCCCACTGCAGCAGGAAAAGACTGGCCCGCGACGGCGGATTCGCTTCGCCCCACCCCGGCCGAAAGCCTCGCGGGGCAAAGAAGAGTGCGATAAACCCCGCTTCCAGCAGCATCCCGTCCGACTGGTACCCGGAAAAATCCTGCGCCGCGCTCACGAACGAAAGAAAGCACACGAAACATACCAACAGCATCCCGCGAGGCCAGATGTTGAAGAAAAGCAGCAGCGCGGCAAGCATGCCCACCCAGCACAGGGCAACCACCATGGGCGAGCCGGCAGAAAGCCACAACAGCGTAGGTGCAAACCAGAAACGGGAAGACCCGAGAGAACGCGCCACCAGCAGCAGGTATTCGTTGGCCGGCAGAATGCCATTAGGCCCGATCAATCCGCGAATCTGAAAGGCCAGCGAGCAGAATGCGGAAAAATAAATCAGGCCGAGCGCGCGCAGAAAGAGCCAGCGCGGAACCAGACGGTCGCGGACTCCGTGCTGCGAGTCAAACCACCAGCGGGCGGGTGATGCTGAAGCCCAGTCCATGGACGCGGCCTATTATAGCCGCGGACGCCACAACCATCCGGCGCCCCCATGAAAGAGCACTCCCCCATGGGGCAAGGAGTTCAGGGACAAGTCTCTTACACCTTCAGCAAATGTCGCGACCTGAGCCCGGCTGCGGTCACGGCCAAAAGCGTCCCGTCAGCCGGATGCGGGCGACGATAGGTCCCACACATCCTGTTAGAATCCACGCCAGGAATCCCAGAGCAAGATCGCTGACAGAGATTCTGATCCAGGTACTTGGGGACGGGCTCGATGACTGAAAAAAACTTCCGCTTGTTGTCCACCGTGATTCTTGCAGTCCTTACCCAGCTCAGCGTACCGAAATGCTGGTCGCAGGCTTCGATTTCCGGTTTCACCGCCGCATCGGCCGCTCACGAAAATCAGCTCGAACAGCAGTTTAAAGCCATTCCCAGCCCGGACGAGGAGCGGCGGCAGCATCGCATCTTCACCTCCGAACCACATATTGCCGGCTCCAAGCGCAATAACGATCTGGCTAACTACGTCGCCGACGAGTGGCGTAAGCAAGGCCTTGAGGATGTCATCGTTCGTCGCTACGACGTTTACAGCTCCGAGCCGAAAAGCACCTCCCTCGAAATGGTTGCGCCGGTGCACTTTCGCGCCTCGCTTCGCGAGGAAGCGTACGACGCCGATCCCGACACCAAGAACCCGCATGTCAGCTCGGCCTGGACGGGCATGTCCATCTCCGGCGACGTCACCGCGCCCGTCGTCTACGCTCACAGCGGCAATCCCGAGGATTACGACCTGCTCCGCAAAAACGGCATCGACGTCAAGGGCAAGATCGTGCTGGTTCGCTACTCCAACCCTTACAGCTACCGCGGATTCAAAGCCCTCACCGCACAGCGCGAGGGCGCCGCGGCCCTGTTGATCTACAGCGATCCCGCGGAAGATGGCTATAAAAAGGGCAAGACTTTTCCCGACGGGCCGTGGGGCCCGGAGAGCCACATCCAGCGCGGCGCCATCACCTATGACTTCATGGTCCCCGGCGATCCGCTCACTCCCGGCTGGGCCAGCGTTCCCGGTGCGAAGCGAATTCCCTTGAGCCAGGCAGTGTCGGTGCCCAAGATCATGGCTCTGCCGCTCTCGTGGAAAGACGCCAAGCCGCTGCTCGAGAATCTGGGCGGCCCGCTTGCGCCCGCGGATTGGCAGGGCGGTTTGCCGATCGAGTATCGCCTCGGCGGTGAGCGAGCGCGCGTCCATCTCAATCTCCAGATGGACAATTCGATCAAGCCCTACTACGTCGTGGAGGCACGCATTCGCGGCGCGGAACTGCCCGATGAATGGGTGGTCCTGGGGAATCATCGAGACGCGTGGGTCTACGGCGGTGTCGATCCCAGCAGCGGAACCGCGTCCCTGATGGAGATGACCCGTGCCTTCGGACAACTGCTCAAGAATGGCGTTCGCCCCCGGCGCACTCTGGTGTTCTGCAATTGGGATGGCGAAGAGGTTGGCCTCACCGGTTCGACCGAATGGGGAGAGCAGTTCGCCGATGAACTGCGCAAGAAAGCGGTCGCCTACATCAACGTAGATTCATCCGCCTCCGGTCCTGATTTCGAAGGCGACGCGGTCGCGTCGCTGGCGCCGATGCTGGTCGAAACCAGCCGCTCGCTGCAGGACCCCTCGGGCAAGTCGCTCTACGACGCCTGGAAGCAATCCGCGATTCGCAAGAAGGAGGAAGCGAAAGAGGCCGGCGAGGTCACCGACTACACGCTCGCCGACACCCGTATCGGCAGCGGCTCTGACCATACGGTCTTTCTGAACTTTGTGGGCATGCCGGTCTTTGGCCTGAGCTTCGATGGGCCGTACGGTGTTTACCATTCCGTGTACGACGACTTTTACTGGATGAATCATTTTGGCGATCCCGGCTATCGCTATCACACTCTCATGTCGCAATTGTGGGGAGTGCTCGCTCTCCGGCTCGCCAACGCCGATCTTCTGCCCTTCGATTTCGCGAATTACGCCAGCAACATCCGTGACTTCGTTCACGACATGGCCAAGGGCAAAGACCTGAGTCAACTCGATCTCAATCCGGTATTCGACGGCATCGACCGCTTTGCCGCCGCCGGCGTCCGCCTGAACCAATCGCTGACTACAACGCTCGCCGCCGGAAGTCTCTCCACCGCGCAAACGGAGGCACTGAATCAGGCCATGATGCAGGTGGAGCGCAACTGGCTCAATCCCGACGGTATT
>CAWJAA010000014.1:0-13674 GCA_963840615.1 Terriglobia bacterium
TACGGAAGCCAAGCCGCCACAGCCTAGCTAGAGAAAGGGCTTTGAACAAGAGACCTAAATACCCAGGAGTCCAACTACCCCAGCCAGACCTTGCGCGTCCGGCCTGGCGCACTCCCGGATGGAAGGCGGACGGAGAAACCAGCTAGTTGTGATAGACGATGTACAGGGTGCCCCCGGTGAGGTTGCACTGGCCGTCCACGGTATTGTCGGAATTGATCTTCGCCTTGCAGGTGGCACCGGCGGTGGCGGTCGCGTTCGCTTCCGGGTTCTCGGGAGTGGCCAACACGGTTTTCAGATTCTCAGCCGCCGGTACCGAGAGAATCACGACAATGATCTTGCGGTAGGGACCCCGGTGCTGGGGACCGATAATCCGCACCGTGTCCACTTGCACGCCCGAGGCGCTCTCTGGCATGGCGCTCTGCGCCTTCTCCCCACTATTGGCGACCAGACAGTTCACCGTCGTAACCAGCTTTCTGAGGGTAGCGGGTTCGGTCGTGTAGCTCACCCTGGCACAGGGTTGAGCCTGAGCCGAGGAAGCAACCAGTGAGAGCAGGGCGGCGAGGCATACGTACAAAAGGCGCATCATGCCTGCATGATGACCTAATTCGAGTGGGATTCCAGGCGCAATTCTGAGGGAGTGCCAAGGAGGTAAATCGCGGAACCCTCCGATCACCCGCGCGGGTGAATCTTCCAGGGGATCCCGCGCGCATCGCCACCCGGCGCATGGGGTGCCTCGGGTGCGAAATTCGGACTCTGGAGGGAAGGCCGGGACGAACGGTCACGACGAAACGCCAGCCCACCAGCAAGCAGAAGAAGAGCCAGCCATCCCACCAGGAACAACCAGCCGAAACTCATCAGAATTGCGTAGAGCACATCACTGTCCATAAGGGATTACGTCGAAGTGAAGCGGACGGAGCCCCGTCCACTTCGACAGCGCAACTCTCTCTTGCCAGTGAGAGGTTTTGTATTTCGCAAGCACCTGCCGGTCAACGCGGGAATGACCGGGTCACTCCCGCGCCCGCCGTTTACGGATTCGCCAGTGTCTCGCTCATGTGCTTCGCGAACCGCCGGTCGTGCCGGTCCAGAAACTTGTCGAGCCGGGTTTTCTGGTCGGCGGTCAATACCTGGTAGAGATCCGAATACATGCGGGTCTTCTGCACCGTGAGTTCGGTCATGGTCTGTGTCTGCTGCGATGCCAGCGCCCGCACTTTGGCTTCATCGAAAGTGCCGCTCTCGATGACTTGCCGCAATTGCTGTCGGTTCTGGTGCATCTGCTGTATCAATGGCTGCAGCGCCGGCTGATCCTTGGCCAGAATCTGCTTGACCTGCTGTTGCTGGGCATCGGTCAAGTCAAGATAGTCGGAAAAAAAGTGGACCATGTGGCCGCCGGACATGCCGTAGCCGCGCATCTCCGCCGCTCGCAGCGAGCGGGTGACCGCAACCGTAAGGACCAATCCAAGCAATACGCCCAACGCTACTTTGAAACGGGTCGATTTCATACTGCCTCCTGCAAAGCCTGAGGGAATTCCTGAACTGCTTGCAGTTATGGGAACACAGGGGGAATCAAAAACGAGTAAAGAGTCGGTCAACGCTAGTAAAGTTATGTAAATATGACAGATAGTAGGGTTTGACAATTCTTTACGACGGCCGCCTTTTGCTTTCTGTAATAGTGATAGAAGGAGCCATGGAAACGGTCCTGATCATTGACGATGATGTGGAGCTTTGCAGCTTGGTCTCCGAGTACTTGCAGGGCGAAGGCTTCCAGGTTGAAGCTTCCTACGACGGCGAACGCGGTCTGCAACGAGCGCTCAGCGGCAACCACGTTCTCATCATTCTCGATGTCATGCTTCCCGGGTTGAACGGTTTCGAGGTTTTGCGCCGGATCCGGGGCACATCGCGGGTCCCCGTCCTGCTGCTTACCGCCCGAGGCGAAGATGTGGATCGCATCGTGGGTCTGGAGATCGGGGCCGACGATTATCTGCCCAAGCCATTTAATCCTCGCGAACTGGTCGCCCGCATTCGAGCCATCCTGCGCAGGAGCACGCGTCCGGAAGACGCGGGCGAACGCGGGCCCGATATCGTGCAAGTGGGGGATATCGAACTGGATCCGGCGACCCGCAGCGTGCGGCATCGCGGCGAACCGGTGGAACTCACCTCCGTCGAATTCAACCTGCTGGAGGTCTTGCTGCGCGAGGCGGGACGGGTGGTGACTCGGGAACGGCTGGTGTACGCTGTGCTCAGCCGGAAATTCTCGCCGTTCGATCGCAGCATTGATATGCACGTCAGCAAGGTACGCAAGAAACTTGGCGACTCCGAAGGTGGAACCGAGCACATCAAGACGGTGCGCGGCGTGGGCTACATTTTTACCCGGCCCCGGGAAAGAGTGAGGAGCGGCACGTCATGAGGAGCCTGTTCTTCCGCATCTTTCTTTCTTATTGGGCAGCGCAGGCGCTGTTCATGCTGGTCGCCATCGTCGTGACCCTGACCATGCGCCCGCAGCGGGACACCTCGGTTTGGGGGGCGCAGTATGCCAAGGCGCTGAACGAAGTGGTGCAAGCCTACGACCGGGGCGGACAGCCGGCGGCGCAGCATTACCTGGAAGACCTGGAAGAGTCGCAGCAGATCCAGGCATTTCTTTTCAACGCGCAAGGCGACGAGGTCTCGCGGCGCGCTCCCCGCGAATGGGCGCAACACATCCTGCATGATGGGGAGAGCCGCGAAGAGGGATTCCTGGGACGCATCATGCCGAAGCGGTTCGTGCGGCAATCGCTCACCACGGCCGATGGGCATCGTTACACGCTGCTGGTTGCCTTGCCGCGCGGGCCCCGGGTTTTCATCGGGCCGCATGGAATTCCAGGATTAGGATTTCTGCTGGCGGTCGTCTGCTCCGGCCTGGTCAGCTATTTTCTGGCGCGATCGCTGACGGCACCCGTGGTGCGGTTGAGGGCCGCGACGCGGAAACTGGCGGCGGGGGATTTGACCGCCCGGGCCGGCGGTGCGAGCTCACGGCGCAAGGATGAACTTGCCGAACTGGTGCGCGACTTCGACAGCATGGCGGAGCGCCTGGAGAATCTGGTCAACGCGCAGTCCCACCTGTTGAACGACATTTCTCATGAATTGCGTTCCCCCCTCGCCCGGCTCAATGTCGCACTGGGATTGGCCCGCCAGCGCACCGGCCCTGAAGCGCAAAGCGCTCTGGAACGGATTGATATGGAGGCCGCGCGGCTGAACGAATTGATTGGACGACTGCTGACCATCGCCCGCCTGGAGGGCGGCGAAGAAGCCATGCAGAAGTTTCCCATCGCCCTGGGAGAACTGGTCGAGGAAGTCGCCAAGGACGCTGACTTCGAAGCCCAGGCTCGCGATTGCCGGGTGGAAGTCACGGTGGTGGACGACTGTATGGTGATGGGCGATCCTTCACTGCTGCACAGTGCGCTGGAAAACGTAATGCGCAACGCCACCCGTTACACCCGTCCCGGCACTGCCGTGGAGGTACGACTGGAACGCGGGCAAGGCGCCCGTGGTCCTGCGGCGATGGTGCGGGTGGCCGACTGCGGTCCGGGCGTGCCGGAGGACGCTCTCGACAAACTCTTCCGTCCCTTCTACCGCATCGACGATGCGCGCGGCCGCCAGACCGGCGGCGTGGGCCTGGGGCTGGCCATCACCGAGCGCTCGGTGCGCCTGCACGGCGGATCGGTGCGGGCCGCCAACCGCGCCGAGGGCGGCCTGATCATTGAGATCCGCCTCCCCCTGGTGGAGGCGGAGATTCCAGAACCCCGGCTGGCCCCCGTGAGCGTAGCTGGCGCCTAGCTCCGCGTCCCGCTTCGCCAGCCGTTCAAATTCCTGAAGCAAAGCGGGATGGTCACCGAGGTCCGTGACGCCCGTCACCGACTCTGCGGTTATCCAATCGTTATTATTTTCGAAATTGCGTAAGTGTTGATGCAGGACCGCGCCGCCTCGGCAGTTGTTGCCACTCAGTCCAATTTATTAAAAAAGGGAGTCGGAACCATGAAACGGTTGCTGACCATCGTCGCGATGATTTCACTAGTGGCGCTTTCCTGTGGTGCGGGAGGACCAGCCCCGCAGAGCAGTTCCGCAACTTCGGCGAGTTCTGCCGGCGGTAGCTCCGCCGCAACCTCCCCGTATTCCCTGGTGGCGTGGACCGAACTGGGGATGCACTGCATCGACGGCAAAGACTACTCGATCTTCTCCATTCTGCCTCCGTATAACGTGATTCATGCCCAGCTGATCAAAAAAGGAGAACCTCCGACGCAAATTACCAGCGGTGTGACCCTCACCTACCAGGCCATGCCCGATTCCACGGCCTCGGTGAATACTTCGAGCGCCGGCAAAACCAATTTCTGGAATTACGTGCGCGTCCTGTTCCTGAACAGTGTTCCTCCCGAAACCGGGCTGGCGGGCTACAAGACCCAGAGCAAGACGCCGCAGCCCATGAGCTACAACTCGACGGAAGGATACTGGGAAGGGGTAGGGATTCCGACCGTTGCATACGATGACAAGAGCGTGTTCAATGCCTTCCCCATGGCGAAACTTGTAGCCAAAGATTCCACCGGCAAAGTGCTGGCGAGCGCCAGCGTGGTGCTCTCGGTGAGCGACGAAATCACTTGCAACACCTGTCACGGCTCGAATACCGATCCGGCCGCCAAACCCGCCAGCGGCTGGGTGAATAATCCTGATCCGGCAAAAGATGCGAAACTGAATATCCTGAAAAAGCACGACGACCGGTGGCCGATTTCGCAGTATCTCAGTCAGCTGCAGACCAATGGATGGACTTACCAGTCAAGCCTGTACCAGACCGCGGTTTCTGGAACCCCCATTCTGTGCGCCGCCTGCCACAGTGACAACGCGCTGAGTCTGCCGGGCCTGCCGGGGATCGGCTCCGAGGCGAGCGACATGCACACCCTGCATGGGCCGCAGATTCTGCTTTCCAACAATCAAACCCTTGACCAGAACAGCACCACCAGCGACTTGAATTCCTGTTACCTCTGCCATCCTGGTCCCAAAACCCAATGCAAGCGGGGCGCGATGAACACGCAGCTTTGTTCCAGTTGCCACGGCAATGTCAGCTACGTAGGAACGGCATCACGGCAGCCCTGGTTCATCGAACCCGCGTGCCAGATGTGCCACAACACCAGCCAGCGCTATACCACGACGTTCGACAGCACGGGAAAGTGGCGGCAAACCACCGACAAGACCTTCGCCACCAATGACAACGTCCCCATCACCGGCGCGAATCTTTACCGCTACAGCACCGGACACGGAACGGTTTTCTGTTCGGCGTGCCACGGTTCGCCGCACGCCGAGTTCCCCACGCTCGAAGCCAACGACAATGTGTATCCCACCAAACTGCAGGGCTACGCGGCCAAGATCACCGAGTGCACGGTTTGCCACACCAACCAACTGTCCGTGACCGGCAATGGCGGGCCGCATGGCTTGCACAACGTCGGGCAAACCTGGGTCAACGGTCATCCTGATTACGTGGACAGCCACGGCTATCAGGCCTGCGCCTACTGTCACGGGGCGAACTACAAGGGACTGGCGCTGTCGCAGTCGAAGGTGGCGCGCACGTTCACTCTCGACGACGGCGGTAAAAAGACTTTCTCCGCGGGTCACCAGTTCAGCTGTTATGACTGCCACAACGGACCGAATGGGGGATAGCAGCGGTCGGGGATGGCTGCAGGGGCGGCGAGCCATCGCCGTCCTTTTTTGCGCGGACGAGGGATCGCTCCCCACCCGTCCGCAAAACAAGCTTAGAATGTAGAGCAGGGATAGGGGACGGTCGGGTTTGAAGTAGAGGGGAACCGTACATACAGACGATGAAAAAGCGAGGCAAGGCTGGGAGTGGGGATGTGGAGATACTGGAGCGGCAAGTCCGGATTTGTAAAGCCTTTGCCAACTCCACGCGCCTGTTGATGCTCGACCTGCTGGGCAGCCGGGAGTGGCCGGTCGGCAAGTTGCAGGCAGAGCTGGGAGTTTCAAAACCTAATTTGTCGCAGCATCTTGCGGTGCTGAAGGCGGCGGGGGTGGTGGTGACGCGCCGGGAAGGCAAGCAGGTGTATTGCGGGCTGGCCATGCCGGAGGTAAAGGACGCCTGTCATCTCATCCGCAACATGCTGCGGGCGCAACTCCGGAACGGCCGGCGTCTTCTGGTGTGAACGGTTTCCTAAGGAAAGAAAGGGCTGGCGCAAACCAGCCCTCTCCGTCCAAATTTCGAAGCGGTTTAGTCTTCCGCCTCGACCAGCGGCATGTTCACCAGGTGCTCGCTGATGAACCATACCTGCAGTTCGTTGCTGCGCAGGACATCGCTCACCACCAGGTCATTGGTTCCGTCGTCGCCCAGTTCAGACGCCCGGCGGGCGAGTTCGCGGCAATGCCCGATGATGATCTGGTGAGCATCCAGCAAACGCGAAATCTGTACCGGCACTTCTTCGCGTCCGCGGGGCGGACGCTCAATCCGCGTGGTCTCAGCGACATCCGGCGCCATGGCAAGGCTGACGCCGCCAAGAAGCTGAATGCGTTCGGCAATGGAATCCACCAGTTCCGCCTGTTCGCCGAAGTGCTTATCGAAAAGCAGGTGAAGCTGGTAGAAGGTGGGGCCGGCCACTTGCCAGTGGGATTTCTTATACAGATCGCGCAGAGTCATGGTGTCGGCCAGCAACTGGTTCAGTTGCTCGGTCATTTCTAACCGCACCGGTTCTTCCAGTTCGAGCGGAAGGGCGTGGGTGACGGTACCGTACTCTTGAATGGTGCGGGCCCGTTGATGGAGGCGCGGCTGAGCGCTCACGGTATGGTGATTGCCGGAAACTGCTTTCTTCGCCATTTGAGATCTCCTGTCTTCCGTACTTGTGATGTCGGCACTGCCGGGAACTTTGCACCTGCGACCGAGTTTTCGATGAGAGCGTGACGGAGACGCAAGCCGCCACTCATCCCTGTCTGATGATTCCTCCGGCCTTTTGGATTCCAATTTCCCCGTGGCAGGTGTGTGGGGGTGTAAATCGGACTTCGGTGTCAGCAGAAATCCCCACAATTGGCTATCATTGAAGATTAAACCTCAAGAAGGCGGAGAGACCAGACGTGGCAGAGACGCAAAGCAATGGAATCGAAGTTCTGGAGACCAGGGAGTGGCTGGATTCACTGGACTATGTGTTGTCCAAGGGCGGTCCCGAGCGCGCCGGCAGGTTGCTGCAACAGCTTTCGTTGCATGTGACCCGTGAGGCCGGAGTGAACCTGCCCTTCACTGCCACCACTCCTTATCAGAATACGATCCCGGCGCGGCAACAGCCTCCGTTTCCCGGCAGCCAGGAGATGGAACGCCGCATCAAGAGCCTGGTGCGCTGGAATGCGCTCGCCATGGTGGTGCGCGCCAACAAGTTGCAGGAAGGCATTGGTGGACACATCTCAACCTTTGCCTCAGCCGCCACGCTTTACGAAGTGGCGTTCAATCACTTCCTGCACGCCCGGACCGAAGGCGGAGACCGCGACATCGTCTACTTCCAGGGTCATGCGGCGCCCGGCATTTATGCCCGCGCGTTTCTTGAGGGCCGTATCGCAGTACCCAAGCTGGAGAACTTCCGCCGAGAGTTGAAGCCCGGGGGTGGACTCTCGTCGTATCCGCACCCCTGGCTCATGCCGGAATTCTGGGAGTTCCCGACCGTCTCCATGGGACTCGGGCCGATCCAGGCGATCTATCACGCGCGCTTCATCAAGTACCTCGAGAACCGTGGTTTGAAACCAGCGACCGGCGGCAAGGTGTGGGCTTTCCTGGGTGACGGCGAGATGGACGAACCCGAATCGCTGGGTTCGATTACGCTGGCCTCGCGGGAACGGCTCGACAATCTGATCTTCGTGGTGAACTGCAACCTGCAGCGACTCGACGGACCGGTGCGCGGCAACGGCAAAATCATTCAGGAACTGGAAGCGATTTTCCGCGGCGCGGGTTGGAACGTCATCAAGGTGATCTGGGGCACCGACTGGGACAGCCTGATCCAGAATGACCGCGACGGCCTGCTGGTGAAGCGCATGGGCGAAATCACCGACGGGCAGTATCAGAAATATTTCGTCGAGAGCGGCGCCTATTTCCGTCACAACTTCTTCGGCACCGATCCCCGGCTGCTGAAGATGGTCGAGCATTTGTCGGACGAACAACTGGCGCGCATGCGGCTGGGCGGCCACGATCCGATCAAGGTGCACGCCGCCTTCAAGGCTGCGGTCGAGAATCAGGGCTCTCCGACCATCGTGCTGGCCAAGACCATCAAGGGCTACGGACTGGGCGAAGCGGGCGAAGGCAAGAACATCACTCACCAGCAGAAGAAACTGAACGACGAAGAGCTCAGCATGTTCCGCTCCCGCTTCGGCATTCCGATTCCGGACGATGAACTCCACAATGCGCCGTTCTATCGCCCGCCGGACGACAGCGTCGAAATCCGCTACATGCAGGAGCGCCGCAAGCAGTTGGGCGGCTACTTGCCCGAGCGCAAGGTTCGAGCCACCCCGCTGCCCCCGGTTGCAGAGGCCCACTTCGAGGAATTTTATAAAGGGACCGAGGGCCGCGAAGCTTCGACCACCATGGTCTTTGTGCGGCTGCTGGCCAAGTTGCTGCGGGATCCGGAAATCGGCAAGCTCATCGTGCCCATCATTCCCGACGAAGCGCGCACCTTCGGCATGGAAGCGCTGTTCCGCCAGGTGGGCATCTACTCCAGCGTGGGCCAACTCTACGAGCCGGTGGATATGGACACGCTGCTCTACTACAAAGAAGCCAAGAACGGGCAGATTCTGGAAGAAGGCATCACCGAGGCCGGCTCCATCTCTTCCTTTATCGCGGCCGGGACGGCCTACGCCAATCACGGCATCAATACGATTCCTTTTTTCATTTATTACTCGATGTTCGGGTTTCAGCGCATCGGCGACCTGATCTGGGCGGCCGGCCGACATGCGCTGCCGGGGCTTCCTGCTGGGGGGCACCTCAGGACGCACCACGCTGGCAGGAGAAGGGTTGCAGCACCAGGATGGCCACAGCCACGTGCTGGCCTTGAGCGTGCCAAATCTGCTGGCCTACGATCCGGCGTTTGCCTATGAGATTGCCGTCATCATTCAAGACGGCATCAAGCGCATGTACACCGATCAGGAATCCATCTTCTATTACCTGACGGTCACCAACGAGCCTCTGCCCATGCCGGGGATGCCCGAAGGCAAGGACGTGCGCGAGGGCATTTTGAAAGGCCTGTACCGCTTCAAGACTTCAGACAGGAAAGATGCCAAGTTGCGCGCGCAACTGTTGGGCAGCGGCACTATCATGTTCGAAGTTCTCAAGGCGCAACAGATCCTGGAAGAAAAATATGATGTGGCCGCCGACGTCTGGAGCGTGACCAGCTATAAGGGGCTGTATCGCGACGGCAACGATTGCGAACGCTGGAACATGTTGCATCCCGGCGAAACCCAGCGCCTGCCTTTTGTGACGCAAAGTCTGAAGGATGCACCCGGGGTCTTTGTCGCCGCATCGGATTACATGAAAGTGCTGCCCGAATCCATCTCACAATGGGTGCCGCGGCGGCTGGTTTGTTTGGGCACCGACGGCTTCGGCCGCAGCGAGAATCGCGAGTCGTTGCGGGATTTCTTCGAAGTTGACGCCAAGCACATTGTCCTGGCCACGCTCAACGCGCTGGCACGCGAGCAGCAGATTCAGCCTGAGGTCGTGCGGCAGGCGGTAACCGACCTTGGCATCAACCCCAACAAGCCGAATCCGGCGATCAGCTAAGGGAGAAAAAGGTACGTGACCGAATTTAAGCTTCCCGAACTCGGCGAGAACATTGACCAGGGCGACCTGGTCCGATTGATGATTGCGCCGGGCTCCAGCATCAGCGAAGGCCAGCCCGTGATGGAGCTCGAGACCGATAAGGCAGTCGTCGAAGTGCCTTCCTCGGTCAGCGGCACCGTGAAAGACATTCGCGTGAAGGAAGGCGAGAAGATCAAGGTTGGCCAGGTGATCTTCACCGTTGAAAACGGCTCGGGAGCCTCGCACACGCCGGCGCCCGCGAACTTGGCCGCGCCTGCTCCGCCGAAATCAGCCCCGGCTCCGCCGGCGCAGGTTCCAATCGAAGCGGCGAGAGCCGTTCCCCCTTCCCCGGCTGCTTCGGGAGCGACTGAATTCCGGCTTCCCGAACTGGGGGAAAACATCGACCAGGGAGACTTGGTGCGGCTGATGATTGCTGCGGGAGCGAAGGTTTCCGAGGGCCAGCCGGTCATGGAACTGGAAACCGATAAAGCCGTGGTCGAAGTGCCCTCTTCCGTCACCGGGGTGGTGAAAGACGTTCGGGTGAAGGAAGGTCAGAAGGTCAAAGTTGGCGACGTCATCTTCACGCTCGAAGGCGGCGCCCCCGCGCAACCCCAACGGGCCAAGTCGGCGCCGGTAGAACACGTTTCAGGCCAGCAAGCGGCCCGGCTCGCGTTTCAGGCGGCGATTCAGGCGGAAGGCAAGACCGAGGAACAAGCGCTTCCTCCGGATCAACCGCAGCCCGCTCCCTCCGCTTTCACCATGCCGGTGCAATTGGCAAAGTCGCCGGGATGCATCCGGGAGAGCCTGTACCGGCGGCGCCCCATGTCCGGCGCCTGGCGCGTGAACTGGGAGTGGACATTCATCAGGTGAAAGGCAGCGGCCCCGGCGGCCGCATCAACGAAGACGATGTGAAGGTGTTTTCGAAGGCGCTGCTGGTTTCCGCAACCGCCGCGGCGCAAACCGCGGGGAAACCTTTTGCCCGAGCCTCCCCTTCCGGATTTCTCCAGGTGGGGAAGGGTCGAACGCGTCTCGATGCGCGGGGTGCGCCGCAAGACCGCCGAACATCTGTGGCAGGCATGGACCACCATCCCGCACGTCACGCAGCATGACAAGGCCGACATTACCGAGCTCGAACAATTACGCGCCCGCTTTGCTCCCAAGGCGGAAGAAGCCGGCGGCAAAATGACGGTCACCGCGATCGCGTTAAAGGTTGTGGCCTCAGCGTTGAAGGTATTCCCCCAGTTCAACGCCAGCATCGACCTGGGCAAGGAAGAAATTATCTACAAGCAGTACATCAATATCGGCGTCGCCGTGGATACCGATCGCGGACTGCTGGTGCCGGTCATCCGCGATGTGGACAAGAAGAACATCGTGGAACTGGCCGCGGAACTGACCGGGCTCTCCCGCAAAGCCCGCGACAAGAAGCTCACGCCGGAAGAGATGTCGGGCGGAACCTTTACCATCACCAACCTGGGCGGGATCGGTGGCACCGGCGTTCTCTCCCATCGTGAATCATCCGGAGGTCGCGATCCTCGGCATGTCGCGCTCGAGCATGGAACCGGTGTGGATCAACGGGAAGTTCGAGCCGCGCCTGGTGCTTCCGGTATCGCTCTCGTACGATCATCGCCTGATTGATGGCGCGGATGCGGCCCGTTTCCTGCGCTGGATCGCCGAAGCTTTCGAACAGCCATTCCTGTTGTCCGTGCAAGGATGAACAAAATCAGAAACCACCAGGAACATGCAGGCACACCAAGGCCATCGCCCTGGTGAACCTTGCTGTCGCTGGTTCGAGCTTGACAACAAAAATGACGGAAACTTCAAATCTCCACATCGCAGTGGTAGGCGGCGGACCCGGTGGCTATGCCGCGGCCTTCCTCGCCGCCGATCTCGGCCTGAAGGTCACACTCATCGACCCGGAAGTGAATCCGGGAGGGGTTTGCCTGTATCGAGGGTGCATTCCCTCCAAAGCGTTGCTGCACGTTGCCAAACTGATCGACGAGTCGCGGCATGCCAGGAATTGGGGGATTGACTTCGCCGACCCGAAAATCGATGTCGCTCGTTTGCGCTCCTGGAAAGAGGGCGTGATCAAGAAGCTCACCGGCGGTCTAGGCCAACTCTCAAAACAGCACTCGGTGCAATACATGCAAGGCCGAGCAGGATCGAAAATTCGAATACTCTGCGCATTTCGAAAGCCGGCGGCGGCGACGAGAGTTTGACCTTCGATCGCATCATCCTCGCCACCGGTTCCCGTCCGGCGATCATCCCCAGTCTTAAACTCGACAACCCGCGCGTGATGGACTCAACCGGCGCCCTGGATGTCAGTGAGGTCCCCGCCAGCCTGCTGGTCATCGGGGGCGGATACATTGGTCTGGAGTTGGGCAGTGTTTATGCCGCCCTGGGCTCTAAAGTGTCGGTGGTAGAAATGACCTCCGGATTGCTCCCCGGCGCGGACCGCGACCTGGTTCTTCCCCTGCACAAGCGTTTGGAAAAGAACTTTGAGGCCATTCTGCTCGACACCACGGTTTCCGGAATGAAAGCGGAATCCAACGGAATCCGAGTCACGTTCCGTAGTGAAAAAGGCCAGCCCAACGAGCGGGTCTTCGACAAGGTTCTGGTTTCGGTTGGACGCAAGCCAAACTCGGAAATCCCGGGACTGGAGAAGACAAAGGTGCAGGTGGGTCCGCGTGGCTTCATTCAGGTTAACCAGCAACTGCAGACCGACGATCCCGCAATCTACGCGATCGGCGACGTGGTGGGCGAGCCCATGCTGGCCCACAAGGCATCCCACGAAGGACGCACCGCCGTCGAAGCTATCGCCGGACACAGAGTAGCCTTCGAACCGAACGCCATTCCCGCCGTGGTTTTCACCGACCCCGAAATCGCCTGGTGCGGCCTGACCGAGACCCAGGCGCAGAAGGACAATCGCACCATCAAAGTCGCCAGGTTTCCCTGGGCCGCTTCAGGCCGCGCATTGACGCTCGACCGCACCGAAGGCATGACCAAGTTGCTGATCGATCCCGAGAGCGAGCGCGTGCTGGGCGTAGGGATTGTCGGCGTCGGTGCCGGAGAACTCATCGCCGAGGGTGTACTGGCGGTGGAAATGGCGGCGCTCGCGGGCGATCTGGAACTCACGATTCATCCGCATCCCACGCTGTCTGAAACCATTATGGAAGCGGCGGAAGTGTTCTACGGGCGAGCCACCGACATCTATCGTCCAAAGAAGTAAGAAGGGAATCGCACCTGGCGGAAATCGCATGTGGGAGGCAGCATACGAAGGCCAGGATTACTGGAGCTTGGCTTGTGCCGGAACCTGCAGAGAAGCTAGGATGATACTCCGGCAACGCGGGCCGACGGAGACCGCGGAGCCCACTCCACAGAAAAGCTGGTTCATCCCGGAAGCGCATGGGGTCCGGTGATCCTCCCGGTCTTCAAAACCGGCGGGCGGCGGGTTTTCCCGTCGCCGGTGCGTTCGACTCGCACACGCTTCCGCCATTTGTTTTCATTCAGTTAAAAGGATTTCCGACTTGTCGCACTCTGAGATTACGGACGTTGAAGTGGGTGATCGTGATGAAAACGTGATGGTCAGGATCACGAGACATGCCTGGAACTTGATCATGAGGGAGGAGGCTCAATGCGTAGCTTCCCCCGAGATGGTTGAGAGCCGGAGAACACTCCTGTGCCGGCAAGATCGGGTGACGGCCCATCAGCCCGAACCGCGAACTGTGGCAACAGCACGTGGAACCAGAGCTTCGTCTACGATCCCTACGGCAACATCACCAAGAACGTGACGGGCACCGGAACGTCATTCCAATCCACGTATTCCGAGACGACCAATGCCACCAACTGGCTCACGCAGAACAACTGAACGAAGCAAGGGTTAG
>CAWJAA010000015.1:0-49517 GCA_963840615.1 Terriglobia bacterium
GTGCTGGGGATACGACGGTCCAATGTAGTCCGCGCGCGGGCGGATCAGGCGGTTATCCTCGAGTTGTTCGATCACATGCGCTGTCCAGCCGCTCACCCGTGATACGGCAAACACCGGGGTGAACAGGTCCACGTCGATGCCCAGGGTGTGGTAGGTCGAGGCCGAATAGAAGTCGACATTGGCGTTGAGCTTCTTGTCGGCTTTGACGAATTCCTCGATCGCGCGCGAGAACTCGAACCATTTCGGCTGGCCGCTGGAATTGCCCAGGTCGCGCGACATGGTGCGCAGGTGCGTCGCCCGCGGGTCTTCGGTGTGGTACACGCGATGCCCGAACCCGGGAATCTTCTTCTTCTGCGCCAGCATGCCCTTGATGTAATCCACCGGATCGGCGCCCGAAGCGTCAATCGCTTCGAGGATACGGAACACGGCTTCGTTGGCTCCGCCGTGCAACGGCCCTTTCAGGGCGCCAATCGCCGAGGTGACCGCGGAGTGCATATCCGACAAGGTTGCAGCCGTGACCCGCGCGGCGAAGGTCGACGCGTTCAGTTCGTGATCGGCGTGGAGAATGAGGGCAATGTCCAGTGCGCGTTCCGCGGTTTTCGAGGGGTGGGTTCCGTTCAGCATGAGCAGGAAGTTCGCCGCATGCGACAACGAGCGATCGGGCTCCACCACCGGCTTGCCTTTGCGAATCCGGTCATAGGCGGCCACCACCATCGCAATTTGCGAGGTCAGGCGAATCGCCTTATGGAAATTGGCATCCCGGTCATTGCTCTTCTCTTCCGGATCGTAGAAAGACAGCGCCGATACGATCGTCCGCAGCACGTCCATGGGCAGGGCGTGCTTGGGCGCCAGTTGCAGGCGGTAAATAATGGACGCATCCAGCTTGCGCTCTTCCGCCAGCCGTTGCTGCAGATCGCGCAGTTGTTCGCGGGTCGGCAGCTTGCCGTACCACAGCAGGTAACAGGTTTCTTCAAAAGTGGAATTGTCGGCTAGTTCATGAATATCAATGCCGCGATAAGCTAAGACGCCCTGATCTCCGTCGATATAGCAGATGCTGGAGGTGGTGGCGACCACTCCCTCGAGGCCCTTAGGGGCATGCGTGGTGGTGAGGCTGGACATGGTACCTCGCTCGCGCTTCCTGGATGATTTGCGTTGTGGCCGCACGGAAGGACAAGCGTCGTGCCGTCGCAACTAACTTTTATACGCCAAATCGCTTAACTTTCCAACCCGTGCCGAGTGACTCCGGTCACCGTACACTGGGTCACGCTTGGCCTTTGGCCGCAAGTTTCCTTAACGGTCTTCGTTCCCTCCCCGTGGTGAACCTTAAGGTACAGGGACGGCTGGAAACGGCTCGGCTGCGCCCCTGTTCCCGGTTACAATCGGGGAGTATGCGCCGCTTTGCTTCTATTCTGATGGTTTTCGCTCTCGCCGCGGTTGCCTTCGGTGGCGAGACGCCGCCGGGCGTGGCCATCCTGCCTTGCGGCCAAGGGGTCGCGGGCAGCCCCAGTTGCACTCCCTCCAGGAAAGAATTGAAAGAGGCCAAGTCGGCTTACGACCGTGGCGTCAAACTGGCAAAAAATCGCCAGCGGGAAGAGGCGCTGGCACAGTTCGAGACCGCTGCCCAGCTTGCCCCGGGAAATATTGATTACCTCACGGCTCGCGAGATGCAGCGTCAGGAAATGGTCTCCTGGCACTTGCAGAGCGGCAACCATGACCTCCTGGAGAAGCATCAGGTCGAGGCTCTGGCGGAGTTCCGGGCCGCCTTGCAACTCGATCCCTCGAATGAATTCGCCCAGCAGCAACTGCAGGACGCGTTGGAAGAGTGGGCTCCACGTACTCCGGTAAAACCCAGAGTGCTGGCTTCCGCGGGGGAAATCGAGGTGGATCCCGAACCCCTGCGCGCAGACTTCCATTACCAGGGAGATTCCAAAACCCTGCTGACGCAGATCTGCACCGCGTTCGGAATCACGCCCACGATCGACGATTCGGTCAATTCCAGGCAGGTCCGCTTCAACATCACGGATGTCGATTTCTACACGGCGATGCGAGCCGCCGGCATTGTCACCAAGACTTTCTGGGCGCCCCTGGGCGAAAAGCAAATCGTGGTGGCGCAGAATTCCCCCGAGAACCATCGCCAGTTTGACCGCATGGCGTTGCGCACGTTTCAGATCTCCGGAGCCACGGCGCCGTCGGATCTGACCGAAGTGGTGAACGCTCTCCGCACGGTGTTCGAGATCCGCTTCATTAACCAGCAACCGCGGGCGAACACGGTCACGGTCCGGGCGCCGCAAGAAACCATCAATGCGGCCACGCGCTTCGTGGAGAGCCTGGGCGATTCCCGCCCCCAGGTCCTGCTTGACGTCAACATCTATGAAGTCAGCCACAGCCTGATGCGGAATATCGGGCTGCACCTGCCGAATCAGTTCAACTTGTTCAATATTCCGGTCGCAGCCCTGGCCGCGCTGGGCGGACAGAACATCCAACAGCTGATCAACCAGTTGATCGCCGGCGGAGGAATCAACCAGGCGGGTTCGCAGTCGCTCTCCGCGCTGCTGGCGCAGTTGCAGGGTCAGCAGAACTCAGTGTTCAGCAACCCTCTGGCAACCTTCGGCGGCGGATTGACGTTGTTTGGCCTGAGCCTCGACACGGCGGCGGTTCAGCTCGGCCTGAATGAGAGCTCCATTCGCTCGCTGCAGCATGCGACCCTGCGGGTTGCGCAGGGCAATGAAGCGTCCTACAAACTCGGTTCGCGCTATCCCATTCTGAACGCCAGTTTCGCCCCCATCTTTAACACGGCAGCGATCTCGCAGAACATCCAGAACAATACCTTCCAGTCTGCATTCCCTTCGTTCAACTACGAAGACATCGGGCTCACCATCAAAGCCAAACCCTTTGTCAGTCCCAACAACGATGTCAGCCTGCAACTGGAGATGCAGATCCGCTCCCTTGGTACGCAAAGCCTGAACGGGGTCCCGGTGATCTCGAATCGCGAATACAAGGGCGGAATCACGGTATTGAACGGAGAGCCCGCGGTCATCACCGGGTCGGTTTCAAGTACCGAACAGCGCAGTTTAAGCGGGATCCCGGCACTGGGACAGGTTCCCGCCATCAATCAATTCATGGCCACCAACACCATTACGGAAAGCGACGACGAACTGCTGGTCGTGATCACACCCCACGTCATCGCGACCGCCGAACACCCGGATACGGCGCAAATCTGGATGGGGCGGTAGGGCTCCCCATTCCCAGTTCAGCAAGAACACAAACCTGACTCTCGGGTATCGATCCCTTTACTTCCCTTCCTTGCTCGCGAAGTCTACGAACTTCTTGAGGTGCTCGTAATCCACTCCGCCGGGAATCTTCCGCCCATTGATGAACATGGTCGGAGTCGCGGTCACATCCAGGCTCTTACCCAGAGCAACCGAGTGCTCCACTCGCGACGTGGTCTCCGGCTTGGTGGCGCACGCCGCCATATCGCTCCCTTTCACTCCCGCCTGATCGGCAAGAGCTGTCAGTTTCTGGTCGGCATTGCCGGCCGTGATCTCTGACTGCGCCGCGAAGACGCCATCCACAAACTTGAAGAAAGCATCGTTCGAACTGCGGCCAATGCAGTCTGCGTAGGCTGCCGCCTTCGCCGACCAGTCGTGCGCGGGCAGGGGAAAGTTCTGGAAAACGACACGCACGTTCTTGTCGTCGGTGAGAAGCTTTTCGATCGTGGGCTGCGCTTCCTTGCAGTGCGGACACTGCAGATCGCTGAATTCGACGAGGGTAACCGCTGCACCCGCCGGACCACGCGCCGGGCCATTCGCCGTTCTCTCTAATTCCTTCGCAGTCGAAGCGTAGGGACGGGCGCCAAACGGCATCAGTTCCCCCGCGACTGCATGTTTGCCATCGCTAGTAACGTAGAATCGCGTGCTCTGCGGCCCCTGGGGACCGGTGATGATCAGGTTCACTTCCGCGAGTCCCTCCGCGGGAGCCGGTTTGATGCTTACAACTTTCCAGCTCACCTGCGGCTCATAGCCGAACGTCTGATGCATAAATGCATTCACGGTTTCCTCAGAGGGCAGGCTGGCGCCGGAAAGCGCTTTCGTGGTCGCCGCATGCGCCGGCGCCGCCGGCTTCTGTTGAGCGACAGCCACTGTGGCCAGGAATCCGAGAAACACAATGCGAGCGAATTGACGATGCATGCGGTCCTTTCAAAGTGAGAATGTGAGTCGTTTCTAAATATCGGCTTTGGCAGCGATCGGAAAACGCCGCCCATACCCGAAGGCTTTGGCTGTGATTTTCAAACCCGGCGCGGCCTGCTGGCGCTTGTATTCGCTGCGCTCCACCATGCGAATGACCCGCCGCACCAGTTCCAGATCAAAGCCCCGGTCGGCGGCAATCTGCTCCGCGGGATGGGAATCCTCCACGTAATCTTCCAGGATTGCGTCCAGCACGTCGTAGGACGGTAAAGTATCGCTGTCTTTCTGATCCGGCCGCAACTCGGCGGACGGCGGTTTGTCGAGACTGGCCTGTGGAATCACAGGACGCCGCGAATTCACATAATGACTTAGCTTGTAAACCAGGGTCTTAGGGACATCGGAAATCACCGCCAACCCGCCCGCCATGTCGCCGTACAGAGTGCAATATCCAACCCCGAGTTCGCTCTTGTTCCCGGTACTCAGAACGATGGCGCCAAACTTGTTCGATAATGCCATGAGCAATCCGCTACGTACCCGTGACTGGATGTTCTCTTCCGTGATGTCTTCCTTGCGCCCGGCAAACACCGGCTTGAGAGTTTTGCGGTAACTCTCGAAGATGTCAGTGATGCACAAAAGTTCAAAACGAATGCCCAGGTTCTGCGCCAGGCTGCGAGCATCGTCGATGGAACCCTGCGACGAGTATGGTCCCGGCATGCCGACGCCAATGACGCTCTCGGGCCCCAGAGCGTCCACTGCGATGGCCGCCGTCAACGCTGAATCGATGCCGCCGCTGAGCCCGATAATGACCTGCTTAAACCCGCACTTGCGCACATAGTCCCGGGTCCCAAGCACCAGCGCCGTGTAAACGCTGGCCTCATCCCCTTGCACCTGGTCGTGAATCTCGCCGGTAAGCTGGTCGGAATCGAAGTAAAGCAGGTCTTCCTCGAATGATTTTCCGCGCGCGATTACTTCCCCGGCGGGGTTCAATACCAGGCTGGAACCATCGAAAATCAGGCTGTCATTGCCGCCCACCTGATTGACCATCGCCACCGGAACTCCGTAATTGCGAGCGATGCTGGCCAGCATGTTACGGCGAACGTCGCGCTTCCCCAGCCAGAACGGCGACGCCGAAATGTTCAGCAGGAAATTTCCCCCGGCATGAATCAGCGCTTCCACCGGGTCGAAGGTGTAGAAGCGCTTGTTCCAGAAATGTTTGTCGTTCCATGCGTCTTCGCAGATGGTCAGGGCCATTTGCTTGCCACAGAATGGAAACAGGACCTGACTGCGTGCGGGCGCGAAATTCCGCACCTCGTCAAAGACGTCGTAGGTAGGCAACAGCATCTTCGATTGCAGGAAGGCTACGCGTCCGTCCTTCAAAAGCGCTGCGGAATTCATCACCGACTTTCCGGTCTCCGCCTGCGCCGGGGTGACCAGGCCGCAGATCACGGCAATGCCGCGCGTCTCGGCGGCAATGCGCTCCACCGACTCCCGGTTGCGCGCCACAAACGACGGACGTTCGACCAGGTCGCGCGGTGGGTAGCCGCACACCGCCAGCTCCGGAAACAGGATGAGGCCCGCGCCCGAGCCTTGGGCCTGATGCGCGAAGTCCACCATCTTGTCTGCGTTTCCCTGGAAATCTCCCACCGTGGGATTGATCTGTCCCAGCGCAATCTTCACGTATCCAGTGTAAAGGCAGGCAGAGCGGCCCGCCAAGTGAGAGGAGGAGTTCAAAAATAAGCCGTCCCGCAGCTGAACTCCAGAGGGAGTCAAGCTCCCTGCTCAGTGGGGCGGCATCCCCGGTCCGCCGGTCTGGGAAGGTGGCGCGGGCCCGTCCGGTGGTGCTGCAGGCGGCGCTGCACCCGATGGGATCACGCTTGGAGAATTGTCCTCCACGGCTTCGCCGGGACGCCGCAAGCTGGGCGCGTTGAGCGGGCGGGTTCCACCGGTGTCCGGCGCCTTGGCCAGGCTGGGCTGGGGAGTGAGATCGACTTCCTTCTCGGTGCGAACCATTTTTTGTCCGCCGACTTTCATGGTCTCTACGCGGGCCACTTCGTCGCCCACGAAGCGTACAAAGTCCACATCCTGCGGCGGCTCCCCGTAAATCCATTCCTCGAATTCCGTCTCCCCGTCCTTCTCGCGCGTCTTTTTCGGAGGGCGTCCCTTGGCAAAGATCACCATCTCCCGGTTCATGCCTACCAGCACCTGGTGATTCTTGATCGCCTCTTTCACCTTCGGGGGCACAGTCTCGAGATAGGCATCGAGCGCCGATTTGGAGTCGAAATCAAACACCGGCCGCAACAGTTCTTTCAACTGCTTGGGTCCGAGCTCGGGCACGTAGCGGTCAAACACCAGATCCACATACGATCCTCGAGGGTTCGCCTGGTTGTCCGAAGGCGCGAGTGGAACTTCGCTGGTGGCGCCCACAATGGTGATGTGCTGATACCACTTCTGTTTGCGTACCGGGCCACCGTTGATTTCGAAATGAATGTGGCTGTCTTTAATCGTGATGTCGCTGATGCGTGCCTGATCTCCCGGCTTGACCGCCGGTCCCCACATTGCCACCAACTGGTCGAGCTCGGCGCCGCTGGGCGAGACCTTGCCGTCCTTCAGCGTCAAACCCTTTTTCCCCATGGGAAACGGCGCGCGAATGTAGACCAGTTCTGAATTGAAAGCGCGAATCAAGTCCATGCGCGTTTGACTGGACATGGGAGGCAGTGTGGCGGAGGTCTTCTGCTCGCCCGAATGGGCGGTCGTCATGAGAGTTACGACGAGAACCAACAGGGCTGGAATCCACCTTGGCTTCATGCAACACCCCGAGCCGGGCACTACCGGCGATTATAGCGCTGTTTGGGCGGATTCTATCCCCTCATTCTGTCTTAAGAAACGCGCACCCCGGAGCGCGCAACTTGCAGGGGCAACACGTGGCCGCCGTATTCGCCCACCGCGGTTGCCACCCGGCTGGCCGCACCCTCCTCTACCATGAAGATCACGCATCCGCCGCCCCCGGCCCCGCATACTTTTGCGGCCACCCCGCCATGTTTTGCCGCCGCCGAGATCAGCTTGTCGATTAACGGAGTCGTGATCCCGGGGACATTGGTGCGCCGCAAATTCCATTCCTCCCGCAACAACCGCGCCACTTCTTTCCAGTCGGCCTTGCCCAGCGCCGCATGCATCGCCCGGGCGATCCCGCAAATTTTCTCGAAGTTGCGAAAAACTCTCTTGTCTCCATTGATGTGCGCCTTGAAAACTTCCCAATTGTTGATTCCAGACTGCCGGGGCGCTCCGGTATAGGCCAGCACGAACCTCGCCTCCATCGCTTCCGGTTCCACCGCGACCGCCTCACGGTGAATCCCATCCGCGTCCAGATGGATTGCGCTCACCCCGCCGTAAAGCGCCGGGTAGTAGTCCTGACAGCCCGTCGGTACCTGTATGATTTGCGCCTCCACATTCTGCGCGATGACCCGCATCTGCTCCAGCGTCAAGTGGCGATCGGTAAAACGTGCCAAGGCCGCGGTCGACGCGATCATAAGGGCCGAGGAACCGGAGATCCCCGCCCCGGCGGGCGACTCAGAATCGGTTTCCATGAGTAACCCTTCTTTGGGGGCAAAAAACTGCAAGAGCCGCGCCGCCAGCGGGAGACGAAACTTGCGCGCCCGACGCAACTGCTCAAAGTCCCGAAACTCCTCCGATTTCCGCGTGTCGAGTGAGCGCAACTGGATGCGCTTCCCTTTCAAGGGAGTGATCCGGCAGGTGGTTTGAATATTCAGCGCCAAGTTCAGCGTCAGCGCGTCGGTGTGGAACAGATAAAGCGGCCACAGGTCGACCGTGCCTCCCGCCAGATCCGCGCGGCAGGGCGCCTGCGCCACAATGGTTTGCGATGTTCGGGATTCGCTGGGCATCGCAACTTTTGTATCACGTCGTGCACCGGCGATTCGAGTGCCGGTCCGGGCACGGCCTGGTCAGCCAACGGATCGAGTCTTCCCTGGAGCGAACCCGGCGTATCGGCAGGAATCGACGGGTTCTTTAGCCCGCGCAAGGGCTCGGGGTTACTTCGGTTTGTGGTTTGTGTTCTGCATCACATGCCATGGTTTGGGCTTCTGTCAGGCTGAGGTTTGCCACGGGCGTTGGGCCGCGTGCGGGAATGTGTGAATCGGAGGACGGGATGAAAGTAGTCTCCATTGCCGGCTGATTTCCGCCCTGGAGACGGTGGGGCCGTCGAAACCGCCGGTCCGCCGGACGTGCACTCTTCCGATCGAAGCCACACCGGGAGTGAACGATTATGTACAGAGTACTGTTGGTAGAGGACGAAGCACTCCTGCGGGATATGACCCGCGAATTCCTGCAAACCCGCAAATGCCAAGTGCTGGCGACCGGAACCTGTGCCGGTGCAGAACAACTGCTGCGGGCCCATCATCCGGATGTACTGGTGCTCGACCATAACCTGCCCGATGGCAACGCTCTACAACTGATTCCCAGGTTGAAGTCGATCAACCCCTTAACGCCCATCATCGTGGTGACCGGCCACGGGTCCATTGACCTGGCAGTCGCAGCGGTAAAGTTGGGGGCGGAACAGTTCCTCACCAAGCCGGTCGAATTGGGAACATTGTTTCGCATGATTCAACACCTGATGCAAGGGCGGGGTAAACGCCAGCAGTCCCTGCACGGCCTCCCGGATCCCTTCCTCGGCCAGAGCCTTGTCATCCGCAAACTGGAGGAAACCGCGCACAAAGTTGTGGTCAGCGATAGCCCAATCCTCATCCAGGGCGAGACCGGAACCGGCAAAGGCGTCCTGGCCCACTGGCTACATCGAACCGGGGCGCGAGCGTCCGGACCGTTCGTCGACCTCAATTGCGGCGCTTTGTCTCCCGACCTGCTTGAGACCGAACTCTTTGGCCACGAGCGCGGCGCTTTCACTGGCGCGGTGCAGCGCAAAACCGGTCTCCTCGAGGTGGCTCACCAAGGCACAGTATTTCTAGACGAGATCGGCGACGTGGATTTACAGGTCCAGCCCAAGCTCCTGAAGGTGCTGGAGGAGAAGCAATTCCGCCGCCTTGGAGACATCGTGGACCGCCATGTCGATATTCGCCTGATTGCAGCCACCCACCATAACCTGGCCAGGTACGTCCACGAACAGAGGTTTCGCAGCGACCTGTACTACCGCATCAACACCATTCCGCTCACCACGCCGCCGCTCCGCCACCGAAGTGAGGACATTCCCCTGCTGGTCGACAACATTCTGCACCGACTGGCAGACGGCACGCGGGAAGTGGAAGTGGCCCCAGATGCCATGCGGATGCTGCGGTCCTGATTCCTGGCCCGGGAACATTCGTGAATTGCGAAACGTGATCGAGCGCGCGGTCATGCTGCGTGAAGGCCAGATCTTGACCGCGAAGGATCTGCATTTGGACACCGGCCTCGACTCCCTCACCCCTGACTTGCCCGGCATCAAGACGCTCGAAGAGATGCAACGCCAATACATCACGCAGGTGCTGTCCGCGGAAGGCGGCCGTGTTGAATCGGCGGCCAAGACCCTCGGGATTCCACGCAGTTCCCTGTATCACAAGATCAGGCAATATGGCATTGGCCAACATGCGGCTGAGCTAACGCACTGAGACGGAGCCCTTCCCTCTCGCCCCCGTTCCGGAACCCCGCTTCCGATCCCGCGTGATCTAGATCACAAATTAACGTGATGTCACCCACGGTCCGAGGAGGCTCGCCGTGTCAGACTGTGCTTGCCCCCAGGTTCTGCGCAGTCGACATTCCGAGAGGGTGAAATGCAGTGTTCGTATGTGACGTCAACCGGTTTGCCGCGCCATCGCGTGTGGGATCTTCTAACCGACATCCAAACCTGGCCGAAACTTTCCAACACCTGCTTAAGCTTTCGTTGGGTGGGCGAAGCCTGGGCACCGGGCAGTTATCTGCTGAACCGGGTCCACGATCCTGCTGGCATGGAGTTGTCCCACGTGGTTCGGACCTGCCAGGCCCCTGCGCTTCTGCGCGTGCTCTCCTACGGAGGAGAGTTCGGCTTCGCAGTTGAGAGCACGATTCAACTCGATCAAATCGGAGACCGCACGCGGATTCGCGTCGATGCCTACGCCGTCGGAAATCCCACCTGCAGCCTGCCCGGAGGAGTATCTAGCTTTTTGAAAAGGCTCGCGGAGCAGTGGTGTAGCGATTTTGCCCGCTTCTGCGAGCTCCAGCCCACCAACGTTTCCGAGCACAATCAGCCCCGACTGCAGCCCGCGCTGCGTTGAACCCAGGAGACCGGGATTATGTCTGGCGGGCGCGCGCCAGCCCCGTCGCGACTTTCATCGCTAGCCTGCAACTGCTTTCGCGGCGGCCAGAACCTCGGGAATAACGCTGTCGACGTCGGCCTCGGTGGTGCGATGGTTCACAATGCAGGCGCGCAGCGCGAATCTTCCAGTCAAGGTCGCGTTCGACAAGTAGACCCGTCCCCGCTCCACCACCCGTTTCAAGATGTCTGCATTGCGCTGGTCGAGATTGGAGTCCGGTGCGCCCCTGCCGCCCTTATAGCGAAAGCAGACTGCACTCAACTCAACCGGTGCCAGCAACTCGAGTTCGGCGTCGTTCTGAACTGCTTTGGCCAGTCGCTGGGCAAGCTGCAGGTTCTGATGAATCGCCGCGCGGAACCCACCGAACCCGTGATAGCGCAGAGAAAGCCACAACTTCAAGGCTCGAAACCGGCGTGACAACTCCGTCGACTCTTCAAAGAAGACAAAGCCCTCCACCGGATCGGCCGACAGGGCCTTGGCATAGTCCCCGGTGTGCGAGAACGCGCGCCGCGCGCCGCTTTCGTCCCGGTATAAGAGACAGCCACAATCCAGTGGCTGAAACAGCCACTTGTGCGGATCGAGAGAAATCGAGTCGGCGAGTGCCAGGCCGGTGAACTTATCCGGTGCTGCCATCGCAGCCAGCGCGCCGTATGCCCCATCCACGTGCAACCACAAATCGTGTTTCTTCGCGATTCCTGCAATCTCATCCATCGGGTCAATGGCCCCGGTGTTCACCGTGCCCGCAGAGGCGACAATCGCGATAGGGGTTCTTCCTCTACGCTGGTCATGTTGAATGGCTTGCTCCAGTTCTGATGGGACCATGCGAAACTGCTCATCGGTGGGAATGAGCCGCAGATGGTCTCGTCCGATTCCCAGCAGCGCAATGCTCTTGGGAATCGACATATGTACCTCGCGCGAGGCATAGATCACGACCTGGCGCGCCGCCGCCAGTCCAGTCTCATTCACCGGCATTTTGCCTTCTCGAGCCATCGCCAGGCCCATCAGGTTGGCCGATGAGCCGCCTCCACTCAGGCTGCCGCGAAAGCCTTTGCAACCAATTGCAGTCGCAATCCATTCCACCACGGTGCGCTCGATGGTGACTGCGGCCGGACTAGAGCGCCAAGCGGTAACGTTCTGATTCAAGACGCTGGCCAGCAGGTCGGCGGTGGCCGCCACGGGCTCTCCCGAACCCAGAACGTAGCCGAAGAACCTTCCGTTTTGAGCGCGGCAGCGGTTGACAATTTCCTCGAGATCACCAAACGCGCTTTCTCCCATCCCCATCTCCGGCAGAGGCTGATGGAAAAGTTCTTCGGTTTCCGAGCCGCTGGTCAGGGGAAAGATGGGTCGTGAATCGAGGTCGTCTAAGTAAGCGGCGGCGAGTTTGGTGACGCGTTCCGCAAGTTCACGGAACTGTCCAGCAGAAACCTGCAGAGGGTTCATGGAGCCTGATTCTACAACCCACGGTTGCCCGGGACTGCGCACGGCAGGCGGGCGGTAGACCAACCAGGAGAGTTTTATGGTGTGGAACATTCCCCATCTCTGGTATTGACAAGCGAATCCGTTTGCCTCACACTCTGCGGCAACGTTCGCCGTTCGCCACTTCCAGCCGGCAATCACGACCTTCAACTCTGGCCAGTTGGGTGAGTCGAAAACATGGCATCTCCCCCGTTACCGCCTTCACCCTCCCCCGGGGTGCCGGGATTACCCCTATCAGCGCCTGCCCGGGAACCTCGCGAAACTCTGACCCCACCAAAGCCCGATCCCATGACCATCTTCAGTACTCTTCGCGCCGCCATCGCGGCCGAAACCTACGATTCTGCGGTGGTGCTGGGAGCGATTGCCGAGGCGGCACAGGCCCTCACCGGCGCCAGTTCTGCGGCGCTCGCCATGCGCCGCGAGGGATTGGTCATCTGCCGCGCCCGCAGCGGCGAGATGGCGCCCGAAATCGGATCCCGCCTTAGCGTGGATTCCGGCATCTCCGGCGAGTGCCTGCGCACCAATAGGGTTCTGCGCTGTGATGACACGCTGAAAGACTTACGGGCCGACCCCGAGGTCTGCCGGCGGCTGGGACTGCGCTCGATCGCGGCCGTCCCCTTGCGCGGCCGCCGAGGAACCATGGGCGTGCTGGAAGCCTTCTCTACCCGGCCCTATGCCTTCGCCGAAGAACACATGGATTACCTTATCCGCCTGGCCGAGCTGGCCGAAGCTGCTCGTCTGCGGGAATCTGGAGTGGTGGAAGCCGCCGTCGAACCGGAGTCGTCGCCCGCGGTCAACCTCGTGCCGGCGCCGCCGCGAGCCGCTAGCGCGGCTGCTTCCAGAGCGCTTCTCTGGGCCAGGAAGATAGTTTCGGTTCGAGTCAGCGGCCGCGTCGATTTCAAGCGAGTTCGGATTCCACTGGCTGCTCTCGCCGTTCCTCTGCTGATGCTGCTTGGCTTCTCGGGGTGGAGTTCGTGGCATAAGCTTCCCGGGCAGGCGGCGGCCAAGCCCGAAGCTTCGCAGCCTGAACCAGCTCCCAGTCAAGCATCCGCACCGGTTGCCAGTTCGGAGCTGGTCTGGAAACCCAGCCCCGCTCGCGTGGCGCCGCCACAGGCCTCCCCTAACGCTGGCATTCAGGCCGCCGCCAAGAGGGAGATCGAGAATACGACGGCTCAAACCTTCGCTTCCCCCACCCTGGATACAAACCGGATCGCCGAAGCCTCTCCCCCCGCCCTGACTCCCCCGGATCCCCCGGAAATGGGTGGAATGGGTCCCGATAAATCACGCCTGGCTGCGCTCGCCGCGGTTCCGGTCGACATGCCTGAGTTCGGCTCGCCCGTGTCGCAAGGCCTCTCCGGAGGCGTACTCCAGCATAAAGTCATGCCGACCTACCCGGTCGCGGCCCTGCCGATGCGGCTGGGAGGCGCCGTGGTCCTGGATGCGACCATTGGAGAAAAAGGGAACGTGGAAGACGTGAGGATTGTGAGCGGGCCGCCCCTTCTTACCGCCGCCGCCATCGATGCGGTGCGCCAGTGGCGCTACAGCCCGCTGTTGTTGAACGGCAAGCCGGTAAAAATGCAGAAGCAGATCTCCATCAGCTTCCGCACGCCCTAGGTATCCGCGTCGGTTGTTATTCCGATGTTATTCCGACGAGTGGAACGGCGAGGAATCCGCCTTCCTCAGCGGCCAAGAAAGACTATGACAGGTTCAACGCCCGCTTAATGGTGCCGCGCTCTTTCTGTATCTTTTCCTGCAGCAGGGTAATGGCGTAGATCAATTGCTCGGGCCGCGGCGGACATCCGGGAACATACACATCCACCGGAATAACCTGGTTCACGCTTTGCACTAGCGCGTAATTCTGAAATACCCCGCCCGACGTCGCGCAGGCCCCCATCGAGATCACCCACTTCGGCTCCGGCATCTGCTCCCAGAGCTGGCGGATCACCGGCGCCATCTTGTTCGAGACCCTTCCCGCAATGATGATCAAGTCCGACTGCCGGGGAGACGGCCGAAACACCTCGGCGCCAAAGCGCGCAATATCAAAACGCGAAGCTCCCATCGACATCATCTCGATGGCGCAGCATGCCAGCCCGAACGTCATCGGCCAGATGGAATTCTTCCGCATCCAGTTGACGGCTGAATCCAGCGTGGTGAGCACCACCCCTTCCGGCGTGGGATTGCCGTAGGTAAGATCTTTGACCGTTTTCTTGCCGTTCTCGATGTCCACGTAGGGACCAAAATTCAAATCATCCGCCATAAACTTATTCTAAACCACAAAGGACACGAAGGTTCACCAGGCTCTTTCCCTTTGTGTCCCTGAGGGATAACTGGGTTAAGGGTTCAGCACGATCTTCCCGAACATCTGGCTCTTCTCCATGTACTCGTGAGCTGGCTTGGCATCTTTCAGCGGAAGAGCCCGATCTACGACGGGTTTCAACCGTCCGCTGAACACGTGCTTCAGCACTTCGTGCAGCTCACCCATGGTGCCCATGTACGAACCCAGGATCGTAAGCTGCCGCGAGTACACGAAGCGCAGATCGATCCCCACATCTGGCCCGGTGGTGGCCCCACAGGTCACCAGCGTGCCCGCCGGCCTCAGAGATTTCACGCTTTCCTCCCAGGTGGATTTACCGACATGTTCCATGACAATGTCGACCCCGCGCTTATTGGTAATCCGCCGCACCTCTTCTGAGATCTTCTGCTGGTAATGATTGATCACATAGTCCGCGCCCAGTTCTCTGGCCAGCTCGCCCTTGCGCTCGTCGCCCGCCGTGGCGATCACGGTTGCATTGAAAAACCTGGCCACCTGAATTCCGGCGATCCCGACCCCCGAGTTGGCGCCGAGAACCAGCACCACCTGTCCCGGCCGAATCCCCGCCCGGCCCACCAGCATGTGCCACGCGGTCACGAACACCAGCGGCACGCTCGCCGCCTCATTGAATCCCAGGCTGTCAGGAATTGGGATCAGGTTGACGGCAGGCACCGCAATCAACTCGCAATCTCCCCCGTCCGTGCGATTGCCTAATACGCCGTATTCCGGGCACTCGTTCTGTCTTCCATCCGTGCAGGCTTCACAGTGATTGCAGAATGTCATCGGCGCCAGCAGAACTCGCTGTCCTGGGCGGAAGCCCGTGACGTATTCCCCCACTTCCACGATCTCCCCGGAAACATCACTTCCGGGAATATGCGGCAGCGGAGATTTCGTGGTTCCCTTTCGCACCCAAATATCCAGATGGTTCAGCGCGCAGGCCCTCACCCGCACCAGCACCTGATCCTTGCGCAGCTTGGGATCAGGCACGTCTTCGTACCGCAACACCTCCGGCCCGCCATATTCGTGCATCACTACAGCTTTCATGAGGACGCTCCTTGCCCGCTGGAAGAAATTCAAGCTCGAAAACGTACAAACCTAGCACAGTGACTGCATTCCCGCATGAACCGAAAAGCGCCATTTGGGCGGGGAGCCCGCTTTTTTGACTTCCACCTGCCCACTGCCTGACAATCCATAGAGATGGACATTTACGAAGAGATCGTAAAACTCCGCCAGCAAGGCCGCCGCGGCGCGGTGGCCACCATCGTCAATGTCCGCGGCTCGATCCCCTCGTTCAAGACCGCAAAAATGCTGGTGCGCGATGACGGCTCCATCCTGGGCACCATCGGCGGAGGCTGCGTCGAAGCCGAAGTCTGGCAGGCGGCCCGCGAAGTCATGGAAAGCGAGAAGCCCCGCACCATGACATTCAATCTCAATCAAGATCCCAAGTACGATACCGGCCTGGTCTGTGGCGGCACGCTCGACATCTTCATCGAACCGGTACTCCCTCCAGCAATACTTTATCTTTTCGGCGCAGGTCACGTATCTTTAAACCTTTCGAAGGCTGTGAGCCACGTGGGCTTCGACGTGACCGTCATTGATGACCGCGAGGCCTATGCCAGCCGCGAACGTTTTCCCGAGGCCAAAGACGTGGTCGCCGACGACTTCGAGCGCGCCATGGCCCGGCTGAGTCCGAGCGAGTCCTCGTACATCGTGATTGTCACCCGCGGACACCGTGACGATATGCGCATCCTGCGCTGGGCGGTGCAGACACCGGCCCGCTACATCGGCATGATCGGATCCAAGCGGAAGACTATCTCCATCTTCCGCGAGTTGACCAAAGAAGGCCTCGCCCCGGAACTGTTCGAACGCGTCCACGCCCCGGTGGGGCTGGACATTGGCGCCGTCACCCCGGAAGAAATCGCGGTTGCGATCACGGCTGAACTGATCGCCATCCGCCGCCACGCCGAACGTGCGTTGCCCCACATGAGCTGGTTCAAGGGAAAGAGTCTCGAAAACGCGCCCCGCGACAACACGCCCGCCGAGACCTGGGAAGACGGACCAAAATCGTGATCAGAGAATATGTACCGGCCCAAACCGGCAGTTGGCAATTGACAATCGGAAATTCTTCTTTAGTCTTCCCCACATGAGCCGCGCTCCCAGTCTGTGTGCCGTAATCCTTGCCGCTGGCGAGTCGACACGCATGGGCCGCGACAAGGCACTGCTGCCCTGGCCGCCGGCGGCGCCCGGTGGCGAAACCTCGAATCAGACGTTTCTCTCGGCCGCCATCGTGGCGCTCAGCCCGTTCACCGACATGGTATTGGTGGTGGTAGGAAAGAACCAATCCGACTTGGAGCCGATCGTCTACGCCAACGGCGCTTTTCTGGTACGCAATCCGGCTCCCGAGCGGGGCCAGTTCAGTTCCCTGCAAACCGGTCTGCAGGAAATCCTGAACCGCGGCCGCGACGCCGCCATGATCACCCTGGTGGACCGTCCTCCAGTCTCCGCTGCAACCTTACAGACGCTGCACGACGAGTTTGAGACCGCAGTTACTTCGGGAAAGTGGGCCGTGGTTCCCGAATATCAGGGCAAGCACGGACACCCCATTCTCATTGGACGTGAGATGTTCGAGGTATTTCTGAAAGCCTCCCCAACCGCCACCGCCCGCGATATTGAGCACCAGCAGCAGTCGCATATCCTGTACTTTCCGGTGGATGACCCATTCGTTGCCATGAACGTCGATACCCCTGACGACTACGCGGCGTTATCCGCACTCCAACCCAAGTGAACTTCGCGATGGATTCCATGTCCGTGACTATGACCACCAAGGCCACCGATTTCCTCGACAGCGTTCTTCGTCTCCAACCCAAACTTGCGGTATTTGATTGCGACGGCACGCTTTGGTCTGGCGATGCCGGGGAGGGCTTCTTCGACTGGGAACTCAAGCGCGGCCTGGTTTCAGAAGATATCGCCCGCTGGGCCCGTCCCCGCTATGCCGACTACCGCGCCGGCAAAGTCAGCGAAGATGACATGTGCGGCGAAATGGTCACCATGCATCGCGGCATGATCGAAACCGAAGTGCAGCGCGCCGCCCTCGAGTACTTCGACCTCAACGTGCTCGGCCGCATCTTCCCCGAAATGCGCGAACTAGTGGGACGCCTGCAACAGTCGGGGTGTGAAGTCTGGGTCGTTTCTTCGACCAATCATTGGGTCATCCGCGCCGCCATGCGCCATTTCAACATTCCCGATCGCCGCATCATCGCCGCTTACGTGGAGATCGAAAAAGGCCGCGTCACCGATCGGCTGTTGCGCGTCCCCTCAGGGCCGGGCAAACCCAAGGCGATCCGCGCCATGGTCGGCCAGGACCCCGACCTGGCCTTCGGCAATTCCCGCTGGGATGCTGAAATGCTCAAGATGGCGAAACACGCATTCGCCATCAATCCCAATCCTGATCTTGAGCTATGGGCACAAGAACGCAACTGGCCCATCTATTTCCCCGATGGGACTCGGAAGGATGGGAAGCATTCTTAAATGATCTCTGCCAAAGCGTGGCGCGTACAAATCGGCGCCAAATCGCGGCTAACTTCTGATCTGCCTCAAGGCCTTGCGTAGAGCGTCTACAGCCAAGTGGCCGGCATGACCCGAAGTCTCTGGCAACCCGCCCACTGCCTGTACCAGGTCTTCCCGCTGCAACTGGGCCGCTTCCGCCAGCGTTCTCCCGTGAACCAGTTCGGTGAGCGCCGACCCGCAAGCCATCGTGGGCACGCATCCCTTGGCCAGAAAACGAATTTCAGTTACCCGCCCTGCTTCGATTTTTAACGTAAGTTTCAGAATGTCGCCGCAGGCGGGATTTGACATCTCCACCGCGGCATCCGGCCGTGCCAGTTCGCCCGCATTCCGGGGATGCTCAAAATGATCCAGCAGTTCAGCAGAGTACATCGCACCAATTCTAACCCGTGTGGTGTGGCGCGGGCGCTCCCGCCCGGGTAACTGTGTCCATCTCATGGGTGCCGCGAATTCGGTAACATGGGAGGTCGCCCCATGGCTTCCAACCACACGCCGCAACGCATCGTCAGCCTGCAGCCTAGTGCCACAGTCATTCTGTCGTCTGTGGGCCGTCTGGATCGCGTCGTCGCTTGTACGAAGTACTGCGTGGACGTCTGCCCGGAAGTGAAGTCGGGCAATCGCACCATCGTCGCTGACTCCTGGACCGCGAATACCGACGAAATCCTCGCCGCGCGGCCAGACCTGGTCATCGCGGCCGTTCCCTACCAGGAAAAAGCGGTTACCGAGATCTTGAAATCTGGCGCGCGCTTCCTCGGACTCGCCCCCCAAACTCTGCAGGATATCTACACCGACATCGCCACCATCGCGGGAGTCGTGGGCGAAACGGCACGCGGAGAGCAAGTGATTGCGAACATGCAGCACGAAATCGACACCGTGCGCACAACGACCGACGGAGCGACCCGCCCGCGCGTCTTCTGCGAGGAGTGGGGCAAACCGCTGATTGCCTCCCAACCCTGGGTCGCCGAACTGGTCGCCGCAGCGGGCGGCGAGTTTCTTGGCGAACCCGGCACGCAGCAGTCGTTCGAGTCCATCGGCGCGCAAGACCCCGACGTTCTTGTCGCCGCCTGGTGCGGAGCCGGCGACCGCGTCCCCCTGGAAAAGATCATCCGCGACCGCGGATGGAGCGGAATGCGCGCGGTGAAAGCAAATCGCGTCTACTGCATCAATGACGAATTTCTGAACACACCAGCTCCCACCCTCCTCCAAGGTCTTCGCGCCCTGGCGGCGGCAATTCATCCCCAGCGTTTTCCACAACCGCCGCTGGGGCTAAGATGTATGCAGAGTTCCCGCTAGCACTATTTCATGCAAGTAGAACAAGGCAAAGTTCGGGCTCCCGAGATCGGACGGGTGTGGCTGAATTCGGCTGCACTCAGCTTGCGCCAGTTGCGCGGACGCGTCGTGCTCATCGATTTCTGGGATTACACCTGCGTGAACTGCATTCGCACTCTGCCTTACGTGCAGGCATGGCACCAGCGCTATGGCGACAAGGGTCTTACCGTCATCGGAGTGCACACGCCCGAGTTCACCTTCGCGCAGTACGAATCCAATGTGGAACGCGCGGTCCTCGACTTGGGCCTTACCTATCCCGTCGTGATTGACAGCAACTATGAACTCTGGAAGGCCTTCGCCAACCGCTGCTGGCCCACTAAATATCTCCTGGATCAGGAAAGCTACCTGCGCTTCGCGCACTTCGGAGAAGGCAGCTATGGAGAGTGCGAGCAGGCGATTCAGGTTCTACTGCGAGAAGTGGATCCCGCACTCGCCTTGCCGCCGATCATGAAGTCGCTGCGCGAAGAAGATCACGCTGGCGCCGTCTGCTATCCCGCAAGTCCCGAGCTCTACCTCGGCCACCGCCGCGGACGCATTGGCAACCAAGGTGGCTTTCGCGAAGACTCCGTCGCTGACTATTCTTTCTCCGGCGATCTCGGCGAAAACTGCTTCTATGCCGTCGGACAATGGGCTTCGACCGCCGAATACCTGGAGGCCGTCGGCCAGCCACCGCATCGCCTGCTGCTCAAATATTCCGCCGCCACCGTGAACCTGGTCATGGCGTCGCCGCGCGGCCCGGCATGTGAAGTCATCATTCGCCAGGATGGCAAGCCGCTTTCCCCACCGCAGGCCACCTCCGACACTCGCTTTCGCGGCGACCAACGGCCAGGAAGAAAGCTACGTCCCGGTGCAGTCAAGCCCGCATGTACTCGCTGGTCGACAACCGCGGCTTCGGAGATCACACGCTGGAACTGGTCTGCCCGCGCGGGCCTGGCGGCTTTCGCGTTTACCTTCACCAGTTGCGTGGATCCCGTGCGCAGTTCGCTCGCAGCTAGCGTGGTCCAGTCATGAAGCGTGTCGTCGCGGGACTCATCCTTAACGGGCAGAAGGTTCTGGTGTGCCAGCGCACCAAGCATCAGACCATGCCCCTCAAGTGGGAATTTCCCGGCGGCAAGATCGAACAAGGAGAGCAACCTCGCGACGCCCTTCGCCGCGAACTCGAAGAAGAACTCGGCATCGATGCCCAGATCGACGAGGAGGTATCCCGCATCCGCCATGAGTACAAGAACGGTGGCTCGGTCGAGTTGCGGTTCTTTGCCGTGCGCCAATATCAGGGAGAAATCGAAAACAGAATTTTTAAGGAGATCCGTTGGGCCGATCGCGCCGAACTGCCTTCTTTCGATTTTCTGGAAGCTGATTTGGAACTGGTGCAGGGACTCGCCAGCGGCAAACTTCTATAACCTGCGAGTAGCGAAGCGACAAAGAGTTGGCAGTGCCTACTGCGGACTCGAATCCGTCCTCCGCGTCAGCTTCGGATGCCCGTCGTCCTTCTCTCCACCCGTACTGTCCGGACTGCTGGTGCGGGTGCTCTCGCGGCGCCGCAGCGTCGGAACCATGCCTGCCTTTCCCCCGTTGAGCTGGTGCCGGTTCTCCAGGGCCGCGAGTCGCGCCTTCACATCCTCGAATTCGGAGGTGTCTACCTTGTACTGGTTGCGCTCCGGCAACAGCGTGTTGATCTCATCCTGCGACTTGCGAATCCGATCCGGCGTCTGCGGATGCGTGCTGAACGCTTTGGCCAGCGAGCCCGGCTTCTGCTTCTCCATCTGCCGCACTTTTTCAAAGAAGGCGGTGAACGCTTGCGGATCATACCCGGCTTTGTACAGGTACTGCACTCCGAGATAGTCCGCTTCTGACTCGAATCCCCGCGAGAACTTCAAATAGCTCATGGGCAGCGCTATTCCTGCCGCCTCTTGCAGCGCATAACCGATTCCGCCTCCCACAAAAATAAGCGGGATGGACGCCAGGTTCATCAATTGCCCGCGGGTATTCTCACGGGCTGCGTGGCAGGCCGCCACGTGCGCGATCTCGTGCGCCATCACTCCGGCCAGTTCGGCCTCGCTGTCTGCCGCCAGAATCAATCCGGAATCCACGTAGAAAAAACCTCCGGGCAGGGCAAACGCGTTAATCTCATCGCTATCGACCACCTTGATGATGAAAGGAACTTCGGCGTCCGAGTTTCTGACCAGGTTCTGGCCGACCCGGTTGATGTACTCCGTCACCACCGGGTCGGTCACCATCTTGCTCGTCGCCTCCACTTCCTCGGAGTACCCCTTCCCCATCGCAATCTGTTTTTCCACGCTGTACCAGTTGCCCACGCCGCGTCCACATCCCACATTACGATTTCCGACAGCATCGAGGTCACGGATGCTGCGATCGTGATACGACTTGGCTGGCTTGTTCGAAGAAGTTTGAGAGAAGCAAGGAGGGACCGGAACCAGAAATATTCCGGCGAGAACCGCGAGCGCGCATCGCATCACAACCACCGCCTGAATGCGCCCTTCATTATAGTGATTTTCCCGACGGCGGCGGAAAGGAAGTTTCGTGGACGACCCCGAGCAAGCGCTCTACCCTGCACCACCCCGCAATGTCCAATAGAGCAATACTCCGGTCAGGCCAATCATAATCACCGTTGATCCCCAAGCGATCACATTGAACAGACGCGAATTCACGTACTCTCCCATCAATTCTTTCTTGTTGATGAGCAGGAGCATGAAGATCAGCACAAACGGCAGCACCACTCCATTCACCACCTGCGACAGCACAGAAATTTTCACCAGCGGCAGATTGGGCGTCAATATGACCCCCGCGCCTGCCGCGATCAGGATGGTATAGAGCCAATAGAAAACCGGGGCCTCTTTGAAATCCTTTCCTACACCCGACTCAAAACCCAGCCCTTCGCAAACGGTATAGGCCGTAGAGAGCGGCAGAATCGACGCCGCGAACAGGGAGGCATTGAAGAGTCCGACGGCAAAAAGAATGTAGGCATACTTGCCCGCCAGCGGTTTCAGGGCAGCGGCCGCATCGGCGGCGCCCTGCACATCCCGGTGGCCATGCACAAACAGGGTCGCCGCGCAGGCCACAATAATGAACCAGGCCACCACATCGGTGAAGATGCACCCGGCAACTACATCGATTTTGGAAGCCTTGTATTGGCGCCGGCTGATTCCCTTCTCCACCACGGAGGCTTGCAGGTAGAACTGCATCCAGGGGGCAATCGTGGTTCCCACCACCGCCACCACCATATAGACATAAGCCTGGTGGCCGAAAGCTTCGAGCTTCGGCGGTTTCACCGTGGCCAGAAGGGCGTCCTCCCATGCCGGGTGGGCCAGTACTCCGGCAACAATGTAGGTGATGTAGAAGAACGAGGCCGCCAGGAAAATCTTCTCTACGCTCTTGTATTGCCCTTTGACGACGATCAGCCACACAATGAGGGCGCAAATCGGGTACGGTGATGAAGCGGGAAAGCCCGAATAATTCAAGACTGGTGGCAATGCCGGCGAACTCGGCCACTACATTGCCGAAATTCGTGATCAGGATGCCGACCATCATGAAGAACGTGATCCGCAGCCCGAATTCCTCGCGGATCAGGTCGCTGAGCCCTTTGCCCGTGGCCGCTCCCATGCGCGCCGACATCTCCTGCACCACAATCAACGCCAGCGTGGTGGGAATCATGGTCCATAGCAGCAAATGCCCAAACTGCGCCCCGGCGGACGAGTACGTCCAGATGCCCCCGGCATCGTTGTCGACATTCGCGGTGATGATCCCCGGTCCCACTACCGCAAAAAACAGCAGGATCCGGATCTTCCAGCGTTTCAGGAATCTCATTGGCACAGTTCGCTGACATAAAACGACGGTTCAGAATAAATGCATCGCTGCCATCTGAACAGGTGGAAAAGTAGCTTCCGCGTGGGGCGCGGCCCTGGCTTTCTCCTGACCAACGGCTCGAAAGCCAGCCGCCTTCGCAGCTATTTTTGTCTTTCTTGCTCACAAACCGCTGGCTTACCCGTCCATCTCAGCGTACAGTACCGTTTCCCGGGAAATCTCTGTCTCTCAAAGCTAGGAGTTGCTTGCATGCGGCATGGCGTGGTGGTTCTGTTTGCAGTATTTCTTCTGAGCATTTCCGCCCTCTCTCAAACCGCCGACGAACTGGTCCAGAAAAACATCGAGGCCAAAGGTGGAATCGACAAGATCAAGGCCATCCAGAGCCTTCGCATGACCGGAAAATCGGCCGCGGGCGGCTTCACTGCTACCGTCGGGCAGAAAAACCTGCGTCCCAACCTGGTGCGGGAGACGTTTTCCATCCAGGGCATGACCGCCGTCCAGGCCTACGATGGAACCACCGGCTGGGCCATCCAGCCGTTCGGGGGAAAGAAAGATCCCCAACTCATGGGCGAGGACGACCTCCGCGATCTCCTGCTCGACGCCGATTTTGACGGTCCCCTGGTCGACTACAAGGCCAAAGGCAATACCGTCGAGTATCTCGGCCACGACACCGTCGACGGCGACGACGCCTTGCGACTCAAGGTCACGTTGAAAAATGGCGACATCGTCTATTACTACGTCGACCCCGACACCTATCTCGAGATCCGCAAAGAAACCCAGGAATTCATCCGCGGTTCCATTCGCGAGAACGCCCTCGACCTGGGATCTTACAAACCGGTCAATGGCGTGATGTACCCGTTTTCGGTGGCATCCGGACCCAAGAACGATCCCAGTTCCTGGCAGACCATCACCATCGACAAGATCGAAGCCAACGTGCCGCTCGACAATGCCGACTTTGCGGTGCCCGCTTCCTTGAAGGAATCAGCAAAGAAATAGGGACGGCCTATCCGTACCTCAAAGAATCTGGATTCGCACAAAGGACTTTTTACGATGATCGCTCGCTTCCAATCCTTTCGCCTTCTGGCTATCGTTCCTTTCCTGCTGGCCCCGAGCCTTTTTGCCCAATCACCCGCAAAATTCGATGCCGCTACCGTCTCCGGACTGCCCGCCCGCAACATCGGTTCCGCCACCATGAGCGGACGCGTGGCCGCCATTGACGCCATTGAGAAAGACGGGCGCACCACGGTCTTCATCGGCGCCGCCAGCGGAGGTGTCTGGAAATCCATTAATGGAGGCACCACCTTCAAACCGGTCTTCGATCGGGAACCGGTGCAATCCATCGGCGCGGTCGCCATTGATCACTCCAATCCCAGCGTCGTCTGGGCCGGCACTGGAGAAGCTTGGACTCGCAACAGTGTCTCGGTTGGCGACGGCATCTACAAATCCACCGACGGCGGCGAGAATTGGACCAACCTCGGCCTCAAAGACACCGAACACATTGCCAAGATCCTCATCGACCCCAAAGACGGCAACACCGTCCTGGTCTGCGCCACCGGACATCTCTGGGATGACAACGACGAACGCGGCGTCTTTAAGACCACCGATGGCGGCAAAAGCTGGAAGAAAACTCTGGCTGGCGCCAACGCCTCCACCGGGTGCGGCATGCTGTCCAGCAGCCCGCAGCAGCCCGGCACCATTTTCGCCTCGCTTTGGGATTTCCGCCGTCAAGGCTGGACCTTCCGCTCCGGTGGCCCCGGCAGCGGTCTTTACAAATCCACCGATGGCGGCGATCACTGGACTGAACTCACCGACAAGAATTCCAAGGGCCTTCCTGACAAACCCTGGGGACGCGTCGCCGTTGCCGTCGCCCCGTCCAAACCCAACGTCGTCTACGCCAATGTCGAGTCTAAGAACAGCGCGCTCTTCCGCTCCGACGACGGCGGCAACACCTGGAACCGTCTCGATGCCAGCCGTTTCCTGGTCTGGCGCCCGTTTTATTTCGGCAACCTGATCGTCGATCCCAAAGACGAAAATAAGATCTTCAAACCCGACCTGTTCCTGCTGCTGAGCGTGAATGGCGGGCGAAGCTTCAGCGGAGTCTCCCAGGGCGCTCACGGCGATTTCCACGATGTCTGGATCAATCCCGCCAACCCCAACATCGTCTACGCCACCGACGATGGTGGCGTGTGGCGGAGCGAAGACGGCGGTACTCGCTGGAAGCACCAGCACAATCTTCCGGTTTCGCAGTTCTACCACGTCAGTGTCGACAACTCCGATCCCTACCACGTCTACGGCGGCCTGCAGGATAACAGCGCCTGGGTCGGCGATTCTTCCTATCCCGGCGGCGTCAGCAACGCCCAGTGGGAAAACATGTACGGCGGCGACGGCTTCTGGATGTTCGAAGATCCCTCCGATCCCAACTACATCTACGCCGAAGCGCAAGGCGGCACGATCGGGCGGGTCAATCGCAACACTCACGAGGTCCGGCCCATCCAGCCTCTCCCGGAATACGGCGAGAAGAAGTTGCGCTTCAACTGGAATGCGCCCATTCACATGAGTCCCAACGAAAAAGGGACCATCTACATCGGCGCACAGTTTCTCTTCCGCTCCCGCGATCACGGCCAGTCCTGGGACCGTATCTCCCCCGACCTCACCACCAACGATCCTGAAAAACAGAAGCAGGAAGAGTCGGGCGGCGTGACCATCGATAATTCCGCCGCCGAAATGCACACTTCGATCTATTCCATCTCGGAATCACCCAAGAACGGACAGATCATCTGGGTCGGCACCGATGACGGCAACCTGCAGATTACGCGCGACGGGGCGAAAACCTGGACCAACGTGGTCGGTAACATTACCGGCTTGGCCAAGTTCTCGTGGGTGTCAACCGTCACCGCCAGCCGCTTCGACGAAGCCACCGCCTATGCCACCTTCGACCGCCACACCTTCGGCGACCTCAAGCCCTACGCGTACAAAACGACCGACTACGGCAAAACCTGGACTGCCCTGCCGCTCGATGACAGTGGCGTTCGCGGCTACGCCCACGTCATCACCCAAGACACGGTTGATCCCAACCTGCTGTTCGTCGGCACCGAATTTGGCCTGTGGATTTCGGTCGATGGAGGCCAGCGCTGGGCGCAATACAAAGGCAGTGATTTCCCCAATGTGGCCGTCCACGATATCGTCGTGCAAGCCCGCGAGTCCGACCTGGTGCTGGCCACTCATGGACGCGGCATCTGGATCATCGACGACATCTCGCCCCTGCGCGCCCTCACCCCAGACTTAATGACCCAGGAAGCCACTCTGATCGAAGGCCGCCCCGCCGTACAGTACCTGAACGCCGACGCCAGTTTCCCGCAAGGTGACGAATCCTATGTCGGTCCCAGCCGTCCCGGTGACGCCGCCATTACCTACTATCAGAAAAGCCGCCACATCTTCGGCGATCTGAAAATCGAAATCTTCGATCAGGACGGCAAACTGCTCGACACCGTCGGCGGCAGCAAGCACCGCGGTCTGAATCGCCCAACCTGGTCCATGCGTCTCAAGGCTCCCATCGTTCCCCCAGCTGCCAGTGCTCTGTTTGAGGCGGCCCAGGGACCGCGCGTTCTTCCCGGCACCTACAGCGTGAAAATGACCAAGGGCGACAAGGTTTACACCGCTCCTCTGAAGGTCGTGCTCGATCCTCGCGCCAACTTCACCGTCGCTGACCGCAAAGCACAGTTCGATCTGGCGATGAAGCTCTACAACCTGCTCGGCCACATGAGCTACGGGGTAAGCGCCATTGAAAGCGTGCGAGACTCGGCCACCGCGCGGGCCGCAAAGCTCCCCGAGAAAGATCCGTTGCGCGCCCGGCTGCAAAACATCATCGAACAATGCGACACCCTGCGTTCCAAGATCGTAGCCACCAAGGAAGGCGGCATGATCACCGGCGAAGAACGCATCCGTGAGCATATTGGTCAACTGTATGGCGACGTCAACCAGTACGAGGGCCGCCCCTCCGATTACCAGTTCAAGCGCGCCGATTCGCTGGGACGCGAACTGGAAGATGTGATTCGCGACTTCCAGAACCTGACCGCCAAAGAGTTTGCCACCCTGAACCCGGCGCTCAAAAAGAAGAAGCTGGAAGCGATTGCGGTTCCATCCGAAACCGATTGGCAGAAACAGCACGAGGGAGGATCCGCGGCCGGAGGAGCAGCCACCACCTTCCGTGAGATGGATTAGCAGGCCGGAAAGGCGAGGCTGGAACCACCCTGTTCTCGGCCAACGTCATCCCGAAAGGCGGTGCTTTTCAACCGCCTGAGGGATCTGGCGTGGACTACAACGCGGCCGGCGAGATTACCACTGCGAGCATGCCCCTCACGCCGAGCCATGAATCAACCGCAGGTGATCGATCAACCGTTGCCTGGCAGCCTTCAGTTCCGTGGCCACCCGTTCCACTTCGTCCGCCGGGAATGGAGGCGCCGCTTCCCCATCGGCGGCATCGCTGAACTTCTTCTGCTTCAAAAGCAATTCTCCCATCTCCGCCGCGAGTTGATCGCACACATTGCAGTTCATAAGTGATTTCGGTCGCTGGTCCTCCGCTCCTCTTCAGGAACCCGGCAGACTACTCGCGTTGGCGACCAGAAGCAAGTGCCCCCCGTGTACTCGGAAGTAATCGATGGAATGAAGGTACCCGGAACCTTGGCCTCTCTTGCTTACCCGCAGATCGCTCTGCAGTCTATTCTTGTAAGCACCGGTTCCGAGGAGTCGCCATTCTCATGACTACATCGCGAGTTCTTCCGCCTTCCCGCACCCGCGGTTCGCTCTGGTTGGTCACCGCGATCCTTTTGCTCTCCGTCGTACCCATACGATCCCAGACCGCCGCCGCTCCCGCGGAAGGCCGCAAGACCAGCACTCCCTATACCGGCGATCTCAGCATCTTTGATTCCCCGGGCCGCGAAGAGCGCCTGCAAATCAACCGCGTCATGGATATCCTTGGCATCCACTCCGGCGAAACCGTCGCCGACATCGGCGCCGGTTCGGGATGGTTCACGGTCCGCGCCGCCCGGCGCGTCAGCGAAACCGGAACCATATACGCTGTGGACATTAACCCGGACGCCATTCGCTCTATTAACGATCGCGCGCAAAAAGAAAATCTGCACAACATCAAAACCATTCTGAGCAAGCCCGACGACCCGCTCCTTCCGCCGAACTCCGTGGACACCGTCCTTCTACTGAAGACCTATCACGAGATTGCCCAACCCATCACGCTCCTGCGCAACCTCCGCGCTTCCCTCAGGCCCGAGGCCAAGGTTGGCATCATCGATCGCAACGGCAATGGCGAGGACCATGGAGTGGACCGCGCCGTCGTGATTCGCGAACTGTCGGCAGCCGGCTACCAATTGGTTCAACAGGAAGACTTCGTCAAAGCCGATCGCATGGACTATTTTCTGGTCTTCACCATAAAAAAGAAGTAGTGGATGGTCTTGTCGCCCTTTGCGCTAGAAATCTTACGTGCCACGACTGCGGGGAAATGAACGGCAAAATTGGAGCGGGAGACCGGGATCGAACCGGCGACATCCAGCTTGGGAAGCTGGCGTTCTACCGCTGAACTACTCCCGCTCACTTTATCGGTAGTCGTGCCTAGAGTATCACCGCTGCGATTTCGCTTACAACCGCGCGTTCTCACTCGACAGGGTACCGCTCACGTCCCCTCCCGACGGCGCCTCCTCGAGTTTCGCCGCCAGTGTCGTTTCCATGAACTCGACCAGGAAGGTCTTTTCGTTCCGGCCAAGCCAGTCCCCAAAACGCGGCATCAACACCCCAAACGCAACGAAGACCAGCGGAAAAGCCAGAGCGATCAGGTCCCCCGCCTGGCGATTGCCGCCGAGCATGCGCTGCACAGATACCCAGGCCACGGGGACCGTGAACAGAACGGCCGCTCCCAGCCAGATCCTCAGAAAAATCACCGCCCAGCGTGGCGGACCGAAATAACCCTCAATCCGGGCGCTGCTGCCCCACGGCTGGATGCTTCCATAGAAGTTGGGAGCAAAGTCGTTGCGGTAGAAACGGCGCTTTTGCAGCTGGAACGTCTCGCCCTCGATCCGGCAAAGAACCGGACTCTTCCCCTTATATCCAGAGAGCGAAAACAAGGTTCGCCGTTGTTCGTCGGTATTGGTCCGGAGACGCTCCCGGCATTGATCCGCGCTCAGGGTGCTTTGCAGAACAATGGTGCGCGCTTTGCCCATGGCCAAACATTATCCGCAAATCGTGGGCTAGGTCCAGCGGAACCATTTCAGCGCCAGCACAAACGCAATTCCTCCCCACAAACCGAGGATCACGATTCGCCCGGCCTGCGACTCGAGCGACGCTCCCTGCAAAATCGTCATCCGCAGGGCATCATTCAGCGCCGTCAGCGGCAGCGCCTTGATCAAGGGTTGCACCACCGCCGGAAACCGCTGGTAGGAGAAAAATACGCCGGAGAAAATCCACATCGGCATCATCACCACATTAATCAGGCCGCTGATGCTTTCAATCTTCTGAGCGCGACAGGCGGTCAGTAACCCCAACCCGCCAAACGATAGTGCGCCAATCGTGCCAATCAGCAAGATCGTCCATAGCGATCCCATCACCCGCATGTGAAACGCGAGCATGCCGAATCCCAAGAGTAGCCCCACTTCCACCAGCATCAACACCAGGCGGCTGCTCATCAGCGCCAGCAGAAAATCACTGCGCCGCATGGGCGTGGCCACAAACCGCTTCAGCAGCTTGCGCTGGCGCATGTCTACAATGCCGAATCCAATCCCCCACATCGCCGCATTCATCAGGTTCATCCCCAGCAGGCCGGGAATCAGAAAGTCGATGTAGCGCGACCCGGGCTCACTCGAAGCCACCGAAGACGTCGCCACCGGATCTTTCCTTCCCGACCCGGCCTGTAACGCATCATCCACCTCGGAATGCGAAAGCACGCTCTCCGGCCGCGAGGGATCGTAGCGATACACAAATCCACCCTTCCCATCCGACTCCATCACCAGATCGTATTTGCCCAGACGCAGGCCCTGCAGCGCGGCTTCGCGATCTGCGACCTGGACCCGGATCGCTGGATTCTTCGACTGAATCAGGGACTGCGTCGGCTGCGCCCTCTCGCCGGCAACAATCGCCACCGAGGTCACGTCCGCCGGCTTGTTGCGAAAGGCAATCCCCAGCCCCAGCGCCAGCAGAATCGGAAAGCCGAAAACCCAAAAGATGATTTCGGGCTCACGCCTCATTTCCAGAAGGCGAGCCACCAGCAGGTGCAGGAATCCCGACCATCGCCCGTTCCGTCGCAGCTGCACCGGCTTATCCGTTTGCTTGACCCGTACTGGCTGTTCCGAGACCGCCATCTACTCCTCCCTCAAATGCCGCCCGGTGAGCCGGACAAATACATCTTCCAGGCTTGCTTGCCGAGTGGTCAGGTGCAGCAGTTCCCTCCCTTGCCGCTGCACGGCATCGAGCAATGAAGGAATGGTCAAGTGCGGCTCACGCACCGTCAAGCACACCACATCATCGTCGTCGCGCACGGCTTCCACTCCCGGCAAAGCCCGCCACACATCGTGCGCCGCCCCGTTGGATTTGCCGCTCACGGAAAACTCCACCACGTGATGACCGCCCAGCCGGTCAATCAATTCCGCCGGCGAGCCCTCGGCAATGATCTGTCCGTGATCCACAATCGCCAGCCGGTCGCACAGCCGCTCCGCCTCGTCCATGTAGTGTGTGGTCAGCAGGACGGTACCGCCGTCCCGCTGAAACCTCCGCACCAAATCCCAAAGCTGCCGGCGGCTTTGCGGATCCAATCCCGTCGTCGGCTCATCCAGAAAAAGAATCTTCGGATTCCCCACCAGCGCCGTAGCTACCGCCAGCCTTTGCCGCTGTCCACCGGACAGCTTGCCCACCCACGAGTCGGCTTTCTCCCGCAGTTGCAGTTCGTCCAGAACTTCGTCGGAAGATCTTGGTTCGCGATAAAAACTTGCGAACAACGCAATCGTCTCGCGTACCGTAAGTTTTTCCGAAAGCCGCGTCTCCTGCAGCGAGATCCCCAATTGCTCCCGCAATTCGCGTTTATGGCTTTGCCAGCTTTGCCCCAGAATCGTGACTTGCCCCGAGGTCGGTTCAAGCAACCCTTCCAGAATCTCAATGGTCGTCGTCTTTCCCGCGCCGTTCGGGCCCAGCAAGCCAAAACATTCCCCGGCCGCGATCTCCAGGTTCAGCCCGCGAACCGCCTCGACCTTGCCCTCATAGGTCTTCCGCAGGTCACGACACTGGATCACACTGGCCATCCCGGAATTCTATCGCAGAGGCTCTGCGGAGCGGACCGCGGTGATGCGTCCCCAGACATTGCAAACTCCCGCTCCTGGGGTTAACGTATGAGCGACCTTTCCCGCGGGACGTGGGACCGCGGAGCACGCTCCTATGGCGACGGGAACCATCGGATTCACTTGACGACGCACCCTCTAAACGCCCGTGCGTCGTTTTCCAATGTGTCCCCTGCCTCTGCGAAAGGACGATCTCCATGCTCCGCAAAGCCCTGGTTCTGCTTCCTCTCCTTTTGTCCGTGTCCGCTCTGTTCGCTTCGGCGCAAGAGTCACGCGACTTTAGCTTTCGTTATTCCTTTACCGTGAAGAACGTCCCCGCCGGACAGAAGTTACGCGTCTGGTTTCCCGCCAGTCGCTCGGACTCCTTTCAGCAGGTGCGCGCCGTCACCGAGACTGGCGATCTGCCGCTCAAAAAGACCCACGAGTCCAAGTACGGCAACGAGATCTATTACGCCGAAACCTCGAAAACCAGGCAAGGAGACTATCATTTCGAAATCGTCTACGACGTCTTGCGCCACGAACGGCTCACGATTGGCGTTTCCACGCCGCACCTTGCCGACGTCACGCTGAATGCCCGCGAGAAGAAAATCGACCTCTCCCCTGACGCGCTCGTTCCCATCACCGGCCTGCCGGCCGACTTAGCCAGGAAAGTCACCCAAGGCCAATCCACCCCCCTCAATAAGGCCCGCTCCATCTACGACTACGTTTTCGCCACCATGAAATACGACAAGACTGGAACCGGGTGGGGGCACGGCGATGTGCTGTACGCGTGCAACGCGAAGAAGGGCAACTGCACCGACTTTCATTCCCTGTTCATCGCGATGGCGCGCTCCCAGGGAATCCCCTCTCGTTTCGAAATCGGTTTCCCTCTGCCCGCGGACCAGCACTCCGGCGAAATTGCCGGCTACCACTGCTGGGCAGAGTTCTTCGAACCCAAACATGGCTGGATTCCCGTCGACATCTCCGAAGCCTGGAAGCAGCCCGAGAAGAAGGATTATTTCTTTGGCGCGCACGATGCCAATCGCGTGCAATTCAGTGTGGGCCGCGATCTCGAACTCAGCCCCAGGCAGGAAGGACCGCCGCTGAACTATTTCGTTTACCCCTACGTGGAAGTCGCCGGCAAAGAGTATCCCAACGTCTCCAATAACTTCTCCTTCGCCGACAGCGACAGCGAGACCGACGTCCTCGGCGCACTGAAAAACATCCCTTCACCTTAAATGCTTCTCTTATCCCGACGTCATCCTGAGGCCGGCAGGCCGAAGGATCTGGCGTGAACGGCTATGCCCCGGTTCAAGCCGGTTCTAATCCCCATCCCCCGCCTTCTCCGGCACCACCGTATGCTTCGGCGAAGGCATGGGCACGTCGCCCTTGCGATCCCTCCACAGGATCGCGTTCAGCCGCGACGTGTTCACCGCGTCCGGACGCGAGAAATCCATCTTCTCCGACTCGCTTGCACCCTGAGTTTTCGGCGCGTTGATCTTGTAAATCAGACCGTTCTCTCGATTACTGACATCCGCTTTGTAAGCTGGCTGGTTGCCCGACCCGGAAAATAACGGCGCCATCACCGGGGCGTAGGCATCGTTCTGGTTCATCGGAGGCAACCCGAGCAACGCTTCCATGGTGTGCATCATGTTTACGGTGGTGTAAAACCGGCTGTCGACAAATGGCTTCTCCGCCGAGCCGGGAGAATACTTGCTGATCGCCAGCGCAATCGAACGATGCGCGTCCACATGATCCGCCCCGTCCTGTGCATCATCCTCAATCACGAAAATTGCCGTGTCGTCCCAGTAGGCGCTGTGCGACACCGCATCTACCACCCGTCCCACCGCCAGATCGTTATCCGCCACCGAGGCTGAGGGCGTCGGCTTGCCCACTCGCGTCCCGCCCGTATGATCGTCCGGCAAATAGAGCAGCACGAACTGCGGCAATTCCGTCCCCTTGCCTTGCTTGCGCGCCCGCACGAATCCGTCAAATTCATTCAGGAATTCATCCGCGCGAAGCTGGTCTGGATAGTCGGTATTAAAGTCCGGAAACAGCGGATTGTAGTGATCACGCAGGGTCGCCTTGGTGGGGCGCATCCGCCGCAGCACCGGAATGCTCCAAGGATAGGGGCTTGCCGACCCATGCGGATCACCGACGTTCGCCGGTAGCGGATCGCCCTTCCTGATCTCCTGCCGCGGACACTCCGCACTCCTCCGTGAAGTCGTGCCGTCCGTCGGAGGCGCAGCAGCATCCCTCGGAGGTTTGCACCACACCGCCAGCACAAATTCGCCGTAATCCCGGTACGTCAGGCCATGCTTCGCCAGGTTGTCCCAGATGTACCCCGTCCCCGGCGCGTCCACGTCAGGCTCGCCGTTCTCCAGCGGAAACTCGTCCGCCACCGTCCCCTGAAAGTCGTATGTCCGTTCTCTCCCGCGATACCCGATCTGCCAGGTCTTTTCGTTGTAGTCACTGGTGATGGCCGCGTTCGACCACTCGTGCCCGTCGCCGGAAACTTCACCGCTGTCATAAAAGTTGTCCAGCACGCCGAACTGCAACGCCAGCTTGTGCTGGTTCGGAGTAATGTCCGCCCCATACATGGTCAGCGACGAATCTCCGTTGCCCACCTTCAGATCGCCAAAAATCTGGTCGTAGGTGCGGTTCTCCTTCAGGATGTAGATCACGTGGCGAATCGGATTGGTGCCCGCCTGAAAGCGGATCTTTCCCGGGTCCGAGTGCAGGCGGTTGTTGTCCTCTACTTTGCGGGTCAATTCCGGAAGCTGCTTCTCCACGCTCGAATAGTTCAGCCTTGCCAGAGAGCCATACATCAGCGTCGGAATGTAGGGATGCTCGCGGTGTCTTTTCTCGTTCTTGAGCTGGCTGATTCCGCTGTTGGGCCCGGTTCCCTCTCCCTTGGCAGTGGTGATCAGCAGGTCGTTGCCCACCACCGCCACGGCGCTCGGATACCAGTCGGTAGGAATAAATCCCGACGCGGATTTCACCGGAAACTCTCCGCCCTTCTCGACCTTCGAATTCCGGTTGAAGACCGCCACCGCATTCAACGAGGCGTCCGCCACGAACAGACTCACACCGTCCGCCGAAATCGCCAGCGCACTGGGATAGCTCCCCGCATATTCCTGCCCCGGAGCCGTCGTATCAAGCAGGCTTTCCATCGAGCCTTTCTCTGTAGAAACCACGGCCACCCGGTCCGCATTGGATAGCGCCACGTACAGCTGCTTTTCATCCGGACTCAGCACCATTGCCGTCGGATGAGAGCCCGGCGCGAGCGGATCTTTCGGCTCCAGCAACGAGATCCAGCGTGTCACCGTACCTTTCTCCAAATCCAGCTCCGCCACCCGCGACCGGTTCCACAGACTGCACCAGGCTCTGCGTCCGTCTTTGGTGGCCACCACGGTGTAGGGAAACGATGAAGGAACAATCTGGTGCGTACTCAAATCGAACGTCTGGACCAAGCGTCCGTCCGCGGCGTCAAGAAGCACCACGTTGTCGGAAAGATTGTTCGCCACCAGCAGCAGATCTTTCCCGCCGCGCTGCACCACGGCCAGACCCGCGGGATAAGGAATCGCCATGCCCGCCGCATCCTTGCGCAACCCGTACGCCGCCTTCCTGCCGGCCGCCAGTTCCTGCAGGCCCACTTTCAGAAATCCTTTCGGCGCCACTTTCCCATCCCTGAAGCTGTAAACGGCGATCCCATTCCCGGTGTCGCGCGGCTTCTCCCCCGTCGGGTCCGTGATCGACCCCATCGACGCGTAGAGCGACGTCCCGTCTGTGCTGAACGCCAGCCCCAGGAAGTAACTCTGGTGCGCCGACTCGGCCAAGCGCTCCTCGGGGAAATCGCTCAGCTGGTTGTTCGCCAGATCCAGCACCGTGATCGATTGGTGTGCTTGCGCATCCTGCGTCCCATAGCCAAAGTTCAGCAGCGCGGCATAACGCCCATCGGGACTGACCGCAATCGTCACGGGAAAACTGTTGACCGGCCCCAGCCGCCCCGGTGACGGCACGCTCAAAATTTTCGACGTGGGAAGCTGAATCTCGCGCGGTTGTTTCGCTCTCTGCGCTGACAGAGCCGTGCTTATGAAGACCAGGAAAGCGGCAACGTAAGAAGATTTCTTCAAGGCTCCTCCGTAGCACCGGCGTGCCCGCCGGCCACCACACCTCTGCGTAGTTGCGGATTCTCCGGCGACCTCTCGGTTGAATCTTTTTCGCCGTTCATCCTACCCCACAAACGACAAAAGCCGGTCACCTTTCGTGACCGGCGTCTTTTTCATCTAACACTTCAGTGTGTATCTGTATTTGGCTGCTGGGTAGGGACTTCCGTCTGCCCGGCGTTGTGTCGCACGTCCGCTCCGCGCACCCAGAAAATGACATCCTCCGCGATGTTGGTGGCATGATCTGCCACTCGCTCCAGGTTACGCGCAACCAGCAGTGCGTCCAGCGCCTGCCGGGTCACCTCCGGACGCTCATTCATGGCCTTCACCAGCATGATGAATGCCTCATCCCGCATGCGGTCCACCACGTTGTCCATTTCCAGTACGGCTTGCGCGAGTTCGGCTTTGCCTTCGATGAACGATTCCAGGGCTCGCCGCACCATCGCCGATACTGCCGCTGCCATGCGTGGAATGTCCACCGGAAGATCGACCTTCGGCAACTCCATCAGATCCATCACGCGCTCGGCGATATTCACCGCCTGATCGCCCACCCGTTCCAGATCGGAGTTGATCTTGGTGACTGCCAGAATAAAGCGCAAATCAACCGCCATCGGCTGCTGCATCGCCAGAAGGTCGAAGGCCACTTCGTCGATCTCGCGCTCGGCCGCATTGATAAGCGACTCGCCCTCCAGCACCAGGTGGCAGCGGGTTAAGTCGCGATCGATATAGGCCTGGCAGGCGCGGTCGACAGCCTGCTCCGCCAGTCCCCCCATGCGAAGCAAGCGCTCGCGAAGATCGTCCAGTCCCTGCTGAAAGCGGGTACGCATTATCCGAACCTGCCCGTAATGTAGTCTTCCGTCCGTTTATCGGAAGGAGTGGTGAAAATCTTCTCCGTCTTGTCGAACTCGATCAGCTTTCCCAAAAGAAAGAACCCGGTATATTCCGCCACCCGCGATGCCTGCTGCATGTTGTGCGTGACGATCACAATAGTAAACCGTTCCTTGAGCTGGAAGATCAGTTCTTCGATCTTGCCGGTCGAAATCGGGTCCAGCGCCGAGCAGGGCTCGTCCATCAGCAGCACTTGCGGTTCCACCGCCAGGGCCCGGGCAATGCACAATCGCTGTTGCTGGCCGCCCGACAGGCTCGCCCCGGACTTCTTCCTGAGCGTGTCCTTCACTTCGTCCCACAGCGCGGAAACCCGCAACGAACGCTCTACGATTTCGTCGAGTCGTTTCCTGTCACGGAAGCCGTTCAGCTTTAATCCCGCCGCCACGTTGTCGTAAATCGACATGGTGGGAAACGGATTGGGTTTTTGAAACACCATGCCGATCCGACGCCGGATCTGCACCGCCGAAGTTCCGTTGTAAATGTCGAGATCGCCAATGCGCACTCTTCCGGTCGCCCGCGCGTCCGGGATCGTCTCGTGCATGCGGTTCAGGCAGCGCACGAACGTGGACTTGCCGCATCCGGATGGCCCAATTACCGCGGTCGCATGATTGGCCGCAATCTTGATATTGATGTCGTGCAGCGCCTGCGTCTTACCGAACCAGGCATTCAGGTTGTCGACTTGGATGCCAACACCCATAAATTAATTCGCTCCCTTAAGCGTCCCGCGACTGGCGGCAAAGCGCACCGCGCTGACTGCCAGTACGATCAGTACGATCAGAATCAATGCTCCCGCCCACGCCTGCCGGTGCCATTCGTCAAACGGCGAAATCGCATAGGTGAAAATCTGCAGCGACAAGGCCGCCGTGGGCTGGTTGATGTTCCAGTTCCAGTATTGATTCCCGAATGCGGTGAACAATAAGGGCGCGGTCTCTCCCGCCACCCGCGCGAACGCCAGCATCACTCCGGTGATTACACCGGAGGTCGCCGTGCGCAGCGTTATCGATAGCGTGGTGCGCCAGCGCGATACTCCCAACCCGTACGCTGCTTCCCGCACCGCGTTCGGCACCAGCAGCAGCATTTCCTCGGTCGTTCTGGTGATGGTTGGGATCATCATCAGAGCCAGAGCCGCTCCACCCGCCAGTGCGGAAAAATGCCCTTGCGTCAGCACCACCAACCCGTAGGCCACGATGCCCACAATAATCGAGGGCACGCCGTTCAACACGTCGGCCGTAAACCGGACCAGGTTGCCAAAGCGGTTGCGGCCGTACTCCGCGAGGTAAATACCGGCGCCAATTCCGATCGGCACGCCCACCACGCTGGCGATCGCCAGGATCAGCGCCGAACCCGCGATGGCGTTGGCCATGCCGCCCCCAGCTTCGCCCACCGGCTTCGGCGTCTGGGTCAGGAACGCCCAGTTGATAGACCCCATTCCTTTGTAGATGAGGTACCCGAAGATCGCCCCTAGAGGCGCCAGCACCAGCACCACGGCTGTCGCAGCCGCCAGTGTGACCACTCCATTCATCGCCCGCCGATACCAACTGATCGGCGTGGCCCCGAACGAGTCCAGGTTGATGGTTGCGTTTGCGCTAGCCATTGGCCCTCGCCGGCGTTCCCCGGGTCACGCTCCAGACCAGAACCTGCGCCAGAATGTTGACGATGATGCTCACGATGAAAAGCGCCAGCCCCACTTCCACCAGCGCGCTGAGATAGGTATCCCCGGTGGCCTCGCTGAATTCGTTGGCGATCACGCTGGCCATGGTGTATCCCGGCGCGAACAGAGACTTCGCAATTTCCGGGCGATTTCCGATCACCATGGTGACCGCCATGGTCTCGCCCAGCGCCCGGCCCAGCCCCAGAATTACGCCGCCCAGAATTCCCGCCCGGGCGTTGCGCAGCACCCCGGTACGAATCATTTCCCAGCGCGTCGCTCCCAGCGCCAGCACGGCTTCCCTCTGCTGCTGCGGCACCGCGACCATCACCTCGCGGGTGATCGACGAGACGATCGGAACCACCATGATCGCCAAAATAATTCCGGCGGCCAGCATTCCGATTCCGTACGGTGTGCCTTCAAACAGACTCGTCCAACCGAAATATTTCGCCAGCCAGGGCTCGATGTACACGCGGAGCAACGGCACCAGCACGAAGATGGCCCACAATCCGTAAATCACGCTGGGGATCGCGGCCAGCAGCTCGGTGGTGAACGCCAGCGGTCCGCGCAACCACCGCGGAGACATTTCCGTGATAAACACCGCGACCCCAACGGCCAGCGGAACCGCCAACACCAGCGCAAGAATGGAGGAGACCACAGTGCCGTAGACAAACGGCCACGCCCCAAACTGGTCGTTCACCGGATCCCAGTCACTCTGGAAGAAAAATTTCCAGCCAGAGGCATGCCATGACAACTGGGACTTCGTGACCAGTTCGAAAATGATCAGGCCCACCAGCGCCAGCACGCAAAGCGCGCAAGCCAGCATCGCCCACGAAAACAGGCGATCTGCGACTTCGCTGCCGCCGGGTTTCAGCAGAGGCCCGGCCTGCGACTGCGATTCCTCCGTAACCTCCGGTTTTGGAACGGGTTGCGGTCCAGTCAGGCGAGGCGCTCCTAGGGCATGATTCGCCATCCCCTCGACCCTAGCAGAATCGTGTTACAGCAGTGTTAAAATGCCTGCGCTGCTTTCCCGTTGTGGTCCCCTTTGTCTTGACAGGCCAACTCGCCGAGTGGCGGTCGCGCCTGATGATCGCTTCACGCTTGGTTCTTCACTATGTCTGTCGATCAGAAACGTTGCCATCTTATATTTCAGAAACTCAATCGCCAGCTGAGCAAGCTCTCGGTCGAACCCTGCGCCCGCCAACGTGCACAAGTTCCGCACCTACGGACGCCGCGTCGAGGCCGTGCTTGACGCCCTCGTTCCTAATCCCAACCGCAATGATCGAAAGCTCTTGAAACTGCTCGCCCGCTTGCGCAAGAAAGCCGGACGCGTCCGCGACCTCGATGTCCAGATCTCGGCCTTGCGCAATCTCAAAGTTCCCCAGGAACCCGCCCGCAAATCCGAACTCAGCCGTAGTCTGATGGAAGAACGCAGTGAGCGGGAAGAGAAGTTGGCGCACACTTTCGAGAAAGAAAGTTTGCGCGAACTCCGCCGCCGTCTGAAGCGAGCCGCCGGCGACGCGATCCCCGCCGCCACCAATCCCCTGGCCATCGCCCTGCGCCAACTGGAGACTCTGGCGCGCGACCGCACTCCGCTCACGGAAAAAACACTGCACCGCTACCGTGTGGTGGGCAAGCGCGCTCGATACCTGGCCGAACTGGCAGGCCACGATCGCGAGGCGCAAGCTGCGATCGAACTCCTCAAGCGCATGCAGGATGTGCTCGGAGACTGGCACGACTGGTTAAAGCTGACTCAGCGGGCCGAGGAACTTTTTGGGACTGCTTCCGACAGCGCATTGGTCACCGCCTTGCGCAACGTAACCCGGACCAAGTTTCGCAAAGCCATCGACGTCCTCGCCGAGACTCGTATCGCGCTATCCGTGACCAAGCCCGCATCCCATGCTGTAGGGGCTGCCCGTAACCCGTCTCTCGCATCCGACGCAACCGCAGCCTGAAACAAAGGGTTGCCCCGGCTCAAGGTGAGCCCGTGGCTGCGCGCTTGGCGTCGCTTCCACGCTCCGTCAGCCGGAAACCATTGAGCTCATTCCTTACCCGGGCGTACACTGTCTCGCTCCCCCATGCCGACTTTTGCTGCTGTCGATATTGGCTCGAACTCGGTCCGCCTTAAGATCGCCCGCCTCACCCGCGGCCGCCTCCGCCAGATTCACGAGGACCGCGAAGTCACTCGCCTCGGAGAATCCGTCTTTCGCAGCAACCTGCTTTCACCCGATGCCATGGCCAATACCGTCAAGGTGCTGCGCCGCTTCCATCGCGCAGTCCAGAAATCCGGCACCGACCTCGTCCACGTCGTCGGCACTGCCGCTCTGCGCGATGCCCGTAACTCCCAGGCCTTTCTCGAATGGATCCGCTCCGCCACCGGCTGGAATCTGGAAATCGTTTCCGGACTGGAGGAAGCACGCCTGATCCACCTCGGACTGGTCTCCACTCTGCGCGTCAGTTCCAGCAATGTTTTGATGATCGACCTGGGCGGCGGCAGTTGCGAACTTACCATCTCCGCCAAGGGACACATTCGTGACACCGTGAGCCTTCCCCTGGGCGCTGTCCGGCTCACCAACGAATTCCTTCAGCACGATCCGCCCCGCAAATCTGAACTGAAGCGCTTGCAGAGTTTTGTCGCACGCGAGATTGGACGCATCTCCGGCCGCATTCAGAGCGCCCGCCCCGGAATTGTGCTGGCGACTTCCGGCACCGCGGCCTCGCTTGCCGCCGTCTGCCGCGGCCTCTACAAGACCAAGGGGTCGCGCACCTTCGTATCGCGCCCGCAGATGCAGGGAATCGTGCAAACCCTGGCCCGCCTTCCGCTCGACGGACGCCGCAAACTCCCAGGCGTGGGACCACGCCGCGCAGAAATCATGCCCGCGGGTGCCATTGTCTACGCCGAGATCCTCGAGAAGTGCCAACTACGTGGCTTTCGCTACTCCCCGCTGGGTCTGCGCGATGGCGTCCTGGCGCAAATGGCCGCCGAGTATGATCGCAGCACCCGCTCCGGCAAGCAGGTCGAATCCGAGCGGGCGGACTCCATCCGCGCCGCCGTCGAGCACTATCACATCAATAAAGAGCACGCCGCGCAGGTGCGGGAATCGGCCATGTATCTTTTCACCGCCCTGAAGTCCGTGCACCGCCTTCCGCCTGAGTATCGCGAATGGCTTTCCGCGGCGGCGATGCTCTATGAGGTCGGCGACTATGCGAACCGCTTCGGCCGACACCGCCACACCTACTACATCATTTCGAATTCGGAAATTTTGGGATATACGCCGGAACAGCGACGCTTGATCGCCACCATTGCCCGTTATCTGGGGAAATCTGTGCCCACCCCCGGAGATGGTCCCATGAAAGTCTTGCCTCCGGAGCAACGCGCGCCAATGCGCAAAGCGGCGCTGCTGTTGCGCTTGGCCCGCGCCTTGAACCTGGGCCGCAGTGGCGCGGTTCGCAGCACCAGAGTGCAAATGCGCCAGGGCAAGGTCGTCGTGCGCCTGCTAGCGAAACGACGCTCGGGCGTGGACTTGGAATTGTGGGCCGTGGAAAAGGAAAAGAACTATTTTCGAGAAATTTTCGGGCGCGAACTGTCGGCCACCGCCGCGTAGATCGATCGCAACACCTTCGGCGTCAAGCACCATAACATCGACCCCGAGTTGCGGTTCATCTCCACCCGTGCCACCGCACCCTTCTTCAGGTCTACGCTGGCTTCGCACCCACTGGCACTGATCGAACGGCCCAAAAACTCACTCAAGTTGGGATTGTGGCCCACCACCATGACGGAGTCGTGCTTGGCATGCTTCTCAATCATCTTGCGGAAATCAGCAAACGTCGCCCCCGGGCGCAACCCGTCCTCAAACCCAATCTTGCCCTCATAACTCAGCTCGTTCCCCACCAGGGACGCGGTTTGCGCCGCCCGTTTCAGTGGGCTCGATAGAACCAAATCTACCTGAACGTCCAATCCTGCCAGCGCCCGGCCCACCTCGCCGCACTGCTCGATCCCGTTCTTGTCCAGGGCTCTCTTCTCGTCCTTCTTCGGATTGCTCAAGCTCTCGCCCGCGCTCGCGTGGCGCAGGAAATAGATCACCATGGGTTCTTACCGTTCCTTCCCTGCCGCAACCCGCCGAGGTCTCCGTTCGTGCACCTCAGGAATCGCTTCCATGCCGAGTTTGCCTTCGGCCAGTCCAATCAAAAAATCCTGCGCGCCGAACGCCGCCGCCCCCTTGGGACGCTGTCTCTTTCCCTGCGCCCGCCACGCGCGAATGTAGTCGCCGTTGCTTTGCAGGATCCGCGCCTTTACGTTGTCAGCCAGGTAAGCGTCGAGAATTTCGCGCCGCACCCGCTCCCGCAGTAATTCATCCTTTACCGGGAACATCACTTCCACCCGGTCGTAAAGATTGCGCGGCATCCAGTCAGCGCTGCCCAGGTAGACTTCCTCCTCGCCGCCATTGGCGAAGTAGTAGATGCGGCTGTGTTCCAGAAACCGCCCCACGATGCTCCGCACCCGGATGCGGTCACTGATTCCGCGTACTCCCGGCCGCAACGCACAAATACCCCTCACCAGAAGGTCGATGTTCACCCCGGCCTGCGACGCGCTGTACAGCGCTGCAATGATGTTCCGGTCGAGCAGCGCATTCATTTTCGCGATAATGCGCGCCGGGCGTCCGTGTCGCGCATGTTCCGTTTCCCGCGCAATCAACGCCAGGCACTGCTCCGCCAGATCCAGCGGAGCCACCGACAGCGGCTCGTAGTTGTGATGCTCCGCGTACGCCGTGAGAAAGCTGAACACATCGTGCACCGCTCCCGTGATCTCCGGATCCGCCGTGAGCAGGCTCAGATCGGTATAAATCCGCGCCGTGGTCGTGTTGTAATTGCCTGTCCCCAGGTGCGCATAACGCCGGGTGACTCCGTCGGGATCTCTTCGCACCAACAGCGAGAGCTTGCAGTGTGTCTTTAGCCCCACCAGCCCGTGGAATACCTGCACCCCGGCATCTTCCAGATCGCGCGCCCAGCGAATATTGGAGGCTTCATCGAAGCGGGCCTTCAGCTCCACCACCGCTGTCACTTCCTTCTTCGAAGCCGCCGAAATCAGCGCCGGGACAATCAGCGAATGCTCGCTGGTGCGGTACAGCGTCTGCTTGATCGAAAGCACCCTCGGGTCTTCCGCCGCGGCCTCGATGAATGACACCACGGCGTCATAGGAATCAAACGGATGGTGCAACAGCACATCGTGCCGCCGCAACTCTTCGAATAGATCCTGCGATTTCGCCGTCAGCCGCAGTTCCCGCGGTGTGAACGGCTTGAACTTCAGTTCCGGATACTCGGTCTGTTCATAGATGTTGAACAGCCGTGAAAGGTTCACTGGCCCGTTCACCGGAAACACTTGCCAGGGCTGCAACTCGAAATTGGTCCGCAGCCGTTCGATGATCTCCGGATCGGCGTCCGACTCGATCTCCAGCCTTACCGCATCGCCTTTGCGCCGGTTGTGCAACTCCGTGCGCACCGACTCCAGCAGGCTGCGGCTCTCTTCTTCCGCCAGATACAAATTGCTGTTGCGGGTCACGCGGAACGCCGCCGACGAGACGATGTCGTAGCCGTGATACATGCGCGAGGCGTGAAAGGCCACCAGGTCCGCAAGGAAGATGAAGTCCACCGTGCCTTCCGACGGCAACCGCACCAGGCGAGGCAAGGAGCGTGGAACCGTAACCACGCCGGTGTACGTCGTCGACGATCGCCGCCGCCGGCGCAGCAGGAAAGCCACGCACAACGCCTTGTTGATCACCCGCGGAAAGGGATGCGCCGGGTCCACCGTCACCGGCGTCAGCAGCAGGTCCAGTTCCCGCTCGCAATAATCCTCCACAAACTCCCGGGCTCGCGTGTCCAGTTCATGCAACCCCAACACACGAATGCCACGTTCCATCAACGCGGGGCGCAGGTTTTCGTTCCAGCACGCATACTGATCAAGCACGAAATCCCGCGTCACCTGCGAGATCAGATCGCGCTCTTCCAGCATGGTGAGACCGTCCGGCCCCGCCGCGGTTTTCCCGTCCTCCAGCAGTTGCACCAGCCCGGCTACCCGGACCTCAAAAAATTCGTCGAGGTTGCTTGCGCTAATCGAAAGAAACTTCAGCCGCTCCAGAAGAGGATTGCTTTCGTCCTCCGCCTCTTCCAGAACCCGCCGGTTGAACGCCAGCCACGAGGCCTCGCGATTCACGTAATAGGCGGAGCGATCGAGCGCATACCTTGCCATAGTCTGGTCAGATGTTGGGTTACAGATTCGGTACTTGCAGAGACCGGTTCACTTCTTGCCTTCGGGCGTCGCAGCTTCCGTCCCGGGCTTCGCTAGCCTGCGCTTAGCAATTGCGAACTCCACTTCCGGCCCGTTCGGACGCTTCACGTAAAGATGATGCCCGTCAATTCTTGCCTGCACTTCCGCTTCGGGTTTCCAATCCTCCGGCAGCCTGTCTCCCCGATGCCTGGGAGTGTGCACTCCGCGGTAAATCGTGTCCCCCAGTTGCACGGACACTTCATAGTACGGATCATCTTGCGTGATGGGAGTGTTTACGAGGTAATAAAGAATGCGCGTATCGACTTTCTGTTGCACGTCCACAATCTTGCCCGTCTGGTAAGGCTTCTCCGCCGCCCGCGCCACCCCGACCGTTCCCAGGATTACCAGAAAGACCGTGCACCAGAGCTTCATAAAGCAGTCTCAAGTATAGAACATCGCTCGCAAACCCGCCCGCCGCGCCCTCCGGTGTGGACTGTGCCCGACGCTACACCAATGAAAAAGGCGCCCGCGTCGTGCCGGCGCCTTCACCCTCCGTCAGTGCTCACTCAGTGGACCTGTTTCACGGTCTCGCGCACCTTCGCACTCACGTTATCCGGCAACGGCGCATAGGTCAGGTCCGCCGTCATCTTTTCCCCGCTATCCAGCATCCAGTTGAGGAACCCGTTCAGGATTTTCCCTTTCGCCGGATCTTTCGACGTCTGCGGAATCAGCAACCAGGTGAAGCTCGAGATCGGATATGCATCCTTCCCCGGGGCGTTGGTGATCGACACGCGGAAGTCGGCCGGCATGTTCTTCATCGATGCCGCCGCAGCCGTCACGCTCTGCAGGCTCGCCTTCACATAATCTCCCGCCGCGTTCTGCACCACTCCGTAGGAAATCTTGTTCTGCACCGCGTAAATCAGCTCAATATAGCCAATCCCGCCCTCCATCTGCCGGATCAGTCCCGCCACGCCTTCATTGCCCTTGCCACCCAGACCCACGGGCCACTTCACCGAGGTGTTTTTGCCCACCGTGCTCGCCCAGTCGGAACTGACCTTCGACAGGTAATCCGTGAAAATATACGTCGTGCCGCTGCCATCGGAACGATGCAGCACAATGATCTTCTGGTCCGGCAACTTCACTCCCGGATTCTCTTTCGCGATCGCCGGATCGTTCCAACTGGTAATCTTCCCCAGGTAGATGCCCGCCAGCGCCGCCGGTGTGAACTTCAATTCCGCATTGACGCCGGGAATGTTGTATGCCGGCACCACCGCCCCCAGTACCGTGGGAATATGAAACAGCTTTCCCGCTTTATATTTCGCCAGCTGCTCATCGGTCATCGGGCCATCGCTCGCCCCGAAATCCACCGTGCCCGCCAGCACTTGCTGGATCCCGCCGCCGCTGCCAATCGACTGGTAGTTGATCTGTACCTCGGGATGAGCCTTGTGGTATTCGCTAAACCACTTGGAGTACATCGGATAGGGAAACGTTGCGCCCGCTCCATTCAACGTGGTCTGCGCCACAGCGGGTAACGCCAGAGCGACACACAACAGCGCAATTCGACGAATCACCAGGTGTTCCTCCTTTGAAGTTATGCAACACCCGTTTGTACGATCCGATTGTTACAGCAAGGTTACAGATCAGTAAATTTCTAATGAATCCCCAGGCAGGCGTTGAACTTCCCGCCGGCGGATGGCGCCGTTTGACGCCCACCTCCAACATTGCTACCTTTGAGAGTTTATTTCAGCACGATTTCCGCACTGGTTCGAACCAGAAACGAGACTCGACATGGCCATCAAGTTCAAGGGCGTAGACTACCTGCAATTCGACGCGCTTGCTCTCCGACGATGAGCGCCTGGTCCGCGACACCGCCCGCAAATTCATTGAAGACAACCTCGTCCCCATCATCGAAGAGTGCAACCGCGACGGACGCTTCCCCCGCGAACTGGTCCGTCCCATGGGCGATCTCGGCTTTTACGGCGCCAGCCTCAAAGGCTACGGCTGCGCCGGCATGTCGAACGTCGAATACGGACTGGTCATGCAGGAACTCGAGCGCGGCGACTCCGGCGTGCGCTCCTTCGTCAGCGTGCAGTCCGCTCTCGTGATGTATCCCATCTACGCGTTCGGCAGCGACGAGCAAAAGCAAAACTGGCTGCCGCCATGCAGAAGGGCGAAAAGCTCGGCTGCTTCGGCCTCACCGAGCCCGACTTCGGCTCCAATCCCGGCGGCATGCGCACCCGCGCCCGCAAAGTCGGCAACGAATACATCCTCAACGGCGAGAAAATGTGGATCACCTCCGGCTCCATCGCCGACGTCGCGGTCATCTGGGCGAAAGTTGAGAACGAAAACGACAAGGTCCGCGGATTCCTGGTCGAGACCGACCGCCCCGGATTCAAGGCCGAAGATATTCACGGCAAGTGGTCGCTGCGCGCCTCGGTCACGTCAGGGCTTTCGCTGCAAGACGTGCACATCCCCGAAGCCAACCTGCTCCCCGGCTCTGGCGGACTGAAGTCTCCACTCATGTGCCTGAACCAGGCCCGCTACGGCATTGCCTGGGGAGGCGTCGGCGCCGCCATGGCCTGCTACGACTCTGCCCTGCAATATGCCCAGCTAAGAAAACAATTCCGCGACCAACCCATCGCCAGCCACCAGTTAGTCCAGGAAAAGCTAGCCTGGATGATCACCGAAATCACGAAAGCGCAGTTACTAGTCCTGCAAGTAGGACGCCTGAAAGACCAGAACAAAGCCGAGCACTACCATATCTCCATGGCGAAGCGAAACAATGTCTGGATGGCCCTGGAATGCGCCCGCATGGCCCGCGACATACTCGGCGCCAACGGCGTAGCCGACGACTACCCCATCATGCGCCACATGATGAATCTGGAGTCAGTGAAGACCTACGAAGGCACCCAGGACATCCACACGCTTGATCATCGGCTCCAGAATCACCGGCATCGACGCCTTCTAATCCGATCGAACAACGGAGAAAGAAATGGGTGCCCCATTTCTCGCGCACTTTGCGAGAAGTGGGGCCTTTCTCATCTTGCCCTACCTCCCACGTTGTCATCCTGAGGGGGCTGGCCCACCTTTTTCCCTGCGGAAATTGAAACGAGGTTGCGCCCACCTTTCGCGGTTCGAAAGGTCGGCACGTTGCGCTCAACCTGCAGGATCTTCGCAAATCGGGACGCTGTTGCCGAGCTATGACAACAATGGCAACCTGACCAGCGACACCGTCCACGGCTATACTTGGGACGCGGAAGGCAAGATGCTCACCGTGGACACCAACTCTGTGACCCTGACCTACGATGCCCTGGGCCGCGTGGTCGAGCAGAATCGCGGCGGCACTTACACGCAAATGCTGTACGCTCCCACCGGAGGGAAACTGGCGCTGATGAACGGTCAGACCCTGGTCAAGGCCTTCGTTCCGCTTCCTGCAGGGGCGACTGCCGTGTACGCTCCGGGAACGACCGGTCCGGTCTATTACCGCCATTCCGACTGGCTGGGCAGTTGGCGGCTGGCCACCACGCAGACACGAACCATGTATTCCGACGGAGCCTACGCTCCGTTTGGCGAGAACTATGCCGCCTCCGGCACGACGGACCTGAACTTCACGGGCCAGAATCAGGACACGATGCCGGACTATTACGACTTCATGTACCGCCGCGTACAGTCCGGTGCAGGGCCGCTGGATTTCACCCGACCCCGCGGGGCTGGCGGTCGAATCCGACCAATCCGCATAGCTGGAATCGGTATGCGTATGTGAACAACAATCCGGAGAACGCGCTTGACCGGCTGGGGCTCGACTGCGTTTACATTGGTGCGGGTGGCTGAGTGTTGTCGGGGGCGTTTGCTACATTACGACGGATGATGGGATCTACTTCAACGGCAGCGTGCAAGACATCACTCTTTCCTATACCGGTGCCGACGCGCTTCGCGTTTCTTACACCACTCCCGACGGCGGAAACGGCGTAGGCACAATCTCGTCGGGCGGCAATGACCCTCAATTTGTGCCCTCCGCGGGTGAAGGTACTTTTGGGTGGTGGGTTTATGGCAACGATGGTGGTTATCGCGTGACGCCATACAAACTGGATCGCGCCGACCCCACGGGAAGCGGGGGCAGCGGGGCCAAACGTGGCGGTCAAGCAGCCACCGCAACCGCCTGCTCTTCAGCCCCAGAGCAAGCTGAAGAACACCCTGTGCTGGATCGGTGGGGCACAGGAGGCCCATTGTTACTTCTTGGAGAGAGCATAGCTGAGAAAGGTGGTTACGTTAGCGAAGAGGGGGTTTTGAAAGCGGGACATAGTGTGGGGCACCGGAGCCGCACTCACCGTGGGGACAGCGCTCTTTCTGCGACTAGGACGGAGAAACGACCCAGCCCGATCTCGTTGAATAGGAGATTAAACGATGGACGCTAGTAACTGGTTTCTGAGGGAGGGAGGACAAGACGGCTTAGGGGCAACAGTGTCATCCCCACTTAGCAGCAAGATCTTCACCCGCTCAACATGGAAAGCTGCTACGGCCATAATTTTTTAGATGGGTGTGCTGGCTCGTGGTGGGTGTGTGGCATGATGGGACCCGGCCTGCGCTACCGGTTCCAGCCAAATTGCTAGTGGTGCTTGTCGCCTTGACTCTGTGCGTCTTTCTATTCCAACTTCGCAAGATTCTTAGCCACAGCTACGCATTCCTGAAAAACGAGAGCGCTACAGGCGTTGATCGGGCGATGACGATGCGAGCACCCTTCTCAGGATATCCTCGGATGCTCTGACTTGGGCTGCGATCTTGGCATTCGAAGCCCTGGGCGCCGTTTTCTGGACGGCTAGTAGAGTGATCCCTCGGTGACGCGATTGGCTGGTTCGTTCGCGCCCCTCTTTTGGGCGCTAACCTGGGCTGCTGACCGACGCGCCCTCGCCGCCGATCCTCGTCTGGAAGAAACCAAAATACGGCTGGAAAAGTTTCATGCCAACTCCCCCGCCCTTGGGCGTCCCGCTTCCTGCTGCGCCGCGGCATCCTCTCCTGTTTCCCAATCACCGGCTGCAGTCTCGTCGTCTACCCACCCGCCTCATGTCTTACCGTTCCCTCCACCTTCCCCCACGCCGCCGATCGCGGATCGATCAACTCGAAATGTCCCGCCTGCGCAATCTCCAGCAAATGCACATCCTCACCCCGCGGGCTTCTTGGTCTGCACATAGCGATGGCTGAAATCCGGAGGCACCACGTCGTCTCCCCGCCCCATGAATCACCCACTGCGTCGCCTTGGGA
>CAWJAA010000016.1:0-12240 GCA_963840615.1 Terriglobia bacterium
AAAACACCGGCGGCCTGGCCCTGCTTGACGATGGTGGTGAAGATCTTCTGGTAATCCTTCATCACCTCCTGCACGCGCTGCTTGCGGCGTCCGGAGAGTGAATCGAATTCGTGGAGGAACAGACCCACTCGAACCTGGTTTCGGATGATGTGATCGATATGTTGCTCGATTCCGATTTCCAGACGGGCGACCGGCCCCTCGGCTCCCTCCAGCGCCTTGTCAACGCTGGCATGCCCTTGCTGCATCACCCCGAGGAGGAGTTCGTAAAGCAAATCCTCCTTGGACTTGATGTAGTAATAAAGAGAGCCCTTCAACATGCCAACATCGCGGGCTACGTCTTCAATCGAGGTTGCGTGATAGCCCTTGGTGTAGAAAAACTTTGCTGCGCTGTCGAGAATTTCGGCCATGCGGCCACTAGCTTTCGCCTCACCCGCTTCCGTCAAATTATCCTCCTCTTTCTTCCGGAGAGTTTCAGATGCGAGCAGCAATGTTAGCTCCTGCCGTGATAGCGTCCAAGATAGTTCCTGGTTTCTGGCAATCTCCTATACGGTAACTGGGAATTTCAAAGTCTTCATCACAGAAATCAAGGTCATCGTTGGGCCGGTACCCCAGGGCGATGACCACGTTGTCACACTCGTAGATACATTCTTCCCCGTTCGGATTGGCGTAGATAACCCGGTCCGGCTCAATACGGATGACTTTGGACTTAGTCATCAGAGCGACCCCGGCCTTGCGCAGTTCGTAGAACATCCAGCGGCGGGTGATGGCCTCGATGTTCAATCCGATATGGGCCATCATTTCGAGGATGGCCACCTGGTGACCGCGGGCCGCCAGGTATTCCGCGGTCTCACATCCCGTGCCGCCGCCGCCAACGATGGCAACCCGTTTCCCCACCTTGGCGCGCTGCATGAGCAGATCTTCGGCGACTACGACGTGGGGACTCCGAACGCCGTTAATCGGCGGCACCACCGGCGAACTACCCGTGGCCAACAGGATCAAGTCGGGCCGCATGGCTAAGACATCGTCTTTGGTCAGAGTGCGTCCGAGTTCCACCTTAACGCCATTGCGATGTACCTGGTCCGACAAGTACTGGATAAAGTGGTTGATTTCGTCCTTAGACGGAGCCGCAGCCGAGACGTGCAGCTTACCTCCGAGCCGGGAGCCTTTCTCGATGAGGGTGACGTCATGTTTTCTTTCACTGGCCACACGAGCGGCCTCAAGTCCAGCGGGACCTGCGCCGACGACCAGCACTTTCAGCTTGTGTGCAGTGGAAGTAAGGTGGAAATCGTACTCGCGCCCGAGTTCCGCGTTTACCGTACAGCGGGCCTCGAGTGCGCGCGAAACGAAGTCGACACAGGTGTTACACGAGATGCAGGGCCGGATATCCTGCCGGTGTCCCTCTTCAAGTTTCTTCACCCAATCCGGATCCGCAATCAGGGCTCGTCCCAGAGCGACCAGGTCAGCCTTACCCTGTTGCAGAACCTGTTCGGCAAGATCAACGGTGTGAATCCGCCCGACCGCGATCACCGGAACTTGCGTGGCCTGCTTGATTTTGGCCGCATCGTTCGCCAGGTATCCGGGCTGCATGAACATGGGCCCCATGATGTAGTGCAGAGTCTGCCAGTTTCCGGCGGAAACGCTGATGGAACCGACTCCGGCAGCCACCAGCATCTGCACAATGCCGCAATTTTCTTCTACCGTCAGTCCGCCCTCGACGTACTCGCTTCCGGAGATGCGGAACTGAATGGGGAAGCGCGGGCAGGTCTGACGGATGCCTTCCACGATCTGCGCGGGAAACAAGACACGGCCTTCGCGGCTGCCGCCATATTTGTCTTCGCGCCGGTTGGCCAGGGGCGACATAAACTCGCAGATCAGATATCCATGCGCGCCGTGGATCTCAACGAAGTCAAAGCCGGCATCGAAGGCCCGGCGGGCAGCCTGAACGAATTCCTCGACCACAAATTCGATCTCGGGGATGGACAGCACTTTGGGGAGAGGGCCGCGGGGCGAGATCGGAATGGGACTGGGCGCGACCGGCTGGCCGAGGGTGGTTTGCCGTCCCATGTGATTAAGCTGGATACCGGCCACGGCGCCGTGCTTCTGAATCGTCTTAGCCAGTTTCGCGAGACCGGGAATATAGCGATCGTGGTGGAGGTGAAGTTCCGGCCCGACCCCGAGCACGGTGGGGTCAATGATGCAGTTCTCGACTACGACCATGCCCACACCGCTGGCGGCGCGCTTGTCGTAGTAGCCCAGCACGCGGTCGGACACACTCCCATCCTCATGGGCATATCCCATGCCCATGGGGGGCATCACGATGCGGTTTTTCACGCGCATCGTGCCAATCGTGATGGGTTCGAGAAGCTTCATCTGGCTCTACTGCCTCAGCATTCCTTCGACATCAATGCGGTTCCGCAGCGTGCTCAACTCTTCTTCCGTGGGGGCGTCGGTCTGCGGCACATTCCCGGGGATTACCAATTCGAAGCCGGTATTGTCGATCACCTGCTGCACGCTCACGCCGGGGTGGACGCTCTTCAGGCGCATGCGTTTCGAGGTTTCTTCGAAATCCATGATGCCAAGCGGCGTGATGCAATAGACCGGCCCGTCCCCAGGGATTCCCAGTTTTTTACGGCCATCCGCACCGCCTTCGCCCCAGCCTACGGTCGAAATGAAGTCACACTTGTCGACCAGGATGCGCTTGTCATGAGACTGGACAAACAAGTAGTAGCGATTGACGTAGTGCGCCATGGAGAGCGTTCCGACCGCCCCCGGACCGCGGAAAGTGAGGTGCTTATAGTCTTTGCCGACCCCGATCAGGTTCGAGTTGCCGTATTTGTCGATCTGGATGCCGCCCACCACGAACGTGTCCGAGACGGTACGCGGGTCTTCCTGGAAATCATCATGGAACATGAACGACTCCGCCCACTTAGTAGGGCGATTGTCGTAAGTGGTGTAGAACGGCTCCATCCGCGGTTCTTTAATCAGATTAGTAAAAGTCATCACCACGTAAAGACGCACATTAGGGCAGCGGGTGAGATGAGCCAGCAGGATGCCGGCCCGGGGCACATGGAGACCCGCACCCACAGCGACACGTTCGCCGTCACGCACCTGCCGCGAGATGAAGGTCGCGAGCAGTTCTTTGGTCGTGAATCCGGTAGAAGTGTTGCTCATAAATTCTAGTTCTCGTGGAGGGAGACCAGCCTTCGGATTCCCACCACCTCCAGGTAATCGTCGTGTGTTTTCGGACCCAGCACGTACTTCTGCAGGTATTCTTCAATGGGCTTACGGTCGGAGTTTTTCGCGTAGGCGTTGCCGGCAGCGACATACTCACGAATCTGGGTGGAATCCTCAATGTAGTAGCCGGGGCCGGCGAAGGGATGAGATCCGTAGGGGGCACGCACGACGTGATCGGCTCCCTGAATGGATGTGCGCTAACGGGTTCTTACGAATCTCCTCGTTGGGCACGATCCTCTCGACCTGGGCGACAGTCTTTTTGGCGGCGCGCCACATGGCGCGGTCGCCGAATCCGGTACTGACGTGCTGGACGTTCCCATAGGCATCCGATTGCGCTGCGTAGATCAAAGCCAGGTCAGGGGTAATCGCCGGAATCGCCAGCATGGGCTCGCCCGAAACCGGATCGTTATAGACCTTAATTTCCGGATTGATTTCCGGGAAGGAAGTACCAATGCCGGCCTTCCAGGGATTGGAAGGCAGCCCCTGCGCCGCGGCTCGCAGCGCGCAGTAGAACATGCCTTCGTCGCACTCGAAGATTTCGATTTCGTTGCGTTGCGCGGCGATGCGGAAGAAAGGCGCCACCGGGCAGAAGTGCTCACCCCCCATGTAAGTGGTGACTAGCTTCCTGATGCAGCCGGCGGCAATCATGAGATCGAGGTCGAGCCCCCCGGAGGCGGAACCCACCACGGTCAGGTTCTTGATGCCGCGACGGATGATCTGGCGGACGAGCGCCATGGGATGGCTGGAGTTGATGAATCCGCCGATGGCGATAGTCATCCCGTCGCGCACCATGTCGGCCGCCGTGGACTCGTCGATGACCAGGCTCTTACGTTCTATCAGCATCAGTCGTGCCACGATTCCTTGAATTCCGGAATTCTGGTTCCCAGGAACTGCTCTGCACAGGTCAATCCCGCGCGGGCGGCGCGATCCACTCCAATGCCGCGAGAACGGAACGTTTCGGATGCGAACCACAGACCTTCCACGCTGGGAGCGGTATAGTCGGGCCGGAAAATTCCAACTAGCCCGGGCTTCTGGAAGACGCCGAAGGCGGGCTGCTGCACCACGTGGCGGCGCTTCCAGATAATGTTCTTCTTGGTCCAGGTCTTGGGATAGAACCCTTCCAGATCTTTGTCGACCAGGTTGAACTTCTCTTCGATCCAGTCGCGGCTGCGTGCGCCCTGATAAGCAAATCCGCAGTTATAAAGATGAACCCCCGGAGGGGCCACGGAAGGATCGTAGCCGGTCGCCAGGAAAGCCCAACCCGGAAGCCGGCTGTTCGGAGAATCGAACCAGATCGCGAGTTCCGTGGGATCGAGTCCGGTGAAGATGGGTTCATGGCTGGCAACGTAGTAGCCCAGCCAGCAGACTTTGTACTTGTCGTCGGCGAGGGTTTTGATTTTGGTGACGTACCAGTCGGGCAAGTGCTTTTCGGGCACTAACTGCAAGACGTTCCAGACCGGAAGGGTGCTGATGACGGCATCGGTTTCAATGGTTTCCCAGTTGAAGCCTTCCGTCATCATGGCGCGGCCGGCTTTCTCGAAGGCCACGCCCTTCACGCGGCCGTTTTCAATGATGACTTTCTGGGCGCTGGTTTCGGTCCAGAGTTCGCCGCCATTGGCCTTCAGAGAAGTCGCCAATTTGTCGAAGATGCCATGCCATCCGCCTTCCGGCCAGCAGGAATACCCGGCCACGCGGCGCTCCATGTAGTGCATCTTGCGGGTGTAAAGGTTGTCGCTGGCGGAGTGGTCCCACCATTTTTCAGTCAGGCATTCCGCGCAAGCAATGTATTCGAAGAGCGCGATGACGCCTTCGCTGGTGGTGTATTGCAGAAGCCACTCGCGCATGGGCTTGTCATCCCATTTGTCGAGTTCTTTCCAGTCGGTGTCGCAGAGGATCTTGATGACTTTTTTGAGCTCGTTCTTATCGGTGCTGTACAGGGCCTGCACACTCTGCCACTTGCCATCCACCCAGACCGGCATGCCCTTGCTGGTAAGACCGTGTTTCAGTTCGCCACCAAGATAAGAAATGATCCTGGTGATTCCCGAACCGCCGTCTTCGAGCAGGTGTCCACCCAGGCTTAAGCGGTAACCTTCAAAGGGCACAGCCATGGCGCGTCCACCGAGGTGCTTTTCCCGGTCCATGACCACAACCTTCTTGCCCTGCTTCGCCAGCAGCGCTCCGGCCGTCAGTCCGGCCGCGCCCGCCCCGATCACTACCACGTCATATTTGGCCATTCGTTCCCCTGGCTATTCGCCGCGGTAACCGAGCGCGTGCTCAGCCACCAAGCTGCGATGCAATTGATTCTGTCCTTCTACAATCTGGAAAACCTTTGCGTCCCGGAAATATCGACTTACAGGAGATTCCCCCAGGCAGCCGTAAGCTCCGTGAATCTGAACTGCATGGGTTGACGCCATGAGGGCGGTATCGGAGGCCATCATCTTGGCCAGGCTCGCCTGCGGGCGCGTGCCCGGCATACCCTGGTTCTTCATCCAGGCCAGACGGTAGGTAGCGGACCGGGCGCCTTCGATTCCGACTGCCATGTCGGTGATCATCGACTGCACAAGCTGGAAGCGGCCGATGGGTTGAGCAAACACAATCCGTTCGCGAGCGTACTTCACGGAGGCGTCGTAACAAGCTTGCGCCAGGCCGAGAGCCCGGGCGGCCACTCCCAGGCGGCCGTTCTCCACCGCACACATCGCCACCTTCAAACCCTGCCCCTCAGCACCCACCCGGTTGCAGGCTTTGACCCGGCAATCTTCCAGAAAGACATCGCCGGAGCTCAGGGGCCGAAACCCGAGCTTGTTCTTGTAAGGCTTGAGCTTCAGTCCGGGCGCGTCGCGCTCGATGATGAAGGCGCAGATGTTCTTCCGCGGATTGGCACGGTCGAGCGTGGCAAAAGTCAGCACAAAGTCACACACGTCAAGAAAGCTGATCCAGGATTTGCTGCCGTTCAGCACGTAACTATCACCGTCCTTGACAGCCACGGTTTGCATGGCAGCGACGTCGGTACCGGAATGCGGTTCAGTGACCCCGGTGGCCGCAAAGATCTTGCCCTGCGCCAGCGGTGTCAGGTATTTCTGTTTCTGTTCCTCGGTGCCGTACTCGAGAATTCCCGCGCCACAGAGTCCACTGGGAAACGACAGAGCGCAGGCAACCGCATGACAGACTTTCGAAATCTCTTCGAGGATGATGGTGTAGCTGATGAAGTCGAGTGCGGACCCACCATACTCCGCCGGAACGACACCTCCCATGAATCCTAACTCTGCGGCCTTCTGGGCGATCTCGCTGGGAAAGCGTTCTTGCTGGTCGTACTCTGTGACATAAGGAGCGATTTCGCGCTCCGCAACTCGCGGGCGGTCTTCTGAATCTGCAACTGCTCGTCGCTCCAGCCAAATTCCACGGCGCGCCCCGTCCTTCAGATTCTACCAAACGTTTGTTTATATACGAGAAATCCCCCGCCGTCAACGCTGATTCGGGCGGGTTCGCTATTCGCCCAGAACCCGGAAGTGCTCAATATCGAGGATGCTGGCCGCACGCTCCATGCTCCATATGGGCTCTACTTTGGCGCCGATCTGCGGGTCGCTCGCGGCCGAAAGGACGCGGTGGACGATGGTGGAATCGGCTCCGTCCAGCCGGATCAGCCCGTAAATATTTCCGTCCGCCGCCCGGGTGTAGCTGACCAGCACTCCCAGGCCGCTCAAGGGAGCGAACTGGGTGATGGGACGCCAGCAACGCCCGCAGAAAGAAAGCGGCGGGACGCTGCATCTGCCACATTGCGAGCACACCCCGGCCACGATGGTCTTTTGCTTGAGACCCTCAAGAAAACGGGTCAGGGCGGGCCCGGCCGTGTACTGGAACGGAATTTCAATCTTCTGATGAACGCTGGCCATGATTTCCCGTCATCCTTCCAGAGTGCGGAAGTGCAGAATGTCACGCAAGCTGCCTTGGCGCTTTTCGCGAAAAACAGCCTTCACTCGCTGCCCGACATGAATCTTTTTCGGGTCGGTCTCTTCCAGGAAGTGGTACATGGCGGTGTCGGCTCCATCGAGCCGCACGATGGCAAAGCCATAGGGCACCGGACGCCGCTCGCCGGTCATGGGATCAATGAAGGGCAGCGCAACCACGGTGCATCCCACCAGCGATCCTTCATCTTTGACTTCGACCCATTCTTTGGGCTCGACAAAACAGATGCCGCACACGGGTCGAGGGGGAACATAGACGCGCTGGCATGAGGGACAGCGCACTCCGAGGATCCGTTTATGCTCGCGCAGTTCCTGAAAGAAGCGCTCGGCACACGCTCCCATGGCGTAGTCGTACTCCATCTTCAGGCGGAACGGCACCCGCAAGGCTTCTTGTTCTTTGGCGTCGACGTTTGCGGTCATTTTTATTCAGCCCCCAGGATCAACGCATCGGTCCAGGCATTGCCGCCGTAACCGGTAGCCAAGGCGGTTCGCACCTTGGGCACCTGCCGCTTGCCGGCTTTTCCCATTACCTGCAGCGCCGCTTCCGCCACGCGAATCATGGCGGTAGCGCCGATGGGATTGGTGCTTAAGACGCCACCGGAAGGATTGACCGGCAGTTCTCCGTCCATGCTGGTAACACCTTCATCAATCAACTTGCCGCCTTGTCCGCGTTCACAGAATCCCAAGTTCTCGTACATGGCCATTTCGGCGTAGGTTGCGACCTCGTAAATCTCAGCGACATCGAGTTGCTTGCGGGGATTGGTGATGCCCGCAGCCTTGTAGAGCTTCTGAGAAGCGGCAATCTGACTGCGCATCACCGCCAGGCGCTTGGGGCTGTCTCCCATGTATTGCTGCTCATGCGCCGTGGCGACGGCCTTAATCCAGGCCGGCTGCCGAGTCCGTTTCCTGGCGATGCTTTCCTCGCTGATCACCAGGGCAACGGCGCCATCGGATTGCGGACACATATCCAGCTTGCGAATGGGATGAGCCAGGACCGGCGAAGCCATGACTTCTTCGACGGTGATGTTGGGCATCTGCAGGTGGGCGTACTCGTTGTTGCAGGCGTTGCGGCGGGCTTTCACGGCAACTTTCGCGGCTTGTTCCGGGGTCGCTCCACTTTCGTGAATGTAGGTGCTGGCCATGACCGCGAAGTTACCGACGGCGCCAGCCATCATGGTCCGCTCCCAAATGGGATCGCCGACCGTGGTGATGGCGGCCTGGGTATGGCCTTCCGATTGTTTTTCGAATCCAATGGCGAGCACATTGTCGTACAGTCCCGCGGCAACATAGTAATAAGCTGCCATCACGGTGGTCGTGCCCACGGTGCCGCCGGTGTTGAACTTCACCGAGGGCTTCAGGTACCCGCCCCAACCTTCGACACTCCACAGTTCGGGGAACATAAAACCTTCGAAGGGCTCCATGTTGCCGAGGAAAACGGCGTCAATGTCTTCGATATGCAGGCTGGCATCGTCGAGCGCTTTGCTGACCGCCTCGGTGATCAGTTCGCGGATATTGATGTCCAGGCGCTTGGCGGTGTGTTTGGTCTGACCGGTGGCAACGATGGCAACTTTGCGTCCCATTACGCGTCACCTCGCCGCAGTACGATCACCATCTGACTTTGACCACACAGTCCCGCCGCTCCGTGGGCCAAGGCATGAACTGCGCCTTGCACTTGATGCTCTCCCGCCCGGCCGGCGAGTTGGAGATAGGCTTCCGCCGCGCGGGTAAGACCAGAAACGGTCGTGGGATTTCCGCTGATTGCGCCTCCCGAAGGATTTACTTTCGGTTCGCATCCCCGCGCCCTGCGGCGACTGTAATAAGGAAGCAAGCTCTTCCCGCTTCCACAATCCCAGAGATTCGCCGTAGAGCAACTCCTCGTGGGCATAGCGAGCGGAGATTTCGGCCACATCGAACTGGTCTGGCCGGATGCCCGCCATTCTGTAGGCGCGCTTGGCGGCATGTCCCAAGGCATCGGCGGCCGACAAATCGCGCTCCGTCCAGTAGGCATCGGTGGCGTTGCCCAAGCCTGCGATCCAGACCGCACGATCTGCGAACCGCTTGGCTTTTTCGGGACTCGCCAACAACAGGGCACAGGCTCCGTCCGAGATCGGACTCACCATCAATTCGGTTAGAGGATCCGCGTAAGTGGGAGCCTGCAGAATCTGCTGCAGCGAATAGTCGGCCGCGCGCTGGGCAAGGGGATTGTTCAACGCGTGGCGATGGCTGCGCTGCGAAACCACCGCCAACGCCTGGGAGTCAATCCCGGCGGCGTGCACATACGCCCGCGCCTGCAAAGCGGCCGCACTGGGCTCGTCGAGACCGAGGGGGCGCTGACAATAAGGATCGAACATCACCCTGGTGATTTCGCGGGCCTGGCCTTCCGATTCCTTGCAGTGAGCCACGACCAGCGTGTAGTCAAAGGCTCCCGCCATAATGCGAGCGGCACCATAGATCAGCGCCTGGACGCCGTCGGAAGCGACTTTCGACTCCGACTTCAGATATCCGCCAACGACTTCATTCACCGACATACTGGAGATGGTCTTGCCATCCCAGAAATCCTGGGAGGCAGTCACCATGCTGTCGATCTCCTGCATACGAACCCCGGTCTGCTGCAACAGGCCGGAGACGACTTCGTAGACCAGTTCGTTATAGGCCTGGCGGTCTTTGCGCCGCTCGTACTTGGTTTGTACCGCTCCGACAATAGCTACGCCTGGATTCATTTTCCCGTCCAGCGTGGTTTGCGTTTTTCGATGAAAGCCGAGATGCCTTCGCGTGCATCCTGCGAAAGGACCGCCTGTTTGCAATGTTCTTTCTCGACTGCAAAACCTTTTTCGTAGGTCTGGCCGATCGAAGCGCGCAGGCATTTCTTGATGAGAGCGAGCGCCACCGGGGCCTGGCCGGCAAGTTGCGCCGCGAAGGCTTGCGCCTCGCTGATGGTGGTGTCCAGTTCGCACGCCCGGGTGATCAGGCCGATGCGGGCGGCCTCGTCCGCGTCCAGGTAGACTCCGGTCATCATCAGCTCCAGAGCCTTGGCGTAGCCCACCACGCGTGGCAGGCGCTGAGTGCCGCCTCCTCCGGGGATGATCCCGATGTTGACTTCAGGCAGACCGATGCGCGCCGGGCCCCGGCTCATGAAACGGAAGTCCATACACAGGGAAAACTCACAACCGCCACCCAGGGCATACCCGGTGATGGCGGCGATGGTTGGCTTGGTGATGTGCTCGAGCCGCCCGAGGGTTTGGTGAACGCGAGTGATCACCTGGTTCACGTAATCCGCTTCGAAGCGGTACTCCTTCATGCGCTTGATGTCAGCCCCGGCGATAAAGATCTTGGGATTGCGGCTGGCGAAGACGACCGCGCGGGTCGCAGCATCGGCGTCGAGTTGGTCGCTGACGCGAATGAATTCCGCATAAAGATCGTTGTCGAGAGTGTTGGCTGGCGGCTTGTCGAGATAAACCGTGGTCACGCCGCCGGATTGCTCCACGCTCAAGAACTTGTAAGCATCAAACGTCATCAGAGTCTCAGGCTCGCGTTGCTTTCTGCTTGTTGGCCTTGCTTTCCCGGGTAGCCTTGGCGGCGGTTCCGAATCCGAAGATCGCCGCAGCCGTATCGTGCAGCAGTGCCTGCTTGGCATCGGGCTTCAACCCGAGAGCGTCGATCTGCGCCAGGCTCTCCTGGTGCAGAATCAGGGGGTAATCGGTGCCCCACACCACTTTGCCTTTGCCGCGGCTATTCAGAAAGTGGACCAGGTTCTTATCCCAGTACTTGGGCGCGTGCCCGCTCACGGCAACGTAGATATTGGGATGCTTCCACGCCATGGCGATCATTTCCTCTACCCAAGGCCAGCCGGTGTGTCCGCCAATCAGCTTAAGCTCCGGGAAGTAGAGGGCAATGTCGTCGAGCAGGATGGGCCGCCCGCAGGCGCTGGGCATGAACTCGGCGGAGTGTCCTACCTGGAAGACTACGGGGATACCGAGTTCAGCGCACTTGGCATAGAACGGGAACCATTCCGCGGCGTTGATCGGCAGCCCGAACCCGAAGGGATGCACGTGGGCCCCCTTGAAGCCGTACTCCTTGACCGCGTGCTCCAGCTTGCGTACCCCTTCCATGCGTTCGAAGGGATTGATTCCCGCGAGGCCAACGATGCGGTCGGGAAACTTCCGCACCAGCTTGGCGATGTCCGCATAATCGAAATCCGCGCCCATCTTGTTCTTGCGGTAAAAAGCCTGCTTCAGGGCAGGTACGCAGACCTTCTCCACCCCAATCTTGTCCATGTGGGCAACAAATTCTTCGGCGGAGTAGCCCTTCATGTTGGCGGTGCGGCCCCACTGCACGCCCATCATGAAGTACACCTCTTCGTTGTCGATGAAGAGATGCTTGATGCCTTCCGGCGTAAAGGGATTGCACCAGACGTCAATCGCACCCATACTTATTGCTTCTCCTTCGCTTCAGGATTTTCTTGCGCCAGTTCGATCAGGATTCCCGCGGTATCCTGCGCCGCAAGAAAGGCGATCTGGCGTCCGTGCAGGCCCGGACGCGGAACTTTGTCGACCAGCCCGATACCGTCTTTTTGCAATTGCGCCATGCGCTCGCGAATGTTATCGACCTCGAAGGAAAGGTGATGAATGCCTTCCCCGCGTTCTCGCAACAGGCGGCCCACCTTCGAATCCGAGGCTTTGGAGCTGAGGAGTTCGAGGTGGACGCCTCCCAGGTCAAGCACGGCGACGTCGGTGTTGGTCTCGGCGAGATGTCCAGTCTCGATCACCTGGGCGCCCAACAGCGAGCAGAAACGCTCGACCGTTCCCGCAAGGTCGCGAACCAGAACGCCGATGTGACTGAAACGGCCAGGCATGAGGTGGGCATCCGCTGCGCGAGAGGCGCCGAGACGTAGCAACCTACCAAACGTTTGATTTATAACAAAGGCGGCGGGACCCGTCAACCAAAACCACTGGGGGCTACTTACTCCTTTGCCGGGAATGCGCCAGAGAAAAGCGTCCCCGCTTCTTGACAAGCGCCTCGGCTGCTCCTAGTATCCTTGTCGTAC